>CALCCA010000105.1 GCA_937899725.1 uncultured Halomicronema sp.
CTCTGGACATGGCATCGCAAATTACCCTGGTTCATCTCCTAATTATGCAACGCCGGGCATCTTTGAGAGCGATCGCTACTTTGACGTCTTGGTGGAATATGCCAAGGCCACCCCTGACGACATTTTGATCCAAATTACAGTCGTCAACCGTGGCCCGGCAGCTAAACCACTGACAGTGCTACCGACCCTATGGTTTCGCAATACCTGGAGCTGGGCAGAAAACAGCCCAAAACCCCAGATCAAACTGGCCGATCGGCAAGCCGATTTCAGCACCTTGGCCGCCAGCCATCCTGATTTTGGCCCGCACTATCTCTATTGCCAGCACATCACCGCTGACGGCGATAACTCTATCCTCTTCACCGAAAATGAGACGAACAATCAGGCGCTCGTCGGTGCAGACAACACCACGCCCTATGTTAAGGATGCCTTCCACCGCTACGTCATCGCCGGTGATACTGCAGCCGTCAATCCTGAGGCGATCGGCACAAAGGCTGCCGCCCATTACCACTTGACCATTGAACCGGGTGAAACGCAGCAGCTGCGGCTGCGGCTCAGCGATGCCGCGCAGCTAGAGCAACCTTTTGGCGATTTTGCGGCGGCGCTGCACCAGCGGCAGCAAGAAGCCGACGACTTTTATCAGACGGTGACCCCGTTTGCGATGCCGGAGGCCGAACGCGCCTTGCAGCGCCAAGCCTTCGCTGGTTTGATGTGGAGCAAACAGTTTTACGCCTTTGATGTCGATCTCTGGCAACAGGGCGACCCCACCATGCCGCCACCGCCGGCCCATCGCCAACCCGGTCGCAACCGCCATTGGCGCCATCTCGATGCCTGCGACATCATCTCGATGCCCGACAAGTGGGAATATCCCTGGTTTGCTGCCTGGGATACAGCGTTTCACTGTATTCCGATCTCCGCGATCGATCCTGACTTTGCCAAATATCAGCTCGATATCATGACGCGGGAATGGTACATGCATCCCAATGGTCAAATTCCAGCCTATGAGTGGGCCTTTGGCGATGTGAACCCGCCGGTTCATGCCTGGGCCACCTGGCGCGTCTACAAAATTGAGGAAAAGCTCAAGAGACAGGGCGATCGCCCTTTTTTAGAACGGGTATTTCAAAAGCTACTGCTGAATTTTACCTGGTGGGTCAATCGCAAAGACGCGGGAGACAACAACGTCTTTGAGGGCGGCTTTCTCGGTTTGGACAACATCGGCGTATTCGATCGCAGCTCTGATCTGCCCACTGGCGGCCACATCGAGCAGTCGGACGGCACCAGTTGGATGGCGATGTACTGCCTCAACATGCTCACCATTGCTTTAGAGCTGGCGATCGAAAACTCAGTGTACGAAGACATGGCCACGAAGTTCTTCGAGCACTTCATCTACATTGCCGATGCGATGAACCACATTGGCGAAGACCGCGCTCAGCTGTGGGATGACGATGATGGCTTTTTCTACGATGTGCTGTATTTTCCCAATGGCGATCGCCAGCGCCTAAAGGTGCGCTCTGTAGTGGGTCTGATTCCCCTCTTTGCCGTGGCCACCTTAGAGCCCGACCGGCTGGCGAAAGTGCCGAACTTTAAGCAGCGCATGGACTGGTTTATTGACAACCGGCCAGAGCTGAAGAAAAACGTCGCCTGTATGGAAACTGAAGGCATGGGGGCACGCCGCCTTTTAGCCCTCTGCTACGCCACGCTGGGTCGGGTCGAACCCCATGACAAACTCCGGCGGATTCTCACCAAGCTGCTCGACGAGTCCGAGTTTCTCAGCCCCTACGGGATTCGCGCGCTGTCTCGTTATCACGCCGAGCACCCTTACCACTTTCACGCGAATGGTGAAGACTTTTACGTGCATTACGAACCGGCAGAATCGAACAGTGGCCTGTTTGGCGGCAATTCCAACTGGCGCGGCCCAATCTGGTTTCCCACCAATTACTTGCTGATCGAATCACTGCAAAAGTTTCACCATTACCTCGGCGATGACTTCACCGTGGAATGTCCCACCGGCTCGGGGTAGCAGATGAATCTTTGGGAAGTCGCGGCAGAGCTATCGCAGCGGTTGACCAATATTTTCTTACCGGATGAGACGGGCGATCACCCCCTATACGGCGGGCTGCATCCCTTTCAGTCCAATCCGCATTGGCGTCACTACGTGCTGTTTTACGAATACTTCCATGGTGACAACGGTGCCGGTCTCGGGGCCAGCCATCAAACCGGCTGGACGGGCCTCGTCGCTAAGCTCATTCAGCAGTTGAGCCAATATCAACAGGGTGAATAAAGGCGTGAGCCAGTGGGCACAGCTCCGCCCAAGCACTGTCTCAGGCTTCTTCGGCCTCGATCTTCTCGCGCGTTTCGCCCCAGTAAGCACTGACGGTGATGACTTCCTCGTCACCCTGAATGGCCGATTTCCAACGGTAAATCGTCTTTTTGGGATTAACGCCCACCTCCAGCAGCTTGGCCCCCATGTAGTAAGTCATTGAATCGCGGGTCCGCTGCTTAAAAAATTCCGACTGGTTTTTAGGCACCGTGCGCGACAGGTGAGCTTGAGTATGTTTGGGTTTGGCCATGTCAGCAGTCGTTAATCGAATCTTCTTCTTTTATTAAACAAGTAATCGGGGGCGATCCGGCACCGCTCTGTTGAACGCCAGACAGGACGGCAATATTCGTCTGCCTCACGGCGGTGCTGAGCGGCGATCGCCGCCAGCTTGGCACTCAATCCCAGCTACCGCAGGTAGTAAAAGACTGCCTGCAGCCCCCCAATCAAAACACCCAAGGCACCACCGAGATTCACGATCGCCTGCAGCTCGTTGCGCACGATCCCCTGCACCGCGGTTTCTAACTCTTCAGGGTTGGTGGCACTGACCCGTTCAATAATCACCTGATCAATATCGAGAATCGGAATCACCTGCGCCACCAAGCTTTCCAAATCTTTTTCCAGATAGCGCTCTAAAATCAGCGCTAACTCTTCACTCACGGGGTCAAGGGAATCATTGATCACGCTAGAGTTGCGCAAGCGATTCAGCAGTTGGTTAGCCAGCATCTGCCAGTTGATGGTCGCACTGAGCCCCTGTAGCAGCTCTGGCCCCAAGGTTTGGATATAGCCGCGCACGGCTTCTCGAATCGTGGTGCGCAGTTCTCGCACGGTGGAGACTGGCAGACGCTGTAGAGTGAGCTGCTGCAGCATTTCTTGCAGTCGGGCATTGAGATTGAGCGCTTCTACTAATTCCGCAAGGCGTAGATTCGTGGTCTCCCGCTCATCCAGACAAAAGGTGCGCAAGCGAGTCAGAGCGTTCCGCACGCCAAACAGATTGGCCACTACCCAATAGGTGCCACTGGTTTTAGACCGAAAGATTTCGTCAATGACTTGAATGTTGCGATCGGTCAAAAAATCGACCAGCGTCCGGCGCAGGCGATCTGGCGGCAGCACGGAAATCAGCAGCCAGCTTGACAGTTGCTGGGCCTGATCGGGCGATAGCTGAAATTCCAGCAGCACCTGGTCAAAAATCTGATTAATCTGCGCTTCCAGAAAGTCTTCACGCCGCGCCCAAACCTTCAGCAATCGGGGCAGAGACGCGCCAAACACATCCTGCAAGACCTTACCGACAATTTCGGCGGTGCGCGCCTGGTTGCGAGACTGAATCTGATCCAGCGTCAGTTCTAATAGCCAGCGAATGGCCTGTTGAGTGCGCTCAGTCTGCAAGAGGCGACGCGCTAGATTTTCGAGTTCTGTAGGGGTCAGCAGTGACCCCATAATCGTGTCGGCAACGCGGCGGGCCAGCCGCGCCTGATTACTCGGAATCAACCCCGGCGTTAAAGGCAATCGGCGCTTAAACAGGTAGTAAGGCCGATAGGGTCGAAACAGCATCTTGATAGCCAGGTCATTGGTGAAATACCCAATCACACCGCCGACCAGAGGCGGGGCTAGCAGTAGCCAAATATCAGACCAGACCATTTAAGCAACCAGGGGCGATCGCACCGATACCAACGTGCCGAGCTATCATAACAAACCCACCGTCGCAGCGCTTGCCCCGTAAGGCGTATAAACCCCACCTCGCCCTTATTTGGTCATGACCAGGATGCCCATCAGCCCGGCCGCCACGGGGTAAAACGTGACGTCAGCAAAGCCAGCCGTTTGGGCCAGCTGCACCTGCTGTTGCCCGGTCGGAAACCGGTCAAGACTGGGACTAATGTAAGCGTATTCGGCAGTCAGGTCGAACCGCTGGGCGGCGGTGACCACCACGTTATCTAAATACCATTGTTGAAATTGCCGTAGCCACGCTGACGCCGGTCGGTGGAAGTCAAGCACTGCCGCCCGCCCACCCGGTTTGAGCACTCGCTGCAGCTCTCTCAGACCTTGAGGCACGTCGGTGAGGTTGCGCAAACCGTAGGCCATGGTGACCACGTCAAACTCAGCGTCATCGAAGGGTAACTGCAGCGCATCGCCTTCAATCCACTGTACGGGCGCCAACCCAATTTGCTGCGTCGCCTTTTGCTGGGCGATCGCCAGCTGCGCCGGCGCAAAGTCTAAGCCATATACCTGGCCGGTTTGGCCGAGGCGGCGGGCCAGTAGCAGCGCCAGATCACCACTGCCGCAGCAGACATCAAGCCCGATCTGCCCTGCCGCTGCCTGACTCCAATCGACGGCCATTTGCTTCCAAACCTGATGCAGACCGAAGCTCAGCTGCTGATTAAAGTCGTCATAAACTGGCGCAATGCGGTCGAACAGGCCCTGAATGTCATCAGCGGAGGGAGACGGTGTTTGAGTCACAGGTGGATTGCGCGTCGTGAGGTTCTACTCAGACTACGATAGCCCTGCGACGCGATTTACAGACAGGCCAGCGTTAATGCCACCTGTTGAGCCGTCATTTTGATAAAGTTTTGGCTGCGCTCTGAGAACACCTGAGGCGATGCCCACTGCAAAGAGACGATCGCAACCACCGCGCCGCGAAACCGGACGGGTGCAACACAGTGCGCCCCCATGCCGGCAGCCTCATAAGCCGCTTTGGTAGCCGCATCAGCGACCTTGGCACCATCCGTGCAGTACTTCAGCTCACGGCTGGCGATCGCCTCGCCCACTAGAGGATCTTGCTTAATCAAATCACTGCTGGCAGTACCGGCAATCCCCACATGGTCGGCCAAAACAGCTTGATCAACTAAATGTACAGCAACGCCTTGCGCCCCAATCACGCGCTGGGCCGCTGTGGCGATATCTGGCAAGGCCACCGTCACATCATCGGTAGATTGGGCAATCTCCGCCATTTTCATCACGACCCAATGCTGATTTTCTAGCAGGTCGATGGCTTCCCCACGCTGCTTCAACAAATCATAGGTATGGGCGGCCTGATCCACCACGTGCTTTAACTCGTCGGGGTCCCAGGGCTTCGTAATGTAGCGGTAGACCTGACCAGCATTGATCGCATCAACCAGATCTTCCACATCGGTAAAACCGGTCAAAATGATGCGTACCGTGTCAGGAAACTCAGGGACGGTCTTGCTCAAAAACTCAGTGCCCTTCATCTCTGGCATGCGCTGATCAGAAATGATGACCGCAACTTCGCCGTGCTCAGACAAGATCTCTAGGGCTTGTTGACCGCTCTCAGCTCTCAACACCGTAAAGTCGCGCCGAAACGTGCGATAAAGCAGATCGAGATTGTCAGGCTCGTCGTCAACAACCAGCATCTTAGCCTTGTTAACTTTGCGTGAATGAGATGCCACAGTCATGTTTGAAGTCTCCCAAAATTATGGCATTGCACTGTCCAGTGACATGTGCCACCTAACAATCAATTGCTCTTAAAAACTCGCTTTCAGAATACCCACACGATCGTTAAAGCAAACGATACTGACGGTTCGCATTAACATCACAATCGAGCCAGTCGCCACCGCTGCCCGATCGCTCAATACAGACCAGGGTACGTCAAATCAGGGACGGTCAAAAGCCTGGAGGCAGAAATGACCCGCCCGTTCTGCCCCCTTAGCGAGGGGCGAGAAACCGCGCCCTGCCGCCTGATATCACAGCCTCCCCGGCAAGCATGGCAAGATCCGACGGCATAGGGCGATCTGTATACCACATGCCCAAAATTGTCGGTTTAGCGCTACTGCTCTCAACATACAAGAATTCGGCAGGCAGAATACCCTGCGGGAAGGGCAAGGCCCTACGGAAATCGGAATTGAAAATCTGACCAGATGGTGATTTCAGTCCTCTGGAGTGACCTGATCGAACTGTGGCTTGCCATATCACAACTTCAGTCATCTGGAGGGGCTTGACCGAGCAGCGATTGACGCTCCGGCACTAAGACAGTGACCGCCTGACTCTTTCAGGCATCGCCGTCCCCACATTCCGCCAACCGGTCACGTGATCCCATGAAATGCTCACATCTGGCATTACGGCAGGCAAGCTGTCAGGCAAAACCTGGCCCCACTCAAAATCGCCCAACCGGTTTCCCGCTGAGCGACTGCTGCAGAGTGTATCGCCAGTTGAGAAGCGCGATGGCGACTGTAGAACAACAACCTAACATCCCACTAATAGACGCTCTAAGCCCAAGACGCTATGCCCCACCCGCAGGCTTGGCGGGCGTCCGGCGCGGCTAGTAACCGTGAGCGGTTGGTCGATTACTCGTGAGACTCAGCCCCCTTTGAGAATCGATCAAAGAAATGATGATTGCGCTTACGGTAACTTTCCGGAAACGGTAAATCCAGCGTTTGGTGAAAGTCTTCTTGAACTTTGAGCGTCAAAAGCCGCGAGGCCTGACGCACAATTTGCCCTAGCAAATGATCCCCAGTTTTCTGCACGATCCGCTTGGGTAAAGCCTGGATAAAGCGAGGAAAGCTCACCCACACCTTCAAATCGAGATCCCAATCCACCTGGGTGATCACGGCTCCTGACTCACTCAAAATCTCCTTAAGCTCAAGCGATGCCTTGAAATCAACTTCGTAGCCCGGTGCCATATAGCCCGGAATCGGAATGGTTTCAATGCGATAGACCCCGTGATCTTGAGGCAGCAAATGCAAGCCGATTTTAGGCTCAACATCATACCCCAACGCGCCAAAGTGACCCACCGTCAGGTCATATCCGTTATCGCCTAGTGGCGTTGCCGTCATCGGATGTGCACACCGCAAAAACCAAGCGTGGTGATCGTCTAAATACTGAGTCACTGTGAGGCGATCAGCGGCCATATCCATGCGCCCAACATAGCCCCCTTTGAACAGAAACGGAGCGCCGCGAGAGATTTCAGTGTGAGGCGATTCGGAGTTGCCGTCAACCGGTTCCATCGGGTTAGAGACCGTTCCAAAGCCTGGAACCGCCAGGTCGTCAGCTCGATGGTTAGTAAAGGATGTTTGCATGGATGCGCTGAGCCACTCGTTCCTATAAGCAATGTCAAAAGGCAGGGGGCGATCGCTGGCCGTCGCCTTGGTTATAACCCAAATGCCATTGTAATCAACACGCCGCCTACACCTTCCGAATCAGAAAGAGCAAAATTGACGATCGCGATTACTCACAAAAGCTTAACCCAGGTGAACTGAACCTACCTAGTCGAAAATACACGGACAAAAATCATCTTTCCGCATGAGTCAACGCCTTTTCTCCGCAAGCCTACTGCAGTACGGTTAGCTTATGAATAGGACTGTTCGCAATGTTGAAGCTATCGCTACGGTTTGCCCCCAACACAGAGCAACTTTTTCAATGGTAACGATAGCCAAGATAGATTTTGTCATTTTATTCTCAGGGGAAGCACGATGAAAGCATTAGTGGTTGGCGCAACGGGCGAAACGGGACGTCGCATCGTGCGGGTATTAATCGGCAAGGGCATTCCCGTTCGGGCAATGGTGCGCGACCCAGCCCAAGCCAAAGAGATCTTGCCTAACACGGTTGAAGTTGTCACCGGTGATGTCCAAAATCAGGCCAGCATTGAAGCCGCGATCGCTGACTGCACCGTCCTTTTATGTGCCACTGGGGCGCGTCCCAGCTTCGACCCCACCGGCCCTTATCAAGTGGACTATGAAGGCACCAAAAACCTCATCAACGTGGCGCAGGCCCACAACATCGAGCACTTCGTCATCGTGTCTTCTCTCTGTGTCTCACGTTTTTTACATCCGCTGAACCTGTTCTGGCTGATTTTGTGGTGGAAAAAACAGGCAGAAGATTACCTGATCGCCAGTGGCTTGCCTTACACCATCGTGCGACCAGGGGGGCTCAAAAGTGATGACACCGATGACCGCGCCCTGATGATGGCACCGGCGGATACGTTATTTGATGGCAACGTGCCGCGACTCAAGGTGGCAGAAACCTGCGTCGCCGCCCTCACTGATCCGGCTGCCAAAAATAAAATCGTTGAGATCATCGCTCAAGAAAATGTCGCCCCCAAACCCTTTGCCGAGATGTTTGCCGGCATTGCATAGAAGGGCCACTCATTTTTGCGGAGCGGTGAATAGTGGATCGCGGCGACAACTCCCAGTCGGCAGGGCCAGATTTGCCCTCGTGAGGCAGGCCAGTTTCGAAAAATGCCGCTGAGGCTGGGATGCTTCATGGTGAACGGATGATTTACAATGGCTAAGCCTGGAGAGGTGGCAGAGTGGTCGATTGCGTCCGACTTGAAATCGGATGTCCCAAAAGGACCGTGGGTTCGAATCCCACCCTCTCCGTTGCCGGGTTTTAGCGAGTAACGCCGAGCCATCCAGTCCTAGCAAGATGCGTTAGCTCAGCAATGCGCATGTTGGCTGCACGGGTCTGCGTTGAGGCGATTAAGGCATTGAGACGCGCAGCTTTAGGGTGGAAGACTCATCATTTCGTATCCAGCGGAGTCGGTTTAAGCCGGAGAATCGTTCTCTGTATGAGAGCTGCTGATCGCAGGTGATGGAATGCAGGCGAGGGCAAAAACTCCAGTGCTGAATCTGGATCGGGTTAGTGTTGAGCGATCGCAAGCGGCATTTTGATCACATCAGTCGAGATGGGTGCAATGGCGATCTGATGAGTCTTGCAATTCTGACTGCCGACCTTTACATTCTGTCGGGCCTGGTCCTTATCAAAGGGTATTCTGCTAGGCCATCAGGCACTTTCCTGACTTTGAAGCAGCAGCCGACCACCACCGCGAGTGCCATAAACATTTGCAACTTTCACGGCGATGCTCCTTAAATTCTTCTTAAATAGTCTCGCGTTGCGCAAAGTTGCCCTTATCTTTGGGTTTAAGATACCTCCTAACTGCGTCTCCAGCCCTGTCAGCTACTGATGGGGCTGCTTTTTATGGCATCTACTTACAGCTGCCCACCGTCGAGTAGTCAACTTTGTGCCTCAGGTTGTTCTCGCTCAGGCAACTTTTGTCAGGTCACCGATCGCAATTCGGGAAACTGTGACATTGCCAAGATTGCCTCGGGAGTCCGCTCTCTGAGAAGGGGATATCAGGCACTGGGAACATCAATGCTGCTGCTCAGGTCGCCGCGCTCAGCAATAAATTTTAGTAGGAGGGCCTGGTGGGGCTGGCCGAGGGGACGCACTTGATTGGCCCGAGCCGAAAATCGCTCGCCCCGACGAATTTCGTCCACAGTCCACAGTCCCAGATCCCAGCCTTCATTGAGTTCCAGCTGCTCGGGGGGAACCGTTAACTCGCCGTAAAACACGTGACGCACAATGTGCTCGTTGCGCCATTCGGTAAACCGCGACAGGGCCGGGGGCGTGTAGTTGATTTCTTCCTGCAGCTCGCGCCAGATGCCCGCTTCCGGCGTTTCGCCAGGCTCAATGTGGCCACCAAAAAAAGCCCAGCAGCCTGGATACAAGATGGTCGGGATATCATCGCGCAGCTGTAGCAAAAACTGCCCCTGACGCATCAAGAGGGCGATCGCCACATGGATTTCTGGGCGGTTGGTCATGTCCTTTTTCCCTAGCCTGCCCCGTATCTTAAACGCTGGCCAGAGATTTAGCTGCCCCCTGCAAGGGCTGGTTGTGCCCCCGCAGTAATTTTTTCTGGTCAGCGTTCGGGAGCAACCTATTGACAGCGCACCAGAGTGTTGGATAAAAAGAGGCCCAGCTTTCCTAAGCCGTTCCAATCACCCGTTCACATCGATTATGAAGCAGCCGCGCCGCTCAATTCCCCAGTTTCTTCGCCAGCAGTCTGATTGGCAGCTGGGGTTGGGCAGTGCTTTGATGTTGGGCGTGATTTGGGGCGTTGATTATTTGCTCAACGTTGACCTGGGGCTCTCGATTCTTTATGTGTTGCCCATTGCCGCGATCACTTGGTACCTGAAGCCGAAACTCGGCTACGGAGCCAGTTTGCTGAGTGCAGTGCTCTGGTTTGTCGCAGAAATCCATCGAGTTTTAACCTCTGATATGGTGCCGTTTTTAGTGTGGAATGCGGCGGTCAGGCTGGCTTTTTTTGGGCTGGTGGTGACGCTGCTGGCGGAGCTAAAAGCCGCCTATCGACAGGAGCAACGATTAGCCAATACGGATTTTTTGACGACGTTGCTCAATCGCCGCGCCTTTACCGAAATGCTGGAGCAGGAAATTCAGCGATCGCAGCGGTATGAGCTGCCCTTTACGCTGGCTTATCTCGATGTCGATAACTTTAAGCAGGTCAACGATCGCTTGGGCCATGCGGCAGGCGATCGCTTGCTCAAGGACGTGGCGGTGGTGCTCAGACAACAGCTGCGAACTACCGACTTTCAGGCTCGATTAGGTGGTGACGAATTTGCCATGCTCTTGCCCCAGACCGAGCAGCCGCAGGCCACCATCGTGCTGCAACGAGTGTTTGCCGTGCTGTCACAGCTGCACAGCGACCAAGCGAGCATTGGCTTCAGCATTGGCGCGGTGACGTTTGCCTCGATGCCCGATGACGCCAGTCATGCCCTCTCGATGGCCGATCAGGTGATGTATTCAGCCAAAGGACAAGGCAAGAATCAGTTTGTGCAAGCAGCTTTTGAACAGCTTCCCAGTCGGGAGCCGGGAGCCAACTAAGGGATCGGCGAAAAGCTTAAGTCCCGTCAGGCAACGTCAATGAGTAGGAGGGTTGGGGGTTAGCGAGGGGGAATTTGGCACAAGGTGGCAGGCGATGAATTTGCCAGCCCCTAACCATGAATGCCGCACTCGGTTTTAGCCGAGCCTCGCCACCGACCGGCTCGCTCCGACTCGCCATTTTGAACTTGGGTTGTCAGCGGCTCATCGCCAATGCTGGTATAGCCCTGATCATGCAGCGGATTGTAGACCACGTTGTGCTGGTAGACGTAGTTCCACAGATCCTTGCGCGTCCAATTGGCGAGGGGATTGACCTTGAGCCGCCCATCGACGTCGAGCTCCAAAATGGGCATGGCCTGACGGGTGGCTGACTGATCGCGCCGCCGACCCGAGACCCAGGCGGTGACCTCGATATCGGCCAGGGCGCGCTGCAATGGTTCCACCTTGGTGAGATAGTGAAACTGATCGATGTCGCGGTGCCACAGTTCATCGCCGTAGCGAGTCGCAAAGCTCTCGCGGCTGCTGACGCCAATGGCACGGTAGACCTGCAAATCAAGCTGGTAGCGCTCGTGAGCGCGGTCAACGGTGGCCAACGTTTCGGGAAAATGATGGAACGTATCGAGAAAGATCACCGGCACCGGGCGCTTAGGGGTCAGCTCTTGATAGAGCATGTGAATAGTGACCGGAATGCTGAAGGCACTCGTTTGGGCTAACCCATGCGGAAAGGTTTGGAGCGCCCACCGCAAAATATCTTGGGGAGTCGCCGTCTCGAACTCTCGGTTGAGCTGATCGAGATCGAGGTCAGCGGGGGCGATTTGGGCTGGGGGTGTCATGCACTGAACCATAAGTTCATTACCTGTGTTGCGTGTTTACAGTGCCACATTCAGTTATACACCGATTAATTCATTCAATCACACATAATCCGGTGGGGATTTGGGGATTACCCCTCTAGCAGCGGGCGGAAACCCTCCTGATAATCCGGCCCCAGTCATGACCTTCCTGGCTGGGTCAAGGTTGGCGCGATCGCCCTCCCCTCGCGATCGCGCGCGATAGTAAAGTAAAGGTCAATCGCATCCATTCCTCGTCAATTTCGGAGTATCGCTTTGAAATTAGTGCTGTATAGCAAACCGGGCTGTCATCTCTGTGCCGGTTTGCAAGAAAAATTAGAGGCCTTATCTCACCTCGACTTCACGCTAGAAGTCCGCGACATCACCACCCGTGACGACTGGTTTAGCCGCTATCAGTACGAAATTCCGGTGCTGTGCCGCGTGGTGGAAACCGCTGCGGGAGCACAAGAGACGGCTCTGCCGCGCCAGTCGCCCCGCGCCTCGATCGCGCGCGTCGAGAAAATGTTACAGACCTATTTAGAGCCGGATACGGCAAAATAAGCGAAATCCAATTTTGTGAGAGGTGGCGGACATGGATTTGCAGAGCTTGCTAACGCAGATGAGTCAAGCCGGGGTGACGCCCGCAATCGCCCTGCCGACTCATGCCGCTTTATCGCAACCGGTGAAACGGCTCTGCACGAACTCTCAAGCCTGCCAGCCCGGTGATCTGTTTATCGGCATGCCCGGTACGCGGGTGGATGGCGGCGAGTTTTGGCCTGGCTCGATCGCAGCGGGGGCGATCGCCGCCTTGGTCTCGCCTCAGGCTTACCAAAACCGCCCGCCTGAGCAGCATCACCCCGAGGCGCTGGTGCTGCCGTTCGACGATATGGCGATCGCCTGTGCTGAGGCGGCCACCGGATTTTATGACACGCCGGGGCAGGCCATGCAGCTGGTCGGCGTCACCGGCACCAATGGCAAAACCACTACGACACACCTAATCGAAGCGCTGCTCCAGCAGGCCGATCAGCCTACCGGTCTGTTGGGCACGCTCTACGCGCGCTGGCCCGGCTACGAAACCGTTGCCGTGCATACCACGCCCTTTGCCGTCGATTTGCAGGCCGATTTGGCCGCTGCGCGCGAGGCGGGCTGTCGCTCGCTGGTAATGGAGGTCAGCTCCCACGCGCTGGCGCAAAAGCGGGTTTGGGGCTGTCCCTTTGCAGTGAGCGTATTCACCAACCTCACCCAAGATCATTTGGATTTTCATGAGACGATGGCGGCCTATTTTGAGGCCAAGGCGCTGCTGTTTAACGACGACTATCTGCAGGGCCGCGCCGTCATCAACCAAGACGATGACTATGGTCAGAGGCTATTAGAGCGAGTCGGACAAAAAGGCTGGAGCTACAGCGTCGAAAATACCACCGCCGACCTCTACACGTCGGAGCTAATCTACGGGGCCAGCGGCGTCAGCGGTCAGCTGCACACGCCCCAGGGCAGCGCCTCGTTTTCGCTGCCGCTGGTGGGTCAGTTCAACCTGTCGAATATGCTGGCAGCGGTGGGGGCAGCACTGCATTTGGGCGTCACGCTCGATCAGGTGACGGCCTGCTTGCCCCAGTTTGGCGGCGTGCCCGGTCGCATGGAGCGGGTGGTGGTGAGTCCGGAGCAAGCGGTGAGTGTGATTGTGGACTACGCCCACACGCCCGACAGTCTGCAAAATGCTCTGACGGCAGCGCGGCCCTTTGTTACGGGACGGCTGATTTGCGTATTTGGCTGCGGCGGCGATCGCGATCGCACCAAGCGCCCCAAAATGGGCAAAATCGCTTACGACCTGGCCGACATCGCGATCGCCACGTCCGACAATCCTCGCACCGAAGACCCCCAGCGAATTTTGGCCGATGTGGTGGCGGGCATTCCCGTCACGCTGCCAGCGGAGCAGGTAGTCTGCGATCGCGCAGAGGCCATCCGCGTGGCGATCGCCCAGGCAGCACCCGGCGATTGTGTGCTCATCGCCGGTAAAGGCCACGAAGATTATCAAATTCTCGGCACCGAAAAGATTCACTTCGACGATCGCGAACAGGCCCGCGAGGCCCTAGCCAACTGCCTCTAGCAATCTCAGGATCGGTCAACCTGCCGTCCAAAGCGCCCTCCCGTTAACTTCTACTGGGTATCTCCCCATGGCTAAAGCGCCCCCTGCTATTCTTAAATCCGTTTCCGTCAGCCTGCCCTTTGGCATCGGCTCGGCCTCGTGGGAAGCCGACCCCACGGAGCAAAATGCCGCCTGGGAACTGTACGTCGAACTGGTAACCCGAGTCGCGGTGCAGTCTTTGAGCGCCGAGCATGGCACTGTGCGCGAAGCGATGAACTCGCTCTACAGCTTGTTTGGCTCGACTCGTGAAATTTTGCGGAAGGCGGGACCAAAGGTGGGTGCGGCCTCTAATTCGGTGGGGGGCATTGCGATCGCGGTCCTTAACCGGGGGCTACGGCCTTTTTTGTCGAAGTGGCATCCGTTGTTGCAGGCTTGGGAGGCGAAGCGGGCGATCGAGGTGAGCCCGCAAGCGCATGAAAAAGCCTGGGAGCAAGAGCCGATTTTGCGTCGCGACTTGGAAGCGCTGCGCGCTGATTTGGCGGCTTATTCGGAAGCGCTGGCCAAGATCTCTGGCGTTGAAGATTGAAGACAACTCCCTATTTTAAACAGAAGTTGCTGGAGCGACCAGAAATCAAACGAGAGTGGTGCGATCGCGTCGTTGCAGCGCCGATTAAACGCACTCAACAAGCCAACGGGCGGCTGAGTATCTGGGGCCAGATTCCAGAATTTGGCGATCGCGTGCTTCGAGTCATTATCTTGGAAGATGGAGAGACGCTACACAATGCGTACTTTGACCGCAACTTCGGATCCCGATTACGTAGAGGTCTAGAACCGTGAAAGTTCGATATTTTTCAGAAACGGACACGCTGTCGATTCGGCTGAATGACCGCCCCAGTCTCGAATCAGCAGAAATTGCAACCGATGTTGTGGTTGATTTTGATGCCATGGGCGGCGTGGTGGGCCTGGAAATTGACCTGGCTTCCTCTAAAGTTGATCTCCAAAATTTGGACTTGCAAGGATTGCTAATTCCAGAGTCTGTTTCAAAATAATCATCAGCGCCCCAGATAGAAGGCTGATGCTGATGAGACCGCAACGTGAACTCACGCCAGGCTACTGCTATCACGTCACCACTCGATGTAATAACCGAGAATTTCGGCTGACGCGCTTTGAATGTCGAGAACTCTTGCTATCCGCAATTAAGCAGTGTCGTCAGAAATTTAGCTTAACGATGTACGGCCTCTGCATCATGAGCAATCACGTACACTACTTGCTTAAACCCAACAAGGCTACAGACCTACCCAAAATCATGCACTGGCTCAACTGGTATACCGCCATGAGCTTTAATCGCCTGCTGCACCGCACCGGCCACTTTTGGGAAAAGCGATACCACAGTACCGGCTTTCCGATGACCGACCATCGGCGCGCCCTCAACACGTTGCGCTACATTCATGCCAATCCTCAAGCTGCCAACATGCAGCGGGGGTGGTTCTACGATTTCAGCAATTACGGCACTTACGACCGCCTCACTGACGATGGCATTACCCAATGGCATCCAGCGTTTCTCGCTTTGGGCGCAACCTTAGACCTGTGCGTTAAGGCGTATCGTCAGCTGTGCAAAAGATATCAGCCGCAGTCCAAGCCCAAGCGCCAGAGCCATTGGGGCAACCAAAAACTTGCTGGCTTACGGCTCAAGATGAAAGTCAAGCAGGTTAGCCCAGGACAAAAGAGTCTCTGGCAAACCTGGAACGCACCTTTGGATGACGTTGAAGCCGTGGCCAAAAAGTTTGTATTAGCCAATTGCCTGAACCCCGAAATTGCGGCCCTGCAATTTGCGGACACGACCTGACCGACGGTGCCAGGTAACAGATCGCCGAAACACCTAAAAACCCGTGCAGAGGCAGTCGGCAATAATTCTTGAAACCAGGCTGAAGCGCTTATTTGCTACAGTTTACAAGTCTGGATGCGAGAGAAGAGACCCACACCACACCCCCCCCACCCACCACCTCCGGAAATTCTCCGCGAGGAGAAAATTTGGGGTCGGCTTTGAGTTCGCTGGTTTTGTAGTATCGACTGGCATCGGCAGGCTTCCAGCCCACGTCGATACAAAATTGATCCCATCTTTTGCCGGATGATGTCGGGCTGCCGTGTTTCTGCCAGATGGCTTTCTGTACGCTAAAGCCGAAGTGTCCCTTACTGTACTTTGTCCACAGGCTGTCAATCGTTTTCAGGTCAGCACATGGAAAGTTCTGCAGTTCGTCGGGGCTAAACCAGTCTCCTGATTCTTTGCCCACCGCCCGAATCATCACTTTGTAGGTTTCTTTATCCGCGTCTCGCCATTTGCCCTCTCTAAGTAAGTCTCGCAAACGCGTATAGTCAATGCCCTTCTCAGAGCTTAAGTCATCGGGTACTGCAGCTCTCGGCAGCGGTTTCTCAACTGCTGACTGCTGGGTTTTCAGTCGTTCAAGTTCTTGTCGCACAGCAGCGAGTTCTGCTGCCACATTCGTACTCGGCTTGGTCTCTGATGCCACTGTTTGAGTTTGAATGACCTCAGCTGTCCCCAACGCGTCATTAGGTCTTTGGCCCGTAATGCCCCAAATCAGCTGAACCGTCGGATCGGGGGTTTGCAGCCGATAATCAACCCAGTGAAAACCTTCTAAAAATATTGGCAAACTTGGTACTTTTGAGGTCGATGGCAGGAGTACGGGAACAACCGGCGATCCTTGGTTTACAAATGCTCGAATGTACGCACGCATTTCTCGCTTTTGCCAAGGCCCCAATCCAGCTTTTCCAACAAATACAGCAACGCACTTGATCTGTCTAATTTGCTCTTCTAAAACCTCTTGCCAATCTACTCCAGGACGCAACTCCCAAATATCGAGCCAAGGCCTGATATTGTTTTGCCGCAGCTGTTGCGCAATTTCGATGACGGCAGGCTTATCTTCGCTGTTGTGACACAGAAAAACGTCAAACTGCTGCTCCGTCATCTGCTCAGCGCTCCATCAATTCCCTCCAGTCTACGCAAAAAGCTTGAATAATTCTCTGTGCTCAACGACACCTCAATGAATTCAACCGTAGGGTGCGTTTGCTTGGCAGCAACGCACCCTACGGCTGGCGTCGTTAGCGGATTAGCGAAACTCGCCGCCAAAGCCGATCGAGGTTCTGCCCATCGCCTCATAGACCGTGATGCCTAGCGGCAAATCGACATTGCCATTGTCATCAATAAACTGCTCAAAAAAGCTCAAATCAACCAAATCGCCGATGTCGGGGGTGTCATCTTCGTCGTCATTGTGGTCGGTGTTATTGATGTTGCTCGCCACGGTGCGCAACAAATCAGGACTGTAGGTCGCCTCGGGCTGCACCGACGCGCTGACGCCTGCTACCGGCAGCGCTTTGGTCTGGTCGGGCAGGGCTTCCGCTGAAATGTCTGGCGAGTCTAACGGCAACAAATCCGCTGCGGTGCCCGTCGCTTGAGCTTGGGCCGATGCGCCTAGGGCCGAGAGTGAGACGGCTGATCCGACGGTAATCAAGGCGACTTTACTAGAAGACTTCATTGACTAAGACCCATAGATGGTTAGTTGAGCTGGCCCAGCATTTGGAACCGCTTGCCGGGGCGGGCTTGGGTCAAAACTGAGGCCGCACTTAACCTTCCGGTGGGAACAATTTCTATCGGGATGAATCCTACAAAAGTTGTTGAACTTTCTCGACATGATTGCGGAATCGGAGCGATCGCTGGTGTGGCCCCCTCCCAATCAGCCGCTCATGTCGCCATAAATAGTCCTTCCATCACCACCGCTGCCGACAATCTAGACGTCAGTAGTCACTTAGACGAAGATGAAATGACGGCTGGAAGCCACATCGAGCACCGGGGAAAGCTGGCCAAGTTTATGAGCCAACGTTTAATTGAAGTATTTTTGCCGGAGCAGCATCAAAAGCAGGTCACCCAACTGTTAAAAGACCAAGCCGCGATCGCTACCTGGCTCGAAACCCGCTGGCAAGACCAGCTCTGGGTCAGACTATTAGTCGATGCCACCGAAGCGGAAACGGTCATTGACTTGTTTGCCACCCAGTTTGAAGGGGTTGAGGGGTTTCGGCTGCTGTTGTTAGAGGTGGAGGCTTCGCTGCCACTCACCACCAGAGAGGAACAAGAGCACGACCCAGAGGCAGAAAACTTGCTGCAGTCAGTCCTGAACGCAAGCCTCAAGCCTCAGTCATCTCGCATCAACCGCGAAGAGATTTACGATCGCGTTTTTCAAAGTGCTGATCTGTCGTGGGTGCAGCTCTCATTAATCGTGCTATCAACCGTGATTGCCGCGATCGGCATTGTGCGCGACAACCAGGCTGTGGTGATTGGGGCGATGGTGATTGCCCCCCTGCTGCAGCCCAACATGGCCTTGGCCGTCGCCACCACCCTGGGGGATAAATCCCTGGCCTACCGCACCCTGCGAACGGGGAGTATCGGCATTTTGCTGGCCCTGCTTCTGGCCGTGGCCATCGGCTATGTCGTCCCCGTGTCTTTGGAATCATCGGAAATCGCCAGTCGTGTGCAGGTGCGCTGGCCCGATGGCATTCTGGCCTTTGCCTCGGGCGTCGCAGGCGCGATCGCCCTGACCAGCGAAGAGCGCAGCGGCATTGTGGGCGTCATGGTTTCGGTAGCCTTGCTGCCGCCGCTGGTCGTTGCCGGGTTACTGCTGGGAGCGGCTGAATGGTCATCTGCCTTTGGGGCTTCCTTGCTGACGCTGACCAACGTCATCTGTCTCAATTTGGCAGCCGTGACGACCTTTCTCATACAAGATCTCCGGCCTCGACAACTTCAGGCCCAACCTCAGGCTGAGCAGGTCACGCAGGCGGCCATTAGCATTTGGCTGCTGCTGCTAATGGCCTTGGTGGGAGTCGTCTTGGCCAACCGATTCTATGACCTCAATCTTTATTAGAGCGAGCCGGGGAGCAATTCTCAGCGATCGGCTTCCCCATGAAATCTGAGGGGCATGAAATCCGAGGGGCAGGGGAGCCGAGGGACAGGGGGAACCGAGGGGCAGGGGAACAAGATCTACAACCTTAATTTCAGAGAGTCGGTATCACTCCGATTTCCGACTGCTGAATGCCGACTTTTGCGCTAAGTCGCTGGGCCAAATTAAATGTCAAACCGGTCGCTGATTTCGACTCCGCTCAATCAGCTAGATTATCGGCCAGGCAGGAAGTTGAGGGTTGAGCGGAGTCGAAACCCGTCGGTAAGAGATTGTGCCTGCCTACTTATCAAGACACCGCAAGTGGCTGACCGACAACAACTTGCTTCGCTGGTCATTTTTCAGCCAAAACTATGCTGTCAGCGCGGGTGTCGTAACCAGCAAGTCCTTGCCCCCTGACAGAGTGGGTAGAAAATCCTTAATTTTGTTTCATCTTTTAGAAAACCGATCGCAATCCTGTACACTCTCCCTTTAGTGGAGTTTCATTTCTCCTGTAAGTGGATATTTTGCGTTTGTCATCAATATGAGCACCATGAAAAGATTCTTTTTGGGCCTGTTTGCGGTTGTGTTGAGCTGGTTGGGCATCGTGGCGCCAGCACTCGCGGGCGACCTGGCCCACGGCGGACAAATTTTTTCGAACAACTGCGCGGCCTGTCACATCGGCGGCGGCAACGTGGTCAATGCGGCCAAGACTTTGAAACTAGCCGACCTGCAAACCTATGAGATGGACTCCCTCGACGCCATCAAATATCAGGTCACCAACGGCAAAAACGCCATGCCCGCCTTTGCGGGTCGCTTAACCGAGGAAGATATTGATGATGTGGCTAGCTATGTTTTGGATCAGTCTGAAAAAGGCTGGTAAAGCGGGACTTTGCCAAGGTCAGCGATTGACCCTCACCATACTGGCGATCGCCAGTATGGTGCTGTTGCCGGGGCAAGCGATCGCAGCTCCGGCCAGCCTGCAGCTGGGGTTAGACGCCTTGCAGCAGCAGGACTTCGCTACTGCTGTGGAATATTTTGACCAGGCGATCCAACAACACGATTCCTTAGAGGTGGCCTATGGCCAGCGCTGTTTAGCCCACCTCATGCTGAATCAGCCAGAGCAGTCGGTGCAAGATTGTTCGGCCGCGATCGCGGTGAATCCGGCCTATCCTAAGCTGCGCTTTTATCGGGGGCTGGCTCACTATCGCCTAAGTCAATACACCGCCGCCGTAGTGGATCTGACTCAGCATCTGCAAGCCCAGCCAGACGACGCGCGCGCCTATTACAACTCTGGGCTGGCTAAGTTTGCCCAAGGCAACGTGTCCTCTGCGATCGCCGACTACCACCAAGCCCTCACCTACGCCGCTGATTTAAACCCCGTTGAGCGATCAAATCTCTACAACGATTTGGGGGTCGCTTACTTGGCTAGCGGTGTCAAACCGGCAGAGACGCTGCTCGCGCTCGATCAGGCCGTGGCGTTAGATACTAGCGACACCCGCGCCTATTTCAATCGAGGCTGCGCCTGTCGCGAACAGGGCCACTATGCTGCTGCCCTGCAAGATTTTGATCGCGTCATTGCCCTCAACCCCCACCATGCGGAAACCTACTTCAACCGGGGGGCCGTGAAGCAGCAATTAGGCAATCTGGATGGCGCGATGACCGATTATCAGACCGCTTTTACCCAGTTTCAGCAGCAGGGCAACCTCGATGGGGCACAACGCGCCAAGCTGCGCCTGCAGCAGATGCAACAGCCTCGCCAAGCGATCGGCTAGCGACGACCGCCAACCGTCAGCAGGCTCAAGCGCCCATTGTCTCCCAATTGCCCATTCCCACTTCACCTTTTGATCTTTAAGCCCTTTCTCCTACTTTCTAAATTCATGCGCAAATTCTTGACTCACTTAATGGCTACCGGACTGCTCACTGTTGGCGTGAGCGCGATCTCTGCGCCCCCCGCACCGGCAGACATGGGCCACGATCATGGTGATGGCCACAGCGCCCCCGCCGATATGACGACCGAAGACATGACCACCGAAGCGGATCATGGCCACCACGACCACGGCATGGTCGAGATTCCGGCTGGGCAGGCGGTGCCAGAAGTCGTCATTGATGTTTTTGCCGATTCGGTTGCAGGCTGGAACGTCGAAGTCGCGATCGCCAACTGGAGCTTTGCCCCGGAGCAGGTCAATATCAACAACCTCACGACCGAAGGGCATGCTCACCTCTATCTCAATGGGGAAAAGCTGACGCGGCTCTACAGCGAGTGGTATTACATTCCCGAGCTGCCCCCCGGCGAACACGTCCTCACGGTGGGGCTCAATACCAATACTCACGCAGCGCTGATGCATGACGGCATGCCCATTGAGGCCTCCATCCAAATCATCGTTCCCGAAGCGGAATAAAGCAGTTCTTCGCCGATGAACAAGCGATCTCAATCTAGTTAGGATGAGATCGCTCACAGTCATCTTTTCGAGTTAGCATTTCCCTTACGTTTGTTTCTTACATAAACCACTTTATTTTTTCGCTGAACTTCAAATAAGTCGATAGCCTGGAATAAACCACTCAGATTTGCGTATCCATGATTTCGCGAATCAAAAGATGCATGGTTTTTAATATGTCCACCAATAACAGCTAGATTTGACCAACCGTCGTCTTCTAAAGTGCTGGAAACAGCACCTCGCAATAGATTTATCAGCTTAGTATCTTGCTTTAACTCTTTACCAGTTTTCTTGATATTTGTGGAAATCTTGGATGCATCTTCAGAAACGACTGATTGATCAATAGTCTCAAGATATAGAAATGTTGAGCATGCATAAACAAATGGTAATGGTGTCTTTTTCTCACCAAAACCATAGACCTTTAAACCATTTGTCAGAATTCTCATTACTAAGGGTGTAAAGTCGCAATCGCTTGACACAATTGCGAAAGCATCTAGCTGCTGTGTGTACAAAAGATCCATGGCATCGATGATCATTGCAGCATCAGTCGCATTTTTGCCTTTGGTGTAATCGAACTGTTGAACTGGGCGAATAGCATATTCATGTAAGCATTCTTCCCAAGCTTGCAGATTGGAGCTTTTCCAGTTGCCATAAGCTTTCCGAATATTGGCAACTCCGTACTTAGCCATTTCAGCGACGATTGCTTCAATTTTCGACGCAGGAGCATTATCTGCATCGATTAGCATCGCAATTTTTGACTCAGATTGCTGCATAGTTTAAGACCCTTGACCGAGTTAGCGGTAAAACTCTGGTCAGCATCTTACGAGTATGCCCTCAACGATAAATGAGCAATCTAACTTTGCCTAACATTTTCCAAGATGCTCTGACATCCTAAAATCAACGTTTGGCCATTATTCGTACATGAAATTTTCAGCGTCCTTCACACTCTGATCCTCCCGTCGCCAAGAGGTTGACTTAGGAGGGATCGATGCGGTTAGCCAAGATCGCTACGGGCACCATCGGCACCATTGGCAATAAACAGATGAACCATTGCTGCCAAGTCAAGGGGGCCGTGTCAAACAGGAAGTTCATCACCCCCCACTGGCTAAACAGAATTTGCAGGGCAATGGCCACCACAATGCCCATGAGCAAAATCGGGGAATTGACGATCGCGGGTGACCGGCGGCGTAAATAGGCGACTAAGCTTTTGCCTAACTGGCCAATGCTGAGCAGATAGATTACCCGCGCCGCCACCAGTGCTTGAATTGCCATGGTGCGCGCCACAGTAATGTCGCCCGTGGTGGATTGAGCCCACTCAAAGATGCCAAAAATCAGCACCCAGTTAAACACTGACACCACCAAAATGCGGCGCAATAGTTTTGGCGTGATCAACGGTTCATTGGGATTGCGCGGGGGCGACTGCATCAGCCCCGGCGATTTGGCTTCAAAGGCCAGGGGCACGGTCATGGTGATGGAGTTGATCATGTTCAGCCACAGCACCTGGAGCGAGAGGATGGGTAAATCCCGCGCTAGCAACGCACTGATCAGGATGGTCATCGATTCGCCACCGTTGACGGGCAAGAGAAACGCGATCGCCTTACGCAGGTTTTGATAAACGGTGCGGCCTTCTTCCACCGCCGCTTCAATCGAGGCAAAGTTATCGTCGGTCAGCAGCATCGCCGAGGCTTCGCGAGCTACTTCGGTGCCGCCTTTGCCCATGGCGATGCCAATATCCGCTTGTTTCAGGGCGGGCGCATCGTTCACGCCATCCCCCGTCATCGCCACGACATCCCCCTTCGACTGCAGGGCTTCGACCAGCTGCAGCTTTTGGGCCGGGGCGACCCGCGCAAATACCGTCCCGGCTTCAATGGCGTCAACAATTTGGTGATCATCCATTTGGGCCAGCTGTTTGCCATCAAAAGCGATGACGTGGCCATCGGCTTGAATGCCCATACGCTGCGCGATCGCCCGCGCGGTGGCGATATGATCCCCGGTGATCATCTTCACCCGAATGCCCGCCGTCTGACAGGAATGAATAGCCGCGATCGCCTCCGGACGCGGCGGGTCAATCATGCCCTGCAACCCCAGAAACACCAGGCCTGTATCGAGATCCTCATGGTCAATCGAATGCTGATGGACGCCCACCGTTTTTTTAGCAAAGGCGAGAACTCGTAAGCCCTCTGCGGCCATCTTTTCGACTGCTTGTTCAATCTGGGCAGCGTCAAGGGGGATGATTTGCCCCTGCGGATCCAGCATCTGTGCACACCGTCGGAGCAAGGCTTCTACCGAACCTTTGACGTAAATCTTGCGCATCTCCCCATCATGCAGAGTGGCCATATATTGGTACTGCGACTCAAAGGGAATCGCGTCTAATCTGGGGTGAGCCGCCACTTGCCCCGATTGACTCAGCCCCGCTTTCGCTGCCGCTGTAATCAGCGCCCCTTCGGTCGGGTCGCCCACCACTGACCAATCGTCGCCCGCCTGCTTTAACTGGGAGTCATTGCAAAGCACCCCCGCCACCAGGCAATCTTCTAGCGTTGGTGACAGCTCCTCTTCCACAGCACCTTCCGGTTGGCCAAAGGTAATCAGACTAATGTCACCTTTAGGACTGTAGCCCCCACCACTCACCGCATAGGGTTGCCCTCCGACATAGAGGGTCTGCACCGTCATTTGGTTTTCGGTCAGCGTCCCCGTTTTATCCGAACAAATCACCGTGGCACTGCCCAAGGCTTCCACCGCGGGCAGTTTGCGAATGATGGCATGGCGGCTGGCCATGCGGTTGACCCCGATCGCCAGCGTAATCGTGACCACCGCTGGCAGCCCTTCCGGAATGGCACTTACCGCCAGGGCCACTGTGGCTTCAAACATATAAACCCAAGATTCGCCCTGCCCCACCCCAATCGCAAAGGTCAGGGCGGCCAGCGTCAAAATGGCGTAGAGCAGCGTGCGGCTAAATTTCGCAAACTTGCGGGTGAGCGGCGTCGAGAGGCTCACTTGCCGTTCCATCGATTGAGAAATCTGCCCCACTTCGGTGGCATTGGCCGTCGCGACCACGAGCCCCTGCCCCTGGCCAAAGGTCACGAAACTCCCGGCATAGGCCATATTGGTGCGATCGGCCAGAGATGTATCAGGCGGCAATAGCTGGATTGATTTCTCGACGGGCACGGCTTCCCCAGTCAGGGCTGATTCATCTACTTGTAAGTTGCGCACCTTCAGCAACCGCACATCTGCCGGCACTTTATCCCCCGAGGCCAGCAAAACGATGTCCCCAGGCACTAAATCACGTGACGGAATCCGCAGCGTTTGCCCCTCGCGAATGACCGAGGCTTCGGTCGTGACGGCTTTGGCCAGCGAGGCGATCGCCCCCTCGGCTTTCGCTTCTTGCACATACCCAATGACGGCATTGATGACTGTCACGCCCCAAATCACACAGGCATTGGTCCACGAGCCGAGCGAGGCCTTAACGGCCCCTGCTAGCAGCAAAATATAGAGTAGCGGTTGATTAAACTGCAGTAAAAACCTTAGCCAAGCAGGTTTTCCTGGCTTAAATTGCAGCTCATTCCAGCCATGTTTCTCGTATCGGCTGGCGACCGCTTCGGCTGACAGACCTGTTTTCAAATCACTGGCAAAGTATTCAACAACCTCTCGTTCAGCAAGGTGATGGTATACCGGCAATGGCAATTGAGCTGGCACTATATCCTCCAAAATTTAGCCAATGAATTAATTTATTTTTATGAATTGGGCACGCCAAAAAGTCGAAAGCCTAATCAATAGACTCAACGAGACAGAATATATGAGCTTAATTGAGAAGGCTCACGATCGCGGGCCGTAGTCGCCAAGAGTCACCGAAATCTAAATCATTCTTCTTGATTAAATCTTGACCAGAATTCATCAAGCTGTGTGAACCAGTCAAAAGCCCAAACATCTTAATATCTCGGCTTTCTCTCAAAGCTGAGGTGTGTTTAGAGCAATATTATGATGCCTTTGTCTCTACCCACTCAACCCTTGTTTAGACAACCCAAAGAACCAAGAATCCACTATCCATCGATATAGCCTTATTCTATTGCTTGGGATTGACTTTGCGGTTTACAAATCTTTTGAAATAAACCTGGCTTTTCGAGGCAATCTAACCATCTTTCCTGACCAAGCTAATGCGAATGACTCACAAAAAGTATAAGCAGCGGCACTGATAATTGATGGACATGGCCTATATATAAATTCAATCGCATCCATAAGCTCGGCACGCTTAAGCAACTGCGATCGCAGGTCAAAAACCAACCACAATCTTGTCTGAAAGCCGAGAAATATTTTGTTGTGAGAAAGTTTTACAAAAATATCTTTACCGAGTCTTTTGCCTGATGCGGCTCTCGCTGTGACCCAGTTAGCCCCTGCGACTGAGTCCCCAACCACCGGCCGGTCACGCTCTTAATCTTCCTGAGAACATCTGGACGCTCCCCGCGATCGCCCCATTGCTCGCTGTTTTATGATGGAAAAATGCAAAACCTGACGATTACTCGACCCGACGACTGGCATCTGCATCTCCGTGATGGCGCGGCATTGCAGGCAGTTCTCCCCGATACGGTGCGTCAGTTTGCTCGGGCCATCGTCATGCCAAATCTGAAGCCGCCGGTGCGAACGGTCGCCGATGCGGCGGCTTATCGCGATCGCATCATCGCCGCGATTCCAGCGGGTCAGCAGTTTGAGCCGTTGATGACGCTCTACCTCACCGACAATACGACCCCTGAAGACATTGTCGCGGCCAAAGCCTCCCAGTTTGTCAAAGCGGTCAAGTACTATCCTGCCGGAGCCACGACCAATTCCGACTTCGGCGTGACGGATATTCGCAAGTGCGATCGCGTCTTTGAGGCGATGCAGCAGGTCGATCTGCCGTTGTTACTACATGGGGAGGTCACCCATCAAGCTGTGGATGTGTTTGATCGCGAGAAGGTGTTCATTGAGGAGTACCTGCTCCCCCTCAAGTCACGCTTTCCCAACCTGCGCGTCGTGCTAGAGCACATCACCACTGCCGATGCGGTGCAGTTTGTCCTTGCAACCGACAACATCGCGGCCACCATCACACCACAGCATCTCTTGTTTAGCCGCAATATCCTCTTCAAAGGCGGCATTCGCCCCCACTTTTACTGCTTGCCCATTTTGAAACGAGAGACCCATCGCCAAGCGCTGGTGCAAGCTGCCACTTCGGGGAATCCCAAGTTTTTTCTCGGCACCGATAGTGCCCCCCATCCGCGCAACAGCAAAGAAAGTGACTGTGGTTGCGCCGGATGCTATTCGGCACTGCATGCCCTAGAGCTATATGCCGAAGTGTTTGAGAGCACTAACGCCCTGGATAAGCTGGAAGCGTTTGCCAGCTTCTATGGCCCCGATTTTTATCAGTTGCCGCGCAACACTGAGCAGATTACGTTGACCAAAACCACCTGGCGAATTCCCGATGAGGTGCCTTTTGTGGAATCGGGGCTGGTGCCGCTATGGGCGGGTCAGGAACTTACCTGGCAAATGGCTTGACGTTCGCCTGGCCAGAGCCAATCGATTGGGGCGATCATTTTGTCGCTCCCGCGTTGCTGAGACGCTTGATCTAAGCAGCTTTTTGCAGGTCGGCGATGTACCAGCGGGGGATGCCGTCTTCCGTATGGACGACGATAACGCCCAACTGTTCGAGGGTGTCGAGACAGTCTTGAATCGCCTTTTGTTTGCGGCTGGCATTTTTGAATTGAGCTTTGACTTGGGCGACGGTCCACTCGCCGCCTTGGGTGCGCATGAGGTCGCGGATGGCGGCGAGCTGGTCTTTGAAGGCGGTGGGGAATTTCTGTTGCTCGACGGGGGCAACGACGGTTTCCTCCGGTTCGGCGACGCCGGTGAGCACCTGTTGGGTGGACTGTACTTCGTCGGGGGCCTGGTATTCAGGACGGAGCCAGCGGACATAGCCGTTGCGTTCTTCTTCGGCGCGTTGGGCGTTGAGGGCAACGAGGTTTTCGAGAATTTGCTCGTCGGTGATGTCGTGGGGCCAGCCGTAGACATCGAGGACGGCGAGGTCTAGTTCGTCGTGGATTTGTTTGAGAGTGCTGACGAGGGCGCGATCGTTGTAGGCGCGGTCTTTGTCGGTGAAGGGCTCCCCAGCGCGGAGTCTTTCGAGCAGGTTATACATGCCGGTGATGGTGATGTCGGGATGGTCGGCCTGCACTTTTGTGCGGTGGGCATCGAGCCGTTCGCTCAGGTCGCGAATTTTTTGTTTTTGCTCTGGAGTGGGATCTGGGAAGGGGAAACAGTCAAAACCTATCGAATGAGTATAAACAGGTCTATCCTCTAAAGCACCTCCTGTTACCAGCGCCCAATGTGTATGCACTCTGCTCGACAGAACTCCAAGAGCGAAAGCATCACTCATAGCAATTGCAACTATTTTCTGATCTGGAATAACCTTGCCATCCACAAATAGAAATACCCGATGCTTACTAGTCTGAGTGGTTCCTATATATCTTCTAAGTCCTGTAAGTGCAGGTCGAAAACTAGACCTGGGTTCTGCAAAAATCCACCATTTTTCTCGATAAGTTGCTCGGTTGTTCTGATCTCTTTCGGGTTTAACCCTTTCATAAACCCATTGATAAACTTTAGGATACTTCTGAGCGACTTCCTGCTCAGTCATCCCAAAGAGATCAATAACGCGAACGTTGCGATTCACTTGAAGTAAATCTCGTCCATTAAGGTAGGGATGAATTACTGTATCTTCAAGATTTTTTGCCTCATTTTCCGAAACGCAAAACCCCATCCCGTGAAGCTTTACACCAAGACAAGCTAGGCTTTGATTGCTTTTGAGAGGTGTTGAAGATGCAACATTAGTACCAGGCTTCAAATTGCTAAAAATTTTGCCTGCTTCTACCCATTCAAATTGTATGCTGCTGGCTTCATCTTCCGGCGTTAGACCTTCTTTCTCAAAAGTTATAATTCCTAGTCTTGCACTGGCCTGAATCTTTGAATTGTCGAATTCTCCGCCAGTCATTGCAATTCTTACAGCCGCACCTTTATCTGTCCAAGGATGATCTGGTATGGCAAAGAATATTCTTAAAGGGTGCTTTTGCTTTAGATGAAAATCGATAAGGTTCCTCAATCGTGGTTGTCCAATTGTGTTGGTAGTAATCAGGCAAAATCTTTTTATGTTTTCAGAGCGAGCTAGAGCGGCTGATTTATGCCACCAATACATGACGTAGTCAACGGTATAAGGTACATCTGCGTAAATTCGTCTGAGAGTTTCGGTATAACCATCCCCCAGAGCTTCGCGCATAATCCTATTCCCAATAAACGGCGGATTTGACACCACATAATCCGCTTCCGGCCACTCCGCAGGCCGAGGATTCAAATACCGATAAATGGGAATCTGATCACTCGGATCCGGCACCTCTTCCCCCGTCACCGGATGCTGCATCTTGCGTCCGCCCCACCGCGTCCGCACCTGTCCCGTTTCCGGGTCAATGTCCTCCTCCTTGCCGTCATAGGCCAGCACCGCATCCCGGTTTTCAATGTTGTTGTACTCTCGCAGCACCGGCTCCACTGGGGGCAAGTCGCCAAAGCGCCGAAAATGCCACTGCAAATAGCCAATCCAGATCACCAGGTCGGCAATGGCAGCCGCGCGGGGATTCAGCTCAATGCCCAAAAACTGCGACGGGTTCACCTGGTCAATATCCAGCCGCAGCTGGGCCTGCCCGGTGATGTCTTCCAAGCGCTTCAGCACCTCCGACTCTAGCTGCTTCATCAAATCCAGCGTTACGTACAAAAAGTTGCCCGTGCCGCAAGCCGGGTCCAGAATGCGGGTCTGGCGCAGGTCAGAGAGAAATGCTTCCAGGGTCTCGATCGCTTTCTTCTTTTGGTTCTCTTTCTTTATTCGGGTGTTCTGTAGCTCTGATGCTTCTAAATACTGTTTCGCTTCCCCCTGCACCACCACCCACTGCGCCTGCAGCGGCTCCATCACCACCGGCTTTACCAACCGCTCCACATAGGAACGCGGCGTATAGTGGGCACCAAGCTTGCTGCGCTCCTTGGCATCTAGCGCTCGCTCCAGCAGCGTGCCAAAAATGGCCGGTTCCACATTCTGCCAATCTCGCTCTGCCGCATCCAGCAAAATCTGGATTTGATCCGCCGAGAGGTCAAAAGCCACCGGGTCGGCAAACAAGCCCCCATTAAATCGCAATAGCTGCCCATGAAAGCCAAAGCTGCCTCCCTCATTCATGGCCTGCCACAGCGCCTCGACTTCTGGCTTAAAGCTCTGGGGATTTTCTCGCCAGCGCCCTTGGAGGGCAGTGGTAAACAATTCCTCCTTCAGCAACCTCACATCTTCCGCAAACATGGTGAAAATGCAGCGCATCAGAAAGTGAGCCACATCCTGCGCTTCATGCTGGCCTTCCAGCGTTTTCGTCAAATTAGCGAGATCGGCGGCTACCTCCCGCGTTACCTTGGCGGCGATCTTCTCCGGGTTGCGGGCCTGTGGGTCAGTGAAGATATCCACAAACAGGTCAAAGACTTCTGGCCGCTTCAGCGCTGCTAGCTCAATATCTTGACGGGCCGCGTAGCCCCCATAGTCGCCATTGAAGCCCATCCACAGCTCAAAGTGGCTACCAATGTCACAGGTCAGCAAATAGGGCGGTTTGGTAGGCACGTTGCGGGTATAAGCGATCGCCTGCACAAACGCTTTTTCCATCGCTTTGAGATAGCTAGGCGTGCCTCGCTTGGCAGTCCCTTTCCCACTCTGGTCGCTGCCTTGTTTGGCCTCAATGATGAAGTGATCAGCCTTGTAAAAGTCGATATAGCCAGCGGTCACTTTGCCGCTGGGGTGATAAACCTTGATGTCTTTGTCAAAACAGAACGGATCGTCCTCTAGGCTGCCCTTTGGCGGAGGACTCTCGACGCCCAGCGCAACACACAGGTCGAGAAAGAAACCTTGATAGTTGGCCCGCTCATTGCCACCAGAACCCTGCCACTTTTTCACAAAAGCATCAATGCGTTGTTGGGCGGCTTCATCCATGGGACATAGGGGCGATGTCAAGGGCATGTCAATTCTGCCCAGGCCACCCCAAGAATTCGGCAAAGCTTACATACATTTACGGATCGGAGAGAGGTGATCATGCCCTGCTGAACGCTAGGCGGGCCTGCTCGTCACGCAAACCTTCACGCTGAGGAATTGTCTACAATTTTCGTTGATTTAAACGACGTTATTGAGGTTCAGTGCTATTGCCAACAAAAGCGGCGTTTAGCTGGCTACCACACGACTCAGTTGCTTCAATCCCTGCAAAATGCACTGCAGTTCTTGATGAGAAGCTAAGGCCGCAAACGCTCGCGAAAAGTTGTACTGCCGCCCTTCAGTCTGGGCCAGTTTTACAAAGACCGAATCATCCCCATTCGTCATTAAGGCAAAACTGGGTCTTTCTGGGTGAGGATTCGCCGCTAGGTACGCCAGAGTTTGCGGCAGGGCTGACCAGACCGAAAGCGCCGTCTTTTTAGATTCCAGTACAACCACCCAAAAGTGCTCCTTCAAGACCAACACAGCCAATCGACCTTGCAGCACTTCTTCTGAGTCTGCCAAAACGAGCTGTACCGATTCCTCGGCTCTGACTCTAAACGGTGGATCGTAAAATCCCGCCAGCGTTAGCAGGGGTGACGCAAACAACAGCATCACAGTGCTTTCGAGTAAATGCCCTTGCGCGCTTTGATAGAGGTAGTGGTGGCGTAACTCAGCGAGCCCCGTCTCTTCAGACTCGGTCAGGGCAGGCAGGTCAACACACCACTCAGGAAAAAATTGTTCATCTTCGGTGCGAGTGAGATGAAATCGTTCTTCCGCTTCTGCCAGAGGTGTAATCGCATCTGTGACCGCAACCGACATCCTTTCTACCCACTCGCTGCTGCTATCTTAAGCCAGAGTCACGGTGGGCATCTCTCATACACGGACTGCATTGCTTCGATCCGTCTAGATAACGTTCTCCAGTTGTAGAATCAGCTCAGGCAATATGTGAGAGCGAATGGATTCTCCCAGGCGATAGAGGGTGCGATGGTATTCATCACCTTGGAGTTGGCAAATGGTAAATGTCGGTTGCTTCGGGCGACCAATGAAAGCGGTGCCACCTAATCCGGTGAAATCCACAATCCAATACTCGGCGATTTGCAGCAGCGCATATTCTTCTAACTTGCGGGCATAATCGTCTTGCCAATTGGTGCTTACCACTTCGACCACCAGTCGGATGGGGATGCCAGACGTAATAATCGGCTCTCGCTGCCATAAGGGTTCCGCTTTTAGCGCCGCTTCATCAAGCACAATTACATCGGGGCGCAGAGCCGTGGCCGCCGTGGCTGGGGGTTGAATCAGGCAATTTTTCGGCACCGTCCAAGCCAGCGCCTGACGCAGGATTTCTGCATAAATATGGCCTGCCAATTTGCCCGCAACACTTTCATGAGGGCCAGTGGGTTCCAAGGCACGCAGTTCTCCATCAATGAGTTCGTAGCGAGGGTCGTCACCATATTGGGCGACGAAATCCTCAAAGCTAAGGGTTTTGGTGGGGGTGTAGGTCATGACGGCCCCTGCCGAACGAGAAAAGGATTGTTCTTAGAGGATAGCGTTGTCCACAACATGGAGATGAACGTTGCCCTGGTTATTCTGGCTCACGAGCGTTCATGATGACCCAGGCGCTGGAACCGTCTTGTCAATGCTCTTTCTTTGCCAATCAGCGTTCAATCGGTTGCAGTCTAAGGGGCTGGGCTTGGTGAGAAGGCGTTATCGCCTAGCCTCGTCCAAGGCATCCCTTAACACCTGGGCAATTCCAGCTTTATCTAACCTCCCCTGCACAACCTGTATCACTAGATCGTAGGCTGCATCATCGGTCAGCATCAGCTGACAACCATTTATCCGTAAAAACGTATCCATTACTGCAAATGCTGTGCGCTTATTGCCATCTACAAAAGGATGATTCATCGCCAGGTGATACAGGTAAGCTGCAGCCTGCTCAGGAATGGTTGGATGTAACCACTGCCGTTCAAACGTCGCCTGCGGTTGGGCTAATGCAGAGTCAAGTAATCGCCCATCTCGTAACCCTGAAGTGCCGCCAAATTTTTCCAGCTGTCGGGTATGGATGGCCAAGACCATCGCTCTCTCCAGAAATCTAGGAGTTTGCAAGGCGAAGATAAACCTCCTTGCGCTCCTTTTCTGACTCCAGATAGGCTTGCCAAACGAGAGCGTCGGCGTCGCTCGGTTCAACAGGTTCCCTCAAGACCAGGTTGAGATAATCTCTAATCCAGACAACGATAAGTTTTTTGAGAAAAGGCAACCTTTCCTGATTTTCTTGCGTAAGTTGCCATTGTAGAAATTCAACCAACCCCTCTGGCGTGATGGTCCACGTATTTTGTGCTCCTTTCTGGCTTGCAGATACCACTGTGACCTCCTGTAAACAGGACGCAATTCGTGATGAATCTGTTGATTCTGTTCTTAAAGCAACCACAATCTGCTGCTCATTAAGACCTAATGACTTGGCCAGGGAAGCGAGGCCGACTCGATAAGAGCCATCAGGAAGTTGGAAAACTTCTATCGCTTCATTACCGATGACAATCTGTTTTTGCTGAATGACGTCTGTCTTGGTCATAAGACTTTGGTGGTTAATTAGAGCATTTGACGACTTAAGAGAACTTAGAAACTCGGTTATTCCTCTTCACAAGCGCCGATGCTAACCCAAGTGCTGGAACCATCTTGCCAAAATTCTTTCTTCCAGATTGGGGCGTTGTGCTTGAGCGTATCGATCGCATATCGACACGCTTCAAACGCCTCACCGCGATGGGGACAGCCGATCGCCACCAGCACGCTAATTTCACCCACCGTCAGCTTGCCCGTGCGATGGTGAATCACCACCCGCGTCACGTCGGTCCACTGCTGGCGAATTTGGTTAGCAATGGTCTTGAAGACTTCCAGGGCCATGGGTTCGTAGGCCTGATATTCCAGACAGGAGACGGCGCGGCCCTCGGTGTTGTCGCGCACCATGCCGCTCATCACCACGATCGCCCCATTGCGAGCATCATCCGCCAGGCGATACGCCTCGTCGAGTGATAACGGGGCAAAGGTCATCGCAAAGCGATCGCCCTCAGCAGTGACGGGGTTGGGCGTAAACGGCAGGGTTGAATCTAAAACCACGGCAAACGTTAATTATCCAGCGTCGATAGCAGCCCCGCGATCGCGGGTGCCTATTAAATATAGTAGGGCCATCCGAGTGGCGACACCGCTGGTCACCTGCTGGCTAATCAGGCTGCGTTCGGGGTCATCCATCAGGGCGGAGCTGATTTCGACCCCACGATTGACCGGGGCCGGATGCAAAATCTTGACCGCTGGCTGGCAGACTTCAATGCGGGCGTGGGTAAGACCAAACTGTTGATGATATTCACGTAGGCTGGGGAGGAGATGCTGACTCATGCGCTCGCGCTGCAGCCGTAGGGTCATGACAAAGTCGGCATCTACCAGCGCCGCTTCCAAATCAGTGTGCTGCACTAATTTGCGAGTGAGTTCCGGCGGATCGACGGGTGATCGCTGAAAGGCTTCAACAAATCCGGGGGGCAGCAGCGTCGGTGGCCCGGCCAGATGCACCTCAGCACCACAGGCCGCCAAACTCCACAGATTAGAGCGGGCCACCCGCGAGTGAATGATGTCGCCGACGATCGCAATCTTTTTGCCCTGCAGCGTCGTAATGGTCGGTTTTTCCGGATTGAGCACCGTACAGAGGGTCAACAGATCTAAGAGGGCCTGAGACGGATGTTCATGCTGCCCGTCCCCCGCGTTCAATACGCCGACCCCGGTTTTTAGCCGGTCGAGCTCGGCGGCGATCGCTTGGGGCACCCCCGTTGCCGCATGGCGAATAATCATCAGGTCGGCCCCCATCGCCAGGTAGGTTTTCGCCGTATCGAGGATGGTTTCACCTTTGGTGAGCGAAGAACTGCCGGGGGCAAAATTGAGCACATCTGCCGACAAGCGCTTCGCCGCTAGCTCAAAGCTGCTGCGGGTGCGGGTCGAGGGCTCAAAAAACAAATTGGTGACCACTTTGCCCTGCAGGGTCGGCACCTTTTTGTTGCGGCGAGAGAGCACATCACGAAAGCTCACGGCAGTATCCACCACCGTTGCATAATCGGTCGGGGTCAACCGTGATAACGAGAGAATGTGTCGATGATTCCAAGCGGTCTCAGCCACAGCGGCATCCTATTCAGCGCATCAGTCAGGAGGGCACTCACCCATGGTCACCGTCAGCTTACATCGCTTTGTCCGTCGGCCCCGGCAATTTTTGCGGGCGCTAGGTTGGGGCAGTCGCCTGGGCATGGCGGGGGCGATCGCCACTGCCTCGATGTTCACGCCTGCTGCCGTGGCCAACTCTCCACAGGTGGTCACCGAGCAGCTCAGCGAATTAACGACTGTTGAGACGGCCACCGAGCGATTCTGGGAGGCCGCGATCGCGAACAGCCCCCCTGGCATGACCGTAATTTTTTACACCCCAACGGCCGCCTGCGACGCCTATGCCGGTGATCTCACGATGGTCGCTGCCGATCACGCCATTCCCCAAGTCGTGCAGCGCTTAGTCACGGATCAAACGCCCCAGCTCATCGATTTTGAACTGGCGGGCTACCGCGTCCAGCCGTCCACCGACGACGGCACGGTGACCATTGATTTTCGCCGCAATCCCCATGCCGAGCGCCACTTTATCTCGCTCTCGATGTGCGAACAGAGAGAGCTGTTCGGCAGTTTACGCCAAACCCTGCTGCAAAATCCGGCCCTAGAGATTAACCAGGTGCGCTTTACCGAGCGCGGTCGCCCGATTAAGTTTTAGGGCATCCTGAAGAACCCGGTTTCTGGGAACAGCTCAACCGTCTGCGGCAAGTTTCCCCATAGAAACCGAGTGCTTGGACACGTCATTTCTTGGACTACTCTTAAACCTTTCCCTTGGCTCAGGGGAAGTTGACCGTGTCACCGGGCGATCGCCCCAGCCCATCCGCGCCCGTCGTTACACCGAGTTGAGCAGCTCAGTCACCTGGGCATCCCAAAGAGCACGATCAACCCCGATGAGTTGATGATGTCCCGCCTCGGGGGAAACGACCAGTTGTTTCGGCGCGGTGATGTTGGCAAACAGCTCGTTAATTTCAGCCACCGTAGTCCACTTATCTTGCTCGCCGTGAATCAGCAGCGTGGGGCAGTTGATCGCCGGGGCAAAGTGGATGGGGTTATGCCGAAACCCGTTCACCCCATGTTGCACGCTGCCCCAAAACACCAGCAGCTCCGCAGTCGGAAACGCGGGCAAACCGTGATACCGTAGACGGCTTCTCACCGCATTCAGAAAGTGTGCAAAGGGCAGTTCTAAAATGACGGCATCGGGGGTAATGCCCTCCTGAGCGATCGCCCGCATGATCGCCACACTGCCCATCGACACGCCGTAGAGAATCGTCGGTGTCGGCAGCTCTAACTCCGCCGCATACTGCAACGATCGCACCACATCTTGGGCTTCCTTCATACCAATGGTGATGGTGTTGCCGCTGGAGCCCCCCACCCCCTGAAAATCGACCAGCAGACAGTCATAGCCCAGAGCCGTAAACGTCTGCGCGGGACTGATGAGTTGGCTGCCCTTCGTACCCAAATTACCGGGAAACAGAACGATGGTGCCCCGAGGGTCAGCAGTCGGCGTCGGCACGAACCACGCTTCTAGAAACCCATCGCCCTGGAGGGGAATCTGACGGGTGGCATAGTCTAAGCCGCGATCGCTGGGCAAGGTTGTTGATACGGGCTTAGCCACCCCTAGACCCACCTGGCCGGGCGATCGCACATGGGTCATGTGGTAGGTCATCAAGTAAGTCGGCCCGTTCGCGACGATCAGCAGCGCCACTAAGCTACCCCAGAGCCAGCGGTAGGATCGTTGGTGAGTAGGGGCTACCGCATCAGATGACAGCACCCGCCCTTGCCAAAGCCGCACGCCTAAGGCGCCGAGATAACAGAGCAAGCCGCCAAAGAGCAAGAAAGCGCCCACAGGCCGGAGCGGCAGCCGCCAAACATTGAAGATACCGAATCGGTGCAGCGCCGCCATGATCAAAGCTAGCCCAACCAGGAGTAAAAGGGTGAGCGTCCCCGTTCGAACTAAAGACCGACGTAGAGTATTCATGGCTCAAGCCGTAGGAAATTAAGTTTGCCAGGTGAAGCGGTCATTTTTCGATCCAGTCTCCTCAGGCCCGCGCCCACCCTGGAGAGACCGATCCGTGATTTACCCTGTAGAAAATTGAGCGACTGCGAGGGGATCATCGAACCCTGGCAGCCGGTTACCTGCTCAACCGTGACCTTTGAGGCCGCTTGATTAAAGGCCATCCCAACGATCTTCACTCGCGATCGCGGCCATTCCGCAGTGTCAAACTCCGCAAAGTTAGACGTGTTTGCCAACAGATGGTGTCAAGGCCGATCGCCCCACTCGCCAACTAAATCTTCCATCGCAATTTCACGGACATTCCCTTTAGAATAAAGTCCTAGCCGTCGCCCAAAACTTCAACCGGCGCGGTTAGAAACTCGAAATCATCTACCCCCGGTGTCGCGACATTGGGGGACGTTTTCATTGTGGCTAGTGACATTCTGATGGCATTTTCTTCCGTCGTTCGAGCCTTAGGGCGCTCCCCCCTCACCACCGAAATTCTCACCAAGCTGCAGCAGTCGCCGCCGGTCAAACTCAGCGGTGCGCCCCGGTTGCCCCGAGGTTTAGTAGCATCGGCGCTAGCCAAAACATCGGACGCGCCGCTGCTGGTAATCACCGCCACGCTGGAGGAGGCCAGTCGCTGGGCGATTCAGCTAGAGGCGATGGGCTGGCGCACCGTGCATTTTTACCCCACGTCCGAGGCGTCGCCCTACGACCCCTTCGACCAAGCCTCCGAAATGACTTGGGGCCAATTGCAGGCACTGGCCGATCTGACCCGTGGCGTCGAGTTAGAAAACACCGCGATCGTCGCCACCGAGCGCGCCCTGCAGCCCCACCTGCCGCCCGTAGCGGTGCTCAAAGACTATTGCCTCGCCCTGACGACTGGGCTGGAGATCAATCTCAAAGATCTGTCCCTACGCCTAGCGCGCCTGGGTTACGAAAAGGTGTCGCTGGTCGAAACTGAAGGCCAGTGGGCGCAGCGGGGCGACATTATCGACGTGTTTCCGGTCTCGTCGGAGCTGCCGATTCGCCTGGAACTGTTTGGCGATGAGCTAGAGCGCATTCGTGAGTTTGACCCGGCCTCGCAGCGATCGCTCGACGCCATCTCCCGCCTGGTGCTCACCCCCACCGACTATGTGCCGCTGATTCTCGATGCCCTGCGCGATCGCCAGCGGCTGGAGGCTCTGTTTCCCCCCGAAGTGCTGGAGGGGGTAGCGGACGGCATCTTTCCTGAGGGAGTGCGGCGCTGGCTAGGCTTGGCCTTCGACCAGCCCGCTTCCCTACTCGACTATCTGCCTGAAAATACCTTCATTGCGCTGGATGAACCCGATCAGTGTCAGGCTCACAGCGATCGCTGGGTCGAACACATCGACGAACAACGCCGCGACCTCACCGTACGGGCGACGCATTTTGGGAGTGAGGGCTCGGAAGATCCAGCATCTGATCGCCCCAATGCGTCGTCCCTGCCGGATGCCCCCCAACCGCCCAAGATCCACCGCCCCTTTGCGGAAACGCTCGAAGAACTAGCCCTGTTCACCACCATTCACCTGACAGAACTGGCGGAGGAAAAAGCGGGCCTGAATCTGGCCAGCCGCCCGGTACCTGCCATTCCCCATCAGTTTGGCAAGCTGGCGGAAACCATTCGCGGCGAGCGCGATCGCCGCTTTGCTACCTGGCTGATTTCGGCCCAGCCCTCGCGATCGGTCGCCCTGCTGCAGGAGCACGACTGTCCCGCGCAGTTCATCCCCAACCCGCGCGACTACCCCGCCATCGAAAAACTGCAGGGCCAGCATGTGCCGGTGGCATTGAAGTATTCCGGCCTGGCGGAGCTAGAAGGATTCGTGCTGCCGACCTTCCGCATCGCCGTGGTCACCGATCGCGAATTTTTTGGTCAGCACAGCCTCGCGACTCCTGGCTATGTGCGCAAGCGGCGCAAAGCCACTTCCAAACAGGTTGATCCCAATAAAATGAAGCCGGGGGACTTCGTCGTTCACCGCAACCACGGCATCGGGCGCTTTTTGAAGCTCGAAAGTCTGACGGTCGATCACGAAACGCGGGAATATCTGGTCATCCAGTACGAAGATGGGCTGTTGCGAGTCGCGGCCGATCAGGTCGGCTCTCTATCCCGCTACCGTTCCACCAGCGATCGCCCGCCCACCCTCAACAAAATGACGGGCAAAGCTTGGGAAAAAACCAAAGGCCGCGCCCGCAAGGCCGTGCAAAAGGTGGCGGTGGATCTGCTCAAGCTCTACGCCCATCGAGCGCAGCTCCAGGGGTTCACCTTTCCCATCGATACGCCCTGGCAGCAAGAACTGGAAGACTCGTTCCCCTATCAGGCGACACCCGATCAGCTCAAGGCCGTGCACGACGTCAAGCTAGATATGGAGAGCGATCGCCCGATGGATCGCCTGGTCTGTGGCGATGTGGGCTTTGGCAAAACCGAGGTGGCGGTGCGGGCCATTTTCAAAGCTATCAACTCCCATAAACAAGTGGCGATGCTGGCACCCACCACCATTCTCACCCAGCAGCATTACCACACCCTGAAGGAACGCTTTGCGCCGTACCCGATTCAGGTCGGCCTGTTGAACCGCTTCCGCACTGCAACCGAGAAAAAAGATATTCTGCAGCGACTCAAAACCGGCGAACTAGACGTCGTCATCGGCACCCACCAGCTACTGGGTAAGTCAGTGAATTTCAAAGACTTGGGCCTGCTGGTGGTGGATGAAGAGCAGCGCTTTGGCGTCAATCAAAAGGAAAAAATCAAAGCGCTGAAGTCGGAGGTGGATGTGCTCACTCTCAGCGCCACGCCAATTCCGCGCACGCTGTACATGGCCCTATCTGGCGTGCGCGAAATGAGCCTGATCACTACGCCACCACCCTCGCGCCGCGCCATCAAAACTCATCTGTCGCCCTACGATCCCGAAGCGATTCGCAGTGCGGCGCGGCAGGAACTCGATCGCGGCGGCCAAATTTTCTACGTCGTTCCTCGTGTCGAAGGCATTGAGGAAATCTCCGCCCGCCTGCGCGAGTGGATTCCGGGGGCGCGGATCATGGTGGCCCACGGGCAAATGCAAGAGGGTGAGCTGGAATCGACCATGCTGGGGTTCAGCAGCGGCGAGGCAGACATTCTGGTCTGCACCACGATCATCGAGTCCGGCCTAGATATTCCCCGCGTCAACACCATTTTGATTGAAGACGCCCAAAAATTTGGCCTCTCCCAGCTGTATCAGCTGCGGGGCCGGGTCGGGCGATCGGGCATTCAGGCCCATGCCTGGCTGTTTTATCCTCGTCAGCAGGTGCTCACGCCGAAGGCGCGGCAACGCCTGCGGGCCATTCAGGAATTCGCCCAGCTCGGTTCCGGTTATCAGCTGGCCATGCGCGATATGGAAATTCGCGGCGTCGGCAACCTACTCGGCATGCAGCAGTCGGGGCAAATGGATGCCGTCGGCTTTGACCTGTATATGGACATGCTGGAAGAAGAGATTGCCGAAATTCGCGGCCAAGAGATTCCCAAGGTGGACGACACCCAGGTCGATCTCAAGGTGACGGCCTTTATCCCCAACGACTACATCGACGATACCGAACAGAAAATGAGCGTCTATCGCGCCCTCGCCGCGGCCGATAGCAAGCGGGAGCTGGCCCAGGTCGCGGCTGACCTCAACGATCGCTACGGCCCGATTCCTTTTGCGACGGAACAGCTCATCCGCATCCTAGAACTTAAGCAACTCGGCAAACAGCTCGGCTTTGCCCGCATCAAACTCGAAGGCAAGCAGCACATCATCCTCGAAACCCCGATGGAAGAACCCGCTTGGAGGCTCCTCTTTGACAAGGTGCCCGGTCACCTGAAATCGCGCTTTGTTTACGCGGGCGGCAAGGTGATGGTGCGCGGTCTCGGCGTGCTCAAACCCGAAAAGCAGGTAGAAAACCTGGTGGACTGGTTCAAACTCATGCAGGCGGGCTTGCCGGAAAAGGAAGGGATAGGGGCGATCGCTTGACTCAATCAATTTAAGCGCCAAACTTCACTTAATCTCGATGACGACATAGTAGTCATCAAGCGCTAACGCAAGTTGAAAGCAAATGGGAACGTTTCGCCGGGTTGTGACCGTTTCGAGCGATCGAATAATAGAAGTAACGCTGCCTAAAACAATTCCATTGGGACAAGCGGAAATTGTCATGGTCGTTCAATCGATTGGCGATACATCAGCACATACATCACTGTCTGCCCCAGCTAACCTATTTGGGTTCTTGCCTAAACGCCTCGATCCGCTCTTGTTTGAACGCCAGATCAGAGATGACTGGAATCAGTAGATGGTATCTGTTCGATACCAATATTTTCATTTACTACTTCAACGGTGAGCCTGTTCTAGAGCCTCTTTTTGATGAAGTTTTATCGGATCAAGCTTCAGCACTTTACTGTCCTATCACTTGGGTAGAGATTCTTTGCTACCCTGCCTTGACACCACAAGAAGCTTAGCAAATCAGACTCTTTCTCAGAAAACTTGAGCAAATTGAACTGACTGAGGCGATCTTGGATAGGGCGGCTCAAATTCGGATGGAATATCGAACAGCTCTCCCTGATGCAGTGATTGCTGCCTGTGCCATTCTCACAGAAAGTACCCTGGCAACTCGTAATGAGGTCGATTTCAACCGCATCTCTGGTTTGACTGTCTTCAATTCATTCAGATGATCGCGGCTTTATGGGTAGAGTCCCTTCAATTGACCGTCAACCCAGCGACCGCGCATACCACAGTCATTGCGCGGTCGCGGCGCATTGCCCCACGACACCACCCGAGCAGGTCTCATTTGAGGCGGGTGGATTTGAAGGAAAAGAAGGGTGTTTAGAAGCTCACTCGTGCGCCATATCGACACTCATTTCAGCTGTAGGCTGTAGGGTGATTCGGCGGGAAGAGGATGCTGAGATGCTGTCGACCACGAGCACCCACCTGAAGGCTCAGAGTTCTCTGCTTACAATCCTTCCAAATATTGCAGCAGATCCGCCATTACCTGAGGCTGGGGTTGAAACTGCGGCATCGGCGGCGTCTTGCCGCTCACGACCTGCTTAATCAGCTTGACCTTTGATTTGCGGGCCGAGACGCTGAGCAGACTCGGGCCGACTTCACCGCCAGCGCCGAGCCCGTGACAAACAGCACAGTTCATCTGAAAGATTTCTTGACCGCGATCGCCATTACCTGGCAGGGTTAAAACGTCTTGAATGTAAGGGTCAGCAGCCTGAGCGTGGCGCACGGTTAGCACCGATCCCAACACCACCATCAGCATGACGACGAAGGTCAGTACCGGTCGCAGACCAGACCGTGATGTGGGCAATTCCTTCTCTAGGGCGTCGTCACTCAAAGCCAAACTTCTAGTTACGTTTCGTTATTAACATAGCTTAAAGATGTCTCATAAAGCCCGCCAGAAAACCTTGAATTCAGGTTTTTAGTTTGCAAAAGATTAAGTCAGACGCGCTCTTTTCAGGGATTTGCCGCGCATTGCCCAGGTGAGATGAGATAATAAATCTCAACTAAAAGTTTATTGCTGTGATGGAAAGGAGTCGTTAGGCATGGTTGAACCCCTTTTGAGTGGAATTGTGTTGGGTCTGATTCCGATAACGCTGGCGGGGTTATTTGTGGCTGCCTACATGCAGTACCGTCGGGGCAATCAGCTCGACCTGTGATGGAACCAGCATTTGAGCTCGCACTGACGGCACGCTCTGTCAGACTGGCTCAATAGTGCGGTCGATGATTGCCAAACCCATACGGACAGGCAATGGTAGATTCTTAGATTTTGAGGTGGGCTCAGCGATCGCTGAGCCCCCCACATTTTTTTAGACGAATTTTATTGCAATATGGTGAGGCGCTGCAGTCCCAAAGCGGCCAGACAGGCAGTGACCAACGAAGCCAGGGTAGA
>CALCCA010000106.1 GCA_937899725.1 uncultured Halomicronema sp.
AGAAACGATATCTTCTAGGATATTTTTTCTACCATGAACGGATGACGTGCTCCCTTCAAAACTCCTGGTTGGTGAACCGATGCGTGGAACTCGGCGCTTTTGGAGAAACTCATTTTGCCGAGTAATCGCTCGCCACCCAATCAACCAAGGGGCGGAACTGCGCCACCAAATCAGCCCGGTTGGTAACCAAAGTGGGAAACGGACGACTGCGGTAATTTTCGCCTACGGTGAGGGGAAAGGGCGGGCGATCGTCCAGCGCCGTCCAGGTGGCTCCAGCCGCGTGCACAATCGGCCAGATGCCCGCAATATCCCACACTTTCGGAGTAGCTTCGACCGCCCCGATCGCATAGCCTGCAGCCACAATTAGCAAATTGTAGGTAGCGACTCCCAGCATCCGCACCTTGCAGGGAAAGGGCTGCTGCAACACATCGGTACTGCGAGCACAGAGGCTAAAGAACTGATTTTTGCCCGGATCATCTGAGCGCACCTGAATCGGCTGACCATTCAACCAAGCCCCGGTCGACATGTCCAAGCCGCTATCACCCGGCCAATAGCCATAGAAATGCTGGTTCAATGTCGGTACGTAGACATATCCGTATACAGGCGTTCCCCGATAGAGCAGTCCCAGCGAAACGGCCCAGAGAGGAATTCCTTGAGTAAAGTTAGTCGTGCCATCAATGGGATCGACAATCCAGCACCAGTCCCTATCGGGAAAGACATGCAGGGTTTCTTCACTCAGCACCCCGTGCTCAGGAAAGGTTGACTGAATGGCCGTTCTCAAGCGTTCGTCCGACCACTTATCAAACTCGGTGACCAGGCTACCATCCTGTTTTTCTTCAGCCGTAACGCGGCCAAACACCTCCAGCAGCTTGGCACCGACTTCAGTCGTGATGGATTTCGAGAAATCGAGTACCTGATCCCAAAAATCATCCACGGGCTAGTCCAAATCCAGTTCCATCAGGGTCGCGATCGCTTTACCAGATTCAGTCTTGAACTGCTGCACATTAATCCGCGTCAGCAGCGCAAAGGCTATTACCATGCCGATTGCCTGCACCGCAAACACTAGCGCAAAAGCAAAGAAGGTCTGACTGAATATCTGGCGACCCAAATCGAGCAGCGCCCCACCAAGAACAGTCGCACTGGCCTGCGCCATCGCTTGGGCCAATCCCCACGCCCCAATAAAGGTGCCAGCAGTTTCGGCAGCGGTAAAGTCGAGCATCAAACTCACAGCGCTGTTGGTCAAAATGCCCGAGGCTAAGCCAAACAGCATCACCGCGCTGCGGAGCGTGGTGGGGTTCGCCGTGACGCCCGCGAGAATCACCAACACAAAACAGACAGAAGAGAACAAACAGCCGATCATTGCCGTGCGCTGCTTACCCAGACGCGGCACGATGAGAAATCCGGCTAAGCCGATACCCGCCAAAATGCCATAGCCCCAAAACTGGTTCAATCCAGCACTTTCGCCAATGCTGAGACCAAACACCTCGCGCGCATAGGGCTCTAACACGGGCTGCTGGAGAAACAGGCTGACGGTCATCACCAGCAAGAAGACAAAGAAAACCCCGGTCTGTTTAGAAGCGGTCAGCACCGAGAGCGCTTGTCGTAAGGTGATCTGGTCTTCGCGGCCCGCTAAGGAAGAACGGCTGGCGTAACGGGAATATTTTTTTTCAATGCCCACGGTAGCGAGCATGCCCAATCCGACAACCGTGATGGGAAACAGAATGAACAGGCGCGTGATGGCCGCCTGGAGTTCTTCCGCCGAGATGTTCTCTAGCAGTACCTGACCGACGATCGCCCCGGCCACAATACCCACCATCAACATGGCCCAGACAATGCCGACCAGTTGCGAGCGGTTATCCTCATCGGAGACATCCACCAACAGCGCCGCAAAAGGCGTCGAACTCACGGAAATGCACAGACCATAGAGGGCAAACATGCCCGCCAACAGGGCCAACCAGCCCCAGGTCACGGCAGTCCAACCGGCGGCAGCACTGGCTCCCAGTTGCCACACCACCTGAATCGCCACAAATAAGCAGATCGCCTGGAGCGCCATGCCCAGCCACACATATCCCGTGCGGTGATAGCCGCGAATCGGCTTGGAGTCGGAAATTTGACCAATCCAAACGCGGGCCGGAGCGACGAATTGATACATCGCAATCGCCCCGGAGGCCAAAATCGCAGGAATCTGTAATTCCGAAATCAGGACCTGATTCAAAATGCCGAGGGTCAGCAACGACAGCAGCCCCAGACCCATCTGAAACAACCCCAGGCGGAACATCGTGAACAGATTGATGCGAGGCGGTGGGGTGGTCGGCAACGGCAAATGGGATGAACGAGACAGATCGCTAGTAGCCATCATTGGTCAGGGGGTGAAGGACGCTCAAACCAAAGTTGTCGAGGTCATGCCATCAGCCATGCCTCGACAGTTAACAGCATAGGACGTGTTTTGCCCAGCTGACTTGTTTAAGCCGGTACCTGATTGAGCACCGTCATTACCGCGACCGCTGTGGGAGCCGATGACGGGGGATTTTGTCCGGTCACCAAATTGCCGTCGGTGACGACGTGGGGTTGAAAAATATCCGCCTGGCTAAACTCGCCGCCCAGTTCCCGCAATCGAGTTTCTAGCGCGAAGGGGACAACTTGAGCGAGTTCCACCGCTTTCTCTTCCTCATTGGTGAAAGCAGTGAGCTGTTTACCTTTGAGAATCGAGTCACTGTTGGACGTCTTGGCATTGACGAAGGCGGCTGGTCCATGGCAAACGGCGCTGACTACTTTGCCCTGTGCATCAAACGCGGCCACGAGTTTGGCCACATCCTCACTTGTGGCCAGATCCCACATGGGGCCGTGCCCGCCGGGGAAGAAAATCGCTTCGGCATCATCAACGCTGACGTCCTTGAGCAAAACCGGATTAGCTAGCTTGGCCTGCGCCTCGGCATCATTCTCAAATCGTTGAGTGGCTTCGGTCTGATTTTCAGGCGCACTACTGCGCGGATCAATCGGCGGTTTACCCGCTTGGGGAGCCGCAATGATCACTTCAGCATCGGCATCGATAAAGGCATAGTAAGGAGCCGCAAATTCTTCCAGCCAAAAGCCGGTTTTCTCGCCCGTGTTACCCAACTCACTGTGGGAGGTCAACACCATCAAAATCCGCATCTGCATAAAAATCTCCTCAATCTGTATCGTCTGAGCCTGCCAGCCGTTCTTTATCCTAAACAGCGACTGGCAGGCTGTCTTCTATCGGAAGTTATTGCTACGACCCATCCGACCAAACTTAGGTCAAACCACTGCTCTACTGGTCAATTTGATACGGCTTTCTGCGAAGCTCGCTTCTCAAAATATTGCTGGTGATCTTCAGAAGCGAGCCAGTAAGTACTAGCCGGTTCAATTGGTGTGACGATCGCCTGATCGTAGCGCCCTGATTGTTCTAGCTCAGCTTTAGACCGCTGCGCGATCGCCCTCTGTTCCGGCGTGTGGTAGAAGATGACGGAGCGATATTGCTCGCCGCGATCGGCTCCCTGACGATTTAGGCTGGTGGGATCATGGCACTGCCAAAAGTTTTCCAGCAGGGTTTCGTAGCTGATTTGTTGGGGATCGTATTCCACCTGTGCAACTTCCGCATGGCCGGTGATACGCGAAAGCACATCCAAATAGCAGGGGTTCTCAAAATGGCCGCCCATGTACCCCACTGAAGTTTTAACCACCCCAGTTAGTCGACTAAAGGTGGCTTCCGTGCCCCAAAAGCAGCCCGCGCCAAACGTGGCAAGTTCGATCAAAGGCTGAGTCATCATTCACGGAAGAGGAAGTTTCTAGCTTTATTGTGACGCAGCGATGACCTTGATCAGGCAAACGGGCAGCGATCCCGCCGGCTGATTACACAAGCTCATAGCTATGATGCGATGCGCTCACTCCGGTCGATGACGGTTAGGCTGCGACAGACAATTTCTGAAAATGCTCGTCTGTAGGATCACGTAGGAGTTCAGGGAGAGGACGTTCAAGGCTTGCTGTGGAAGGTTTTGAGCGCTTTGAGATCGCGCCACCAGTGGTTGTGACGGTTGCCCTGCTGGTTGTCGTTACGGAATAAGTTTGTCACCCTTTGAAGTGGGCACTATGGAACTGTCCAATGAGGCGGAAGCAATGACACGATCACTGCGAACTTGGGTGCAGCGTCAGCAGGGCAGATATTTACTGCGGCGTGGGTTGAACATGCAGCAAAAAAACCTTGACACATCCATTCGGTTACTAACAGCGGCATTAAACTCTCACCAAAATCCCACAGAAGTATTGATTCGACGGGGATTAGCGTATTTTCAACAGGACACTCTAGAGCAAGCGCGACTTGATTTTGATCAGGCGATCGCCCTGAGCCCAGACGATGCCCGCGCCTATGGTCATCGGGGGCTGCTCCGTTACCAACGGTCAGACGTGGACGGCGCTTTAGCGGATTGGGACCATGCTCTGCGTCTAAAACCGCATGATGCCACCACTCGCTATCACCGAGGTCTAGTGCTGGCTCAGCAAGAGCAGTATGCCGACGCCTTAGTCGACTTTGACATCGCCCTAGAACAAAACCCGCTGCTGGCTGAAGCTTATCTGCATCGGGGCAAAGTACAGCAGCTGTTGGGCAACTTGCCCGCCGCCATTCAAGATTGGGAACTAGCTCTGTGCAATGATTTGCGCCTTGATGAAGCTTACGAACTGTTGGCAGAAACCCGAGAACAGACCAATACCTTGTCTCTGCAGGAACAGTTTTCGGATCTGCTCCCTGACAATTTCTCTTTAAGTGCCGAACCGCAGGACAAGCTGCTGATCTTGACCTTGCATCGCCCAGTGGGGGCACCAGTCAATTACTTTAAGCTGCCCAATACGTTGCGCGATCGCCTCGTTGAGCTACAGCTACCGGTTGTGAGACGTTTTCGCTTAATTGCGAAAGCCGGGGACTCTTCTCTCTCAGAATGGGATCACACCTACAACATTTATGACAAAGCGCCTTGCCCACCCGCTCACTGGCGGGATGCTGTGGCCACAACGCTGCTCCTATTTCCCCCATTTGGCGTCGTGGCTTTGGTGTTAGCGGCCCAAGTTAAACCGGCTTACCGGCGGGGCGACTATCCCATTGCCGCTCGCACCTCTCAAGCCGTGCGAAAGCTCTGCCTCAGCAGCAGTGCCATTATGGGCATGATGCTGTTTGGCTTGGCCAGCTATGGGGTTTACACCTATGTGGAAGGCGAATATCCCAATCCAGCAGCTAAGACCGCGTTGACCGAATCTACAGACCCTGCAGACGAATCACTGTCTTCAGACGAATCACTGTAATGCCCGCAACGCTCCCGAGCCAGGGAATCATCGCAGAACACCCTGCAGCAAGGGCAAGGCCCTACGGCTTGTCGAGATTAGAAAAAGCCCGCCAGATAGTGATTACAGCTATCTGGGGTGACCTAATCAAACGGCGGCTTGCGACAGGCTGCTGGATGCTTATACCAGTTCTACAAATTACAACTACACAGACAAGTCGGCTTTCTCCCTCGGGGAGACGCGATGCGAACGCCGCCGCTCAGCCGACGTTCCTTGAGCGGAGTCGAAAGGAAGATCTGTAATCCAGTTTCAGAGAATTGGTATAGCAGAATGCAGAGTTCGTAATGCGGAATTAAAATGCTTGCCAGATATTGGACTCAGCCATCCAGATTGACCTGATCAAACTGCGGCTTGCTATATTAGCCGGTGCCAAGGGCAGATTCTAAAGTCTCCCTTCTAGTCGATAACGACCTGCGGGGAACGCTCTTGACCATCACCCGCGATCGCTACAGCTCGCCAAAGCCCTTTTTCTTTTTGCCTTTCTTTTTCTTTTTGCCGCCGCCCCCCATCCCTGGATAGCCGCGAAAGCCCGGTTGAGCGCCGCCGCCCATGCCCGGCATGCCACCACCACCCATACCGGGGAAACCACCGCCCATACCAGGCATACCACCACCCATACCGGGCATACCCATCTGGCCAGACCCCATCTGCTGCATCATGGTGCGCATTTTTTGAAAATCGCTGACTAGCTTGCTGACATCGCGATCCTGATAGCCCGCCCCTTTAGCAATGCGGCGACGGCGACTGGGGGAGCCAGAGAGCAACTCAGGATTTTTACGCTCCTGCTTGGTCATGGAATTGATCATGGCTTCGACCCGGCGGAGCTGGGTTTCACCCTGACGCAGCTGATCGTCAGAAATTTTTCCCGCCATCCCCGGAATCATCTTCATGATGCCGCCGAGAGAGCCCATGTTTTTCATCAGTCGCGTCTGCTTGAGAAAATCGTCGAAGTCAAACTTCGCTTCGAGAATCTTCTCCTGTAGCTTTTCAGCATCGGCAATATCGACCGCTTCCTGAGCCTTTTCGACCAGGGTGAGCACGTCACCCATACCCAAAATGCGCGACGCCATGCGATCAGGATAAAACGGCTGGAGCGCCTCCACCTTTTCGCCCACCCCGATGAACTTAATCGGCTTACCCGATATCTGCCGCACGGAGAGCGCGGCCCCACCCCGCGAGTCGCCATCCATCTTGGTGAGAATGGCACCCGTAATCCCAATCTCATCGTGAAAGGTGCGGGTCAGGCTAGCAGCCTCTTGGCCGGTCATCGCATCCACCACCAGCAGCACTTCGTCTGGTTGAATGGCGGTCTTAATCTGGGCCAGCTCCGCCATCATGGCGGGGTCAATTTGCAGTCGTCCCGCCGTATCGACGATGACCGTATCGACGCCCTCGGCTTTAGCGCGGGCGACCCCTTCACGAGCAATATCCACCGGGTTAGCATCGGTGCCCATGTCAAACACCGGCACGTCAATCTGCTTACCCAATGTGATCAGCTGATCGACTGCAGCAGGACGGTAGACGTCGGTCGCCACCATCATGGCGGAGCGCGATGATTTGCGGAGGTGCAGCGCCAGCTTGGCAGAGGCGGTGGTTTTACCCGTGCCCTGCAGGCCCGCCATCAAAATAACCGTGGGGGCCGCTTCTGCCTCAGCTAGAGGGCTATTCGTTTCACCCATTAGCTGGGTGAGCTCATCATTCACAATTTTGATAAATTGCTGGCCGGGGTTGACGCCCGAAACCACTTCGGCGCCCAACGCCTGCTCTTGCACGCTGGCGATGAAAGACTTGACTACCTGTAAATTAACATCGGCTTCTAACAGTGCTCGACGCACATCCCGCAAGGCTTCTTGCACATTGGCTTCACTAATTTTGTCTTGGCCTCGGAGCTTTTTCCAGGCCGAGTCAAAACGTTCAGAGAGGGCTTCAAACATAGGTTGAGTTGATGCGATTAAGCGGGATGGAACGAAAAAATAGGGCAGAATGAAGGTAACTTTGTGACCTTTTACCCTCCTTCTAGGATTTCTATTGTAAGGGGTTGTTGCCGCAGGCTACAGCGCCAGGCAAGGGCGGGTTTCTGGAAACGGGGCAGCTGCCGTTGAGGTTGTCAGCAGCGGTCTGCCAGCGGGCAAAAGGGGCAAAGTGCATCAGGGTGTCCAGCGAAATCAATCAATTGAGGTTTTCTCGACTCGCGATCGCGGGCTTCCTCCGCACGACTGTCAAGAGAACCCAGGGGACACCACTATGGCCTTTCAGCCCACCGAGCCCGTCGGGCAGACGAGCGTTGCCAGCAATGGCCATTTGTTAAGTCAGGCACCCCCGGCGATGCCGGGCTGGTGGTCAGTCTTAGAGCACCACAGTCGGTTGTTGGTGGCCGCTGTCAATTTGGCGACCCATCGCATCGAGTGGACGAGCAATCGCTTTCGGCATCTGGTGGGGATGGTGGAGTCTCCACCGTCCCTGGGTGATGTCGTGCTGCAGCGGCTTGAGCCCGATGATCAGCTCTGGGTGCGAGAGCGCATTCGTCGCCATGTTTTGAATGCGATTTTGACCCGTCGCTATCACCAGGATGACCTCTTGCCGTCGCGCTGGCTGCATGAATCGCTGATTTTATCGGTGCGCCCGCTCGACGGCGATCGCGCCCGCTTTGTGGAATTTACGGTGAGCAGCGATCACGTGCGGTTACTGGCCCTCGATCCGGCTGTGGATGCGGCTCTGGATGGCTGCTGGAGCACCCCGCCCGATGCATCGGCAGTGATGCAGCAGCTTAACCAACCCCAGTCGCCCCTTCAAAAAGCGATACAGCTGCTGAATCCGCAGACATATCAAGCTAGCGGCATGATTTTGATCGAAGGGATGGACGTGAGCGATCGCGAGGTCACCCAGCGGCTCATGCATCTCTTGTTAGACCGCGAGTCGATTCTGCAGCCCCATCGATTTCAGCAGGCCAATCACTTGCTGAAGCGTCTATTTCGCGCCACGGATAGTCTGATTCTCACGGCTGAGGGGGGCAACGCCGAACTTTATCTCGATCTAGATGGTACCGAGTGGACGGTGCATCCACTCCCGGTCGAGTCTTTGCAGGGGTCAGTGTTGTTTGAGGCCGCCTCCCAGGGCGCCGTCTTGAATCTGCGAGACCTCAGTAGCCCTGCCCTCTCGACCTGCGAAACCCTGCTGCAAGCGCGAGCGGCCAAATCCATGCTGATTTTGCCGTTGGTGGTCAAACCGGCACAGTTGCATGATGCCGCGCGCCGGCTCGGCGTGGTGGGCTTAATCAGTGACCAGCCTGATGCCTTTGATGCAATTGACGAACACAATGGCAAAACTCTGGCGCCGGCCCTGACGATCGCCATGCGCCAAACCGTGAATGAACGCTTTCACCACGTTCACGAATCGGTTCGTTGGCGGTTTGAAGAGGAGTCAGAGCGCCGGGGGTTGGGCCTGCCCCCCGCGCCGATCACCTTCAGCGACGTGTATCCGCTCTACGGTATTTCTGACATTCGCGGCTCGTCCCACGAGCGCAATCGCGCCATTCAGCAGGATCTGCTAGAGCAGTTTCGGCTGGGATTAGCGATCATCAACAGTGTCTGCGCCGCCGTCAACCAAGCCTTTGCCCATCAGTGCCGCGACGATCTGCTACAAAAAATTGAGCACCTGCAGGGGGGCGTCACGGTGGATGCCGAAATCACCCTGCTGCGGTACTTACAGGAGCATGTGGAAGCCCACTTCGACTTCTTTAACACCTGTGGTGAATCGGCCCAAGCCGCGATCGCGGCCTATCAATCGGCCAAAGATCCCGAGCAGGGCTGCATTTATCGAGCGCGATCGATTTACGACAAAACCGTGCAGCAGATTAATTTATCGCTGCGCGCGACCTGGCAGCGCTGGCAGCACACGATGCAGGCCGTCTCGCCCCACTATTGCGACATCGAATCGACCGACGGCATTGACCACATGATTTATACGGGGAAAACGATCGATCACAACTTTTCCCCCTTTCACCTGCGCAGCCTGCGCTACGAGCAGCTACGCGCCGTCTGCGATTGTGCCCGCACGGGCTTTCGTCTCAAGGCGCAACACACGACTGAAATGGACATCACCCATCTGGTGTTGGTGCAAGACTGCACCGTCGATATCACCCACGACGAAAACACCGAGCGGCTGTTTGAGGTGCGCGGCACCCGAGATACTCGCTATGAAATCGTTAAAAAGCGCATTGACAAAGCCCTGGATGCCAAGACTCACGAGCGCATCACCCAGCCCGGTTGCCTGACGCTGGTCTATTCCACCAGCGACGAATGGCAAGAATATCAAGACTACTTGCGTTATTTGCAGCGAGCAGGGTGGGTCGGCGCTGATATTGAGCAGGGCAGAGTTGAACCTCTGCAGGGCGTCACCGGCTTGAAGTTTGCGCGAGTGCGAGTGCTGGAAGACGACCCAAGCAACGCGAATGCAGTGACCTCAAGCAATCCACGTGAGAACTAAATTGCACCCGCACCGACAATCGCCTTGATCAGCCATTCAGCCGTTAAGACTGAGCCGCTTTGCGAGCCGCCGCTTTAGATTTCTGCTTTTCTTTCTGCTTGCTTCGCTTCGCCGCTTGTTTCGCCGCTTGTAGAGCTTCCGCCGCCTGGCGCTTCGCCTGCTCTTTTTCTGCTTCTAGCTTCTCTAGGTAATAGTGATAGTCGCCGCGATAAAGACGCAGCTCACCGTCGCGAATTTCGACAATCTTAGTCGCGACCTGAGAAATAAAGTAGCGATCGTGCGATACCAGCAAAATGGTGCCGTCGTACTGGCGTAAAGCGGCCTCTAAGGTTTCCTTGGCGGGAATATCGAGGTGATTCGTCGGCTCATCCAAAATCAGCAGATTCGCCGGTTGAATTAACATTGCCGCCATCGCTAAGCGAGCTTTTTCACCCCCGCTGAGTGCTTCGACCTTTTTGTAAACCATGTCGCCGCTAAACAAAAACTGACCAAGTAGCGTCCGCACCTGCTCTACCTTCCAGTCGGGGACGATGTCTTGCAGCGTATCCATCACGGTTTTATTGAGATCGAGCGCTTCGGCCTGATTTTGCTCAAAATACTTTGGCAACACGTTGTGCTTACCGGTGCGCACAATGCCGTCGGTGGGTTGCTCTCGCCCTAAAATCAGACGCAGCAAGGTCGATTTGCCCGCGCCGTTAGGGCCTAAAAAGGCAATGCGATCGCCCCGCTCAATTTGGAGGCTAGCCCCTAAGAATAAAATTTTGTCTTCATAGCAGTGGGTCATCTCTTCAATCACCACCACCTCTTCGCCACTGCGCGGCGCCGGGGGAAACTGAAATTTCAGCGTCCGCACGTCCGATTCGGGCGCTTCAATGCGCTCGACCTTATTCAGCTGCTTTTCGCGGCTTTTTGCCTGGGTGCTGCGAGTGGCACTGGCGCGAAAGCGATCAATATACGCCTGCTGCTGGGCAATGTCCTTTTGCTGCCGTTCGTAGGCGCTGAGTTGAGCCAAGCGGTTCTCAGCTTTTTGCTCTAAATACTTGCTGTAGTTGCCAAGGTACGTGGTCGAAACGCCGCGCTCAGTTTCCACAATTTGCGTGCAGAGGCGGTCTAAAAACTCGCGGTCATGGGACACGATAACCATCGGCGTGTTGACGCCTTTCAGATAATTCTCTAGCCACTCAATCGTTTCTAAATCCAAGTGGTTCGTCGGCTCATCCAGCAGCAGCAGATCGGGATCTTGCAGCAACACTTTGCCCAACCCCATGCGCATCTGCCAGCCGCCGCTGAATTCACTCACCAGACGATCGCCATCGGCAGCAGTAAACCCCATTTCGGGCAAGATTTTTTCGATCCGGGCATCCAAGCCGTAGCCGTCCAGCGCTTCGAATTGACGCTGTTGCCGATCGAGCTCATGGATCAATTTGTCTAACTCGTCGGCATCCGCCGTTTCCATATGGTGCGGAATTTCCATCAGCCGATGGTGAATCGCATTGGCTTCGTGAAACACTGTCCAAAACTCGTCGCGCACCGTGCGCTCAACCTCGACCTCAAATTCTTGATTGAGATAGCCAATTTTGAGGCTGGCGGGCCGCACCACGCTGCCACTGGTCGGCTCCACATCCCCGCGAATAATTTTGAGCTGCGTTGATTTACCAGCCCCATTGACGCCCACCAAACCGATGCGATCGCCAGATTTGACTTCCCAATTGACGTCCTTCAGCACTTCGCCAGTGGGATAGATCTTGCAAATATTTTCGAGGCGCAGCATAGTGGCAATTCCTATAGGGATCTTGGCAACAGCAAGGATAATCGAGCGATTTCACCGCTCAAAACAGGGCGCTCCCCCAGGCATTTTGCTCACCGCCGTCTGGAAGCACTTTAACAAATGTAACGGAGCGATCGCACTTTTATCCCCCAAGAATGCAAGGCCGCAAGCTAGGATCGGGTGAACGCCTTCTCATCACCCATGAAGACCATTTTAATTTGGAGCATTCAGGGGTATCGCAGCGTGATTTCACCGCTGCTACCGCCCACCTGCCGCTTTACGCCCACCTGCTCGCAATATGCGCTGGAAGCCATTCGTCGCTTTGGGGCAGTGCCAGGGTCAGGGTTAGCCCTCCGCCGCATTAGCCGCTGTCATCCGTTTAATGCCGGAGGCTATGACCCGGTGCCCGAATTGATCTGGCAAATTGGCGACACTCAACTCACCGATGTCATCGCCTCAAGCGGTGAGCCGCCACGGCCCTCGACACCCACCTCAGAGTCCCAGACAACGTTGCCGTCAGACTCAATTGGGGAATAATAGGACATCAAACATCAACGACGGCATCTTGTGACGTCGTGGTGCATTCTTGGCTCAATAACACCCGCACGGCCCTGAGTGAAAACCAGGGCATAACAGACCGAGCAACTTACTCAAATCGACGATTGAAATGACTGAAATCCTATTAGCAGTAATGGTATTGGGGATTTTGGGATGGTGGTTAAGCCGCCGTCGGCGCTCACCCAGACGCTTGGGTACAGCGCCTCACTTGGGGCGATCGCGGTCGGGAGCAGCCTCTGCTTCCCCGCAGCTCATGCGACGTTTAGACCGGTTAACCAAAGATCGGCGAGTCTCTGAACGGTTGATTGAACGCGTTGAGTTCAACCATCCAGGTCGCTCGAGAAGTTGGTGTATTGAGAAAGCGATTTACGACATCCAGCGCGATCGTCGTAGCTGAGAGTGCCGCTAGCCATGCCATCGATTCAGTCACCTTACTGATTTTCTAAGGGATTGACGACCGGCAAGTTTGTTAGTTTAAAGAAACTCGATCTTTTCGGGGTGCCATCTTTAATCGAGTGTTTTGCTGTTGTAGTTCTAGCTGTTGCACGCTGTTGGTCCATGCCCCGACGTATTTTTGTTGGCGATGTTCACGGTCATTACGCTGGCCTGATGAGCCTCTTTGAGGCAGTCGCCCCAGACTCAGCCGACCAGGTTTACTTTGTCGGCGACTTAATTGATCGCGGTCCCCAAAGTTCTCAAGTGGTGGACTATGTGCGTCAGCAGGGCCACCGCTGTGTTTTAGGCAATCACGAGCGGCTGCTGCTGGATGCCCTCGCGACTAAACAGGGGGCAGGGCAAACGCTGCACGCCTGGCTCTACAGCGGCGGGCAGTCAACGCTGAACAGCTACAACCAGAATGTTGACTTGCTAACCCGTCACATTGAGTGGTTTAGGACGCTACCTCTATATTTAGACTTAGGCGATATCTGGCTGGTGCATGCGGGGATCGACCCCACCCTCAAAATTTCGGAGCAGACCTCTGAAGAGTGCTGCTGGATTCGGGATGCCTTTCACAGCGAGCCCGAGCCTTACTTTCAGAACAAGCTAATTTTGACCGGTCACACAATTACGTTTACGTTCCCCGACATCAAGCCGGGGCAACTGGTGGAAGGACCGGGTTGGCTCAATATTGACACCGGCGCCTATCATCCCAAAAGTGGCTGGCTCACCGCGTTAGACATTGATAATGAACTGGTTCACCAGTTCAACGTGTTTGAAACGACCTACCGGCGGCGATCGCTGGAAGAATCCTGCAGTCCCTTTACCCATGGTCGGCGACGCATCATGGCCTGAGGTCATAACCTACCAAAGGAGCCTTCAGAGCGATACGTGAAAGCCACATTCCAGCGATCGGAGTGAGGCGAACGGCCATTCGCCCGTACATCTCGCTAGCAGCGGGATATTTTTTGTCGGCTAATCTCTAACGCCAGTTCGGGTTAAGCTAAAACCCATTTCTTTCCCCTCCGGGGAAAGTCTAATGGAGTGGGTTGACGCACTCTCAACAGGAGGATCGACACTCACCCCGCCTTTGGCAACCCGCCCCAGAGAGGATAGTCGCCTCAATCGGCTGGTAAGCCTGCCTCAGGCCCTGATCCCGGACTCAGGTTATCTAAAGAAGTGGCTCCAAACATTAGCGCCCTCGACCTTCCAGGATTGGCAGTGCTAAACCCTCACAAAAACCTGTCTGTCCTGGAAATAGCCTTAAAGCGCAGTTCCCGCAAGTCGAGACCGCTTATAGCGATCGCGAGTAAGCGGCAGGAGCAATCTCCGGCTGCGATGAGGAACCGGCGAGCAAGACGTCGCGAATAAACCGGGCGGCGGCTCGTTGGGTCAAATTGCCCACGATGCGCTGCCCCATATCGCGGGTTTCAGGTTTCACCAAGACCTGCGGCAGTTGACGCGCCAGCAAACTGGCATCAAATCCGTTGCTCTGGCGCAGCATATCCACAATGCGCAGGATGCGGTTGAGGTTGCTGTCGTCATCTTGAGCGGCCACTGGCCCGGTCGATGCGGTAGCCATGTCGTCTGCAGAACCCCAGCCTAAGCGCCGCTGCACCGATTGCTGAACGGTTTGCACCATATTTTGTCCCAGGTTGTCGAGTTCTTTAGCCACTTCATCAGCAATGCGATCGCGAATAAATTCGCCCCGTTCTGAGAACAAAAACTCGACCGTCTGATCGACCATCCGCTCCATGTCGTAGTCGTCACTACTCCCCGCATTTCTCAGCAAATTCTCCAGGCGGTTCCAGCGAAACTCACCATCCTTAAAGAGCAAATCTTGCAGAGAACCGCGCAACTGCGGCGAGGAATCGGTCAACAGTCGTTTCGCAACGTAGGGATAGGCCTTGCTCAACACCTTGAACTCAGGATCAACGTTGATCGCAATCCCCTCCAAGGTGACGAGAGAGCGAATAATCAACGCGTAGTAAGCAGGCACCCGAAAGGGATACTCGTACATCAATGCCGAAAACTCATCCGTAATGCTTTTGAAATTCAGCTCAGCGACGCTGGCCCCCAGCGCGTTGCTAAAGACCTCCGTTAGAGCCGGAATAATTGGGGTGAGATCGGTTTCGGGTGTCAAAAACTCGAGCTTGACATAGTCACCTGCCAGCCCTTCAAAATCCCGATTGACCATGTGCACCACGGCTTCGATTAGGCCGTAGCGCTGGTAAGGCTTAACCTCACTCATCATGCCGAAGTCGAGATAGGCCAACTTGCCATCGGGGGTCGCCAGCAAATTGCCCGGATGCGGATCCGCATGGAAAAATCCATGCTCTAGCAGCTGTCGCAGCGAACATTGCACCCCCACATCAATCAGGTAAGTGGCATCAATGCTCTGACGCTGGAGTTCATCTAATTGCGTCAGTTTGGTACCGTCAATCCACTCCATGGTCAGCACCCGACGAGCCGTGTAGTCGCCGTAGATGCGGGGCACGTAAATATCTTTGAGATGGCCATACAGCTCGGCAAAGCGAATGGCATTTTCACCCTCATGGGTGTAATCCATTTCTTCAAAAATGCGAGCGCCAAACTCATCCATGATGGCGACGAGATCGCTGCGAATGCGGCTGACATTATTTGTGGCCCACTGCGCCAATCGGCGGAGAATATACAGATCTAAGGCGATGCGCTGGGCCAAGCCCGGACGCTGCACCTTGACCGCCACGGTTTCCCCCGTTTTGAGGCGACCTTTATAGACTTGGCCCAACGAAGCCGCGGCAACGGGATTCGGCGATAGCTCAGCATAGACTTCAGCCGGCGGCGCGCCGAGTTCTTCTTCGATATAGCGAAAGGCCACCGCATTGGGAAAAGGGGGCAGCTGATCTTGCAGGCGGGTCAGCTCGTCCAGATAAATCGGTGGCACCAAATCGGGCCGAGTCGATAGGGCTTGGCCAATCTTGATATAAGCCGGGCCGAGATCGGTCAACAACTCTCGCAGCCGCTTCGCTTGCCGCTGCTGCGTGGCCTCAGAGACGGTGCCACGACGGTGCCACCAAACCCCGGTCAAAAAGGTAACAAAGGGCCAAACGATGGTAAACAGACGGCCAATGACCTGAGGCCAGCGCCCTTGATAGTGGGCATTAATGGCGTCAGGATCGTAGGCAAAATCTTCAAAAGGGTCGAGCTTGCGCGGCGATCGCGACGGCTTCGGAGTCAAATGAGTCGGCGGTGCTGCGGCCCGATCAGGGAGCGTCGCTTCAACATCTACTACAGTTACAGTGCGAGGTGAGGGAGTGGTCTGTGTCACCGTCACGGCCCCTTAAAATATTTTACCTTTCTTAACTATTGTAATGAGTTTGCGCCATAACCACCGGTAGAAAAGCCCGACCCTGCTTGAAGTGGTTCATCTGTACTTTTTGCGATAGTTTTAAGAAGGGATCATCCGGCTCTGCTGGGCGATCGGCTTCGACCACACTGGCAGCTGCCGAAGGATGGCATTGAGCCTGTCTGGGGATTGCCGATCTGAATACCTGTGCAGGCAGCGGCCACAGTTACCCGAGTACAAACTCCCCCGATGCGCAATTCGCCGCTCCGGCAGTCGGGAAATGCCCGAACAATTCGTGCCATAGTGTCTTTGGATGGTTCATCAAGGCTGCTGATGCGGATATCAAGTTTTGGGAGAACTGCTCCAACATTGCTCCCAGATTGCCGCGAATTTCGACTGTTACCCCCCGACAGAGCACCGTTCTGTTCTGAGGATATGATTGAAGCGCAGAACCCTTGGCTACCGGCGGCGATCGCCTAGCCAGGGGCTTGGTTCCTGACCCCGATTCGCATTCTCGCCCTCAGTAAATCGTCCCCATGCTGGTTGCTCTGAAGATAGAAAATTTCGCCCTCATTGACCATCTAGCATTAGAGTTTCAGGCTGGGTTAAATGTGCTGACCGGCGAAACCGGTGCGGGCAAGTCAATCATGCTGGATGCGCTAGATGCCGTCTTGGGCGGGCGCGTCAGTCAGCGCATGATTCGAGCCGGCGAAAAACGCGGCGTGATTGAAGCTACCTTTGCCGTGACGGATCGCACTCGACAATGGCTCGAAGCGCACGAAGTCCCATTGGCGGGTGATCGCCTCGTGTGTACACGGGAACTGACGGCAGGTAAAAATACCGTACGCAGCCGCTCGCGGCTGAATGGTGCCACAGTTAATAAACCTCAGGTTGAAGCACTGCGGCTGCACCTGGTCGAAATTACGGCGCAGGGCCAAACCCTGCAGGTGGGCGACCCGCAAATGCAGCTGTACTGGCTCGATGGCGTGGGGGGAACCGCGATCGCTCAGCAGCGTCAGGTTGTCGCGACTCAATACGAGGCCATGGTCGAGGCGCAAACGGCCTTAGAGCGCCGGCGGCGGGCCGAGCAGCAGCGCCAAGATCAGCTCGACCTGTTTGACTATCAGTGGCAGGAATTAAGCGCTGTCGGCCTGGCAGATCCCAACGAGCTGATCCAGCTGGAGCAAGAGCAGCAGCGGCTGAGTCACGCGGTGGAGCTGCAGCAACAAAGCTATCAGGTCTATCAGCGACTCTATGAAAACGACCAAGATGGTACCGCCTGCGCCGATTTGCTCGGTCAGGCGGTACAAACCTTGGAAGACATGCTGCAGTACGACAATACCGTTGAGCCGATTCTCGACATGGTGAATGAGGCGCTCGCGCAAATTGAAGAAGCCGGTCGCCAAATCAACACCTATGGCGAAGACATGGAGACCGATCCGCAGCGACTGCAAGAGGTGCAGACCCGCATGAGTCAGCTCAAGCAGTTGACTCGCAAGTACGGCAAGACGCTGCCCGACCTGATCGACTACACGCAGGAAATTCAAGCTTCATTGGCTTTGCTCAATGGTGAGGGTCAGTCATTAGAGGCCCTGGAAGCCGCTCAGCAAGCTGCTCAAGCCGCTCTGGCTAAAGCCTGTCAAAAACTGACGAAGCTCCGGCAAAAGGCCGCTAAGGAATTAGAAGCCAGTTTGATTGAGGAACTCAAGCCTCTAGCGATGGAGCGGGTGCAGTTTCAGGTCAGCCTCACCCCCATTGAGCCCACGATCACAGGCGCTGATAAGATTCAGTTTCGCTTCAGTCCCAATCCGGGAGAACCGCTGCAGCCCTTAGCCGAGACGGCCTCTGGCGGCGAAATGAGCCGCTTTTTACTGGCCCTCAAGGCGTGTTTATCGCAGCTAGACGTCGTGAATACGCTGGTGTTTGACGAGGTTGACGTTGGGGTATCGGGGCGAGTGGCTCAGGCGATCGCTGAAAAGCTACACCACCTGGGGCGCTCGCAGCAGGTGGTGTGTGTGACCCACCAGCCGATGGTGGCCGCCATGGCCGATGCCCATTTTCGAGTTGGCAAAGAAGTGATTGAGCAAGCAGCGACTGGCGCTAGCAAGAAATCTAAGTCAAAAGGTAGCAGTGCTAACGACGCGACCTCCGAAAGAACGGTGGTCAGAGTGACACCCTTAGATGACGCCATGCGTCGCGATGAACTGGCGCAGCTCGCAGGCGGTCAGTCACACCAAGATGCCCTCTCATTTGCCGATGCATTGCTGAAGCAGGCCAAGAGTTTGCGGCAGATGTGACCGATTTAGGCCAGTTTGGCAGGATGCGATCGCTGGCGACGGATTGCAAGCAAGAAGCTATAAGGTAATGTTTTGAATGGCAATTTGTCCTCAATTCGCAGCGCCCATGCATTTTCCACTGCTCTTAACCGAAGCCGCCCTCGAAGATCCCCTCATTGAGGAAGGACTGCGGAGATTTTTGCTCGTGCTGTCAGTGTCGCTCGGGGTGGCCACCCTCTCAAGAGCGCTGAGCTGGTTACGCAACATTCCCTACACGCTGCTCTTGCTGCTGGTTGGCCTGGGTTTGGCAACGATTGATGTGCGCCTGATCAACCTGTCCCCTGAGTTGATTCTGTTTATCTTTCTACCGCCCCTCCTATTTGAAGCCGCCTGGAATATTAAATGGTCTAATCTCAAAAACGACTGGCTGCCCATTAGCCTGTTTGCCATTATTGGCGTCATCATTTGCGTCGGCGGGCTGTTTTTAGGCTTGCAGCAATTTGCCGGGGCCTCTTTAGCCACGGCTTTGCTGGTGGGGGCAGGCTTATCAGCCACCGACCCCGTATCCGTGGTGGCGCTCTTTCGAGAGCTGGGCGTCGATAAACGGCTCACTACCTTGATGGAAGGCGAAAGCCTGTTTAACGACGGGGTGGCCGTCGTCGCCTATAACCTGCTGCTTGGCATCGCATTAGGACTAGAGCAGTTCGACATTCCCGTGACTGTGTCGCGTTTTTTGGTGTTTGTGGGCATCGGGCTCAGTATTGGGGGGCTGATTGGTTTCGGCATTTCTTACCTGACCCAGCGATTTGACTTGCCGCTTGTGGAGCAGTCACTCACCTTAGTTTCAGCCTATGGCACTTATCTCGTTGCCGAACAACTGGGCGGGTCAGGCGTGATTGCCGTCGTCACAACCGGCCTCATTTTGGGCAACTTTGGCTCTCGCATTGGCATGAGTCCCCGCACGCGGCTCTCCGTTTCAGAGTTTTGGGACTTCGTGGCTTTCTTTGTCAATTCCATCGTCTTCTTGCTAATTGGCGACCAGGTAATTTTCCAAGGTCTAATCGACAATTTACCGACCATTGTGATTGCGATTTTGGTGATGCTGTTAGCGCGCGCAGTCAGCATTTTTGGCCTCAGCCAAATCAGCAACTGGTGGGATGACTCCGACATCAACTGGCAAAATCAGATTGTGCTGTGGTGGGGCGGCCTACGAGGATCGGTATCCGTCGCGTTGGCTCTAAGCGTGCCCGAGTCTCTGCCCGAGCGCGATGACATTATTGCGATTATTTTTGGTGTCATGCTCTTTACCCTGCTGGTACAAGGACTGACGACTAAGCCAATTTTGCAAGCGCTCAAGCTGCTGGGTGATCAGCCGCTGCGGCAAGAGTTTTCGCAGACCATTGCCCGACGTGTTGCCCTCAGTCGCGTGTTAGACGAACTGCAGGATGTCAAACAGAAAAATCTGATCGATAGTGAGTACTGCGATTATCAAATCGCGTTAGTGGGAGGACAGCTGGAGGAAATTCAGGAAGAGATGCGGGTACAGCAGCGCGATCATCCTGAGCTATCGGAGATCTTGATTGGCCGACTGAATGAAAACCTGGTGGCTATTGAAGCGGATACCTATGCGCAGTTCATTCGCGCTGGCTATTTGAAGGAAGAGATCACGCCGCTCTTAGAATCTTTGCTAGAGAAAACGGACGCCCAAGAAAGCAAAAAGAGTGAGGCCCCTGAATTGTTGTCATGACCTGGGGTCAGAGTAAGCCTCGCCCTTGCGATAGCACAATTGCCTCGCTCAGCCGGAACCTTGAAATCTGACAGACCGCATGTTGACAGCTGCAGTCAGCAGGTTGGGTGATATTGCCAATCTCCTTGACTGAAGGAGAGGTCTCACAGGCGGCAAGGTTTCCCTAAGGTCAAAGCTCCAGTTCTCAATTGAAATGAGAGCTAGTTCTGCAAATATTGCTCAACGCCATCCAGCATCATCTGTACCGAAAGCACGATGAGCAACATTCCCATCAGCCGTTCCACCGCCACCGCACCACGCGGGCCTAGACGCTGAAAGATCCAGGGAGAAGCACATAAAATCAGGCCGGCAATGCCCATTGCTAAGGTCAATGCCGCCCACCAGTTCAACAACAGATCGGGGTCAGAGCGAGCCAACACGAGCAGCGCCGCGATCGCTGTGGGACCAGCAATTAATGGCATCGCGATGGGGACGATAAAGGGCTCTGAGTCGAGCGTAGACGGCAGAGCAGACCGAGTTGGGAACACCATTCCTAGTGCAATCAAAAACAGAATGATGCCACCTGAAATCCTCAGGGTGTGAGACTCGACGCCAAAAAACGACAGTAACGGGTTGCCACCCAACAAAAACACCACCAAAATGCCATAGGCAATCGAGGTTTCCCGCAGAATAATGCGCTGTCGTCGTTGCTTAGGCACCTCCGATAGCAGCGTATTGATGGTCACTAAGTTGCCAAAGGGATCCAAAATTAGTAGCAATACAATCGCAGCAGAAATAATCGTCACAGGACTCTCTCAGCTAAACCATCGTTAAGCATGATGCTTAGCAGTCACACTGTTTTGACTGTAAGCGCTCGGGGGCCGGTAGCGGTAAAACAGGGAGATTACTAATGGCGGAACTTCTTTGACCGAAGGGTAATGAAGCCAACGTTTCTAGCCTCTCTCGACAACAGTCATCGAGCCCAGGCCATGACCTTTAAGAAGTCCACTCAATTTAGGTGGGGGCAACCGGTAGAGGCAACATGCCGTGCTATGAATGGAGGCCAAAGCTGCAGTCAATACGGCTGTAAATCCGCTTTTAAGCCATTTGTTGGCCCCTGCAACTGTAATTTCAGTTGGACTAGCGATCGCCAATCACAGCATCACCGAGAGTTAACAATTCGCGATAACGAGTGATGAGCAAACAACGCATGCGCTATCAGTGGTACCAAGACGTGCCACGCCACGTTACCCGTCGCGAATATCAGCGGCTGCAGTGGCTCAACTTTTGTCGGCTAGGCCTGGGAGGGCTGGCGGTGGCGATGGCGATCGCCGCCATTATCGGTCTGCCTCTGCAGTCAGCGCGGCAACTTGAAAAAATCGAGAGCCTGACAGTTGAGGCAGCTCTGGCCTATACGGGAGAAGATCTAGAGCAGGTAAAAATCGAGGGCTTCTTGGTTGCTGCTGAACCGCTGACGATGCCCGATGAGGCTTCGCAGTCGGTTATTCGCGGTCAGATCAAAATTACGGCCCGCGATGATGCTGAGTCATCAGACGCCGAGGATGCCCCCCAAACAGCGGTGCTGTATGAGTGGGCTGAGACGGCTGAGGTGGTTTTTTTGTCCGATGGCGATCGCCGTTTGCCGCTGACGTTTGACCTCAGCGCATTACCGCTGGTTGATGCCGTAGATACTCAATCTCCCACTGTCGTCTACACAGACGAGTCCAGTAGAATTAGCCGTCCTGTCGCCGTTCAGTATGGTGACGAAACACTGCCGTTGCCATTAGCCGACTGGGGGGAGGTAGATAGCGTATTTGTGGATTTTGACCGACAAATACTACCCGAGGGGCAGTCGGTCGTAGTGGTCGCTGGACTCGAAACGACCCCCCAAGGCAATCAAATCATCGATCCACTGGGAGATCGCCTGCAGGTGATGCTCGGCACTGAAGCCGAAATTCGCAGTACGGGTCAACAAACCCGCCTGATGTTTGCCGTATTGTGCGTGCCATTCGGCATTGGAAGCTGGTTAGTAGGGCGATCGGCACATGCCCTACGGCGAGAATTCGTCCAACGGTCTAATCAGTAAGCCAGAAAGCTGTGCCTTTCCTACCAGTATCAAGCCCAAAGGCTGTGAGAGTTTACCGATAAGATCTCAAAACGCTTTTGGCCTTAGATAAGTGGATAGCAACTTTCGTTGCTTGTTCCGCATTGCCACCAGGGAACAGAGAATTGCTAAATTCTGCAATATATTTCTCCATGTCTTCTACAGTGCAAGAAACTTTGCTGCCGCCCATCCATTGGTGAAAATGAGCATGCGTATCAGAAGCTATTGCAATGAGATTCAATTCCATATCGGCAAACTGGGGAGAAGACCTTTTATCAAACAGATGATGAACTTCTAAATCAAACTTGTGCACGCTCTGGCGACGATTGGTGATTTGACAGCGTCCTCGGGCTTGCCGTCTGACGCGATCCATTACTTTTTGGATGCGCTTATCCTTATCCGCTTCGTATTTCTCCAATGTGCTCAAGGCCTTAGGAGCGTAATCAGCGACGACCTTTACCCATTCTCGGCGATGCTTTTGAGTGAGTCGTACCCCCAGGTGTTTTCCCACTGCAGCAAGGCCAGAACGGCTGAGATATTTATGTTCAGATTCCTTTACCAGAAAGTCTTCTTCGATTTTAAGCGGCTCAATCTCTGTATTCTCACTGCGCTGAATTTCGATAAAAGTTCGATTTAAGACGTCTTGGCGCCTACCCAGGCCTAAAACTCCCCGGCATGCTCTCGGTGCCAAAAAGGCTCTGCCAGACTCAAATACGAGTTGGCCATCACCCAGATCACTAATTTCCTGAACTCGCTTGGCCACCATCAACCCTTTGAGGCGTCGATCTCGTTGTAATAGCCAACGCTTCCAGCGCTTTAAGAGTGGACGCTCCTCTTTTTTATGCTCTAAGTAGTTACAGATTTCTACTGCACCTTCAGGACTAAAAAGCCGCGAGCCAAACGGTCCCTGCTCAAAATGAACTTCCTTCAGCAATTCCCAATCATCATCGGGATCAGCGTCAAAAAAATCACATATATCAGCCAGCTTATCAAGCGTAATATCTAGCGCTTCTGCAAGCTCTTCATCGGTGATGTTGCACTTTCCCATCAGATTCTCCTGCTTTTCTTTAAGCGCACACTGACTAATAGGCCGCCAACAGGCTGTCTCGCATCGTCTTCAGTTTCTCGAAGACTTCAGCACGCCCGCCCTGATCGGGATGATGCTCTTTAGCAAGTTGATTGAAGGCAGACTTAATATCTTCAGCCGTCGCCATTTTGGGATCGAGCTTGAATACTTTCCAAGGCAAAAAGTTACGGAGTACATCTACCCCATTAATGGAAGTTGTGCCAATTGAGTCCCGCTCATTATTGGGCAGTCCCACAAACTTCCGATAAATCTTAAACCACGCATCCTTCTTATTCATTCTGAGATTATGCTCTTGCACAAAAAGGCTAAAGATACTGTTTTTCTTGAGATCTTTGTAGGAAGCACAATTGAATTCGGCAATGACCGCCTTTTTTAAGTCCTGCATGCTGGGCTCAACGGCTTTAAAGGCTCCACCATTAACGAACTCAGCAAAAGACAATAGAACCTGTGGCTCGTATCCATGTTCTTCAGCTAATTCATGGATTCGTGTTCTCACCTTATTGATGTTGGGACGATTTCTTCGGCTTGCTTTCTTTGCCATCTGTTTTCTCCTTATGAAAATTCACTTCCAGTACAAGTTAATCCTAGTCAAGAGAGATTTAAAAAATTACTGAGAAGCTTAACCCCTAGCAGCAGGGAGTTAATCAGATGAGAGAATATAGCTTCTAAGAATCTTTAAGCAATAGCATATGGACACACCCAATCTCTCATCCACTTCTGTTCAACAGGTATTTTTCATGATCTATACAGCCATAAGGCCTCAGAGAACCATAAGGATTCTAGAACGCTTATTTGTTGACAAGTAGAAGTCAGGAGTCAACAAAACAAATGTTTTGTAGAGAGCATCTGGTTGTTACTTTCCTGGCATCTCATTTTATTTGGCTAGGCATAGACTATCTTTAATGATCTCTTTTAAGCCTCAGCACCCTCAGCCATTCGCTCTAATTTTCGGTGACCTCATAGTGCCCAAAACCTAAAGTTGGTCATCATCAATTACTCGTAAATCAACAGCCGTTGATTATTCTTGCCGATAGCTTAAACTGTTGACCAAACAAGCAAATATTTAGAGTAGAAGTGATAGAAATCACAGCCGTTTTATTATCCGGCTTGCACAAATCGCTCTTCACTGAGACGTGCATTCGCTCAGCAGCCCTGCTCCTGGCTGACGGTTCTCGCCCAGGGCACCAGAATCAGTCCTAAATTCTGCCATTGCCTGAGCTGGGAAGCACCACCGCCAGCCGTCATGAATTTTATTAGCGATCGCTACTGCCAGTTTTCGCGACGTAGCAAGGGATTGACGAGTTCATTTAATCCTTCACCAACAAGTGATAGCCCTGTGACCATCAGCGTCAGTGCCATGCCAGGAAACAGGGCTGTCCACCAGATGCCTGTGGGCAAGGCATCTAATGCCTGGCGAATGTCAGCGCCCCATTCCGGGGTTTGTTCTGGGAGACCTAATCCTAAAAAGCCCAGCCCACCCAAAATTAAAATGGCGTCGGCAGCGTTGAGCGTAAACAACACCGGAATGCTCTGCACGACGTTCAAAAACAAATAGCGGCTCAACACCACCCAGGTCGAAGCTCCCATCGCTTGAGCCGCTTCGATGAAGAGTTCTGTTTTAACGCTCACCGTGTGATTGCGCACCACCCGGTAATACTGCGGAATGTAGGCAATACTGAGAGCGATCGCCGCATTGATCACCCCCCGCCCCACCACAAACGCCAGCGTCACCGATAAGAGCAGCCCCGGCAGCGTGTAAATCGTATCCATAAAAAAGAGCAGCGCGCGATCGAGCTTGCCGCCCAAATAGCCACTCACCATGCCAATGGGCACGCCGATAAACACGCTCATCGCCGTCGCCAGCAGCACCACCTGCCAAGCCGCGCGGCTGCCAAACAGCACCCGCGATAGCACGTCATACCCTTGGCGCGTGGTGCCCAACCAGTGCGCTGCCGAGGGGGGCTGATGCACCGGATTTTGTAGCGCTGCCGTCGGATCTTGCAAAATGCCCCACGACTGCAACAGCGGGGCCAACAGCGCAATGAGCACAAACAAGCCGGTAATGATCAGGCCCGTGACCATAAAGAGCACTGAAATATTAGCCCCCTGACCTTTGGGTTTCAGCAGGCGCAGCCAGGCAAAAGGACGTTTGGCATTCGCAGAGGTCATGGGCATTTCAGTCAGATCGGCTTGCGCCCCATTATTGCAGACCTCACCCACTCCCCCCGAAAGGAGTTGCCCCCACCCCCACATGGCGTCAGGTCGATGAGAAAAGTTAATACTCGAGACCCTGCACAACAGCCTTATGGGTGAGCAGCGTGTCTAAGGTGATGCGACCGCCCTTGAGTCCCCGCTGAGCCGACATCCCTAAGGCGATTTCACTGACCTGAGTGCTGTTCCGCTGAAACCGAGGAGAAGCATTCACATACACCGAGGCGCTGCGCACCTGACTCGCAAACTGCACGCTTTCCGTATAGGAATGAGTCGCGATGCCATCAGCATGACCGTTGCTATAGCAGTTAATCAGCGCGATCGCGGTGACCAAATCAGGCACCCGCGCCACCATCACGGAGTGATCGAGTTGGGCCTCGTGCCAATGCTCCTCTGCTTCTGGGTTGGTGAAGGGCGACATAGATGGTGGCGGCACGATTTTTACCGTTAACTGCTGCGCTTTGAGCAGCTGGCTCAGCGCCTGAATGTCACTGTCAGACACCTTGTCATCGACCAAGATCTTTTCGATGCCGTTGACCGGCTCGGGATTGCCGCAATGACTGTCGATCACCATACTGGCGACCCGCTCAGTGGGTACCGCGTGAGACCAGTACAAATAGCAGTTGGCGATCGCCGTCGATAGACTCGGCGAATTGGCTTCTCGCATCACCTGCTCTACCAGACTGGTGCGTCCGTAGGGAATCAGCAAATCCAGTTCGGTCGTTTGCATTAACCACCGCCGCGCCGCTTCGCCCTCACTGGGCGAAATAGCCAGGACGACTTGTGCGGGCAGGTCAGCCTGGGTCAGCGCTGACTGAAACACCTGAGCGATCGCCTGATTGGTTTGACTCGCCTCGTGCCCCCCCTTGAGCATGAGGCCATTCCCGGCGCGCAGACACAGGCCCGCCACCACGATCGCCAGTTCCGGAAACGCTTCATACACAAAGGCGACAATCCCCAACGGTTCGCCCAACAGGTAGGAATGAGTCGTCGGCGCGATCGCTAGCTGCGAATCATAGGTAAAGCTGGTCACCGCATCCAGATTGGCCAAGCGTTCCACAATGGTAATGGCCGTGTTGAGGCGTTCGGGCGTCAGCTTTAACCATTCCACCACGGTCTCTGGCACCGCCATTTCGAGGCTGGCTTCTAGATCTAAGGTGTTGGCCTCTAAGATCGTATCGGTAGCTGCTCGCAGCGACTTCGCTAACCGATGGAGGGCCTGGGTCGTATGCTCAACTTTGGCTAACGCTTTGGCCGCTTGACGAACTTGTTGGATCAACGCCGAAAGCTCGGCCAAAGACTGAACAGAAGTCATTGCATCATCCAGAAAACAAATACGGCAAGGCTAGCGCCGACAAGACAGCCAAAAGACGACTAAAAATAACAGCGCCACCGCCGCGACTGTTAACAGCCGCAAAAACATGCCCAGGCTGCTGGGCGGTTGCAAAATCGCCAACAACAGCACAAACATGCCAACGCCAAACAACATGGTGGCCAAGGGTAGGTAGTGATTGCTCAAAACTGAATGATCGAGCCGCCACTGCTGCCCCGTCCAATACCAAACGCGCTTGTAAGGATAATGGGTCGAAAGCTGCTCTAACAGGTAGCCTTCTTCCTGCACGACAAAAATTTGCTGACAGCGGTTACACCCAAAAGCCTCCGTCAGCGCAATGGGAACTAAGGTGCCATTACGACGACAAGGGCAGGGATACTCTGCTTGTAAGTCCAGCTTTTGAGCTTTTCTAGAGCGCACCGATCGCCATCCTAGGGGACATCTCAAGCCGCGAGGCCGACCTCTCTGAGGTTGCTCACACCATAACTAACCCAATTTGAGAAGGCAATATTATTATTACGCGACGGGACATCGATGGGTGGGTAGCTTTCTGCAAGGTTTTATAGCATTAGGGTTTACCGCATTCAATGCTCCCGCTGCTGGATCTTTCAGTACATTCTTGGCATGACGTCTGCTGATGCGTTATCACCTCAGCCGGAACTGGAGCGATAGGAGCCTAGATGTAGCAGCAGGTTCGGGGATGGGGAGCGGTGATCGCCCGACTAGCTAGCCTGGTGCAACAGCTGCCAACAGGGCACAAAATAATCAGCCAAGACATTGTCGATTTGCCAAAACTCAGCGTAGCTGTCGCCAGAACAGTAGCGGCTAATAAAGACAATCATTAGGTCTTGAAACGGCATTGTCGCTTGCTCCGTAAACTGTGGGTCGGTGTAGAGCGTATTAATGACATTTTGTAACTGCAGCAAATTGAGCGCCGCTTCGGCAAACAGGCTTTCTTCTGCTTCGATGCTGGGCAGGCAGGTATTGCCATGCTCGGTCAAAAAAATGTGATGCAGCTGGGCGATCGCCCGCTTCAAGTTCAGCTCTAAGCGAGGCACCTGTGCCGCGGGCAGATCACGCCACGGCGAGTCGTCTAACAGCTCAATTTCTAATGGGGAGGGCGTCAGCGGGGAGAGATGAATTTCGAGCAGCGGCTGCAAAATCCGCAAAAACAAAAAGTCGAGGTCAGCCAAGCTCAGATCCAGGTTAGCCGGATAGTCGGTGAACGCCGACGAACTTGGCAGCTGATGAGCCGACTGCGGATTCGTCCACACAAATTTGAATTCAGCAATGTCAGCGACCAGTTCTCCCAACAGGTGCGTAAACAATAGCCCTAGCCGCTGCCGCACTTCCCCTCGAAAAAACTGCAAGGCCCGCTCGGCGTCAATCAGCACATCGGTTTCGACAAACCGAAAGAGCTGACGACAGGTCAGCGGTCCCTCAGGGGTATAGGCCGTTTCGTCGGCCCGCAGCGCTTCGTCGCAGTCGGCGAGCAGGGCATAGTCACTGGCAAATTGGCTAAATAATAGTTGCCAATAATGCCCCCAAATGTCATGAACCAAGAACATTTCGGCATCTTTGCGGGGCAATACGCCCACACTTTTAGACAGCCGCTGAATCACTTGCTCAGGCGTGACCAGTGACCGCTGGTGGGGACGGGCATTGAGGCGATCGCAGATTTGTTGCACCCATCCGCGATGAATGCCCAGCGGGTCGCAGGGGCCAAAAGTGGGAAATCGCTTAAATTTCTGAAACGTGAACTCCGAGAGGCTTTGATACAGGGCCTGGAGATTTTCCTGATGTTCTGGCGGGCTGAGCCGCTCCCAGGAGTGAGCATCTTCTAAGGGCGGGAAGTCGACACAGAAGTAGAGCTGGCTCGGGGTAAACACGATAGCCAGGCAATCAGGATTCACGAGAATGCCCCCAAACAATTCTTGAAACAGGGAGGCTAAAGGCTCTGTCGAGAGCGGCACCGCCTCGTTGGTGGATAGCCCTACTGACTGCAGCACCGCCTCGATTAATTCGCCCTGCCAGGCAATTTCAGCATCCACCTGCTCTAGCTGACAAACAATGTGATCCAGTGTGGGGGGCGGCAAGGCGAAGCGATCGCCGAGGGCTGCCACCCCAGCGGCAGTTGCCCAATCAGCCGGCACCGGGTCAGAGCGATACTGCGCTAGCGTGGGGGAATCGAAGGAGCCTCGCCAGCCACTGCCCCCAGCCGCAAAATAGCGACTCACCAATAGCGCCGCTTCGACAAACGCCTGCCGTATGGGCAGAGGAATTTGCGCCGGCAAACTGGGCTGCTGGTTGATGGGATGAACATAAGCCTGTAGCTCTTGCTGAATGGCACGCAGGCGATCGCGCCGCCGCTGCACCACCTCACTATCGGCAGCTTTGCTCTGTGTAGTCAAAAACCGGGATAGGGTCAGCGCCTCAGCCATTTGCGATCGCTGCAGCGCGGTCAAGTTAGGGGCCATATAGCGGTAGAAAAAAGCAACATAACGAGAAGACTCACGGCAACAGACGTTGCTGAACACCCCTTTTGATCCTAGCCTTTCAGCCCCCAATTCCGGGAGAGACCAGCAGTTCCAATTCCCTGAGAATTACACCCTCTCGGCACGCTTCACACAGGGGAAATATAGAGGGTGGGCTAGCAGGGAAAGTCCAACCAGAGAGGGAGACCGCCGCTGATCAAGCAGGCCAGCAACAGTTGGGGAGTTGTGCAGCAATCGGGCCTCGATTGCAGGGGTTGAACACTGTCAAACCCTGACCGACAATGCGTCTATTCTAAGCAGCTGAACTGAATTAAAGATTAAACAAGTCGCTGATTGAGCGGCGTCAAAATCAGCTAGATTGCATGTCAGGTAGGCAGTTGAGGGTTAAGCGGAGTCGTTCGCGTTAGCGTCTCCGCCAGGAGAAAATCCATCGGCAAGAGATTATGCCTGCCGACTTAGCCTGTGACTCAAGTGCGCCCCCCTTAAGAATCGTTGGGCGACAGCGCCTTCATCGCCGCTTGCTGCCCCACAGTTTGATACAGATCACGCAGGTGGGCCATCACAATACGTGCATCGCTAACGGGTAGCGGAATGTTGTCGAGCATATCCAGCACGGTCGAACTGGAGGGCGTCACGACTACCAAAGAAGACTCCAGAGGCTGATCGTATTGCCAAAAGGTGCTGATATCCACCGGCGCAGCGACGGGCTGGACGATCGCTGCTGGCACACTCGTTGAGGTAGCTGAGGCAGCTGCCGTCACCGTCGTGCCATCAACTGACTGCTGGCGCTTTTGCCGCAGTGAATCGAGAATCTGGGCGCGATCGCGTCCCCGCAGCTGAAACAGAATAAACGGATCTTCGCGAAAAAAGTCGCCCAGTTGATAGTACACAGCAGCGATATGCTTGCAGGGATTCTTCGGATCGGGGCAGTCGCATTTGGAATGCACCTCCGACAGCTGAAAGGGGAACAAACTCAACCCATTGGCGGTAAATACGGCCTCAATGTCATCGGGCATCTCGCCCGCCAAAAGCTGAGCCGAAAACAACGCATGTTCTGCCAGGCTATCGACCACATAGTTCCAGTCTTCATCGGTGAAGGCATCCAGCCAGATTGAGAGCTTGTAAGGTTCTTCTGCAGTGCCCTGCACCAAGGCAATCACCTTCGCTCCTTTGTATTCAATGTTAAGAATATTGCCTTCACGGGCATAGCGACGCCCCCTTTCGAGCCGTTTCTTAAAGCGATAGTTGTTGAGCAAATCAACCCAACGCTGCACCCACCACGCTTCTTCTTCGAGCTCAAAATTGGGAGCGGCTTGAAAGCTGTTAACCATATCGCAAATATCCTACCGATCACTTCATCTTACAGGGATCACTCATGTGTAAATGCCAAGACCATTGGCTAGCGGTCGAGAGATAGCGTCAGCATGGCAGTTCGCTTCAGGCAAATGACACGAATCTGACTTAAAGAACCCGGCTCTTAACAAAACCAAGAGGAGCCCCACCCTGATTTCCCAGGAAAACTCAGAAATAACAGAGCCGTTTCACAAGTATCCCTGATCTCCTTCTACAGGCTGACTTGGCTCAGGTGGCTGCGCGGATCGCGAGTCCGTTGATTTTTGATCTGTTCATATAGCTGACGTTCTTGATCAGACAGAGACTTGGGAGGCGTGATCACTACTCGCACCAACTGATCACCTCGAGCCCCTTTAGGGCTGGGCCAGCCTTTGCCCCGCAGCCGCAGCGACTGCCCCGACTTGACGCCGGCCGGCAGGTTCATAGTGACGCTGCCATCGGGGGTCGGCACCTGAATTGGGCCACCGAGGACGGCCTCATCTGGCGCGATCGGCACTTCGCACACCAGCTTATCCCCGTCGAACTGAAAAATGTGGTGAGGCAATAGGCTGACAATCAGGTAGATATCACCTCGTTGCTTTGAGTAGGGATTCAACTGTCCTTTACCCCGCAGGCGCACCTTGGTTCCTTGCTTTGCCCCGGCTGGAATGCGTACTTCGACCTCATTTTCGCCAATTTTCAGGCGCTTTGAGGTACCTCGAAAGGCTTCACTAAGACTCAGCGAGATTTTTGCCTCTTGGTCAAAGGTCTTCTGTGACGGCCCGCCCACATTCGGATCGGTGCCAAAGCCTCCCCTAGGTGCCGTACGATAAGACGTGTAGCCCCCCGGTGCAGCGCCCCCAGTGCCCCCAAAACCGCTGTTGCCAAAGCGGCCTAGCAGCTCGTTGATGAACTCATCAAAACTGCCATAATTGCTAAAGTCAAAATTGCCATCGCCGGGAGCTCCGCCACCGTAGGCTGTACCTCGGCTAGCCTGCTGCCAATAGCGACCAAATTGATCATATTTTTGGCGTTTGTCGTTATCCGACAACACCTCGTAGGCTTCACTAATTTCTTTGAATTTGGCTTCAGCAGCACTGTTATTGGGGTTAACGTCAGGATGATACTTCCGAGCTAATTTACGAAACGCTCGTTTGATCTCATCAGCGCTGGCCGATTTGCTGACTCCCAGCGTTGAATAATAGTCTTTGAAGTCTGTCGCTGCCATTCACACATCCCTTCCCACAAATTTCGCCGCTCTAACGCTGTTTGAGTCAATAATCGCATCTGACGCTAACGCGCTCTCCCTATACACCCAAAGCCTCAGGGTTGGTCTGCTCTGTCTGCTCACAGTCGGGTGAATCGCAGCGGTTTTAGAGCAATCGCTAGCAGTTCCTTATTTATAAGCTACCAAAGGGCATACGAGATAGAAGTTCGGTTTTCACCGTAGCGATCGCGGTCAGCGACTAAAGAGCAATCACACCATTCAAGGTAAGAAGCGATCGAGCGCTGCCTTCAGCTCATCAATCTCAGCTTCAATATTGCCTTGTTCTGAAGCTCGCGTGATGCACTCACTCAAATGCTCATCCAAAATAATCCGTGCGACCCGATCTAACGCTCCCCGCACAGCGGCAATCTGCACCAAAACATCGGGACAGGGGCGACTGTCTTGCAGCATCGTTTTGATACCGCGAATATGGCCTTCGATACGAGCAAATCGATTAAGAATCCGCTGTAGGGATTCCGAGTCATGCACATGGGCATGTTCAGTACCTGAGCCATGCCCATGGGCGTCAACGTTGCCATCGGGGCGGGCAAAACCTTCATTATCTGGTTGTCTAGGCTGGGCGATCGCCATACAAAATCCCTAAAAGTTAAGCGAGACGGACGGGGAAAACGGCACTGTGTGACTACTGGGGCGCGGCGAAATCAGACAACTCAGCGAGTTCCTTCAGAGAATGGGGACCCAGATAAAACTCACCGTTGATTTCCCAAGTGGGATACCCTTGAATGCCCTTCTCCTGACAAAGCTGTGGTTGAGGATTCTTACCGCCCGGATCGCACTCAACATAGGGCATCGCCGCTACTGAGCGGCCAAACAGGGCTTTTTGGTCTGCACAGTGGGGGCACCAATAGGCCCCGTACATGACCGCATTTTGAGCCGTGAGGTGATTCGCTAGCTGCTCTGCATAGGTTGAACCGGTTGCCCCCGTCAGGCTCGCGACTGAGCTGCAACTCGTCAGCATCAGCCCTAAGCCAATCGCGCAACTGGCGACAGCCCATCGGGTGAAGTGGCGTATCCCAAAGAGCTGGCGAACTGATGTCATTAAATCCCTAAGTAAATGTTGCGACCGTGACAATTTATCTTAGCCAGCCCATCGGCTACTGACTTGCGCGATCTTTGGGCCGATTCGGGAATCTCTGCCTGAGAGCCAGGATTTCCTCACCTACCTTAGCTCGTTAACATAGAACACGATAGTTCTCATAGTAGCTTTCGAAAATATCCTTGGCTGACTGGCTAAGTATTTTCTCTCAATTCACCCCTTGCGGAGACTGTAATGACGGTAATGGCTCGGCTGCGCTCTTGGCAAAATTCTCTTTGGCGGCTCGTGGCTGCCGCTCTGTGTGCCCTCTTATTGATGGTGCTAGACCCACCTTTAGCCCAAGCGCAAACGTTACCGGAGCTGGCCAACCCGACACCTGGTCAAAGAAGCTTTGTGGCCGTGGCCGTTGAGCAAGTCGGTGCCGCTGTTGTTCGCATTGATACCGAAAAAACCATTGTCAGAGATGCTCCCGATTTATTTTTCGACGACCCCTTCTTTCGCGGGTTTTCCGGCCCGAATGGTTTTCCCAACTATCCTCAAGAACAGCTCTTGCGAGGTCAGGGGTCAGGCTTTATCGTCTCTACCGAAGGGGATATTCTCACCAACTCCCATGTGGTGGATGGGGCCGATCGCGTCACGGTAACGCTCAAAGATGGTCGCCGCTTTGAAGGCATTGTCGAAGGTCAAGACAGTGTGACTGATCTGGCCGTAGTGAAGATTGAGGCTGATGATGAAGCGCTGCCAGTCTCTCGCTTGGGCAACTCGGATGAGGTGATTGTCGGTGATTGGGCGATCGCGGTGGGCAATCCCCTCGGTCTCGATAACACCGTCACGCTGGGCATCGTCAGTACCCTCAAGCGATCTAGTGCGTCAGTGGGCATTCCCGATAAGCGGCTTGACTTTATTCAAACCGATGCCGCCATCAACCCTGGCAACTCGGGGGGGCCGTTACTTAATCAAGAGGGTGAAGTGATTGGCATCAACACGGCCATTCGTGCCGATGCGATGGGTATTGGGTTCGCCATCCCCATTAACAAGGCAAAGGAAATTAAAGATCAGCTGGTGCGCGGTGAAAGCATCGCTCATCCCTATTTGGGTGTCCAAATTGCCACGCTAACCCCAGATATTGCACGCCGCAATAACGAAGACCCCAACGCTGGTGTTCTCTTGCCAGAAATTGATGGCGTCCTGGTGATTCGGGTGATCTCGAACACGCCGGCAGCCGAAGCGGGGTTACGTCGCGGCGATGTGGTGTTAGAAATCGACGGTCAACCGGTGGTTTCTGCAGACACCTTACAGCGCCAGGTTGAAAATAGCGCGATCGGGCAAACGCTGCAGCTCAAAGTCAAACGAGGCGAACAAACTGAGCAGCTAGCTATTACAACGGCTGAGCTGCAAGATAGCTAAGCGATCGCCAATCAATCGGCATCGGCAAACTCGTCGCGTCCCCGCTGGGCTCCTGAGGCTGGCTTTGCACCCTGGGTCTCCTGCAGGCCGTCGAGTGAGTTCAGCGTTGGCGGCACCAGGCCACAGGCGTGGCTATACCCCCACAGATTAAGGACTTACTCAGGCGAGGGAGGGCATCATACCAATCCTCTGAAACTGGGCTACAGATCTTCTTTTCGACTCCGCTCAAGGAACGTCGGCTGAGCGGAGTCGTTCGCATCGCGTCTCCCCGAGGGAGAAAGCCGACTTGTCTGTGTAGCTGTAATTCGTAGAACTGGCATTGGCTTTGAGGAGCAAACGCACAATCGGGCGCTTCATTCAAAAGAGAACGAACGCCCGATAATGGCTCATTGCCATGGGAGATACAAGTTGTACAGCCTTTGCCAGCGGATTCAGACCAGCCAGATGTCAAGTCAAGCCAGCCGTATCATCCTCGTAGCCGAGAAGGCTTTGAGCTATAGCGCTTCCAGATAGTCGCGAATGCGATTGCGTCGCTTGGGTTGACGCAATTTTTGTAGCGCCTTGGATTCAATTTGGCGAACCCGCTCACGCGACAGCTCCAAGGTGCGACCAATCTCTGCCAAAGAATAGGGCGTACCGTCTTTGAGACCAAATCGGAGGTGAATAACATCACGTTCGCGCTCGGTCAGCTCAGACATCAGCTGTTTGAGATCGCGACGCAGCGATTCGCGCATCATCAGCTCTTCGGGGGAGATGTGGTCAGTCTCTAAAAGCTCACCCAACTCGGTATCACGCTCTTTACCAACTTTGGTATCGAGAGAGACTGAGCGGGGCACGCGCACTAACACTTCCCGGACTTGCTCCGGCGTCATCTCTAACTCTCGAGCGACATCATCCAGACTGGGAGTGTGGCCTTTGTCTTGCGAGAGCTTGCGCTGAGCTTTCTTAATTTTGTTCAGCTTTTCCGTAATGTGAACGGGCAGGCGAATCGTGCGGCTTTGGGTTGCGATCGCCCGCGTAATCCCTTGACGAATCCACCAGTAAGCATAGGTGCTAAAGCGATAGCCCTTAGTGGGGTCAAATTTCTCAACGGCGCGCTCTAGCCCTAACGTGCCTTCTTGAATCAAGTCGAGCAGTTCGAGGCCGCGATTTTGATACTTCTTTGCAACTGAGACGACCAAGCGCAGGTTGGCCTTAATCATGTGCTCTTTAGCCCGAATGCCTTCTCGAATCACCAGGTCTAGCTCATCAGTGGAAATATCGGCGAGGCTAGCCCAAACTCGTTTACCCTCCGAGAGGGTCGGCTTCAGCTCCAGCAAAGGCACCTCAGATTCTTTTGCCCAACGCTCTAGAGAAGGACGATAGCCAAGGTGAGAGGTGAGGCGATCGCGGGTCTGCATCAGGCGAGCATAGACTTCTAGAACACCGCCGCTTTGCTCACCAGTGCTGTCTCGCAGCTCAATGAGTTCCATGTAGCGGCGCACGTACTGCGCTTCTGAAACTTCTTCGTCCCTTTGCAGCAGCCGCACACGGCCAATTTCTTGCAAATACAGGCGCACCAGATCAGTAGTACGTCGAGTTTTAGTCTGACTGACCCCGAGGGTGACCCCCACCAGCAAATCGTCATCTGACGACATTAACTCATCATCTTCGGGTGGATTGACTTCCCTTAAATCTTGTTCATCCTCATCAAATTCACCTTCAGTCAGAGCCTTGGTATCAGTTTCTGGTGGAGTTGTATAAGTCATAGGATGTTTACGATAGTTCCAGGGGTGCACGACAAGGTGCAGGTGACTCTGGGCTTAATGTGCCCAGTTGCTAAGACCAAGCATCAAGCAGCTTGGTTCCGGAAAGATTTACAAGATGCACCCTAGAAAGACCAGGGAAGAGTTGACCTTAGTGTACGGAGTCTCTCTACATTGCTATGTGACCTGCATCAGACCGATGCGATAATCTTCATCACGCGATCGCTAAATTCCAGAATTCTGCACCGTCAGCGACACAACGCGACACAAATATCTGACTCCCAGCGATCGCGACGCTCATCATCAGGCGATCAAGAGTAACGACCTAAAGTTTTATCCCTAGACAGCCATAGAACTGCATATCGATGCTCCGAAACCGCACGATAAATCTGCGGCGATTGCGCCTAAGTTCCCTGGCTTTTCCAGGTTGCCCAGGCATCCTAACGCTCAGAAGCCATATCAGCAGGGAGTTAGAGAAGTCATGCCAACTAGCCATCTTTTCTTTGTGACCGACAAAAAAGCGTCAAGTCAGTCACCATACGGTTAATACCGTTGAGAACAGCATCATGACCTTTGGGAAAACATTGCAGCAAGCCAACGCTCTTGTCGTGGGAGCCAACCGGGGCATCGGTCTGGGCTTTGTGCAGCAGTTGCTGCAAGATGAGCGCTTCGGCACTGTTTTTGCGGCTTGTCGCCAACCCCAAACGGCTCACGACCTATTAGCGCTACAGGATTATTCCCAACTCGTCTGCTTGCCGATGGCAGCGACGCAAGCAACCAGTATTGCCGCAGCGGTGACCCAGATTCAGGCTCAGGTCACTCACCTTGACCTCGTCATCAACTGCGTGGGCATGCTGCATCAAACGGATTTACAGCCAGAAAAGAGCCTGCGCCAGATTAAGGCAGATCAACTATTGCAATATTTTCAGATCAACAGCATTCCAGCCGTGTTGCTGGCAAAACATCTACAGCCTTTGTTCAAAAACAGCGATCGCAGCGTGTTTGCCAATATTTCCGCCAAAATTGGCAGCATCGAAGACAATCGGCTGGGCGGTTGGTATGGCTATCGGGCGTCTAAGGCAGCCCTCAATATGTTCTTAAAGACGATTGCGATCGAATACAGCCGCAAAACGCCTCACACAACCGTTGTTGCCCTCCATCCCGGCACGACAGCCACTCAGCTATCAGCGCCCTTTCAGCGCCACGTCCCCCCTGACAAGCTGTTTTCGGTAGAGCGAACGGTGAAGCAGCTTCTCACAATCATTGATGGCCTGGCAGAGGCGGATAATGGCTCGTTTTTTTCATGGGATGGGAGCCGTTTACCCTGGTAGATCAGTCTATGGAGGAGCTTTTGAACTGGATTCTCCTGGAACAAGGATGCCCCCTTAACGCTCACCGGAAAACGCGACTTGATGAGCCAGATCACAGTGTTGTCACGGTGTTCGTCACCCACATGAGGGGGGAAATCTACGATTATGTGGATATCGAGAGTTTCGGAAACTGCAGGCCATTGAGTCTGACTTTTATCGTCATCGGTAATTAGCTTCCCTCTTCTCTTAAATCAACAGACAGCACACTTAAAATCCCCTCGATGAGTGACTCATCGAGGGGATTTTTTTGTCAGCGCTGCGGCGGGCTGCCAACGACCCAGGCTTAACGCTGCTGCGTAAACAAGTGAGACCGGGTCAAACGACTCGCCGTCAAACTCGCGCTCGTCAACGCGCCATGCCGCAACCGATTGGCCGTTTCGGCGTCATATTCCCGGTAAGAACCGGCAACGGAGGACGGACGGGAAACCACAGCTGCAGTCACAGAATTTGAGTTGACTGTGCGAACAAATTCTCGACTAGGCCCAGTGGCACTAGATATATCCGCTGCGGCAGCTTGTTGTCGCGAATCAATCCCCACTGCAGTCATAAAAACTGCCACACCGAGCAGCAACATGAGGCTGACGGTCAGGCGACGCCATAGTGAACGCAGCCACAGACTCGGTTGAGCCGTGCCAATAGCAACTTCTGCTGAATTCTGATGGTGACGCATCGCGCGAATACTCTCGAACCCAAGTCACCGCTCCACGCAACGTCAACGAGGAGGTTATCTACGCCGAGCAGTGACTTAGCAAATGTTTACATAGGTACATTATCAGAGCTTCGCTGATTAAGCTTTATAAGACTCTGTAAAGATTAGGAAAACTTGTCTGCCATAGAAGTAATTCTCATGAGGGAGAGCGTGAGGCCGATGGCAGAGATCGCAGTGCTGCTCCGTCGCTGGCTAATCACAACTCAGTGCGACGCAGGCTTACAAAGCGAGTAATTCGAGTTTGCGGAGGGGCATAAACCCATGAAGAGGCCATGACCGAATCCGGCGTATAGATCTCCCGCCAGCGTCAGGCAGCGATATGGAAGCGCCTCTTCAAAAGTTCTATCCGGCGTCAGGTAAGCTCAGTTCTGAGGAGTCAGCGGCAGTTTGGCAGGAATGCCGGGCAATCGCGGAAAATCTTCATTGGTCAGGGTGTGCTTGCCTACATAGACGCAATGTCGCACGCCTTGCGTTAGCGGCGTCTGACTAGATGCAACCGAGAGCAGCTTGCCCCCAAGTTGTTGGGCCACTGCAGCAGTGTTGCGGGAGTCTTCGTCGCTCCACTGGCCCCGATAGAGCACTGCAACACCGCCCACCTTCACTAAGGGCAGCGCATATTCCAGGCAGGTGGGCACCGGGCCAACCGCTCGCAGCAAGGCCAAGTCGTATTGTTCGCGGTGGCTAGGCTGATGGGCCAAAAATTCGGCGCGATCGGCGATCGCTCGCACATTCTTGAGTCCAATCGACTCAGCTGATTCGGTCAAAAAGCGCACCTTTTTTTGAGTCGCATCCAGCAAGGTGATTTGCCACGACTCAAAGGCGATCGCTGCGGGCAATCCCGGAAATCCCGCGCCTGTACCAATATCGATCACCCGAGCCGTCGCTCGCGCAGTCGCCCAGGCGGGGGCACCAATAGACGTCAACCAAGGAGCTAGGCCGCTAAGTGAATCCCACAGATGCTTTTCCCAAAAGGTGTCTGGGTCAGTGAGTCGGGTTAAGTTCATCTGCTGGTTACCCTGCAAGATGGCCTCATACACCCGCTGAAACAGTGTTTGCTGCTCAGGCGTGGGCTGCCACTGCAACGTTTGCTGCCACTGCGGTTCATAATCGAGCAGTGGCGACGGAGCCGGTTCACCTACAGTCACGCGGTGGCCTCCGCTGGGGTCATGAGCGTATAGGGCTGTAAGACGCCATGATCAAGGGTCCAGGCGCGATCGGCGAGTTCAATCAGCTCACTGGCATCGTGGGTCACAATCAGCAGGCTCCAATTTTTTTTGAGTTGCTTCAAGAGGCTGACCACTTGACGGCGCATAGACCAGTCGAGTCCGGCGGTGGGTTCATCCAATAATAATAAATAGGGCTGGCGAATGAGCTGCACGGCCAAGGCTAAGCGCCGCTGCTGTCCGCCGCTCAACGCATGGGGCTCCGCCTGTAGCGAGAGATGACCGAGACCAACGGATTCGAGAGTTTGCGTGATACGACCTTTAGACAGCTCAGGATGACCCAGGCGCAGTTCCTCCAACACGTTGTGACCGCAAAAGTGCCGCTCCGGAAATTGAAACACCAACCCAGCTAGCTGCTGCAACGCTTCAGGCAGCAATACTTGATTGCGCCAGCGCACCTCGCCCGCCGTCGGATAGGCTAACCCGGCCAAGATTTCGAGCAAAGTCGTTTTTCCAGAGCCGCTGGGGCCAATAACCAAACCGAGTTCTTGCGGGCCGAGATCTAAAGACAGATTCTGCAGAATTGGTTGAGGCGTTGAAGCTGGGTGATATGACAAATCGCAAAGATTGAGCATGCCGTCCGCTAGGCTGATGACTTTTATTTAAGGTACCCGCAATTGATCCAAGGCGTGGGCGATCGCCCTGAAGAAATGCCAAGTTTATCTCTTTTACGATTGCCACAACAGCGCGATGGGCTGAGCTGACTGGTCTTAAGGCTGTGGAACTCTTTCCGGAATTCGCCCGTCAAGCGGGGGAGATGTATCTGCCAATACAATATCGAGAAATCAACACGCTTTGCCGCTGAGGCGGCATATTAGATGCAGAGAATTGAGTCGTGTTCTAGAAGACTCACACTAGAGTCATGATTTTGCTAAAAACTCAGCAGTCACTTTGTCAGTCAACCTTTACGCTCTCCACAGATATGTCAAACTTCGTAACAGGTATTATTCATCAACCGTTCACACGCAAAATTGTTCGGCGTCTGGGCTGTTTGCTGATGGGCGCTAGCCTTGCCATTATTCCCCTAACTCAAACGGCCTTGGCGGGCGACCCCTTTCGCACTGAGGCCCCCCGCGACATCAGTGATACGAGCGAACAGATTTTTTACGCGATGTTTCGCGATGGCGACTACGTAGCAGCTCGTGAATATTTAGACAGTGCGGGCGTTGAGGCGGAAGCCGATCCCCTATTTCACGCCTTGGGCGCGGCCCTTGCCTACCTCGACGAAGATTGGGCCACGTTAGCCGCAAAAGCAGCGCTGACTCAGCAAACGGCGACTGAATTGGCAGGGTCTGATGATCTGCGGAGCAATTTATATGAAGCCGTGGGCGTATTTTTAGAAGGTGCCCACATCTTGCAAACTGAAGGGGTGGCTCAGGGCACGCCGAAAGCGCTGGGAATGCTGCAGCGAGTGTTTGACCGTATGGATGCGGCAGAGGCGATTGACCCGGAAGACCCAGAATTAAGCTTGCTCAAGGGCTACATGGATTTGCTGTTGGCGGTCAATTTGCCCTTTGCAAACCCTGAGAAAGCGATCGGTCGCCTAGAAACCTATGGCTACCCAACCTATGTCGCCTATCGCGGGATTGCTCTCGGCTATCGTGACCTTGACCGCGACGCCGAGGCGCTGGAAGCGCTTGATGTAGCCCTGGGGGAAGCGCCGAATAATCCTGATTTGCTTTATCTCAAGGCGCAGCTTCTACGCCGCTTGGACCGCACCGCAGAAAGTCAGGAATATTTCGCTCGGGCAATTGAGTATGCCGATCAGCTCCCCGCTGCCACCAGCCGACAAATTGCCTTTGAGCAGTGCCACATAACCGGAGAAGATCGGGCGGTTTGCAATGCTCGCGCGGCAGAACAGTTTGGCGAATAGGTTCGCGATCGCAGTGGCCGATCCGCGCTCCCATTATTAGCCACACCGCTGGTGAAGTTCAAGTGCTGTCCCTGGATGTCTTCAGAGGCAGCGCTTTTGATGTGGCCAGGCATTGTTTCCCAGCCGGCCCCGTTGAGGGCCCAACAACAGATTTTTTTCATCCAACAATTACGATAGTTGGTCAGACTTTCACAATTCGCATTCAAATCACCAGCTCAAACCGGGAAAAACTAATCTAAGAGTTCCTGATATCTGCGTTGAATTCTTTGCGAGGCCATGAGCCATGTTGTTTGATCGAGTTTTAGAGGATAGTCTGGGCTATATTCGGCGAAAGCTCTGGTATGACAGGGGATACAGTCCTGAATCGGCTCCCAAAACGTTTCAACCGGATCAATCAGTCAGGGGTGAATCGGGTGTGCTTCATCGCCTCGAAGGACGGGATACGCCGCGTGCCGTGCGGACGTGGGTATATTCACCAAACCGACAAAATTTGAACGCGGCTGAACCGGCAAGCAGCCCGATGGATTTGCATATTTATACAGATTTTTTGCGACCGTTGCCCCACAACATCACCCCGATGGGCATTGAGCAAAGAGCCTTTCGCGATAATCAGCGTCAGCACAGCATTCCCGTGATGACCCATCGGCTGCAAATATTGAAAGCTAGCCATTGTGTCACTGCAGAAGGTTTCTACAGTTGGGATATGGTGTTTTGGCAAGACATTGATCTTTTTCCACCCCTCAGAAGTAAGCTATCGAGCAAAACTGCCGATCGCTTAGCGATGCTACTGACTGACAAAGTCGCTTTCCGATGCTTAGAGATGGCTGATCCGTTGGAGACGGAGCCAGAGGTTTGGGAAAAAATCGTCAGCGAAGTGATGCCCCCAGTCTTGGCCAAACTGCTCCGGTTCTAAAGAGCGATCGCGATCAATACGTCACACCATCAGCGCGCCATATCCCTGCCAGCTCAATAGCCGGACCCTTTTAACGCCTGGGCAACCACAAATTGAGCCCTGATGGGCGATACTGGGCTCGAACCAGTGACATCCTGCTTGTAAGGCAGTATCTCAAATTCCAGAAGCTTTTCTATATAAAAATTCTGGCATCCTTGAAAAGACCTGATCTAATTCTGATCTAGAAAATGTGGTCAAGGAATCACTGCGGAGGAGGAGTACAACCGCCGGTTTGTTCAGTCTGGCGAATAGGTTGATGATTTCTGGTTAGTATTTCTAATGCCCGCAAATTATTTGTCTTACCCTCTTGAGGCTGAGCCCGGAGAATCTTCCTAGCTGGAAAAGAATATCGATATCCCTAAGCAGTTCGTAGCTGCCAAATTTGCGAGCTGCCGAATTTGTATATTGACCTGGTGACGATTCCACTTGGCCCAGCAATATCCCTATTAGACCTTATCGGAAATTGAACCGATAGGATGATTCATATCAGACGCATCGAC
>CALCCA010000107.1 GCA_937899725.1 uncultured Halomicronema sp.
CAGCTTATCGGACGCCGCTACAATATGGCAAGAAACTTAGTTTCCAGAGTACTAAGCGCTATGGAGCTTCTGCGTCTGGGGTCTCGGCTTCACCATTGGAGATATCTGACTGATTGATTAACTGATCTTGCAGCTCATTCGTTTCTTGCAAGCGATCGGCGGCATCCCTTTGCTCGGCTTGAACGTTTTGTTGTAAGGTGCCGATCGCCTGCTCTGCCGTATCAAGTTGACTCGTGGCTGAATTCAAGGTTTCATTCACCACGGCGACATCAGCGTTTTGATTTTTAAGATTTTCCAACTCTTGCCGCACCGTTTGCAGACGGGTTCGAGCCACCCCCAAATCTTGATTGGCCTGCTCCAGCTTTTGCTGGGTTTCGGCATAGGAGGTCTGAACGTCTTGCAGACTATTGTTAACCTCTTGAATGGTGAGCGTTAGCTGAATCTCTTCTTCTAAGTTGTCCTTTTGAGATTGGAGAACTTCCACTTCAGCGGCGGGCTTCACCACATTCTCGACATAGAACCACAGCACAGGCACCCCAATTAAGACCGTCGCCAAGCCTTGAAAGCAGGCCTTGGTCAGTTGAGAGAAAAAAGAGGACTCCTGATACCATTTGGTATCGATTTTGTCCCGCATCAAGGCTTCTTGGGCTCGGATACGAGCAATCTCAGCCTTAAGCTTTTCTTGCTCTAGTAGCTTTAGACGTGCTTCTAAAGGAGCTTTAGTTTCTGGATTGGGGCGCTCACTCATGCCATGTCGCTCTGAACTGGACTCATAAAAAATAACTGCTGCAGCCGTCAGTAATTTTAATTGAACAGCATAATTTTAGGCTGCATGGCGAGGGCACGGGCGATCGCCACAACCCTGTCGAGTGATCGCTCTAATGCCCCAAAGTGCAGAGGCGGCACAATGCCCAGCTATAATAATCCGCGCGTTTCCAGTCTGTATAGGTGATCGCCGGTCTAGTCCGTTCCTGGGCTGGATTATGTTTTCTCGGCGGCTGTGAGACCAGGCTTAGGCCGAACTCATGCCCCTTTTGCGGATTGCTTTACGCTCAACGCCAGTAATTCATCAGAGTTTAGATTACTGCGCTAACCACTGCTGCATGGCGTCAGCCACCGGCACCGCCTGCTCCAGATGAGGCACATGGCCGCAGTTATCGATCCACGTTAGCTGCGCCTGAGGAATTAGCGCGGCAAACTTAGCCGCGTCTTTGGTGCCCACAATTTTGTCCTGGCGTCCCCATAAAATCAGCGTCGGACAGCTGAGGTCGCCCAGTCGGTTGGCCAACGCCGTGTAGCCGCCACCTTTGGTGAACGCAATCAGTGCCTCTGACCAATGGGGGAAAGCGAGATGTAAGGAGGCACAGACCTCAGCATCCGGCGTCACCCACGACTTATCGGCATAGGCCTGCAGGCTAATCCGTCGCCGCACGCCCGGATTTTTGAGAAACGCCGTTGCCCACCGATCTAACGGGGGAAACATCAATCGTCCCATCGCGGGGCCAGCAGCAAGTCCAGCACTGTCGAGTAGCACCAGGCGGCTAACGGCCTCTGGATAGGCTAGGGCAAACTCGATCGCCGCTGCTCCCCCCATCGAAGCGCCTACCAACACCACCGGCTGATTGATCGCCTGTTGCCAAAAGCGATAGAGATGCTGCTTGATGTCGTCGGGCGTGATGGTTGTCGTCAGAGGGCGATCGCCAAAGCCGAAGCCCAGCAGGTCAATCGCCCAGGTTTCGCGAAAGTCAGCCAAGAGCGGCACCAAACGGCGAAATTCCAACAGGGAGCTATCAAAGCCGTGCAGCAATAGCAGCGGGGGCTGCCCCTGACCCTGCCGTACGTAGGTGGTGGCCAACGGGCGATCGCTCAGCGGCGTTGAGACCGCCACCGACTCAATCTGCTGGGCTAGGTGGATAGACGTCGGCTCCGTCAGCTGCTGTACCGCCTCGGGCAAAAACTCCGGGAAGGTGGCTAAAGAAGGGTGGGCACTCATAATTCAGGAGAAAGCCGCTTGGGTTTGCTGCTGTAATAGCTGGCCACCAAGGCCAACATCATCCACCAAAGGGTACTGACCTGGGGCCGATACCAAATCGTATCGACCAGGCCATGCACCAACATCCCAGCCATGGTGGCCAGGGCTGCAATCAGCCAATAGGCCTGCCCCGACTGCACTTCTCGCAACTGCTGCAAGAGACGCCAGCCCTGGCCCAGGGTCACTGACAATAACCAAAAGAACACCGTCAGCCCAATCAGACCGGCCTCAACGGCAATCTCTAAAAAGACCGAATAGGCGCTCAGGGCGGTGTAGTTGGGCTTTTGATAGAGGGGATAAATCTGGTTAAAGGCATCGTTGCCGGGGCCAATGCCCAAGACCGGTCGCGCCTTGATCATGTCCACCACCGCCAGCCATACGTTGATGCGAAAGTTGTTGCTGCTGTCATCTCGTCCGGCAAAGATGCTCATGACGCGATCGCGCAGCGGTGCCAGCGCCGCCACCGACAGCACCAAAAAAGCTGCCGAGCCGCCTAACAGCAGTGGGATGGCCCACCGCCGCCAAAAATCATTAAAGCGAATGCTCCAAAACTGCACTAGCAAGACGGCCAGCGTAAACCCACCGGCCACAAAGCCTAACCACCCGCCCCGACTAAAGGTCAGCACCAAACAGGCCGTATTCACCAGCAGCGACAGGGCCGCTAATACTTTGGGAGTCCACCGCGGCCAGGCAAATACCGCAGCCCCACTCAACATCACCGCCGGAATCAAATAGCCCGCCAGCAAGTTCGGATTGCCCAAATAGCTATACACGCGAGTCGTGCCCGCCAGGTTAGAGGACGGGTCAACCCAGGTCGCCAAGGCATCAGCACCAAAAAACCACTGCCGCAGGCCAAACACCGAAACGACCAAAGCAGTGAGCAGATACACCGTGATCAGACTTGTGCGCAAGGGCGGCCGCCGCAGCACTCGCGCCAGCAACAGAAACAGCAAGACGTTGAGCGTTAGCTTGATCAACCCGGCGGTCGCGGCCCCCCGCACGGGCGACACCGCCGTCGCCAGCAGCATCACCCCCCAATAGCTGATGACCATGAGGTGCATCGGGGTCAACCCTTCCCCCGCCTCATCAGACACCGTCAGCAGCAGCCAAAAGGCACTACAGGCCAACAGCAAGATGCCAATCAACGTGGTCGAAACATAGGGCGCTAAGGCGAATAGAATCGCGGCCACGCTCAGGGCGATCGCATCTCCCCACTGCAGCAGCCAGCTGCCTTGTCGCCACGAGCGCGCAAAGGCTAACAGCCGGTGCAGGAGGCTAACCTCGCGCCACTGGTGCAACGCAAAGCGATTGAGGGTCAGGGTTTGCCAAGCATTACTCAACATAGTGCAGTGTGCTATCCCAGCATTACTAGAGGCTGTCATCATTTAGCGGCTGAGTCCTGATGCTGAAAGCGGTTCAGCCTCTAGCCAGGTTTACGAAATGGGCGCGGTAATGTCCATAACGTAAGGCTTTCGAGTTTGATTGATGACGCGCCCTAGGGTTTATTCTGCACTATTCCGACCTGTTCGCGAGCCCTCTGACCGGAATCTCAGCTAAAGGTAAACCCCGCCTCCTGCCAAGACAGCAGCGCCGACTCATCCGGCAAGTCCTGCAGGTCGGTATGGGTCATGTCACAGCGGGGTTGGCCCAGTTCCGCCAGGCAGAGATTAGTGTATAGACGAGCAATCACCTGTCGGCCCTCTTCTGTGGCCGCAAGGTACCGCATACTTTCTTTGACATAGGGATAAACCACCTGCCAAAAGAAATAGGGGTAAGCGGTCTGCAAATCCTTCGGGGTCGCATAGCCCAGTACTCGATTCATCCCCACTTCTTCAAACTCTTGAAACAGCGCGGGTAGCTTCTGCAGATAGAACGGATCACTGAGTTGCCCCAACAAATCGGCGGCTCGACATAACCCGCCGTAGCTCAGTTTGTCTTGATAAGCCGCCCCGTGGGGAATGGGAAAGCGCGTCATTTCGATCGCCGTTTGTAAGCTTTTAAGATCGATTTGCGGCGGCAATGCCAAAGTTGCCACATAGGCTTTGCTCCGATCAACATGGCAATCTTGCAGCGCCGCACCGGTGGCCGTCGGCGAAATTTTGACCCAGCCACTGCGACCATCAAAATAACAGTAGAGATCGCAATTATCTCGTCCTAGAATGCCTTTAACGTAGCCAATATCATGGCAGAACAGCGACAGCATAAACTGCAGCCAATCAATCGGTGAAACCGTACCTTCATGATGCTGCTTACCAGCTAAAATCGCTTGCCCCACCTTGACGACCTGCCAGCTGTGGTCGAGGGTATGGTAAGGGGCGTCACCTTTCACAATGGCCTCAATCACTGGATTGACCAGCTCCATCAGCACATGATCGTAGCGGGGGCCAAACGGGCCAAATAGGGTCTGGTAACGATCTCTCAGCCAAACCAATTTAGCGTCAAAGTTGAGCATATCTTTTAATCTCTAGGGGGTCGATGTTGTAAAAACAAAGACTCTAGCTAGCCGATTACGGAGAGAGAGCACAAATCTTTTCGAGCCTGGCCACCTCAATCAGCCTAGGCATTCGATCAATTTACGGACGGTTTTTGAGGGAAATCCAAAACAAACTATTAGAACAGGGATAGTTATGGAAACGTCTTGGATGTATTTAATCTAACCAATAAAATTTTGGGGAGACAGATATGAATCAGCTTTCCCTGTGATTTAAATCAAACAAAAGGTGAATTCTTTGCGGAAACTTCTCCCCACAAGAAGTAGAGGCCTTAAAAAACGAAAAACCCAGCGATCGCACCATCGCCAAAATCGACTAATACCAGTTCTACGAATTACAGCTACACAGACAAGTCGGCTTTCTCCCTCGGGGAGACGCGATGCGAACGACTCCGCTCAGCCGACGTTCCTTGAGCGGAATCGAAAGGAAGATCTGTAGCCCAGTTTCAGAGAATTGGCATAAACAAACGCTGACTTTACCTGCCTAAGCGACCAAACCAGTATTACAGTTCTTTTCAAGTGAACAAGAATCGTTGCTCAGGGAGTTAAGAAGAAGTCGAAGATGCGGCTCGGCTCTGCATCACGGCATGTTCCATCCGTTTAAAGTCACGATTAACCTCTTGCCACAGCATCTTGTTGTGTGGGTCGAGGCGCAGCGCTTTTTTCAGAGCGCGGCGGGCTTTTTCGTAATGGCCATGGCGGATCAAATAGCGACCCCAGCGTTGATAGGCGATCGCCTGCCACTGTCTGACTTCGAGATCATCGGTTAGGCGCTGCGCTAGGCCATCAACCAGTGCGATCGCCCGCGGAAACCGCTGCGCTTGAAATAGCAGCTGCAGCTGATTAAAGCCTCTCTGCTTGAGGATCTGATCCTCCGCAGAGAGGTCAGGGTTAACTTGCACCGTCACGCGGCTTGCTGCCGGGCGAGTAACGGTCACTTTGGGGCGCGTTGAGACGGTTGAGGTGACCGTAGTGGTGCTTTCGGCGGCAGCGACGGGCGTCGGCATGGCGGCCGAGAGCGCTTGATAGGCCTGGGTAATGCGGATGAATTTATCTTCGGCTTCGCGATCGCCCGGATTCATATCAGGATGATAGCGGCGAGCCAATCGCCGATAAGACGCCTTGACCTCTTCAAAGCTGGCATTAGAGCGCAATCCCAACACCCTGAGTTCATCCATCAGTTGCTTACGCACCTTGTCTACCGCCTCCCATGACTCACGCGATTTGGAACCCCCAACCCTCAAAACGCCAGGTGGGGTCAAACCGCTAACGAAGAATGAATGGTGTAAGTCTATCTTTTAATTTCAAAAATGGTGCGATCGCGCCGCTAAATCTTGCGTCTACGCACCATCATCGACTCCTTCGACTACCACCACTAGCTTTTTTACCGTAAAACAAAGACCCAAAGTCCATTGACTTCGGGTCTTGATGTCAATATTCAGGATGGTCGGCCGAACAGAGTTCCCTTGGCCTTGGAGCCTAGAAGCAAGCATCGGACGACTTCTGCCTCTGGGCTCTCTAGTTTCTCGCCCCTTCGGTATAAGTGGCAATAACCCGGAGTGAACACTAAGTTGTGGCGGCTGCCACGGCTTCTTGAGTCCGTTCCTCAATCACCCGATCAATCAAGCCATATTCCATCGCCGCTTGAGCTGACATGAAATTATCGCGATCGGTATCGCGCTCAATCTCTTCCAGAGTTTTGCCCGTGTGCTTCGCCAACATCTGATTCAGTGTGTGCTTGATCCGCACCACCTCTTTCGCCTCAATTTCAATGTCGGTGGCCTGCCCGCGAGCGCCCCCCAGAGGCTGGTGAATCATGATGCGGGCATGGGGCAGCGCTAGCCGCTTACCCGGTGACCCCGCCGCGAGCAAAAAGGCGCCCATAGAAGCCGCCAAGCCGACGCAAATGGTGATCACTTCAGACTTGATGTGCTGAATGGTGTCGTAAATCGCCATGCCCGCCGTCACCGAGCCGCCGGGGGAATTGATATAGAGATAAATTGGCTTGCTGTTGTCATCAGAATCGAGATAGAGCAGGTAGGCCACGATCGCATTAGCGATATTGTCATTCACCTCTTCCGACAAAAAGATAATGCGCTCCCGAAACAGCCGTTCGTAAATGTTGATCCATTGCTCATAGGGACTGCCCGGCATGCGATAGGCAACGCTTGGAACACCAATAGGCATGATAAAACTCTCCTGAAAGACGTGACTTGAAGTAAAAGAACTTGGAAACTGACGCGAGCAGCAGACAATAGCGGTTTAATTTGAGTCCAGCACCCGGTCGATGAGTCCATAGGCTTGCGCCTCATGCGGCGTCATATAAAAGGTGCGATCCATATCCTGAGTTAGCTTTTCGATCGTCTGCCCCGTGTTGCGAGACAGCACCCCTAAAATGAGCTGCCGTTTGGCCAGCACCTCTTCCGCATTGACTTGAATATCCGTAGCCTGTCCCTGAGTGGCCACTTTAGGCTGCACCAGGGTAATCATGGCGTTGGGTAAGCTCACGCGTTTGCCCGGAGCCCCCGACGACAGCAATACCGTCGCCACCCCAATCGACTGCCCCATACAAATCGTCGTGATCTCCGATTTGATATGCTGCATCGTATCTAAAATCGCCAGCGCTGCCGTAATACCCGACATGCCCGAAAAGGCATCCGCCATTCCCGCCGTGACGGGATCGCCCATTGAGTTGATATAGAGGTTGATCGGCTTGCCCTGATCTTCAGAGTCCAGGTACAGCAGGGCTGAAATCACCGAGTTCGCCAACCCCATCGTGACGGGCTGATTGAGAAAGATAATGCGTTCCTGACTCAGGCGAGTGTAGATATTGATCCACTGCCAAGACTGACCGCCCGGCACCTGATAGGGAACGCGCAAAATTCCATCGACAGACATAGCTACTCTTAAGCCATTGCAGGCATTGCTTTGGGCAGGTCTTTGGTACTCTCGAGCACCCGATCAATCAGGCCATATTCCTTGGCCTGTGCCGGAGTGAGATAGAAGGTGCGATCGGTATCTTTGGCGATTTTTTCCGCCGGTTGCTGGGTCGTGCGCGACAAAATGTCGAGCATTGCCGCTTTGTTATCCAAGACTTCTTGGGCTCGAATCTGAATGTCCGTTGCTTGGCCGCGGCCCATGCCAATCCGTGGTTGATTCAGCACGATGGTGGCATTGGGGAGGCTGGCCCGAAAGCCCGGTGTACCCGCCGACAAAATCATGGCTGCCGTACCCATAGCCTGACCAATACAGATCGTATGCACCGGTGGTTTAACGTAGCCGATGGTGTCGCAGATGGCGAAGGCTTCAGTATCTTGGCCGATCGCATCGCCGGTATACCAAGAGGTGCCGGTGGAGTTGATGTAGAAGTAAATCGGCTTATCGGGGTCGTCAAACTGTAAGAACAGCAGCTGAGCGATAATCAATTTGGTGACATCGACACCCAGTTGGCGCTTGTACTCATCTGCCGAGACTAGCGGTAGCCCTAAGTAGATGATGCGTTCCTTCAAAAGCAACGACGGCAGGTCAGGGGGCGGAGTGCGATAGTAAGCACCACCGCCACCGCCATAGGGAGCTTGCACAGCACGAATTGTTGAACTCATAAACGAATGTAATAACTTAGGCTTCGCAGTTCCTAACATAGTAACGTGTGTGTGAATTCTGTCAGGGGGCGAGATATCCCTACTTCATTGTCCAGTCAATCGTTTCGGAGTTTGCCCGATGGGTATAGCCTTACACTGCGCGCTCAGCGATCCCTATCTAGATAGTCAACAAACGGCGAGTCAGCGGCAGCTGGCGATTTCGATTCAGGCGATGGTAGGTGAAGAGGATGGTCATGCACCGCTTAACCTTGGGCTCATCTTGGATCACAGCGGCTCCATGCAGGGGCCGCCGCTAACGACGGTGAAAGAAGCGGCAGGCCGTTTGGTTGATCAGCTCTCTGAGGCTGATTTGCTGTCAATTGTGGTGTTTGATCACCGCGCCAAAGTCCTGCTGCCGCTACAGCCCGTGAGCGATCGCGACACCCTCAAGCGCAAAATTGATACCCTCAAACCCAGCGGTGGTACGGCGATTGATGAGGGCCTGAAGCTCGGCATCGACGAGTCAGCCCAGGGCAAGCAGGGTAAAGTTTCTCAGATATTTTTGCTGACCGATGGCGAAAACGAACATGGGGATAACCAGCGCTGTCTGAAGCTGGCTCAGGTGGCCGCCGACTACACTCTTACCCTCAACACCTTGGGCTTTGGCGACCACTGGAACCAAGATATCCTAGAGCAGATTGCTGATGCGGGTGGTGGCACGCTGTCTTATATCGAGCAGCCCGACGCCGCTGTCGCCGAATTCAACCGTTTACTGACCCGCGCCCAGTCTGTCTTTTTTACCAATGCCTATTTGCATCTCACGCTGCTGCCCGGCGTTCGTTTAGCCGAACTTAAACCGGTGGCCCAGGTCGCCCCAGAAACTGTCGAGCTGCCGTTTTCGCAAGCCGGGCAAGAAATTGTGATCCGCCTCGGAGACTTGATGACCGACAGCCCCCGGATCGTGCTGACGAATCTCTACATTGGGGCACAAGGAGAAGGCAGCTTTGCCATCGTTAGCGCTTACATTCGTTATGATGCGCCCACGACCGACCAAACAGACTTACAGTCCGATGTGGTCAGCGTCACCGCTACAGCTCAGCCTACCTACCAACCCACGCCCGATGAGCAAGTGCAAAAGCATGTGCTCACTCTGGCCAAATATCGACAAACGCAAATCGCTGAGCAAAAGTTAGCCAGTGGCGATCGCCAAGGTGCTGCCACCCTATTGCAATCAGCCGCCCAGACAGCCCTGCAAATGGGTGATGAAGCGGCTGCCACGGTCTTGCAGACCAATGCGACCCAGCTCCAGGCGGGCAAAGATCTCTCCGAGCGCGATCGCAAACGCACGCGGATCGTGTCTAAGACTCAGCTACAGTAAGGCCCTATGCAAATTTCGATCACACCGTTCACGGTACATAAGCGGGTAGCCCTTACGATTAGCCGCGGCACCCATGCTCAATCCACCAATCTCTGGGTTCGTCTCGCCGCTGACGGTATCGAAGGCTGGGGCGAAGCCACGGCATTCTCAGTTGGCACCTACACCCAAACGGTTACCCAGCTTCAGCAAGAACTGGCAGATTTAGCGCCCGTGCTGTCCGAATTTCATCCTTTAGAACGACAGCGGTTGGCCCCGCATTTAGCGGCACTGAGCTCAGCGGCCCGTGCGGCGATCGATGTGGCTCTGCACGACTGGCTCGGCAAGCATGTCGGCTTACCTCTGTGGCAGCTCTGGGGGTTAGACCGACAGCAAATTGGCCCCACGGCTGTCACTATCGGCATCAGCGCTCCCGAATCAGCGGTGCAGCGATTACACCAGTGGCAAACCCAATTGCCCGATGTGCGATCGATCAAGATTAAACTGGGCAGTCCTCAGGGAATGCCAGCGGACCAGGCCATGATGACAGCGCTCCTCTCAGCGATCCCAACGGGCACGAAAGTGAGCATTGATGCAAATGGCGGATGGGATTTAGAAACGGCGATCGCGATGGCTGACTGGTTGGCTGATCGCGGTATCGCTTACCTCGAGCAGCCCCTACCCGTCACCCTGGATGGAACGTTGGCAAAATTGTCGGCGCGATCGCCCTTACCCATTTTTGTGGATGAAAGCTGCTTTACGGCGCAAGACGTGGCCCGGTTTGCCGGTCAAGTGCAGGGCATTAACATCAAGCTGATGAAAGCCGGTGGCCTGACCGAAGCGCGACGCATGATCCACACCGCGCGGGCTTGTGGCTTAGATGTCATGTTTGGCTGCTACTCCGACAGCGCCATTGCCAATACTGCCCTAGCCCACCTAGCGCCCCTGGCTGATCATCTGGATTTAGATAGTCATTTGAACCTGACCGACGACCCGTTTCAGGGCAGTAAGATGCAGGCAGGTCGTCTGTTGCCCAACCACACCCCCGGTTTAGGATTAACTCACCATGCCCTATCTCACGGCTGACCAGCGCATTGCCCTCTTAATGCATGAAGGGACTGATAATCCTGGCGGTAAAACCGGACTGGCCATTCTCCGCTATAGCCCTCTCAACATTGTGGCGGTGGTTGACCAGTGCCATGCCGGGAAATCAATTCGAGCCGTGACGGGCATTGAGCGCGATGTCCCCATTGTGGCATCAGTGGCCGAGGCCATGACATACGCTCCGACCGTCCTCACCATTGGCATCGCTCCCTCGGGGGGCATACTGCCCCGCCCGTGGTACGAAGAAGTCAAGCAAGCCCTCAAGGCGGGTCTCAGCGTGGTCAATGGTCTGCATACCGCGATGGCCACTAATCCTGACATATCGGCTCAAATACAACCTTCCCAATGGATTTGGGATGTCCGCCAAGAACCTACAGGATTACCGATTGGCAGTGCTGCGGCGCGATCTCTACCCTGTCGCCGCGTGCTACCGGTAGGCACAGACATGGCAATCGGCAAAATGTCCACCAACCTAGAATTGTGCCGCCTCGCTCATCAGCAGGGCCTGCGAGCTAAAGTCATTGCGACTGGACAAACTAACTTAATGCTGGGGGATGATGGCATTCCCCTCGATACCATTCGAGTTGATTTTGCCGCCGGAGCGGTGGAACAGCAATTGATGCGCTACGGCCACGATCACGATATTCTCTTCATTGAAGGGCAAGGGTCACTGCTACATCCCGGTTCAACAGCCACTTTACCGCTCCTGCGAGGGAGTCAACCCACCCATTTGATCCTGGTGCATCGAGCCGGACAAATTCACGTGCGCAATCATCCCACGATCAAAATTCCACCTCTACCAGAAGTCATTACCCTTTACGAAGCAGTTGCTTCAACAGGCGGCTGCTTTACTCCAGCTAGAGTCATGGGCATCGCTCTCAATACTCGCGATCTTGACGCAACGTCTGCACAACAAGCCATCAAAACTACAATTCAACAAACTGGCCTACCTACCACTGATGTCATCCGGTTCGGCGCAGAACCGCTCATGCAGGCAATTCTCAAGTGATTGGTAGCCAATCAACGAAGCCCTCAACTGCCTACTTCTTGCGGAGACGGTAGGTAATGCGACCCTTGCTCAGATCGTAGGGAGTTAGCTCAACCTTCACGCGATCGCCGGGCAAGATTTTGATATAGTTGCGCCGAATTTTACCTGAAATGTGGGCCAAAACATTGAAGCCATTATCCAGATCAACTCGGAACATCGCATTGGGTAAGGACTCTGTAACAGTACCTTCCATCTCAATCAAATCTTGTTTAGACAAGCGAACCTCCTAAAAACAGAGAAAAAACATTCCCAGGTCAGGGAACGTCACAAATTCTTATAGATAAATCGTCATTAGCGTAGCAAATTTAGCAGAAAAATAGGCTACTGCAGAATCATATTTCGACAACCTTGAGCAAATCTTCGGCCACTTTCTCAATAGGCTGGTTGCTGTTTACTGATACCAACTTTTGCCGATTACGGTAGAAATCAATCAGCGGTTCAGTGTTTTTGCGATAAACATCTAGGCGGTTACGGATAGTATCTTCTGTATCGTCTGAGCGGCCTTCCACGAGCCCACGCTGAATTAAACGAGAAAGAACTACTTCATCGTGTGCTTCAAGATTGACCACACAATCTAACGGCTGCTCAATTTCCTGTAGCAACTCGTCCAAAAAGGTTGCCTGCTCAACATTTCGAGGAAACCCGTCTAAGATCCAACCCTGTTCAGTATCTTCAACAGCTAGGCGTTCGCGCACCAATCCCAACGTCAGCTCGTCCGGTACCAACTCACCAGAGTTCAAATAAGACTGAGCTTTTTTGCCTAACTCCGTCTGCTGAGCGACCGCAGCTCTGAAAATATCTCCCGTAGAAATATGAGGAACATCACAAGAGTGAGACAGCTGCTTGGCTTGAGTCCCCTTACCGGCACCCGGCGGGCCTAGAAAAATTAATCGTGTCACTACTGCTTCACCATCCCTTCGTAACGCTGGGAAATCACATAGGTTTGGATTTGCTTGGCGGTGTCGATCGCCACGCCCACCAGAATGAGGAGCGAAGTTGCTCCTAGGCCGCGGAAAGTCTGTACCCGCGTCGCGCTTTCAACTGCACTAGGAATTACCGCTACTAAACCCAAAAAGATAGCGCCCAAAAAGGTCAACCGATTCAATACTCTACCGAGATAGTCAGTTGTCGCTTTACCTGGGCGAATGCCCGGAATACTCGCACCCATTTTCTTTAAGTTACGAGACATATCTTCGGGGTTAACGACCAAAGATGCATAAAAGTAACTAAAGAACAAGATGAGCATGAGATAAAGCCCCACATACAAAGCCGAAGTAGGGTTCAGGTAATTGCTCACAAATCTGACGAACGTCGGATTATTGACGTATTGAGTTAACGAAAGCGGCAGCACCAGCACTGCTGAAGCAAAAATGATCGGCATCACCCCGCCTTGGTTCAGGCGCAGGGGAAGATAATTACTTTGTTCTAAATACAACTTACGGCCCACTTGCCGACGAGCCGAAATAATTGGGATGCGTCGAGTGCCTTCTTGCACAAAAACGATGCCGACAATCATGGCCAAGAAAACCAGCAGCAGAACAATGACGCCACCGACTAGGTTACGATCGCCGCTCTGAGCCAGCTCAACCGTTTGATTCAGCGATCGCGGCAGAGTGGAAACAATGTTCAAGAAAATCAGCAGCGAAGCGCCATTTCCTAAACCGCGCTCTGTGATCAGCTCACCCACCCACATCACAAACATAGAACCAGTCGTTAGAGCGACGACGGTTTGAAAAATGAAGAGAATGCCCGGCTGTTGAGCAAACGGCGCCAGTAAGAAAAGTGACAAGAGCGTACTCTGCAGGATGGCCCACCCCAAAGCCACGTAGCGAGTGATTTGAGAAACGCGCCGACGTCCAGCTTCCCCTTCATTCTTCTGCAAATCCTCTAGAGAAGGAATTGCCGCCGTCAAGAGCTGCATAATGATCGAGGCATTAATGAATGGCAAGATCCCGAGCGCAAAAATCCCGAGTGCCGATAGTCCACCCCCGACAAAGATGTCGATAAATCCGACAAACCCCCCTAAGCTGCCGCTCCGAATGGCAGTGCCAAAGGCCTCTCTGTCAATACCAGGAACCGGAATAAAGATACCCAACCGCACCAAGACAAGCAGGCCAAGGGTCAGCAGCAGCCGACTCCGTAAGCCAGCAGCCTGCGCCATTTGCATAAAAGTTTCCTGGGCACTAGGATTCTTGCCGCGGCTAACAACCATGTCTCAAAATACCTCTGCAGCATCAGCGAAAAAATAGCAGGATGAACAACGCATCAACACAACCCTGCAATTGTGATCATAGCGACTGAAGAGCCCTTAAGGAAGCAATTCGCAAGTGCCACCCGCCGCTTCGATTTTCTCACGGGCCGAGCGTGTGAAGGCAGTTGCCTTTACAGTCAGCGCTTTGGTTAATTCACCATCACCTAAAAGCTTGAGCGGGCCGTCGTCTGTCGTGACAATTCCAGCCGTTAACAAAGACGCTAGTGTCACCTCAGAATTGGCATCTAAAGCATCTAGAGCACTGACATTAATAATGGTGTAAACCTTGCGGTTGACCACCGGAAAATGCTTTAGCTTCGGCACCCGACGGTACAGAGGCAGTTGCCCACCTTCAAATCCTGGACGAGTACCCCGACCAGAACGAGACTTTTGGCCTCGCATGCCAAACCCGCAGCTAGCCCCTTGACCCGCTGCAATCCCTCGGCCCACTCGCCGCCGCCGCCGCTTAGAACCCGCTTGGGGCTGAGCATCATTAATTCTCATGGATGGCTCCTAACAACTACCTTGCAACAATCATTTCCCCAGGAAAATTTAGGCGTAAAGCTTCTCAATGGGGATACCACGCTCTTCGGCCACTTCGGCCAGCGTCCGCAGCGAGGCCAAAGCGTCAGCGGCAGCACGGGCATTATTAAGGGGGTTATTAGACCCCAGTTGCTTAGCTAAAACGTTACGAACTCCAGCCAGCTCCAGTACAGTTCTCACGGCGCCACCCGCAATTACGCCAGTACCCGGAGCTGCCGGTCGCATAAACACTTTGGCTCCGCCCCCGAAGCCAGTAGCCTGCTGAGGTAAAGAGTAGGAACGAGTCAGGGGCACATCCACAAGATGCTTTTTACCGTCAGCAACCCCTTTCTTAACCGCACCGATCACATCTCCGGCCTTACCCACGCCGACGCCAACTTGGCCTTTCTCATTGCCAATTACGACAATGGCACGGAAGCTCAGCTTCTTGCCCCCTTTGACGACTTTGGTTACCCGGCGAATCTGAACGACACGCTCCTGCCACTCAGATTCTTTCTCTTTGCTTCGTGCGTTTTTCCGACGATTATTACTTGCCATCTTTTCCTAACCCCAGCATCCAAGATAAAACTCAAAAATAAACGGCATTAGAAGGACAAACCGCCCTTGCGAGCGGCGTCTGCCAGGGCCGCGACGCGACCATGGTAAAGCTTACCACCACGGTCAAAAATGACCTGATTGATGCCCTGCTCACGTGCTCGCTCAGCTAAGAGCTGACCAACTATGGCGGCTCCTTCCTGAGTCGCTGATTTGCCTCCTGCCTGTGCAGCGGCTTCAACCGTAGACGCGGCAACCAAGGTATGATGTGCGGTGTCATCAATAATTTGCGCATAAATATGCTGATTGGAACGAAAAACCGCTAGCCGAGGTCTCTCCAAAGTTCCGGATACGCGCCGTCGAATACGCGCATGGCGACGACGGGTGAGTTCTTTACGACTTGCCTTCATGGTTTATTTCTTCCCTGCTTTACCAGCCTTACGCCGAACATACTCGCCTGCATAGCGCACCCCTTTGCCTTTATAAGGCTCCGGGGGGCGAGCGGCTCGAATCTTGGCAGCCATGTTGCCAACAATCTCTTTATCAATGCCACTAACGACGACATTAGTGTTGTTCTCAACCGCAAACTGAATGCCTTCTGGCGGTTCGAAAATCACTGGGTGGCTATACCCTAAACTCATGTTGAGGTTCTTGCCCTGAATCTGAGCGCGATAGCCCACGCCCTGAATTTCTAGGCGCTTTTGATAACCGTTAGAGACGCCCTCAATCATGTTGGCGACTAAGGTTCGACACAAGCCATGACGCTCTCGTGATTTCCGTGAACTATCTTGGGGCTGAACAACGACAGTATCGCTTTCTTGTGAAATCACAACGCCCTCTGGAAAAACCCTAGAAAGCTCCCCCTTAGGACCTTTGACAGTAACGGCTTTACCATCAACAGTAACTGCCACTTTCGCAGGCACCGGTACCGGTCTCTTACCAATTCGGGACATGACTAAACCTCCTCCCTAACAATCGCCAACATCAGGTTGTCAAACCTTGCACTATCACTACCAGACATAGCAGAGCACTTCGCCTCCAATGCCCTGTTGTCGCGCGTCGCGGTCGGTCATGATACCGCTAGAGGTTGAGATGATCGCAATGCCAATCCCGCCCAAGACCCGAGGCAACTCTTTGCGATTAGAGTAGACTCGCAAACCAGGACGACTAACGCGCTTCAAATTTTTGATGATGGGATCTCGGGTTTTACCGCGATATTTAAGTTTGATCACAAGTTTGCGCTGCACACCTTCACCCTCAAGGTCGAAGCTCTCAATGAACCCTTCCTCTTGCAAAACGTGAGCAATACTTCGCGTCATCCTTGTGGAGGGGATATCCACAGTTTGATGACGCGCGAGATTCGCGTTTCGAATCCGCGTCAGCATATCTGCGATTGTGTCGTTAGCCGCCATAGTCCTCTCCAGTGATTAAACCTAATTCTCGCGGAAGGGCATGCCCAATTCCTTGAGGAGGGCGCGTCCTTCTTCATCAGTGCTGGCTGAAGTCACGATAGTGACATCCATGCCACGGATCTGGTCGATCTTGTCGTACTCGATCTCGGGGAAAATTAGCTGCTCACGCAACCCGAGCGTGTAGTTTCCCCGACCATCGAAACTTTTACCGCTAACCCCTCGAAAATCGCGGATGCGAGGTAGCGTCAGGTTAATTAGCCGGTTCAGAAAGGCGTACATGCGCTCTGAGCGCAGGGTAACCATCGCTCCAACTGGCATACCCTGCCGGATTTTGAAGCCTGCGATCGCCTTCTTTGCTCTAGTGACCACTGGCCGTTGACCGGTAATGGTCGCTAGCTCTGCTACCGAAGCTTCAAGCGCTTTCGCATTCTGCGAAGCTTCTCCCAGGCCACGATTAATCGTGACTTTGACCAACTTCGGCACTTGATGGATATTGCCATACTCAAACTGTTCCATCAGTTTGGGGATGACCTTATCGGTGTAAAACGTTTTTAGCTGTTCAGCCATGTTTTAAATGTCCTCTCATGTTTCCTGGGCTTGGTCAGGAAACGGTGTAAAACAGTAAGTTCGAACTCATACCTAAGCAATGCAGAGGCGTAAAACTAGTCAATAATTTCACCCGTTTTCTTCAGCACTCGTACCTTTTTTCCCTCGTCAGTGAAGGTGTAACCCATCCGGCTAGCCACCTTTTGCTTTTCGGAGTAAAGCATCACGTTAGAGCTATGAACCGGCGCTTCTTCGGTAACAATTTGCCCCGATTCACCATCTTGTTGAGGCTTGACGTGACGGGTGCGAATATTAACGCCTTTGACCAACACCTGGCTTGAGCGAGGCATCACCTTCAGGACTTCTCCAACCTTGCCTTTATCTTTACCAGCAATGACTTGAACCGTATCGCCCGACTTAACATGCAGCCGCGCTTTTGTATCAGCTTTTTTCTTTTGAGGCATCACAACACCTCCGGTGCGAGTGAAACGATTTTGGTGAAACTCTTGTCCCGTAGCTCACGAGCCACCGGGCCAAACACGCGAGTTCCTCTGGGATTGCCATCCTGATTGATAATGACTGCAGCATTATCGTCGAAACGAATACTCATGCCGCTATTACGTCGAAGAGACTTGCGAGTTCGCACGATCACTGCTCGCACGACATCAGATTTCTTCACTGCCATATTGGGAATGGCATCTTTAACGACCGCAACAACCACATCTCCTACTCCAGCGTAGGTTCGGTTGCCACCCAGCACTCGAATACACATGAGCTTACGAGCACCGCTGTTATCGGCCACATTTAAATAAGTTTCTTGCTGAATCACGGGACGCCTCCTGTTAGACCTGCGCGGTTCGATTCAAAACGTCAGCCACAGCCCATCGCTTGGTTTTACTCAACGGGCGGGTCTCACGAATGCGGACACGATCGCCAACCTTGCATTCGTTCTCTTCATCGTGAACTTTGTACCGCTTAGTGCGAACCATAATCTTGCCGTACTTAGGATGAGGTACTCGGTTCTCTACCGCCACCACAACCGTCTTTTGCATCTTGTCGCTAACAACAAGGCCAATTCTTTCCTTAACTGCCATTCTCTTTCCTCTCTATTCCTCTTCGACGGCACTGGTCACTACGGCCTGAGTCGCCATCGCTTCAGGTTCTGATTGAGTGGCCGCAAGCTGCCGCTCCCTAAGCACAGTCATTAGCTGAGCTAAACGATGTCTTTCATGCTTAAACTCATGCAGACCTGTCTCCAACTGGCGAGTCGCCTGCTTAAAGCGCAAATCGAACAGTTTCCGCTTGGTGTCCACGATGGCCTTTTCTAAAGCCGGGTCGTCCAGTTCGCGAGCTTCTTTTACCTTCGGCAATGCCATGATTAGGAATCCTCCTGCTGACGAGCGATCACTTTAGTCTTGAACGGCAACTTAAATGACGCTAACCGCATTGCTTCACGGGCCACGTCCTCTGGTACACCCGCAATTTCGAAGATAATCCGACCCGGCTTGACAACAGCCACCCAAAACTCAGGATTACCTTTACCAGATCCCATCCGGGTTTCTGCCGGACGCATGGTAACAGGCTTATCGGGGAAAACGCGAATCCAAATCTTGCCGCCCCGACGAACATAACGAGTCATCGCTCGACGAGCCGCCTCAATTTGGCGGGAAGTCAACCATGAAGGCTCAATAGCCTGGATCGCATATTCGCCGAAATTAATTTTGTTCCCCCGTTGGGCCATGCCTCTCATGCGGCCCCGGTGCTGCTTACGGAATTTAGTTCGTCTAGGACTCAACATGGCTCAAATCTTGCCTACGAATCAATGAAAAAAATATCTCAGTCCCCATCAGTGGGACACAAGAGAAACGTCTAAGACTCATTAGAACGATCTTCAAATTGCTGGCGTCGACGCTGTTGACGCCGACGTGGCTGGGCCGCATCACCGGCAGGGCGCTGATCTTCTTGTCCAGGAATAATCTCGCCGCGGAAAATCCAGACCTTGATACCCAAAACACCATAGGTAGTTTGAGCAGTGCGATAGGCGTAGTCCACATCAGCTCTCAAAGTATGCAATGGAACCCGCCCTTCTCGTGTCCACTCAGTACGGGCAATCTCAGCGCCGTTCAAACGTCCACTTACCTGGATTTTGATCCCTTCGACTCCCGCCCGCTGGGCTCGCTGGAGCGCCTGACGAACCACCCGCCGAAACGCCACCCGCCGTTCTAACTGCTGGACGATGTACTCACCCACCAAAGGCGCATCCGCATCAACCCGAGTGACTTCAACGACATTGATGCGGATCTGCCGACTAGAATCATTGAGAGCTTTTTGCAAACCGACTCTGAGGGCCTCGATACCGCTGCCACCTCGACCGACAACAACACCAGGACGAGCAGTTCGAACTTCTAAGTCGATCTGATCGGCTTTGCGCTCAATGCGAATATCAGAAATACCTGCATTACTCAGATTCTTCTCGATATACTCGCGGATGATGTAGTCCTCTTTGAGGAGTTGGGGATAGCGATTGCTATCAGCAAACCACCGTGAACGGTGCTCTTGCACAATTCCCAAACGAAAACCCGTTGGATGTATTTTCTGTCCCACTCGAAATCCCTCAGATAAAAGCTGTAACGGTGAACGACCCAATTGACTCGAACTTACTCACTAGGAGCAACGCCAATCGTAATGTGACAAGTGGGCTTACGAATTTGATAGGCCCGCCCCTGCGCTCGCGGTCGAAATCGCCGCAAAGTTGGTCCTGCATCGGCAAATGCTTCACTAATCACAAGTGAAGCCGGATCCAGGCCGTTGTTGTTTTCAGCGTTAGCCACCGCTGAGCGGAGCACCTTGAGTACTGGATCACACGCTCGATAGGGCATGAACTCAAGAATAATCAACGCCTCGCGATAGGACAGCCCTCGAATTTGATCGAGCACTCGCCGCACCTTATGAGGTGACATTCGAATGTAGCGGGCAACCGCTTTAACCTGCTCAGTAGTATCAACAGCCATTAGACTCTCCGACTCCGAAATTATCGACGCGCTTTCTTATCACTCTTGGCATGTCCCCGGAAGGTCCGAGTGGGGGCAAACTCTCCCAGCTTGTGACCCACCATCTGTTCAGTCACAAAAACCGGTACGTGCTGACGGCCATTGTGCACGGCAATGGTGTGGCCAATCATCTGGGGAATGATGGTCGAGGCTCTCGACCATGTCTTAATTACCTGCTTATCTCCCTTAGCATTCAGGGTCTCGACTTTGCGCATCAGGTGATCAGCGACAAAAGGCCCTTTTTTTAATGAACGCGACATAACTGTTAAAACCTCGCACTTCTCTCAAACTTGCAAAACTCAGTGCTAGACCTAAGCCCAATTGGTCAATTGAATCCCTAGGTATTACGACCGCCTCGTCCCCGCTTCGAAGTACGCCGCCGCCGCCGCACAATCAGAGAACTACTAGCTTTTTTCTTCTTACGTGTCTTGAGACCCAACGCTGGCTTGCCCCAAGGCGTAACAGGGCCGCTGCGACCAATCGGCGCCCGTCCTTCCCCTCCACCATGAGGGTGATCGACAGGGTTCATAACACTCCCTCGAACCTCTGGTCGGCGGCCCAGCCAGCGCTTGCGCCCGGCCTTCCCCAACGTAATATTGCGGGCATCGACGTGCCCTACCTGACCCAGGGTGGCATAGCATTCTCGTCGAACCATACGCACCTCTGTAGAGGGCAGCTTGAGCGTAACGTAACCACCATCTTTAGCGACGACCTGAGCTGAGGTGCCAGCGGCACGAACAATCTGCCCACCCTTACCAGGCTGCAGCTCAACATTATGGACTTCACTACCCAAAGGAATCTTGTGCAGCGGCAGAGCATTGCCGATTTCTAACGGCGAGTCAGGGCCAGAAACCACCGTGGCTCCCACCGCCAAAGAAGCCGGGTGCAAGATGTAACGCTTCTCACCATCCTGATAGTGCAGCAGAGCGATCCGAGCATTTCGATTCGGGTCGTACTCGATTGTCGCTACTTTGGCTGGAACATTGACCTTGTTGCGGTAGAAATCGATGATGCGATAGAGCCGCTTATGACCACCGCCGCGATGACGACACGTAATGACGCCACGATTGTTACGTCCCTTCGGACGATGAACCGACACGGTCAAGGATTTTTCGGGTTTAGAACGGGTGACCTCGGAAAACTCCGAAACCGTCCGCTCACGGGTACCAGGGGTAAAAGGTCGGTAGGAACGAATGCCCATTGCTCAAATCACTCAATAAACTGTTTCTAAACAAGGAAGCAAGATGCTTCCTAAACGTCTGGAAATAGGGGAATACTGTCGCCTTCTGCGAGGGTAACAACGGCGCGCTTGTAGTGAGGGCGAAACCCTTCAAATCGACCGACGCGGCGCTTCTTACGTGGCAAGTTGGCAGTGCTAATACCGACTACCTTGACGTCAAACAGCTCTTCGATCGCCGCCTTGATTTCTGGCTTATTGGCCTTAGGAGCGACTTCAAAGGTGTACTGATTGTTTTCAAGCAGCAATGTGGCCTTCTCAGTGATCAAAGGACGTCGGATCAAATCCGCTAATGTCCCCTGCTTAAATGCCTTAGTCACCGTAAACCTCCTGGATTTTCTCAACTGCTGCTGCCGTCAGGATCACGCGATCAGCATTTAGCAAATCGAACATGTTCAAATTAGTCGCAGAGATGATTTTGACGCGACTGATATTTCGCAGTGAAAGCACCACGTTTTCCGGCTGCTCAGCCAGAATGAACAGTACTTTTTCATCTGGTGACACCCCCCAGCGCTTCATCGCTGCCACCATTTCACTGGTCTTAGGTCGAGGTAACTGATCTGCAAATTCTTGAACGACGACCGCTTCTGGGAAGCGACTCTGAAAGGCTGTTCTGAGCGCTAAGCGACGTTCCTTGCGGTTCATCTTGACGCTAAAGTCTCTGGGTTTCGGGCCAAAAATGACGCCGCCCCCTTTCCACAGCGGAGAACGACTAGAACCGGCTCGGGCTCGTCCCGTGCCCTTCTGACGCCAAGGCTTTTTGCCGCCCCCTCGGACCTCTGACCGGGTCTTGCTTGCCAAGGTACCCTGGCGAGCATTGTTCATCTGACGGACTAAAGCCCGGTGAACAATGTGGGAAGCAGTTTCAGGCTTTGCCACTTTGAGATCAATGGCAGCTTTACCAGCTGCTTGACCCTGCCAATCTTGAACAACGCACTCAACCATAGCTCTTAAATCTCTAACTCACGTCCCCGGATAATTTTCGCCTTTCGCCCAGTCCGCCAACCGATCAGCCAACAACGTTGGCCGGCGAAATACTCAGTAGCATGCCAGGTTTGCCAGGGATCGCTCCCTTAATGACCAGTAGATTGTTGTCAGCATCTACGCGAACCACTTGGAGTTTTCGAGTGGTCACACGCTTGCCGCCCAAACGACCGGCCATTTTCTTGCCGGGATACACTCGACCCGGCGTCGTACCGGGGCCAATCGATCCTGGCAAGCGATGGTTTTTGGAACCATGAGACATCGGCCCCCGACTAAAGTTATGGCGCTTTTGGTTGCCAGCAAAGCCTCGGCCAATGCTAGTGCCTGTGACATCGACCAACTGGCCCGACTCAAACTGGTCAGCAGTAATGTTTTGACCGGCTTCAAACGCATTGGTCTCCGCGACTCGATATTCTTGTAGGTGGCGGACAGGCGTTGCTCCTGATTTCGCTAAATGCCCCAACTGAGGTTTCGTCAAAGCTTTCTCAGTCACACTGCCATAACCAATTTGTACGGCGGTGTAGCCATCCGTTTGCGCAGTCTTCACTTGAGTGATGACGCAGGGGCCAGCCTCAATGACAGTGACGGGAATGGCGTTTCCCTCGTCATCAAAAATTTGGGTCATTCCCAACTTGGTTCCAAGAATCCCAACCGACACTGTTACCCGTCTCCGTTGCTACACGTTACTGATAGAGCGAACAATCTATACCGTAGAGACTGCACACGCTCAAAAAGTTTGAAGCCGAAGGCCACAAACCAAGGGGGCTGCTCATGCAAAGAACAACTCCCCAAAATACGCCTTTGAAAAGCGCTTGCCGCACCACATTTAAATCCGCTCAAGCAAATCGCTGAGCGATGGCGCTTACGGGCAAGAATTTAGCCGAAGAGGCAATTCAGAAATTGTCGCTACAGACTTAGAGCAAGTTGTCCAGTTTCCGCTTCAGCGACAGTTACTCATCATACACATCCTGATTGAATATGTCTACAAAAAGTTTTGAAAGATACTGTTTTTCAGTCAAGCGCGACGGTCAGGGCAGTCGAGTCCTTTCCCGAGTCTGGAATTGGGTTCCCGATCTCATTGAGACCGGCTGTAAAGCGGTAGTCGAATTTCAAATTCGATGCCCGCATCAGCGTAATAGGTGGGATCGTGGGGCGTCCGCGATCGCACCCAGAACTGGCCACCATGTTTAGCCGTAATGATGCGATAGCTTACTGCCAAATCCGTTTCTCGTTCGAGGCGCTGTTGCACAGTAAAAGAGTCGAGAATATCTTGATGGGTCAGCCTCGGTAGGCTGGGACCATTGTCAGCAATTTTGATCGAAACCCATCGCTGGCTACTGGCGTCAGCCTCTATTCCATCATCGAGTTGAGTTGTCAAGGTGATTTTTGGTGCCAGCGTCGCCGTGATTGGAGTTGTGGCGTCAGCCGATTTGAGTTCAGCATCTACGGCCTGACGAGCCGCTGAACTCAATAGGTTGTCAATGCAATGGGTCAACACATTCATCAAAACCTGACCGAGTTGACCCGAGAAGCACGGCACGGGCGGCAGGGATGTATAGTGCCGAACCACCTCAATCTGAGTGGTTAAGCGGCTCTTGAGTAATAAAACAATGCCATTCATCAGGCTGTGCACATCGGCCGGTTTGGGATACACCTCATCGATGTGACAAAAATTTTGCAGACTGCTGGCTAACTGCTTAAGCCTTTCTGCGCCGCTCTTAACACTGTTGAGGGTATTGGGCAAATCAGCTTGCAAAAACTCCAGCTCAATTTCTTCTTTTAAGTCGGTGAGTGTGGAGGGCTGTGCCTGAGCGGGTAACAATTGCTCATAGGCGGCGATCAAGGCTAATAGCTGCTGGCAGTAGTGATCAACGTGAATCAGGTTGCCCCCAACAAAGCCGAGCGGATCCAAAATTTCATGGGAAACGCCGTCGACGAGTCGGCCCAGAGCCGCCATTTTTTGGCTCTGTAAGATCGCGGCTTGGGTGCGTTCATAGCGCACTTGAGTTTCGATACCGCGTATTTGCCAGTGGGCTTTATTGAGATCGTGACTATTGAGTAAGCGATCGCCCGCTGCCGTTTTGACGAGTAGGGGCTCCCCCTGTAACGCCGTGGGTCGCCGTAGCGCGGCGGGTGCCGCTGTTAATACTGGCGTGTCGGCCGCAAATATTAAAGGCTCGATCCGGGCATAGCTGTAAAGCACCGATAGGGGTTCTGATAGAAACAGCTCACAGCCTCGCGGGCGCAATAAGTAGTCTGACAATCGATAGCGCGAGAGCACACCGACCACAGTCTGCTCATCCATCAATAAGAGACCCGGCAGCTCAGGGGATTGGTTGAACAGCTCAGCTGCTCGGCGTCCTGAGGTCTTGATGTCGAGATGAGCATCGTAGAGGGGTAACGCTTGTAAGGTCGAATCGATGCCCAAAGCCCCTAGGGTAGAGTTTGGTTTGCTCACGCTGAAAGCAGCTGCTAAAGGGAGGGAATCGAACATCAACTAAACAGGTAAAGAGCTTGACCGCAACAAATGCGTCTTCAGTATGCCCGCTCAAACGTGATAGGCGCGATCGCTGCTAGGTCAGCCGCGTGAACAGACAAAGTCTAAAGATATGCTCTCGCAGTGGGCAAATGTACCTTTAAACAACAGTCTATGGCCTCAACAGTTCCTATGATAAGCGGGAAGCAACGGGCATCAAAATCCCTATGAAGCCGCTTTTGCACCATACCAAGATCGTGGCGACCATCGGCCCCGCCAGCAGTTCTCGCGACACCCTACTCAAGATGGTAAAGGCGGGTATGAATGTGGCCCGACTCAATTTTTCCCACGGGAGTTACGAAGACCACACCCGCATGATTCAGCTGCTGCGGGCGGTGTCCTCAGAGCTCAATACGCCCATCACTTTGCTACAAGACTTGCAGGGGCCAAAGATCCGGGTGGGACAGCTGGCCGACGGAGCGATGGAACTGGTGGATGGCGAGACGATCACCTTGGTGCCCTTGGGCGCCGCAGCTAATCAGACAGACGGGGTCGAAATTGACTATCCGTATCTGGCTGATGAAGCACAGCCGGGCATGATGGTGCTATTAGACGACGGCCTGCTAGAACTCAAAATTGAAACCGTAGAGCCTCCCAAAGTCATCTGCCGCATTGTGCAAGGGGGACTGCTCAAAAGCCGTAAAGGCGTTAACCTCCCCGATCTCAGCCTAAAGCTCCCGTCGATGACGGACAAAGATAAGCAGGATTTGCGATTTGGCGTTTCCCAAGGCGTTGATTGGGTGTCATTGAGTTTTGTGCGGCAGGGAGCCGATATTGTGGCCCTCAAACAGTTGCTCAAAGCGGAAGGTGCCCCTGAAACCCCAGTCATTGCCAAGATTGAAAAACCTCAGGCGATCGCCAACCTGGACGACATTTTAGAAGCCACCGATGGCGTCATGGTGGCGCGCGGCGACTTAGGTGTAGAAATGAAGGCAGAGAAAGTGCCGCTGTTGCAAAAGCGGATTATTAAGGCCTGTAATTTGCGCAGCATTCCTGTGATTACCGCCACGCAAATGTTGGAAAGCATGATTGAACATGCCCGACCGACAAGGGCTGAGGCCAGTGATGTTGCCAACGCGATTATTGACGGCACGGATGCAGTGATGCTGTCAGGCGAATCCGCCGTGGGCAAGTTTCCGGTACGCGCGGTCGAGATGTTGGCTCGCATTGCCACCGATGTCGAAGCCGATCTGAGCTTTGTCAATGAGCCCCCTGAGTCAAACGACGTCACTCACGCGCTCAGCGAAGCCCTCAATGTCATTGACCAAGTGTTGGATCTGCAGTGCATTGTGGCCTACACCGAATCAGGTTACTCAGCCCTGATTGCGGCGGGTGAGCGCCCCAGCGTCCCGGTAGTGGCCTTCACCCCCGACCGCGATGTCTACCATCGGCTGAATTTAGTCTGGGGCGTCAAACCCATCTTGATCAGCTCATCGGCCAGCACCTTTGAAGACATGACCCAGCTAGCGGAGACAGCGCTGCTCGATGGCCAGATGGCCCAAGTCGGCGATCAGGTGCTCGTGATGGGCGGAATTCCCGCAAATCATGCGCAAGGTACCAACTTTTTGAAGATCCAAACGATTGGTCGGGGATAATAAGCCTGCGTTACCTAACTTGATAATCTCACCGCTAGCTAACTTTCATGGTTGAAACTGCACCCGCTAAACTTCCGGCATCCGCTGCGTCTAAAACTGGCCATTCTCACCGCGTCATCATTGTCGGTGGCGGTTTCGGCGGGCTTTATGCCGCCCAATCTTTAGGTCAAGCACCGGTCGAAGTGACTCTAATCGATCGCCGCAATTTTCATCTGTTTCAACCGCTGCTGTATCAAGTGGCGACCGGTGGTCTCTCACCCGGTGATATTGCTTCACCCCTCCGGTCAGTGCTCAATCGCCAAAAAAACACGCAGGTTTTGCTGGGCGAGGTGACCGAGTTAGACCCTGACGCGCAGCAACTCACTCTCAAAGATGGCGATGTCGTGCCCTATGACAGCCTGATTTTGGCCACCGGCAGCGCTCACCATTACTTTGGCAATGACCACTGGGAAGCGATCGCTCCCAGCATTAAGACCATCGAAGATGCCCTCGAAGTGCGTCGCCGCATTTTTCTAGCTTTTGAAAAAGCGGAGTTAGAACCTGACCCGGAAATTCAGGCAGCCCTCTTAACCTTTGTCATCGTCGGGGCTGGCCCCACTGGGGTCGAAATGGCTGGGGCGATCGCCGATTTGGCTTACCACACCCTGAGAAAGGACTTTCGCAGTATTGACCCGAGGCAGACCAAAATCATTTTGGTAGAAGGCATGGATCGCGTGCTGCCCCCCTTTGCGCCCTCCCTATCGGCAAAAGCGGCTCAGGATTTGCAGCAGCTGGGCATTGAGGTGCGTACCCAGACCTTTATGACTTCGTTAGAGGGTGAGCAGGTCACCTTTAAGAGTGGCGACACCGAGGAAACCATTCGCGCGCATACCGTTTTGTGGGCGGCGGGCGTGCGGGCCTCTTCCCTCAGTAAGGTGGTGTGCGCCAAGACTAACGCCCCCAGCGATCGCGCGGGCCGCATTATGGTAGAGCCCGACTTCAGCGTGCCGAGCTACCCTAACATCTATGTGATTGGCGATTTGGCCCATTACGCTCACCAAGACGACAAGCCCTTGCCGGGGGTCGCTCCAGTTGCCATGCAGGGAGGCAAATACGTCGCCCGGTTGATTAGCGATCGCCTGCGCGACAAACCGACTCCGGCCTTTCACTACACCGACAGCGGTAGCCTCGCCATTATTGGCCGCAGCTCTGCCGTGGTAGATCTGAACTGGACGAAGCTGACTGGCTTCCCCGCCTGGGTGGTTTGGGCCCTGGTGCATGTCATGTTCCTCATCGAATTTGATAATAAGGTCATCGTCATGACTCAGTGGATGTGGAATTTTTTCACGCGCAACCAGGGTGCTCGACTGATTACGGGACGAGACGTGATCAAAAGCGACTCGGCCTTTATGAAGCAATAGGCGATCGCCAGCCCCTGACCGTAATCAGGCCGAGACTCATTTTCCCGATTGGGGGACTTTCAGGGCAGAAAGTCTTCTACTCTATGTAAGGTGTCTGATCGTGCAGCAGGCGGCATCCCGTTTACGAGTGTAGTTACCTGCTCTCGAGTGCAGTCCTCGGTTGCGACTGACCTGACCTTGTCTCTTTTCTAAAGAACGCTCCGCTATCTTGTTTTATTCCTCGGCCAATCTGCAGTATTTACTCATTAACGGGGCGATCGGTGTCGGCATTGCGGCTGACGCTGTCATTGCCACCATCGGCAGATTCAAACGATTTGAAACCATCCGAGATGCCTTGACCTGGGCGGCCGCGATCGGCTTCACCCATACAGTGTTTCCGATGATTGGGCTGATTGGGCTTTGGTATGCTGCTAGCTCCTTTCCCTCACTCAAGGCGGGCATTTATGGGGCGGGTTTTGTCGTGATGGTGTGGTTTATCAATGATGTCGTGCGCGACATTGCCGGGTTAGACAATGACGCGGATGCCGACGACGATGACGACGCCAACGACGACTTTTTCTACCGGTTCTTATCACAGCATTCGCGCTTTTGGGCGGCTGTCTGGGCCGTTTCGATCGATGCGCTGGTGACCGGGCCGGGCAAAACTGCCGCCACGGCGCAGTGGAGTCAAGCTCAAGTTTTAGGTAGCTTTCCGCTGGTGGGGTTCGTGGTGTTTGGCCTGGTGATGTTGAGTGCCTGGCCAGCCATTCTCCTGCGCCGCTACTGGCAAGCCAAAAAGTTTGACAACGCTGTTGGTTTGGCTCGGTTTACCGCGATCGGGTCGTGGGTCGAACTGAGCATCTTTATGTATTTCGCCTATTTGGCCATATCAGAGATGGTGCTGGCTCTCGGGGTGCAGCCGGTTACGAGCGAATTTTTGATTGCCGGCATCTTGGCGATGGTGACGATCGCGCTGCTGCTCATAACTTTGGGCCAACGCGTCTGGCAAACGCAATTGCAAGAAGCTCAAGACTTACTGCTTTGAGGCCATTCCTGGCCGCTACCAAGTGTCGCTCTGTTTACGGACGCTCAGTTTGCCAGGCGGGATGATTTAACAACGCGTCCATCACTCGGACGCCTCGGAGCTGATTGGTGAGGGGTAAATGGCCTGCCGGAGCTTGCAGATTCCAAATGAATTCACCCGGATAGCGAGCCCAAGTGTTGTCGTCTTTCCAGGCAATTTTGGGCCACAGCTTTTCCCAATTTTTGCCAACGCCGAGCCAAATTTCTCGCTGTTTAGAAAAGCCAAAGTTCCCAGCGGAATAGGTGAGCCACAGCCGATCTAAAGTCTGCAAATCAACGACGGGAAAGATGTTGATCTCAGTGAAATAGAGCCATTTACGTTTGACGGCATTAGCCCCCGCGAGCTCGCACATCTTTTGTAGGGTGAGGCGATCAGCCTGTTCAAAGGCTTGAGCCATGAGGGCGGTCTGAATGTCGGTGTAGTCAACGGCGCAGGTAGCCGGTAGCGGCACCAGGCCCTGGGCGAAATGAGTGTGGAGAAAAGCGCTGACGTCCGGATCAGAGACTGGGTGCAGCAATTGCAGTGATCGCCCCGCTACCCACGCAGCGGCCGGTTGGTCCTTAATCTCAAGCAGATAGTCCATCATGATCTGATATCCGGCGGCACCTGCCTCTATGAGCTGGGGCAAGATGGCGAGCTGCTGCCTCAACGAAGCCTCTCGCAGTTGGCTTTTCAGCGATTCCAACAGTTCTAAAGAAGAGGGCGAATTGTCAGCGATAGAACTGCTCATGTTTGGTAACTAAAATTCCCTACCCAAAGAATAACGTGCCGAAGCGGTGCCTGGGCAGGCAATGAGGGACTCTGTGCTCTATCCTGATCCTACAACTCAACCGTCGACTAAACCAAATCCATCGGTAAATCGGGCGTTGAGCGAGCCCGATTCTGAGCATCAGTTCGACCGCATCAGCGCTATGGCTAATCGGGAATGGTGGACTGGCGGTTTCCTGTCTCTGTAGAGGCATCGGATTTTTAGCCCGATACAGCACGGCCCGATGACAATGGTGAAACCCGCTCATGGCGGCAATGGGCGATCGCTACAGGCTGAGCCGGGTAAAACTATTCTCATAGCTGGAGAGAAACTGCTGGCCTATAATCTCCATGGTCGCTAGGTCAAGCGAAAAATCTATGACCCCAGGGAAGCACGGACACTTTTCCGTATTCGTCAGCACTGACAGATTTCGACGGCGGCTCACAATGTAAAGTGGACAACGTGTAACCCCTCATCCTTTTAGCCTAGCTATGTACGAACGCATTACCCCCCCGACCGTTGGCGAAAAGATTACCTTCGCGGCGGGCGAGCCGGTGGTTCCTGATATGCCCATCATTCCTTTCATTCGGGGTGATGGTACCGGCGTTGATATTTGGCCAGCCGCGCAAAAAGTCTTTGATGCTGCCGTTGCCGCTGCCTACGGCGATCGCCGTCGCATTGTCTGGTTCAAGGTGTATGCAGGCGACGAAGCCTGCGAGCAGTACGGCCAGTACCAATATCTGCCGGAAGACACCCTGCAGGCTATCCGCGATTTTGGCATAGCGATCAAAGGGCCACTCACGACTCCCATTGGTGGCGGGATCCGTTCGTTGAACGTGGCGCTGAGGCAGATTAATGACTTGTATGCCTGTGTGCGCCCCTGCAAATATTATTTGGGCACACCTTCACCTCACAAAAGCCCCGAAAAGCTCGACGTTATCGTCTATCGCGAGAACACCGAAGATATCTACCTGGGTATTGAGTGGAAGCAGGGTAACGAAATTGGCGATCGCCTCATCAAGCTACTGAATGAGGAATTGATTCCCGCCACGCCCGAACATGGCAATAAAAAAATTCGTCTTGATTCCGGCATCGGCATTAAGCCCATCAGCAAATCGGGTACCCAGCGTTTGGTGCGCCGCGCCATCAAGCACGCCTTGCGCTTGCCCCCCGAAAAGCAGCAGGTGACCCTGGTGCACAAGGGCAACATTATGAAATATACCGAGGGCGCCTTTCGCGACTGGGGATATGAGCTAGCAACTTTGGAGTTTCGCGATGAGTGCGTGACGGAGCGGGAATCTTGGGTGCTCAGCAACAAAGAGGCCAACCCCGACATCTCGGTGGAAGACAACGCGCGCAAGATTGAGCCAGGCTACGACGCCCTGACGGCAGACAAGCAGGCGGAAGCCCAGCAGGAAGTTGAAGCGATTTTAGCGGCCATTTGGGCAACCCACGGCAGTGGCCAGTGGAAAGACAAGATTATGGTGAACGATCGCATTGCCGATAGTATTTTTCAGCAAATTCAAACGCGCCCCGATGAGTATTCCATCCTGGCGACGATGAATCTGAATGGCGACTATCTATCGGATGCGGCGGCGGCGATCGTCGGCGGTCTGGGCATGGGGCCAGGCGCCAACATTGGCGATACCTGCGCGATCTTTGAGGCCACCCACGGTACTGCTCCCAAACATGCGGGTCTTGATCGCATCAACCCTGGCTCGGTCATCTTATCGGGGGTGATGATGCTGGAATATATGGGTTGGCAAGAAGCTGCTGACCTGATCAAAACGGGGCTGGGGGCGGCGATCTCTAACCGCGAGGTCACCTATGACCTGGCTCGCATGATGGAGCCTAAGGTCGAGCCGCCGCTGAAGTGTTCTAAGTTTGCTCAGGCAATTATTGATCACTTTCACGATTAAGCAGGTGCTCAAAAACAGCTTCTTGAGCACCAGGGTTTAACCCCGCTGAAAGCTTGTCGTAAACATCGGTTGCCGAGAGCAGGGGTTTAGGCGAAAAGTCCTGAACTCAGGGATGTTTACCGATTGTTCAGGGCGAGCCTGGCCCACAAGAGAAATGAGGTCTGCTAATTGACTGGTTTTGAGCATGATTTCGCCCCAAAATTAAATTGCCTCAACCCCAAAACCGGTAATTAGCTTCTAACATAGCGATTGTAGAAAGACTCGTTACGTTTCTCTGTAGGAATGAGGCTTCATGAATCGATTTGTTCGGTGGTTGGCGGTATTGACTGGGCTGGGCATGGTGAGTCTTGGGGCCGCAGGCTGTATTCCCGGTATTCCCAAAAGCTCAGATAACACCGACGACGAGGCCTTTGAATTTCGATATGTAGACGGTGACGAAGACAGCGAAAACTATTTACTACAACTGCGCATCAACGGCCCGATTCTCAATACGCCTTCGAACGGCGGTTTTTTTGGCCTCGATTCGGGTGTGACCTATGCCTACCAGCTACAGAGCCTGCTAGAAGAAGTGGCCGAGGACGATCGCATTGAGGGCCTATTTCTCCGAGTTTCCACACCGGGCGGGACGGTGGTCGGGTCCAATGTCATTTATGAAGCCTTAGTCGACTACAAAGAAACGACAGACAATCCCATCTATGTCTACATCGAAGGGATCTCGGCTTCGGGGGGCGTTTGGTCGATGGTGGCCGCCGACAAGATTTTTGCCGCTCCCGGTAGCATCATCGGCAGCATCGGTGTCATTGGCCCAACGCTGGTCTTTTTCAACAATCCGGTCGCGCTGGATGGCGGTTTGCTTGGGGGTGGCGTCACTACCCAAGACGGCATTCAACAGTTTGTGGTGTCCGCGGGTAAGGGCAAAGACCTGGGCAACCCCTTTCGTCAGCCGACTGAAGAAGAACTCTCGATCCTACAAACCAACATCAACAACGAATACGATAACTTTGTCACCCACATCGCCAGCACCCGCGATATCTCAGAACAAACGCTGCGCAATGAGATGGGGGCTTATATTTTTGGCACTGATCTGGCTCAGCAATACAATTTAATTGACGAAACGAGTGGCCGCCCCGAAGCGATCGCGGCATTAGCTGACGCCTTAGAACTGGAAGACGATTATCAGCTCGTGCAAATTGGGTTTGATCAGCCTAGCCTGCTAGAAGTTTTATTGGGTCAAACGCCGCTGGAATTTAGCTATGAGCAGCAACAGGAGCTCATTCAAACCGATTTGTGTGCCCTCACCAACTATAATTTCTTAGCCTATTACGGCGATTTGTCGTCTCTGTGTCCGCAGCCTTAAAGCTCTCTAACCCAAGCGTTGATGATTGGTGATGTGCTCTCATGCACCATCAGTTCCGTGCATTGTTTGCGCATCAGTCGAGATCACAAGGAGAGCTTGCCGTCCCCTGGTCTCCGACAAGATGGTCAGAGCTTTGCAGCCGCAGGGCTGCCGGGTTGAATTTTCTTGCTACACTATCACCAACACTCATTTCAATCCATATTGATATCAAGATGCAAAAAGCTCTGGACACTACCGTCTTTGATGTCGTTTCAGTCTTAAAGGCTCTGGCGGAGCCGCTGCGGGTTGAGGTGATTGAACTATTGAAAGAGCAAGAGTTGTGTGTCTGTGACCTGTGCGATCGCCTCAATGTCTCGCAGTCAAAGCTATCGTTTCATCTCAAAACTCTCAAAAATGCCGGCATCGTACGCTCTCGGCAACAGGGTAAGTGGATTTACTATCGGCTGAATCTATCTCAGCTAGTGGAGTTAGAACAGTACCTCGCTGAGTTTCGCCGCTATAGCCCGCAGCTGCCGACTCGGGTCTGTGAAGCCAGCGAGCTGTGAAACTTGGCCGCGTCTAACGTCCTTCTTACTCGTGTTTTCGAGCCGTACACTGTCGCTTCGCCGACTCTTTTTGTGCGTATCCATTAATCCCAATTCGTGATGAGCGGACTCTCGATATCGTCTGCGCCATGCCGAGGCAACTCATGCACAGAGGACAGACTGGTCGTTTGGCGGCAGAGCATCGACATGGCCTCGCGACCGATCGCCTCGTCTTGATTGACAGAACTTTAATGAATCAATTATGGTTGAAATGAATTGAGGTCGGCAACCATGTTGGGCTCTGTTGAGTGGGTGCCAAGTCATTGATTTGGCCTGCTGCGATTGGTTTACGCAGTTCTTAAAGCCGATTTCATGCGTTCTTAAGCACTGTGTGGCAACAGTTGAGATTGAACCGACCGATCATCTGGCGACCGTTCTCCCGCCGCTCTTTTGCTCATTTCTGCTGGCTTATGGCTTCTCGCTTCACCGTACCCTCACCCTTAGGAAGACTATGTCATCTGGTTCCAATACCCGTGCTGAATCGTTTCAGGCGGGCGGACAGCTAAGCTTTTTTGAAAGGTATCTGACCGTTTGGGTCGCTCTGTGCATCGTGGGCGGCATCCTGCTGGGCCGATTGTTTCCGGGCGTTGCCGTTGCGCTGGATGCGATGAGCCTCTATCAGATTTCAATTCCTATCGCAGTCTGCCTGTTTTTCATGATGTATCCCATCATGGTGAAAATTGACTTTTCCCAAGCGAAGCGGGCTGCACAGGCCCCGAAGCCAGTCATGCTCACGCTCGTGGTGAACTGGTTAATTAAGCCCTTTACGATGGTGGCGTTTTCCCAATTTTTTCTGGGCTGGCTATTTCGCCCTTTGTTATCCGGTACGGAGATGATTCGCGGCACCGAAGTGGCGCTGGCTGACTCGTATATTGCGGGCACCATTCTGCTGGGGATTGCCCCCTGCACGGCGATGGTCTTGATGTGGGGCTACCTGTCCTTTAGCAACCAGGGACACACGTTGGTGATGGTGGCGATCAACTCGCTAGCCATGCTGTTTCTCTATGCGCCGCTGGGGCGTTGGCTGCTGGCCGCGAACAACCTGGCCGTGCCCTGGGAGACGATTGTGCTATCGGTACTGGTATATGTGGGCCTACCGCTGCTGGCGGGCGCAATTTCGCGAACGTGGATTTTGCGCCACAAGGGCCGCGCTTGGTTCAACGACGTATTTTTGAAGTATCTCAGCCCGATTTCGATCGCCGCCCTGTTGACCACGCTGGTGCTGTTGTTTGCCTTCAAAGGCGATCTGATTGTGCGCAGTCCGCTACATATTCTGCTGATTGCGGTGCCGCTGTTGCTTCAGACCAATTTCATTTTCCTCATCACCTATGTGGCAGCTCAAAAAATGGGGATGTTTTACGAAGACTCGGCTCCAGCGGCATTGATTGGGGCGAGTAATCACTTTGAGGTGGCGATCGCCACGGCAGTTACCCTGTTTGGCCTCAACTCGGGCGCGGCCTTAGCCACTGTGGTCGGGGTGCTAATTGAAGTGCCGCTGATGCTGATGCTGGTAGAGGTCTGCAAAAAGACAGCGTTTTGGTTCCCCCGTGAGCCCGAAAAAGCAACGTTGCCCGATCCTCGTTGTGCTCGTCCCCTCGGGTAAGCCCGATGGAAACCCTGGTGCAGCAGCAGTACGATCGCCTCGCTCCGATTTACGATCAGCGCTGGCAGTTCTACATCACAAATACCCTGTCGTTTTTAATCGGGTGGGCCGGGATTGCCCCTGAGGATAAGGTTCTGGATGTCGCTTGTGGCACCGGTGAGCTAGAACGCCGACTCACGGCCCAGCATCCTCAGCAAACCATCGTCGGCGTGGATCTTTCGGCGCAGATGCTGGCGATCGCACAGCCAAAATGTGCTGATTATCCCCACGTCAGCTTTCAGCCAGCGTCGGCCTCAGCGTTGCCCTGGCAGCAACCGCAGTTTGATGTGGTGGTCTGCGCTAACGCCTTTCACTACTTTGATGCGCCTGATGCGGTTTTAGGAGAAATGCAGCGGGTGCTGCAGGCCAACGGTCGGGTGCTCCTGTTAGATTGGTGCCGCGATTTTATGGTCTGTCGATTGTGTGACTGGGGGCTGGGCTGGTTTGATCCGGCGCACAAGCGCTGTTACACCGAGGCCGAACTGCACAAATTGTTGGTCACAGCAGGGTACAGCATCCAGCGATCGCAGCGAGTTCGCTTTGGCTTGATTTGGGGCTTGATGGCTGTCGAAGCCGTCATTGATGACAGCAAGAACAAAACTATTACCCGGAGAAATTGCATGAAACGAGTTATGTTTGTCTGCAAGAAAAACTCTTCGCGCTCTCAAATGGCGGAAGGCTTTGCCAAGACTTTAGGGGCTGGCAAGATTACCGTCACCAGTTCTGGTTTAGAAGCCAGTCAGGTGCGGCCCGAGGCGATCGCCACCATGAAAGACATTGGCATCGATATTAGCGACCAGACCTCCAATGCCCTCAGTGAATTCAATCCAGAAGATTTTGATGCCGTGATTTCGCTCTGTGGCTGTGGCGTCAACCTGCCCCCCGAGTGGCTCACTCGCGAACACTTTGATGACTGGCAGTTAGACGACCCAGCAGAACAGCCAGCAATCTTTCCTCGGGTACGGGACGAGGTGAAGGAGCGAGTAGAGACGCTAATCAACCAACTCTAGTCGGTAGAAGCCGAGTCGACTGCGGCATGAGTTGCCAGTCCTGATTTCGGGCGGGGGCAAATCATACGGAGAGTCAGTACAGCCACTCTTCCAAGCCATTGAGCAGCAATTCGAGGCCAAACTCAAAGTCATGGAGCCCGTCATAACGCCCCGCCCTGACGTGATGGGTGAGCTGATTGAGGTAGGGGTATTGCTTTGGGGGAATCATCGCCACATAGTCCCTAGCAACAGTGGCATATTCCGCCGCTTCAAAGGGAAAGTTCAACGCTTGTAAGGTAAAGCCATAAATGTGGCTGTCGATCGCATTCCACACACGATCGGCCTGCTCAAAGGAAAAGCCTGCTTCGACCAAACAGCCCAAGGTGGCATCTACATAGCGCAAGGTAGCTGGCCCCACATTCACCCGCGATACGATCGCCAACGTCGCCCAAGGATGACGCAACAGCATGGTATGCGCCGCGATCGCCCGTTGCCGCATAGCAGCTTTCCAGTCAGCCTCGGGTAGGGTAGCGCGATCTCACCCACCACCAAATCGACCAAGCCAGCCAAAATATCTTCTTTATTGGCCACGTGGTTATACAACGACATCGCCTTGACCCCTAACTTTTGGGCTAGCTGCCGCATCGACAAGGCTTCGAGTCCCGCTTCACCACCAGCTGCAGCGCCGTTTGCAATATTCGCTCCCGACTCAGCGGCACTTGAGGGATGGGTTCTGAAGGCGGGGTCTGAGCCATCTCAATCTTTCTTCATCAGTGGACAAGGCCGAAGCCAAGGGTTTGCACGATCGCGCTGCTCTTCATCTTGACAAACTTACGACGTAAGTTGAGGTGATAAAAGGTTTAACTGTTTTTCTATTAACCTTGTCGCCATTGGAGAAGTGTTATGCAAGCGATGAGTCCTCACCCGGCAGCGCCAGAGGTTGCCACAATGAACGCGATCGTTCAAACCGCATACGGTTCACCCGATGTGTTGCAGCTCAAGGGCATCGAGCGCCCCGTGCCGCAAGCCTATGAAGTATTGATCAAAGTTAAGGCCTCCTCGGTTCACGCTGGAGTTTGGCATCTGATGCGGGGAACGCCATTCCTGATTCGTCTCGTCTTTGGGGGTTGGCTCAAGCCGAAGATGCCAATTCTCGGCAATGATGTGGCTGGCCGAATCGAGGCTGTGGGTCAGGATGTGACTGAGTTTCAGCCGGGGGATGAGGTGTTTGGCGATCTCTCTGAATGCGGTTTTGGCGCGTTTGCCGAATACGTTTGTGCGCCCGCCACGGCACTGGTGCTAAAGCCCCAGCCCCTGACCTTCGCGGCAGCGGCTACTGTGCCCACCTCAGCCCTCGCCGCACTGCAGGCCCTGCGCGATGTGGGCCAGCTACAGTCGGGACAACAGGTCTTGATCAATGGGGCCGCCGGGGGTGTCGGCTCCTTTGCGATCCAGATTGCGAAGGCGCTGGGCGCTGAGGTGACGGGGGTTTGCCGCACCGACAAAGTGGCCATGGTGCGATCGCTCGGGGCCGATCAGGTGATTGACTACACCCAAACCGACGCTACCCAGATGGGACAACGGTACGACCTGATTATTGATGCTGCCGCCTATCGCTCAGTATTCGACTGGCTGCCGACGTTGACGCCTCGGGGCACCTATGTGCTGGTCGGCGGTGCGACGCCACGATTTTTTCAGGCGATGCTGCTCGGGCCGATGATTACCCAGATCACCGGCAAACCAGTGAAGTGTCTGACTGCAGCAGTCCAGCAGAATGATTTGAGGGTTCTCAAGGACCTGGTTGAAACGGGCAAGATTGTCCCCTATGTCGATCGCGCCTATTCTTTGGCGGAAGTTCCGACAGCGATCCGTTACCTTGAGGAACGACAAGTGCAGGGCAAAGTGGCTATTCAGATCGACTAGCCGTCTTTCCAGTTGGGATAGAAATGAGTTTGAGGTTGTATGCCCCGGCCAACTTTAGTCGTGGGGCAGCAAAAGTAACCGCGTGAGCATTGCGATATCAGCCGTTTGCGCCGAGAACGAAGCACAGTTTCTGGCCGCTGTTACCCGCAGCCGCAGCCTGTTTAAGGACTGGGTTGCACCTCCATCCACGCCTGAGCAATTTGCTGAGCATCTCACCAAGTACTCGGCAGACAACAATTTCAGCTATTTAGCCAGAATGAATGACGGCTCGCTCATTGGGTGCATCAACGTTGACGAGATTGTGCGCGGAGCCTTTCAATCAGCTTTCCTCGGCTATTATGCGTTTTCGCCCAACCATGGTCAGGGGCTCATGAAACCAGCAATGGCTTTGGTTATTGCTCTGGCTTTCGGCAAACTCGAACTGCATCGGTTAGAAGCCAACATTCAGCCGGGTAACATCGCATCCATTGCTTTGGTCAAATCGCTTGGCTTCAGGCGAGAAGGCTATTCTCCTCGCTATCTCAAAATCGCCGGCACCTGGCAGGATCATGAGCACTATGCTATTACAGCCGAAGAATGGTTGGCGTGATTGCAATGCTCATGAAACGTTTGCAGGCTTATGTGGCCAAACAGTTAGGTCATCCCTCTGGTGGGGTTGGACGGTTGCTGCTGCGAGTCCTCAATCGAGGAAATGCCACGATGAATCAGCTAGCATTGACGATGCTAGCAGTGCAGCCGCAACAGCATATCTTGGAAATCGGCTTTGGCGGTGGGGACCTGATGCAGCGCCTGCGGCAAACGGAGCGATCGCTGCACATCACGGGGATTGATCCCGCACCGGCTTCCCTGGCCGTCGGGCAAAACCGCTTTAAATCAGCGATCGCCAGCGGTCAGCTCAGCCTGTATGCGGCCGCTGCTGAAGCAATCCCCTTGCCTGACCAGACCGTTGACGCGATCGTCACCGTCAACACGGTGTACTTTTGGTCGGCGGTTGAGACTGTTTTGGCAGAATGTCATCGCTGCTTGAAGCCAGACGGCAAGCTCGCGATCGCCTACGCCGCCAAAGCCTTTCTCGAAGCGCAGGGCCTCACGCAATATGGGTTCCGAGCCTATGACGTCGCTGAGCTGGAAACGGCCCTGCGGACTGCTGGATTTCGAGAAATCCAGACCCGATCGGATGAGAGCGCGAGTAACGGACAATTTTTCTGTACCTGTGGCCTTGCGGCACCCGCCACGAATCGCGATGATTGCTCCTCACAATTACCGGGGTAAAATTGTGGGCGCGATTCATCGGCTGTCGACATCACACGAGAGCCTGTTTGCCACTTCTCCAAACAGGCTAGCGAAGGACCCCTCATATGCTCATCAACGAAAACGCTAATGCGGCTCTGCAACAGCCTTGGTCATCCATTTATGCCAAATTTTTGGCGTTGGTGCTGCTTTACGGGGCCACGGTTCATATTGGCAACATCGCTGGGCTGACGGGCACTCCTTGGCTCTCGCCCCCCCTACTGTGGCGGAGTTTGGATATTACTCTCCTGATCTTTGATGTCGTGACGGCAGTGGGTTTGTGGCAAGGGCGAGGCTGGGCGATCTGGTCAGTCTTTGGGGGCATCGCGCTGCTACAGGTGGTGCCCTACACGCTGCTGCGATCGCAGTTCATCCTTAAGCCTGAAGATGCTCAAACCTTGAATGGGCTATTGGGCACTGAGGGGATGCTCCTGGCTATTTTTGCCCTGTTGCTATGGCTCAAAAAATAAACAACCCTCGAAAACCAGTTTTATCTGCCGAATATCCTGGCACGTCGGACGATGCTCACGTCTCCTCAGCGGCTGCTACTGTCAGCTCTGTTTGAATCTGTAGTTGTCGGGACGCGAGTAATCTGATGAACTGATCCGTCGACAAGATTTGCTCAACCGCATGGACGCCGGGGCGTTCTAGCTGCCCGGTAAGCACGAGTTGCGCCAGACTACCGGTACCGGCCCCGACCGCCCGCGTGGTACTGGGGTGCTGAAAGTAGCCGATATGGTGAGCCGCTTGACCCGACCTGTGCCCTCTGACATCACACCGCATCGCCACGCCAGTGCCGCTGAAGCGATCGCTAATACCAGTCATGAAATGACTGACTCGGGCCAAAAACTCCACAGTTTTGGAGCTGCGCAGCACCCTAGTCGGCAAGCCGTGAGCCATCGCCCAAGTTGCCTGGTTATAAAAGTCAGGCACCACCCCAAACTTCGTCACCACGCTGTCTAGGGCAAACGTCTCCGACAGCGTGATCGCCTCGGGCATGTCGTACCAATAAACTGCAGCCTGACCATAGGGCGACGGAAAGGTCAGACGTTCGCGTTCAGTATAGGGTTTGACCCACTGCCAGCGACCCTGCAACCATGCTTTAAAGGCATGCTGTAAGCCAATAAACGTGGTGCGCATAACGGTAACACCCGCCCCCCCCGAGCCGCCTACTACGTAGCTCAACTGTACTGAGTCAGCCTGATCCAGTGCTTCAATGCCCTGACGCGCCAGGCTGTTAGAAATGCCGGGAAAGACCCCCGTATTGATCACAGCGGTGACGCCAGCGGCGGCGGCTTGGGATCTGAGCGCCAAAGCTTTTTGCGTAAAGGTCCGTTCGTCGCTGACGTCGAGGTAGCTCACGCCCTGTTGAATGCAGGCTTGCAACACTCGCCCATCACGATAATGAAAAGGGCCAGCCGTATGCACGACCAGATCGGTAGCGGCGATCGCCTCAAAAATCTCCTCTGGATTGGCCAAGTCGAGCGATTGAAACTGCACATGAGGCCCCAATTGCTGGCGAGCCGCTGTGCCTGATTGAGCGCTGCGTCCGGTAACCGTAACGGTGGCCTTAGTATGGGCCAAAATATCCTGGGCGATCTGGCGGCCAATTCTGCCGCAGCCGCCGATTATGAGCACTCGTTTCATCGCCGCCCCTGATCTTGGTAACACCTTGAGATCTGCCCCTCAGGCTATCGATCCCACCCTCTCATATCGCCTCCGTTTTGCTGGTTCGTTAGCCAGAGCAGGTTGAGAAAGAGAGGAGCGATCGTGCACTCGAGATGAATTCTCTATCCGCAATCGCATCATTACCGTTCGCCAAAATGCCGCACTGTCTTCACTACATCAGCCACTATAGATTTGACTGACAACCCCGACATCCTTTCAGATCACGGGTAATAAAAACGCCGATAAGGTGAGTCAAACTCATCCTATCGGCGCTAAATAGGTCGGCTCACACAGCTCAAAACAAGATTCTGATATGCAGGGATCAGGATAGCTGCTTTCTTTTATTCAGAGACGGGGCAGAAACCCTTAATTCAGATATTGGGTAGCTGCTCCAGCAGGTCCAATTAGATCGAACCAACCGGGACTAACTGGAGGAAGTCGAGGCGAGCGTGCTCATCAGCATCCTCAAAGGCATTCACCGTGAGGACATCCCCCTGAGAGAGCGTCACGCCAAAGGAGACCGTTTCAGTAATAAAGGTCTGGGCATTAGCAGCATTGCTCCCCAAACTCTGATCCAACAGCAGCTCTCCGACCTGAGTGTCATTGACAAAAATGGTGAACGCAGCTGTGCCGTCGTTTTCGTCATAGGTACCCAGAATAATGTCATAGTCAGAAGTGCCGGTGAGCTCATCGAGGTTAAAGACGGCACTGCCGCTTTCCCCGCTGGCTCCCTTGACAAAGCTAAGCACCTGCGATCCAGAAGCTCCACCAATGCTTTCTACCCCGCCGATATAATCTCCCAACAAGGTGTCGGCAGCCTCTGCCTCAAAAGTGACGGTCTCAGGGATGATCTCATCATCAATAATGGTTACCGTCGCTTCATTCACGACCCCCAACACCACATCAGCATCCCCGGAGGTAATGGCATCGAGCGTGACGACCACGGTCTCGTCGCCTTCACCCTCACTATCCTCTAGTACCGGTACGGCAATGGCTGCAGTGGTTTGACCGGCGATAATCGTCACTGTGCCACTTAACGCGCTGTAGTC
>CALCCA010000108.1 GCA_937899725.1 uncultured Halomicronema sp.
GATGCTCAAGCGCCTAGCCGCCACTGCTTAGAGATCTCAAATAGGTTCTATAGCAGTATTTCGCGGCGTTGATGTGCCTCAGACGCTCAGTTCGACATCGTATCTTGTCTAGCCCCCTTCAATCATGGGTGACCGAAGGAGCTGAGATCTTAAGAATGATAGACTGGGAGGCTTTTGAGTGCGCAACCGCTCTACCAAGGAGAGTTTTTTGAATCCTGGCTTTTGAGGTACAGGAGCGGGTCAAGAATCCTGACAACGTAAAGCAGCAGTTTCTACCGCGAATGGAGTTCCATCCTCAACGATGCAAATTTACGGTCAAGCATCACGGCTTCATTTGGCGACTCGCAACCGTTGAGGATAGGCTGACAAAAGAACTACTGTGCAGGGGAATAGCCGAATGCGGTTGCTGAAGAAAATTGCGGCGGGACTTTTACTGCTCTGCGGTCTACCGCTCACCCTCGCACTCACCGTACAACTGTTAAACCCCGACCTGTCCCCAGAAGACAAAGAAGGCAGCGTTCCCGCCATCGTTTTGTTTGGCCTGCCGCCCATCGCGATCGCGGGCTGGCTCATTTACAGCCTGCGACAGCAGCATGAATCAGCCGCGAACAAGAGCGATCGCGAAATCGAGCAGCTATTTCTCCAAGAATTGCAAGCCCATGGCGGCGTCATCAGTCCCATTATTTTCGCCACGAAAACAGAGCTGTCACTAGACGAAGCTAAGACGTACCTCGATCAAAAAGCCGTGCAGCTCAACGCCTCATACGAAGCCACAGAGCAGGGCGGCGTGGACTATCGGTTTCCGCTGTGAGTATCGCCGAGTTTGAATTCGTCGGTCGACAGCAATAAATACAACCTTCAGACACTGTCAGTAAGGCCGTAAAGTCCCGCGCTCACTGAACTTTGAGACTGCCCTCCACCCTGAGGAACTCGCCTAAAAACCCGAGATCGCCGTCAGGGCATCCCGATCAAGTGAGAACACCTGTCAAGAAACTGGTCGGTCGCGATCGCCTCAGCCATAACAGCGACACCTGCTGCCCTGTCAACCAGCAACCCCAGCGTTACCCTTCCCCCTTCACCGCAGACGAACGCCACACCGCGTAGGCAAACCCGGCGCGACCCACGCAAAATACCGCCAGCATCGCGGAAACTGATCGTCTCAAACCCCAACCCCACAGTCGATCCAAGAATATTCATAGAGCCAAATCTATGATATTTTTCATCGGCGGCTAACATTTCTTTGCTATTGACAAAAATAGGCAAACCCTAGTCCTAGCAATAGTTTCAGCAAAACAGCGCCTCTCAAATCGCCTCTGAATTTCTGATTGCCCTGCTTTTTATTGAAAACTGGTTGCAATAAAATTCGCGATTGGGTACTTTATTGTTAATGAAAGTCATTAAGTGCAAGCTGACTGTCATTGCGATTATCGCCTGCAGCCCTGAAAGCCTCGGAGTATAAGCGTTTCAGGCTTGCAGGTAGCTGATTTAAGCCGCTTTGGCGCGGTAGCTGAGGGTGCAGCTTGATCAGAAGTATTCTCACCTGCGATCGATGATTTCCCCTGGTCTGCCACATTCTTTACTTACTAAAGCTGACATGCACACGCTTGACTCAGACGCCACAATTCTGCACCACCTTGACCCAATCGACCGGTGGAACGTGTTTCATCGCCTACAAGAGCTATCTGTGCCCTGCCACTGTACAGCGGGTCAGCCCCTCACCGTCACCATTAATAGCCCAGCTACCGCCCTGCAGGTTTGGAGCGTCATTCGGCGTTTAACCCTGTCTCGGAGCGCGGCGATCGCAAGCTTAGAAACCTGTTGGAGGCAAGCCGTTTCATGATTGAATCGACGTCTGGAATTGATTGGGTCACCCCAGCCGAGCTGCAGCGCCCAGAAGGCACCGTGCTCAAAGGGCAGTTTGTCGAGGTGCTGCGGTCGAAAAAAGGCAAGCTCAAAGGCATCACCCTCCGTACCCCAGTGCAAGAATATGCCATCAAGCTGCCCAAGTATTTACGCCCAGTCGTAGTGCGCGAATTGGCTCCCCACGCCTTTGTGCAAGTGTGGGCCTACCGGGAAGAGGATAAGTGGCGCGGTATCAATATCTTGCCGCTGGCCGAAGCAGAGGCGATCGCCCTTAGAAATCTCTGGCAAGAGCTGCCGCCGCCGACCCCACCAAAATCAATGGCCTCGTCACCTCCGTTCTGCGTGAAAGTGTGTAGCAAAGGCAAATGCTTTAAGCGCGGCGGACGTCAGATTTTGCAAACCCTGCAGGCAGAAGTCGCTGCTGACCCCAACTTGAGCCACGTGTCGGTGAAAGGCGTGGGGTGCATGAGCGCTTGCAAGCAAGGGCCAAATCTGCAGCTCTCGACCTCGAAAAAAGTCATTAGCGGGGTGACTGCCAACAATGCGCTGCCGCTGATCGCCAAGCATTCAAAACGTTAGCGAGGCTCGACCGAGAAGCGCTAATCCATTAGCCATTGGTCGAAGCCTATTTAGCGTGATCGATTTGCGGTGATGAGACCAGTCTATTGCAGACAAGAAACCCATGAAAAATTCAATTCAGCTAATTGATTCAAATCAGTTCCTGCACCCTCCTTAAGGGAGAAAATGCAGGAATTGTGATTGTCTCAGCTACAGACGTTACCAGCCGAGTTTGAGGCTGTCAGGAGTCAAGAAATGATCAAGGTGATAGGCGCGTTCTTCGGTCTTGAGCAGAATTTGCTCCAGCAGATAACGGGTCGCGCGATCGCCCAAGCTCTCAGCCTGACTGGCTAAGCGCCGCAGCATTTCTATCACCGACTGCTCAGCTTTGAGGTCATGATCAATCATGATCCGGCAGCGGTAAACGTCATCGCCTTCGGGCGTAAAGCAGCACAGCTCTGACAATTTGCCAAAGGAAAGCGCGGGGACACCGCCCAAACCGTGCAAGCGCTCACCGATCTCATGGGCGTGCTCCTGCACCGCTTCGTAGCTCTCAGCAAAATAATCATGGAGCATATGGTACTCAGACCCTTCCACCACAAAATGCTGTTTTTGGTACTGCAAATAAAGTCCCATAAAGCTGGCGTAGGCCATCCCCAAGCCTTCGACAATGGGCTCTGTCACGGACTTCTCTAGCAGAACGGTATTGTCAGCGACTTCTCCATAGCTTTGCAGGTGCGTTTCAGTGATCGGCATGTTTCCCCTCTTGAATAACTGGCAGTGAAACCTGAATGTGAGCGAACTCTAGCTGTTTCAGATGCCTATAGAGTCTACCGTTCTTTTTTTGGATTTTCAAAAAGGCAAAAATTGATTGAGTTGAGAAAAATCCAGGTTCTCAAAAATTGAGAACACCATAGCGAAAACCATTGTCAACAAGTTTTTAAAGCGAACTGAAAACGTTTTTCAATAAGTCTTTGGAGTGATTATGAGCCTTGCTACCATGTCGTCCCCTCATTTTGTCTACGGCAGTCACCACCCTGAAGTGCTCAAAACGCTGCTCAATCAAGAAGGTTTTCGGATTACTCAGCAGCGACATAAAATTCTTGAGGTTCTTAATGCGGCGGCCGAAGGTGACCACCTCAGCGCGGAAGATATTCACCAAAAACTATTAGACCAAGGCGAAAAAATCGGCGTCTCAACGATTTATCGCACACTACATCTGTTAGTTGATTTGGGCTTGTTGCGAGAGTTGGCGCTGTCAGAAGAGCGGAAATTTTATGAGTTGAGCAACCCTATGACGGTGGCTCATCATCACCTTATTTGTAGCCAATGTGGCTCGGTAAAAGAATTTGAAGACGCGGCGATTGTCTCGTTAGGGCAGGACGAAGCGCTGCGACAGGGGTTTTCGCTGTTAGATTGTCAGTTCACAGTCTATGGCGTCTGTGAGCAATGTTCGTGAATCAGCAGACAACGTCCAGCCGCTAGTTCAAGCTTTTTGAGAGGCTTGAAAATTCAGCGATCGCGGCACTGGCTACTTTTGCTGATCGCCCTCATTCCCTGAATCTACCGCTCAAAGTCCCTCTCCCGAGCTAGCGGTATTATCCTGAAGGGCAGAATGCACTTTGGGATCAGGAGATGGGGAATGCCGACAGTCACCGCTCAGGGCAAAACGTTTAACTGTGAGCCGGGCGCCAACCTCCGTCAGGTGCTGTTGCAGCAAGGGATTGATCTTTACAACGGGTCGGCCAAGGTGATCAACTGCCGGGGTATCGGCACCTGCGGCACCTGCTCGGTGCACATTAGCGGCTCGGTCTCTGCGCCCAACTGGCGCGATCGCGCCCGCCGCGCCTTGCCGCCCCATCAGGCCGAGCGAGATTTGCGGTTGGCCTGTCAAACCCAGGTGATGGGCGATATTTGCGTGACTAAATATGATGAATTTTGGGGACAGGGCACCGAGCCCGTATGGTCGCCCGAGCAGTCGTGAACATTTCAGCGATGCGCACTATGATTGGGTGAGCCATCACCCCCTTCCTTTAAGAAGTCGGGATCATGCGCGTTCTGGAGGAATCTTTTGATGAATCGGTATTTGGTTGCGCTGCTAGCCTTGCTGGGCATGGTGGGCCTTTACAGCGTTCTCAATCCGCCTGATACGTCATCATCGGCGGCGGATTCTGACGCCGACCCAGTGGTCACTGTTGACACCACTGGGCTCGAAGGTGCCGGAGCCAATGTGCTGCGGCAGACTTCGCCACTCGGTTTGGAACGTCTAGCCGCCATTCAGGTCGATGGTGCTGCGAGCGCGCCTACGACTGTTGAGTCTCCTGAGCCCGCCGCCGCGCCCGCGACCACCCCGCCCGTAGAGCCCGAACCGGCACCGGCACCGGTTATCCCCGAAACTCCGCCACAAGAGCCGATTCCGGCTTTGTGGTGACTACTAGAGCTGAACGCTGCTCGCTCCCGATGATCACGCTACTGCCAACAATGCCAACTGTCGGGTCTCAGCCGCATAGCAATGCACCGAATCCCGATGAGTTTCAGGGCGGCTCCTAAATGTTGACGGCATAGCGGTATTTTCTTCGCAGTCGCCGGCTACGGCTGATACGTAAGTCATGATTTGGCCCATGGATGGGGTTAGATCCCCCTCAATCCCCCTGGAAAAGGGGGACATCCCAGTTTAAATTGGCTAGAGCCCCCTTGTTAAGGGGGCAGCGACAGCGGGGGAGCAGCCTTTTCGCTGAGTTCTAGAAATGCGTACAAGCGACAACAGTCGTCGGAGAGGGCGAGAGTCGTCTAGGATTTAAACCAGCGCGACGTTTTTTAGTTAGGCAAGGTCAATGGCAGGGACTCCAGACGTCCTGATTGTAGGGGGCGGCATCATCGGGTTGGCGATCGCTCTCAGGCTGCGGCAAAATTCGCTGGCCGTGACGGTGCTCAGCCGCGATTTTGCCGAGGCCGCTAGCCACGTTGCCGCAGGCATGTTGGCCCCAGGCGCCGAAGCGTTGCCGGCTGGACCACTACTGGACTTGTCGCGCCAAAGCTTGCAGCGGTATCCCGATTGGGCCAAAAAGCTCGAAAGTTTGACCGGGCAAGACGTGGGTTACTGGCCCAGCGGCATCCTCGCGCCGCAGTGGACGCGGCCCCAGCCGTTCGCCGATACCCCCTCCCACACGGGACGCTGGTTAGAGGCCACCACCGCGCAGCATTATCAGCCGGGGCTCACGGACGCGATCGCCGGGGCCTGGTGGTATCCCGAAGAAGGGCAGGTGGACACTCGCGCCCTGGCCCGCGCCCTGCGCTTGGCCGTCCAAGATGCCGGAGTCGAAATTCAAGAGGACGTCACCGTCCAGGGCTTTGTACAGCAGCAGGGACGCGTGCAGCAGGTACAAACCACGGCGGGCAACTTTCAAGCCGGACACTACGTGCTAGCTACCGGGGCTTGGTCGAACGCGCTGCTGCCGATTCCCGTCTTTCCAGTCAAGGGGCAGATGGCGGCGGTGCAGGTGCCATCCCACTATGGCCAAGCGCAGCCACTACAGCGAGTCTTGTTTGGCGCAGACGGCATTTACATCGTGCCCCGACGCAATGGCCGCATCGTGTTAGGCGCGACCAGCGAGTCAGTGGGTTTTACGCCGGGCATCACTGCGGCGGGCCTGGCGCACTTATTTCACAAAGCGGTGACGCTGTTTCCGGCCCTCAAAGATTTCCCCGTGCAGGAAACCTGGTGGGGCTTTCGCCCGACCACGCCTGATGAAGCGCCGATTTTAGGCCCGAGCGCCTGCGAAAATCTCACCTTGGCCACGGGGCACCACCGCAACGGCATCTTGCTCATGCCGATTACGGCTGAACTGATCGCTGACGCGATTTTAGGTCGCCCGTCGCCTTTGCTAGACCCGTTTTCTTGGCAGCGGTTTGACCCCGCCGCCGCTGTTTCTGTCCTGCCATCGTCGCACCCTATGCCTACTGCTAACTCCCAAATTGTCCCTGCCCAGCCGCTTGCCCTCACTCAACCACTGGAAGATGACCAAGAGGCCCCGCTCGTCATTGCCGGTCGGGAGTTTCGCTCGCGCTTGATGACCGGCAGCGGCAAATATCGCGACTTCAACACCATGCGCCAGGCGATCGCCGCCAGCGGCAGCGAAATCATTACTGTCGCGGTGCGTCGGGTGCAAACTAATGCGCCGGGTCATGAGGGATTGGCCGAAGCCTTAGACTGGTCGCGCCTGTGGATGTTGCCCAATACGGCGGGCTGCAAAACGGCGGAAGAAGCCGTCCGGGTGGCCCGTCTGGGCCGCGAGATGGCCAAGCTGCTGGGGCAAGAAGACAACAACTTCATCAAGCTGGAAGTGATTCCCGACGCCAAATACCTGCTGCCGGATCCCATCGGTACCCTCGAAGCCGCCGAACAGTTGGTAAAGGAAGGATTCGCCGTGCTGCCTTACATTAACGCCGATCCGCTGCTGGCGAAGCGATTACAGGAAGCGGGCTGCGCCACTGTCATGCCGTTGGGGTCGCCGATTGGCTCAGGGCAGGGTATTCGCAATGCCGCCAATATTCAAATCATTATTGAAAATGCCACCGTCCCCGTGGTGGTGGATGCCGGTATCGGTGCCCCCAGTGAAGCCGCTGCAGCGATGGAAATGGGCGCGGATGCCCTGCTGGTCAACACCGCGATCGCCCAAGCGCCAGATCCGGTTTTGATGGGTCGGGCGATGGGGCTGGCGACCATCTCAGGACGGCTGGCCTACAGTTCGGGGCGCATTCCCGTCAAGGCCTATGCCAGTGCCAGTTCGCCGCTCACCGGCAAGATTACCGATTAGGGAATGTAGAGGGTAGAGGGTGGTGGGTAGAGGGTGCTCAAACAAGCAAAGGGGGTCGGGTATGAATTTGCCCCATCGTTAGAAGACTGACATGAGCTGACAGACCCTTGTCAAAGAAGAGTGGGCGTCTCGCCCACGGTCTTGAATAACCGGATTCATACTTCAATTCAGCAACGCCGAAAAGTTTTCAAAGCGCACTAACCCTTTCACGCCTCTTCCTGCCTGTCCTTACACCCGACTCCCCACCCTCCACTCTCTACTCCCCATCCTCCATTACTCTTCCACCGCATTCACCTGCCGCAAAAATTCTAAGACCTCATCACACCAGTCAATCCAGTCTTGCTCATAACGCAGACCCCGACGCAGGGTCAGGTAACGGTACCGTTCTTGGGCAGTAGGTTGGGCATAGGATTGGTACTGCGCTTTCATTGCTTGATACGCCAGCCTCTGATCTAAATGCATCTGACGGCGGCGCTGCAGCTCACGAATGAGAATGTCGTTAGGCATGTGGGCACCGCCCAAAACTTTGACGAGCAGATCTTCACGGATGGGGGTCGGCTCGGTGGGCTCCCCGTACCAGCGATGTAGTTCGGCCCGGCCTGAGGGGGTAATGGCGTAGATCTTCTTGTCGGGTTTGCCGTCTTGCGGCTCTAACTCGTAAGCCACCCAGCCCTTTTCCTCGATCTTGCCGAGTTCGCGGTAAATCTGCTGCTGGCTCGCTTTCCAATAGCAGCTCACAGTTCTTTCAAACTGTTTACTGATGTCGTAGCCACTCGCCGGATGTTCCGAGAGCACGGTCAAAATCGTGTGCGCCAAGGCCATAAATTAACGGGTCAACCAATCGTTTGACATATTCAATAAGTTGAGTATAAGCTCTGGAGGTATAAGCAACTAATTGAATATCAATTAGTTGGATACCAATTGGTTGTGCAGAGTTCTTAGGGCAGAGCTGATGATTTCTAAACCACCGTCGTCTGCGGGGGCCGAAGCCCCAAGCGCCGTCACGACTGAACCGCGATCGCTCCCGTTTAAGGCCTCACCTCGCCTATGGTGGGCACTGCCGATTGTGCTCGCTTCGACAATTGGCACCGTCTTTTTGGTGCGATCGCTGGGCCGAGGCGACTCCCCGGCTGAGGTGACTTCGGCGTTGCCCGTTGACGTGACGGTAGCGGAGGCAGTTAGCAGCTATACCACCGAGCGCACCTACACTGGTGAATTGGTGGCGGAACGCAGCAGTAATCTGGGCTTTGAGCGCACTGGCAGCGTGGCCACCCTGTTGGTCGATGAGGGCGATCTGGTGGTAGCCGGTCAGCCCTTAGCGCAGCTCGATACGCGGGCTCTGATCGCCCAGCGCGAGCAGGTCGAAGCGCAGCGGCAGGCGGCCCTCGCCCAACTGCGAGAACTGCAGGCCGGCCCCCGGTCAGAAGATATCGCGACGGCAGCGGCGGCAGTAGCCGAAATTGAGCAGGAGTTAGCCTTGGCGCAGCTACAGCGCGATCGCCGCGAGGATCTCTATGCTCAGGGGGCCGTTTCACTCGAAGAATTTGATCAGGAAAGCTTTCGCACCGGCGCGTTAGAAAATCGCCTGGCCCAAGCCCAGAGTCAGCTGGCCGAACTAGAAGCCGGTACCCGCATCGAACAGTTAGATGCCCAAGCCGCACGGGTCAGCCAGCTAGAGAGCAGCCTGGGCCAGATTGATGTCGAGCTGGATAAAAGTGTGCTGATCGCGCCGTTTGCGGGCGAGGTCAACAGCCGCCTGGTGGACGAAGGCACCATCATTAATCCGGGGCAAACGGTGCTGGAATTGGTAGCCACGGGGCCGCGCGAAGTCCGCATTGGCGTGCCTCCCGATGTCACCGATCGCCTGCGGATCGGCAGCGAACAGCAGATCACTGTGGGTGATCGCACTACCACAGCCACTCTGACAGCCCTGTTGCCCCAGTTAGAGGCCACCAGTCGCACAGTGACAGCCATTCTGCAGGTGCCCAGCAGCGACTCGACCCTCGGCCAAACGGTGCGACTGGTGATTGAAGAAACCCAACCGGCTGAGGGCATCTGGCTACCCACTTCAGCTCTGGTACCCGGCGAGCGGGGTCTGTGGTCAGTCTATGTGTTGACAGAGCCGGAGTCCGCAGCCGAATTAACTCGCGACGGTGCCCCAGAGGCCTACGTGGTGGGCCGACGCGAGGTGATGGTGGTGCACACTGACGGCGATCGCAGTTTAGTGCAGGGTACGTTGCAGGCTGGGGAGCAAGCGATCGCTGCTGGTACCCATCGCATCGTGCCCGGTGAGCGCGTGCAACCGACGAACCCCTAGTCGAGAGTCTTCTCACGAAACCGGAACGAAACCGAATGGTCACGCCAGTCCCCAAGGGCTCTGCGCTTAACCCCCATCCTGCATAACAACAACTTTCCGTCAGGGTTTTGCAGTGCCAAACCCCTGCGATAGGTATTAAAGAATTGTTGAAAACTGTTTCTCCCCTGGCCTCCCCTCTCCCCCACCCTCCAGTCAATTAAGAGCGCCCTAGCTCGGTCTGCCGCTGCCATATTGTTGAGCCATCCCCAATCATGCTGAACCTCTTTTACCGCAACCGACAGCTGCTAATACTGACGCTGGCCCTGGTAGTCGTCTGGGGCGTTTCCGCCCTCCTCAGCCTGCCCCGCATGGAAGATCCTCAAATCACCCAGCGCAACGCCCAGATTGTCACCTTTTTGCCTGGTGCGACTCCCGAGCGCGTGGAATCGTTAGTGACTCAACCGCTCGAAGATCAGCTGTTTGAGTTAGAGGATATCGACACGCTGGAATCCAGCTCTAGCGCTGGAGTTTCCGTCATTGCGATTGAGCTGAAAGACAGCATTCGAGACGTCGAGCCGGTGTGGGCCAAAGTGCGATCGCAGATCGATGATGCGGTGCCCGACCTGCCGCCAGCAGCGTCTGATCCGCAATATCGCGACAGCGACGTGACCGCCAGTGCCCTGATTGTCGGCCTCACCTGGGAACTGCCTGGCCCACCCAACTACATCATTTTGGGACGCCTAGCCGAAGGGTTAGAAGATACGCTGCGATCGCTCCCCGGCAGCGACAAAGTGGAGCGATTTGGCAGCCTGGACGAAGAGATTCAGGTGGTAGTGACGGCGAGTGAACTGGCACGCTTGGGGCTAACCGCGCAGTCGCTCTCTCAACAGATTGCCGCCAGTGACGCCAAAGTTGCCGCCGGGCAGCTCACCAGCGATCGCGACGAGCTGCTGCTGGAAGTCGATAGCGCCCTCGATTCGCTAGACCGCATTCGCACCATTCCGATTCAAGTGGGGCAGGATGGGGCCACGGCGCAGCTGGAGCAAATCGCCCAGGTCAGCCAAGGGGTAGAAGATCCGGCCCCGACCCTGGCGGTGGTCAGTGGCCAGCCAGCGGTCGTCATCTCCGCTACGGTCGAGTCCGACTACCGGGTCGATCTCTGGGCGGCGGACGCGCGGTCAGCATTGGCGGAGTTTAAGGCGACCCTGTCGGACGGCCTCGGGGTGCATGTGGTGCTGGATCAAAGCCAGTATGTGCAGCAGCGGCTCAATGGCGTCGTCAGCAATCTGATTGTCGGGTCACTGCTCGTGTTTGCCCTGTCGCTGCTGGTTTTGGGCGGCAAGTCGGCGCTACTGGTTGGCCTCGCTCTGCCGCTCACCACGCTGATGGTGTTTGGCTGGATGCGGGTGCTCGGCGTGCCGCTGCACCAAATGTCGGTGACCGGCATCATTATTGCCCTGGGGCTGTTGATTGATAACGCGATCGTCGTCGTCGATGAAGTGCAGGGCCGCCTGCGCTCGGGGCGATCGCCTGCCGCTGCCGTGGGCGAAACCGTGGGTCATCTGTGGGTGCCGCTGCTGGCCTCGACCCTGACGACGGTGCTGGCCTTTGTGCCCATCGCCACCTCTTCAGGGGGCACGGGCGAGTTCATTGGCACCATTGGCCTGACGGTGATTTTGGCGCTGATTAGCTCCCTCTTTTTATCGCTCACGGTGATTACCGCCCTGGCTGGTCGGCTACACCATTGGCAGCCCGGCGGTTGGCAGGCCGACTGGTGGCTACATGGCTTTTCTAACGCGGCGTTGGCCCGGGGGTATCGCGGCAGTCTGCGCCGTGCGTTTCGGCGACCTTGGCTGGGGGTAGCGCTGACGCTGGTGCTGCCCATGATTGGCTTTGCCGTCTTTGGCACGCTGGAGCAGCAATTCTTTCCCCCGACCAACCGCGATCAGTTTCAAATTGAGGTGCAGCTGTCGAATCAGAGCGCGATCGCTCAAACGGAATCGGTGGTACTGGCAGCCCGCGATCGCCTGCGGCAGCATCCCCAAGTTGAAGACATTCACTGGTTTATGGGCGAAAGCGCCCCCGCCTTTTTTTACAACGTTATTAGCGGTCGCGAAAATGCCCCCTACTACGCCCAAGGCATCGTGCAGCTCACCGGCACCGAGCGCCTGCGAGAGACTATTCAAGACCTGCAGACTGACTTAGATGCGGCTTTTCCCGAGGCGCAGGTTTTGGTGAAACAGCTAGAGCAAGGGCCCCCCTTTGATGCGCCCATTGAGCTGGAGATTTTTGGCTCCGACTTGGACGAACTGCGGGAAATTGGCAATGATTTGCGCTATCGGCTGTCGCAGTTTGCGCCGGTCACCCACACTAGCGCCAGCCTCACCGAAGCCCTGCCGAAGCTGGCCCTACAGGTAGATGAAACTCAGGCTCGCCAAGCTGGATTCGACAATCAAGCGATCGCCCAGCAGTTGCAGACGACGCTGGACGGCGCGGTGGGCGGCTCCATTTTGGACGACACCGAAACCTTGCCGGTGCGGGTGCGCGTGGCCAATGCCCAACGCGATGACCTGGCGCAAATTACCGCACTCGATTTGGTGAACCCGGAACACGGCGGCACGGTGCCCCTGACGGCGCTAGCCACGGTCACCCTAGAACCCGATCTCGCCACCATCACCCGGCGTCAGGGACAGCGGATCAATACCGTACGAGCCTTTTTGACTGCAGGCGCACTGCCCGATACGGTGCTGACGCAGTTTCAACAGCAGCTACACGACGACGACTGGCAGTTGCCCCCCGGCTATCGGCTGGCCTATGGCGGCGAAGCCGATGCGCGGGGCAGCGCCGTTGCCAATCTGCTGGCCGTGGTGGGCGTGCTCACCATTTTGATGACGGCGACGCTGGTGCTATCGTTTAATTCCTTTGGGTTGGCGGCGCTGCTGGGCTCTGTGGCGCTGCTGGCAGTGGGGCTGGCAGCCCTGGCGCTGAAGCTGTTTGGGTCGCTGTTTGGGTTCACTGCAATTCTCGGCACTCTGGGCCTGATCGGTTTGGCCATCAACGATTCCATCGTGGTGCTGGCCGCCCTGCGCGAAGATCCGGCGGCACGGCGCGGTGATGCGGCGGCGACGGAAGCGGTGGTGATGCACGCCACCCGCCATGTGGTCGCCACCACCCTGACCACCATCACCGGGTTCATTCCTCTCCTGATGGATCGCACCGGGTTTTGGCCACCGCTGGCGATCGCGATCGCGGGCGGACTCGGTGGGGCCACACTGCTGGCGCTTTACTACATCCCGGCGATGCACATCATCATCAGCCGGTCGGGCAAAGAGCAGGCGACAGAAGAAGTACCGGCGACGGCCGCGATCGACTCAGCCGCTGCAGCACCCGCTCACTAAAGCTAGATCGGCAGAGATTATGAGATGTACTCTCCTCTCAAAGCAATACGCAACTCGCAAAACAACCTTACGAAGCATCCAGCAAAGACTAAATCAAAGCAACCAAGCACTATTTACCCGGCAGATAGAGCCCAAGATGACTAAGCTGAAATATCAAATAATTATTCAATAGTCACATACAGCGACAGGTGATTTTCTTGCCAAAACCCATAACTATTTACACCACCAAAATCTTGGCCACGAGAAGCTTCTTACTAAAACCTATTTTCAGCCAAAAAAATAATAATCCTAGGTGCAAATCTTATTTCGATTTCATCAATTTCCTGTTGATACTCTCTAGAAGACATCAACAAGATTGAAAGTTCAAGGCAGAACTTATGGTTGAAAGATTGTTTCATGCCATTCAATTCCTGCCTCAAAAAAAACCAATCTTTTTTACTTGAATCGGCCTTAGACACGATCAAGAGATCGCAGTCCCCTGGATTTTGTGATCCTCTAGCGATGGAACCAAACACAAAGCATATTTCTATGAGCTGTTCAAAGGGAGATAAATTTATCGAAATCCAGGAGACTATCTTCTCACTGCCCATTTTTTCATGAATTCAAAAGTTTCACCATGTGGCATGACAATGACTCCATTCTCCACAGCATACCTTCGCGCTTCCATCGAGCATGAGCACCAAGAAGAAGGATAAGATATTATACTTCCGCCTATTTCTATTACTTTTTGAACAGTATCCACCGTGACCATATACTCTGAATGATCTGGACAATATATGTTATGTACTTCTTCCCACCAAGTTCTAACAGATATTAGTTCTTCCAAACTTCTGCTCACTCGAAGATTGGAATTTTTGCTGAGTTCTCGATACAACCAAGAATTATCTGCCATCTTTTTCAACTAAATTTTCTTATCGAATTCAAGCTATTCAACACTTCACTTCGTGCTGCTTCTACATGCGCGACTATATATTCTGGAAATTTAAAACTATTATGGATCTCTGTCGTAATTTCACAAAATATCTTGTAGCTATGCAAATGATTAATTAGTTCAACATAATTCCTGATTTCATCTCTATCATGAAGTAAATGCGATTGATCTTCCAGAATCCCAAGTATTCTATCGTTGTTGGGAAGAATGACATTCCCTCTAATCTCTGCCCATATTTTGGCAGCAGCTTCTCTTCTAATACGATCTTCAGGGAAGCTTCTTGGCCCAAAAACCATGAATAAGCTCTGATTGGCAGAGAGCAAAGAGTATAGTGGATTGTAAAATGAATTCAATTTTTCTGAAAGCAGATCTATATTCTTGAGCTTCACATCATTTCTATAATTTCTTCGCGAAGAAAGAATGACTTCATATAGCGAAACTGAATTAGTTACAACCAAAATCGCAATAGCTCCGACCAATGGCCAATAACCATTTTGGTACCAAGGATTTTGAGTTTGACTCTGAGCCAAGTGAAATTCAAACCTCAAAAGCTGCTGACCAAAGGCAGAAAAATAGTACAAAAGAATCATGATGACTACGAAATATTCTATCGTTCTGTGTAGCAGTAATCCGTAGGCAGAGTATGGCGTCGTAAATCGCTTCGATTTAGTTACGGTACTAAATGCGATACGGAGCTTGTAAGACACATTGATGACAAGCGTCATCATAGCTCGCCTGTGAGCATCACTTCATAAAGCAATCATTTCAAAGAGAGGGGTCATCTCTCATTGATAGTAACTTTTCTGTCCTCAGAGGCAATTGTATAATTCGCAAACGCTTCTCACGACAAAAGCAGTATTGCCTGAAACTCGACAAATGAAGTCTAATACAGTATCTATAAAAGCATTAAGCCTAAGCAAAATAGATTTTAGATTTTGAGTCAAGAAGACTTAAGTGTTTGACAATGAAAATACAATCCTACTTTTTATTTGGTGGAATAGATGAACCTAAATAACTTAGCTGACTTAGGCTCGGTGATTGGTATTTTTCTAGTTGCACTGGGTTTATACTTCTCTACACGACAATTTAAACTCAATCGAACCATGCAATATATGGAGTATTTGAGCAAGCCAGAAGTTATTGAAGTCAGAGCTGCCGTAGATGAGTGGTTGGCTTCTAGCAGTGATGACAACGCTCGAATAAAACACCTTGAAAAGGATTGTAAGCTTCACTCACAAGTTCGAGTGTTTGTAAGCTTCTGCAATCAAGTTTCTACAGCTTATCGATTTCGTGCAATTTATAAAGACATGGCATTTCATATTTGGTTTCCTTTCATTCCAAACTATTGGGAAAAACTAAAGTTTTACATGCTTTGGAGAAGTTCCCAAGGCTATGAGGTAGGTGGGGATTTTGAAAGATTTGCACAAGATATCAATAAGCATCATTTCAGAAGGAATAATTCTATTCGTAGAGGCAAAAAATAAAGTGGATATCCTCCAATAGGGCAACGACTTTGTAGTGCGATCGCGGATCTTTTAGGGTGCGCTGATAGTCAGCAACGCACCCTGTTATTGGGCATCACTTCATGAAATAGACATGCCCAATCGAGGATACGATCGCGATATTGAGCCCGTGATGATTAGGGCGATCATTAGGTACTGTTGACGGCTAGGCGCTTGAGTTTTAGCTGGATGCAGATGTGCCCACCCGGTCACGCAATGGGTAGCTGAATCAGGAACTGAGTTCCTTGACCGAGTTCAGACTGCACTTGCAGACTGCCACCATGCTTTTCTACAACGATTTCTTTGGAGATTGCCAGACCCAACCCGGTGCCTTTACCGACTGATTTGGTGGTAAACAAATGGTCAAAAATTTGGGCTTGCACAGTTTCACTTATTCCTTTGCCATTATCGCCAATCCGAATCTCAACGTTTTTTTGATTCGGCAGCACAGCCGTTTGGATCGTAATTTGGTGAGTTTTTTCACCTAGTCCAGAGTAGTCAGACTCCTGCACAGCTTCATCAAAGACATCAATTGCATTCGCCAGAATATTCATAAACACTTGATTAAGTTGACCGGGAAAGCAATTGATTTTAGGCAGCTCGCCATAATGTTTGATCACCTTAATTACAGAACGCCGATCATTTGCCTTGAGGCGATATTTTAAGATCTGCAAGGTACTGTTGATGCCTTCATGGAGATCGACAGTAACTTTGTAATCACTATCAGCCCGAGAGAAAGTGCGTAAACTGGTACTAATGTTCTTGATGCGATCCGTAGCGTTTTGCATGGAGTTTAGAAGTTCAGGTAAGTCTTCTATCAAGAATTCCAGCTCAATTTTTTCGGCATTTCCCTTAATTGATGCTGCCTCGTTGGGGTAATGTTGTTGATAGAGGTCGATGTGTGAAAACAGATCTTGAATATAATCTTTGGCGTTGCTGATGCTGCCATTGAGGAAGCCAATCGGGTTGTTGATCTCATGGGCGACTCCAGCCACCAAGTCTCCCAAAGTCGCCATTTTTTCATTTTGAATCATTTGCAACTGGGTAGATTGCAAGGCCAGCAATGTCTGCTCCAGCTCTTGAGTCTTCTGCACAATAGTTTCTTCAGCGCGCTTGCGATCGCTCACATCCTCAACGGCAATCAAAACTCCAAATACATCACCATCCGTATCCCGTAGAGGCGCTTTACTGGTGTCTAACCAGACGCATTGGCCCTCTGCGTTAGTCAACGTCTCAGTAATGTGCAATTCTGCTTGACCGGACTCCATCACTCGGCGATCACATTCTTGGTACCAGTCAATCTGATCAGCCCAAGGCATCTCGTTGTCATCCTTGCCGACGACTTCTGTTTGAGTGGCATAGCCAGAAGCTGACAGAAAGCTATTGTTGCAGCCCATAAAGACCGAGTTCCGATCCTTCCAGCAGATAATTTGGGGCAGCGTATCCAGTACAGTTTGGAGAATTTGAGTGGTGCGATATAGATTGTGGGTGCGCTCTTCAATCCGCTGCTCGAGTTCTGAGTTGAGTTGCTGCGTTGCCAGTTCCGCTTCTACCCGAGCCGTTACCTCTTGATAGGTAATCAGAATGCCATTCACGTTTCCCTGCTCGTCGTGCAGAGGAACTTTATTGGTTTCTAGCCAGCTCTGTTGTCCATTTGATTGGAACTGCGGCTCTAAAATATTGAATTCAGCTGTATTAGCTTCCATGATCCGACGATCAACCCGTCGGAACTCTTCGGTTTCTTCAGGCTTCCAAGAAAAGTCGTAGTCTGTTTTTCCGATAATTTCTGTAGTAGAGTTCAGCCCGTTGGTGTCGGCAAACGTTTTGTTGCAGCCCAAGAAAACCGAATTTTGGTCTTTCCATACGACATGAGAGGGAATGTTGTCTAAAGCTAACTGAAGTAGGTCTTTAGATTCCTGTAATCGAAGGTTGGCTATCTGACTAGCCGCGAGCTGTTGTTCTAACTGCTCAATCCGCTGGTTCAGCAGCATGACTTCAGCCTGGGAGATCGGCTCCTGGGAATGTTGCACCATGTTAGAACTGGCAGTCTTCAAAACTCGTCAGGAGTATTATTCCCGAAAGTCAAAGAGCGATCGCGGCTCTGGTTGGGTGCATTGCTGAGAAACCAGCGTATGTTGTTGTTGGACATCGCTTCCTCAAGCCGTGATGCCAAATCAAGGGGGCGATCGCATCCTTCGCCACCCACTGGATTAATCGCTAGCGCAGCGCTTTCAAGAGCCGCTCAATTGCCCCAACGCCCCATTGACTCCAGCTTTTTAGTCCTCGTCTAAGGCCGGAAAAGCTTCTTCAATCGTCCAGAGAATGCTTTTGTTAGCCATAAACCAGCTGCGTGTTTCAGGCGTCAGGTCATCCCACACCAGATCGAGGTCGACATGGGGCGATTCGTACTGATATTTTTGGCCGAGCGATCGCAAATTTTCGGCCACACCCGCCGGGATATCAAATTCTAACCAGTCCACTTCTAGGGCTGTCGCCGATACCCCACCCCGAGGATCGTAGATGAGCTGTGACACTCGCACCAGATCCGCAAAATGGGTCGGCCTGAGCCCGGTGACTTGTTGAATTTCCCGCACTCGTTCTTGATTGCCGTGAATGTTCATGATGCTGCCGGGATTTTATTTGATGAAGGGTTTAATGTCCGCCAAGGGAGTTGATCAAAAATAGCATCCCCAATTGCAGGGGTTTGGCATTGCCAAACCCTTACAGAAAGCGGTTTGGTCCTAGTTGAGCGCAGAGCGCCAGGAGTGGCTGATGGTTAGCTCGCAGCGCGATAATTTTTGACCCGCTGATCAGCCCCCACCCCTAAAATTTTGGCTAGCCAAGGCGGCGGCGACGTCGCGATCGCCCGCTGCAAATCGGCCAAAATCTCCCTGATTTCGCCCCCCTGCTCCACCTTCATGGGATAAATATTGGCTTGCACCACCTTGGCAGCAGCTGGCCCCCCAATCGACATCACATAGAGCAGCGGACAATCTTTGATTAAAGCCACGCGAAATTCGTTCTTGCTGTCACTCAAATCAGCTTCCAGCGCCGAACGCACATCAATTAGCTTCATTTCATCTACAGAAAGCTGATAAATCAAATATCGGTGGCAAGAGCCAAAATGACCGTCTAATTTTTCTTGCGTATTCGAGGCCACCGCAATTCTCAGTGAATTGGGCATGTCACCGGCCTGCAGAGGCTCGATGGGCAGAGGATGTTCGCATTCCTCTTGTTCGCCCCACAAAATCCGCACCGCTTCTTTGAAAGCTAAAATATCGGCGTTATCGGCTTCCTCCCCTTCCCATTCACCTTCATCGACTTCGTAAATATTGCCAAACGATCGTTTCAGCTGAGTCACCGTCAATTGACCCAGCGCTTCCTCTGTTAAATCACCCTCAATATTGGTTTGCAACGCTTCGATGAGCTCCCTGACCGAAGTGTCTGGCAGGGCTCTCGCGGCGAGCGCAATTCTAATCGCAACTTCATCAGAAATGGGTTGAGTCGTCATGGCTTAGTTCTGAGGTGAGGGTTAAACAAGCGACAGCTAATAGACGTCCCCACAAAGCATCCCAACCATAATCCTGCCATCAACAGCCAGGGCTCAGGGGTCAGTACGGCACTGATTGATTGGGGGTTGCTAACACCCGCAGAAAAAATCAGGTGGGTGGGCGATCGCACTATTTTCTGGCAGCAATCCAGACAATCTTCTGCGCCAGGGCTCAAACCCTGATTGTCTAGTTATCTGCCAAAAACTGTCCGAAGGATTGCTCGACTACTAGAGCAAGAAAGAACCCAACACACTCTCCCTTTAATTATCCAAGATTCGAGAGAGATTTTGTATGATTGGATGCCAAACAGACCTTTGATTACATTGTCTTAATAGCGTAAAGTTCTTTCTTATTGAAATGTGTTTAAACGTGAAAGAAACCTCGTCTTGGTAAAGCTCTGTGAACAAACGCCGATCTTTGCCCCGTTAGGCAGGAATCACCGAAATCGTTATCTTTGCCACAAAAGTTACCCAGCGACGAACTTCCTGATTAGTTAGTCGGTCAGGTCAAGAGTAGGCCACCGGTATGCCTGCGCCAGACAAAATTGATTACCCCTGGCGCAACTGCCTGACCTCCTCATTCGCCTGGAGCTGGGCCAGGATGTCGGCATTCTGCGCCTCAATTTGTTTCAACTCAGCCAGCTTTTGCGCTACGAGGGAATTCGGTGATGAGAGAAACTCTTTCGTGACATGCCCTGATTCGTATTCAATATCGATGATTTCTAGGGTCTTTCGGTATTCAGCTACGAGCTGATTCAGGGCTTCAATGTTTGATTCCATCAGCACTCCCGCCGCCTGCAGCGTCTGGATCCGGGAGGCATAAGCTGTCGGATCTGCTTTAATCATCCGCTCATAGAGACTTGTGAGCCGGTGAAACTGCTCCTCAGCCGTCGCTAACTCCTGCTCCAATTTGGCCAGCTTTTGGGTCAGCGTCGTCTTCTCCTCCAGCAGGGCTCGGCTTTGCCGAATAGTCCGTTGTTGCTCAGGCGATATTTTCACTTGCTTCGAGGTCAAATAGGCTTTGCCCACAAAGACGCTACCCGCGATCGCCGCGATAAAGATCGGAATACCGAGGAATGTCGGCAGCAGTTGGCCGATCACGAGCCCGGCGAAGACCACAGCCCCCCCCAGCATGATGGCCGTGCCCAATCCCGTCTTGGGACTAGCCACATAGTGATCGCGGCCAGTCGTTTGGTTTTGCACCCGCAATATCCGGACAACATTGCCGGTAGCGTCAGCCTGAAAGATAATCGCGACTTGGTCATTCAGCCTGACCCCTAGCCGGTCATCCTGCCCGGGAATCGAGAACTCAAGCGCGTACAGACGTCCGCCGGGCTGTAGGATTCTGAACTCATACTCATACCGGTAGTAGCCACGCTGGTTTTGGGTCTGCCGCTGTACCGTTATCTGCTTGGCAGATTGCTGAGATATCTGGCCAAATCGCACGCCATATTGGCATTTGCATTTAGGACAAGTGCCTAGAAAATTACCGGCAGCGTCGATTTCACCTAAGAGCCGCTGATCTTTTGGACAAATGACGGTTTTATCCATGACTTGCCTCTCGCTTGTCGATTGCCTGCAACACGTGCTTAACCTGATAGGGCTCTTTGCCTTGCCTGGGTCGTTCTAAATTATTGACCCGTGGGTCACCCTGCAGAGCGTTTGATCAAGTTCGATCGCTTCCCTGAGCCGAGCCGTGCATGCCAAGATAATACTCAACAGACCCGATACAATTCATTGAAGCTCACCGCAGCAGGGGATTGTCGAATTTTTCTAACATTTTTTGATGTCGAATGCAGGCTTTTTCAAACCACCTCGTCCAGCACTCGCACGTGTAATACCTCATTCCTCACCAGGGGTTCAATCTGCGATTCAGAAACCACTAAAACCGCGATCGTTTCTCCAATCGCGTTAAACACTGCCAGGCTATATCCATCCTCTCCCTCAGCTACCGGGTGATGCTCCACAATTGTCGCCACATCGCCTCGGTGCAACTGATGATTCGGAAAGTCTTCTCGTAAGGCTACTCTTGTGAACAGCTCAAACGCCATTACCTCGCCTCTTTGTCTGGATATAACGTGATAAATTTTGTCACTTTTGTCTCATACTCGATCATCCAAATCGTGATCACTGCTAAGTCAAGGCTATTTGCCCGCGCACCAGCGCCCCCGGAATCTTGTAAACATCACCACATCGATTTAGCTGGAGTGGCGATCGCAGACGATTCGGCATTACCACACTGCTAGCCCTGGCAATACACATGATTGCGAGCAGACGCTGTACCCACTCATTTAAGCGTGACCAGTAGCGATCTCGATAGGCCTCCCTCTGTAAGTTACGAGCAATCTAAAGAAGTAGAACGGTTATCATAATTTTGGTATTTGCTCTCTTTTAAACCGATTAGTGTCAGAGAAAGATGCGGATGTTAGGTCGATGAAGCATTTCCAGCACGGTTGGCGTGATGCCAAAGAAAATTCGCGAGCTTAAACAACAACTCCGTAAGGCTGGATTTAACGTGCTGCCTGGCAAAGGTAGTCACACGAACTGGGTACATCCGCTTTATCAAGGCAAAATAACCGTTTCTGGAAAAGATGGAGCAGATGCTAAGCCTTATCAAGAAAAAGAAGTTTCAAGCGCCATTCGACAGGTAGAGGAAGCCCAAGATGAATAAGCTGAAGTATCAAATGATCATTCAATGGTCAGAGGCAGATAGTTGCTTTCTGGTCGGGTTGCCTGATTTTCCAGGCCAGCTCTGGCGCACTCACGGCGAAACCTATGAACAGGCCGTCAGCAATGGTACTGAAGCCCTTGAATCTCTAGTCATTGCCTATGAAGCAGCTGGCGATCGCTTGCCACAACCCACGACTGTCTGCACCGCTGCATAATCTTTAAACTCGATGTGTGGAGACACCTCCTCAAAGATTTTTGGACCTCCGAGGGGCCTGATCGCCTTTGCGTTACTCACCCTTGTGCCAAGTTTGCGACCGCTAGCCGTTAGGAACGATCGCCCTCTGAAGGTATAAAAAATACGAGATTTAACCACAACTGGGGGCAATTTCTCTTAAGCTTTTTGAGAAAGTGTTTTGAAGGAAGCCTTGATGCCCCAGTTCAGTCAGATGCCTCAGTTCAGCCAATTGAGTCAAACGGGAATTTCTGCTGGAGTGGCGATCGCGCTCATCGCCCCCACTTTTTTAACCATCAGTCCAGTGCAGGCCCAGGCAACCGACGCGTTAGCGGCCCTGCCTCGCGACCCCGATTTGGTGGTGGAATGCGACTTGCTGATTGTCGGCGGTGGCCTCTCGGGCACTGCTGCAGCCTATCAAAGCCTCAAAGCTGGCCATACCGTTTGCCTGACTGAACTGACCGACTGGGTGGGCGGACAAATTTCGTCCCAGGGGACGACGGCCCTCGACGAGTCTCGTCGCCAGCGCGAACTGCTGTTTTATTCCGAAGGGTATCGCGAGCTGCGGCGCCGGGTAGAAGAAAAGTATGGCGAGCTCGATCCGGGTGGCTGTTGGGTGAGCGCCACCTGCTTTTTGCCCTATGATGCCCACGCCATCTTGTTTGACATGCTGGAAGATGCCGCTGACGCAGGCGACGGCGAACTGAAGTGGTTTCCCTTTACGGTGCCGAAGGACTTGACCCTCAACGCTGCGGGCAACCAAATCGACAGCCTGATTGGCATTCAACACAGCCCTCAGCCCGATACGCCGCCGCTCAACACGGAGCCGCTGTCGGCCACCATTCAAGATGCCTACAAGTACGAAGATTCGGCGCGACTCGACAAGACCATCATTCAGTTTGTGCCGCCCGCCGCTGCGCCCGCTGGCCCCACTCCGTGGTACGTGATTGAAGCCACTGAAACCAGTGAACTCATTGCCTTGGCTGATGTGCCCTACCGCCTGGGCCTCGACCCCAAGTCACACCTCAACCCGTCATCGCCGGTGGAAACCAACGACCCTTACTGCACCCAGGGCTTCACCTACACCTTTGCGATGGAGAAGACCGAATCGCCACAGCCGCAGCTGATTCCGGGCTATTACCTGCAGTACGAGCCGTACTTTAGCTGGGAGCAAACCCGCGACTACAACGCGCAAGACTATTACGACTATGTGTTTACCTATCGCCGCATCTGGAACGCTGACCCCGTCAGCGAAGACCGGATTGCGGGCGTGCCCCGACCGCGACCGGGCGATATCTCGATGCAAAACTGGACGTGGGGTAACGACTACCGACCGGGCAATGCAGTCGATAACCTGATCTACACCCATGATCAGCTCGCAGCCCAGGGACAGTTGGCCCCTGGCGGCTGGTTGGGCGGCCTACGCCAGGAAACCCTGCGACGCGGCGAAGAAAATGCGTTCAGCTATTATCACTGGTTTTTGATTGGCACCACCGACTCGCAATTAGATGACAGCCTCAAAGAACCGACACCCAACAGCCGCTTGCTGACCGGTCATGACACCCCGATGGGCACCGCTCACGGCCTGTCGAAGTTTCCCTACATTCGTGAGGCGCGACGCATTGTCGGGCGGCCCTCGTGGGGCTACGACGATGGCTTTGAAATCAACGAAGTCGATTTCACCTGGATTGACTTTAGCGACCCGTTCTATATCGAAAATCTCGACCCGGCGACCTACGAGGCGCTGCGGGTTGAGGTGGCTGGTCAGGCCGCGATTGATGCCTTAGTGAACGAAACGCCCGCCGGGGAGATTCCCCAGCGGCGACGATCGCGCATCTATCCCGACTCGATTGGCATTGCTCAGTATGCGATCGACTTTCACCCCTGCATGTTAGAAAGTCCACCCGAAGCGCCCGGCAACATTGAGCGTCCGGGCGTGCGGCAGGCCCACGGGCAGGCCTATCCGACCCAGATTCCGCTGCGGGCGTTAATTCCGCAAAAGCTCGACAACCTGCTGGTCACGGGTAAGGGGCTAGCGATGAGCACGATCGCGGCAGCGGCCTATCGCGTCCATTCCTATGAGTGGTCGGTGGGCGTCGGGGCGGCAATGACCATCGACTTTGCCCTGCGCAATGAGGTGATGCCTTATCAGCTGGTCGAGAGTATGCCGACCCTAGACCCGCTGATGTATGAGCTGCGACGTGAAATCGAACTGAGCGGCAACCCAACCCAGTTTCCCAATACGTCAATTTTCAACGAAGATTGGGAAGATTGGCGTCCCTGGTGAGTCTGTTTTGACGACGTTCTTGTTCGATTTTGACGGCACGATCGCCGATAGTTTGGCGGCGATCGTGGCGATCACCAATGAGTTAGCCCCAGAGTTTGGCTATCGACCCACGCCCTTGGCTGAGGTTGAGGCGCTGAAGGGGCTGACCGCGCGTCAGCTGATTCACTATTCGGGCATTCCGCTGCTCAAAATTCCAGCATTGCTGCGGCGACTGCGGGCCGAGTTGCGCCGCCAAAGCCAGCAGATCCCTGCCTGTGCGGGCATGCCCGCGATCATTCAAGATCTGCACCAGCGCGACTGTTCTCTAGCGGTGGTGACGTCGAACACGCCGGAGGTGGTGTGGGCTTTTTTAGCCGCGCAGGGGCTAGAGCATTGCTTTCTCAGTGTGGATGGCAGCGGCACGCTGTTTCGCAAGGGCAAGCTGATTGTGAAGTGCTTGGAACGTCATCAGTTTGACTTGGCGGCGACGGTGTATGTGGGGGATGAGGTGCGCGATATTGAGGCGGCGCGGTTTGCCGGCATTCGCGCGGTGGCGGTGACCTGGGGGTTTAATAGTCGCGAGGCGCTGGCAGCGGCGGCACCGGATTGGCTAATCGATCACCCTGAAGCGTTGGGGGCGATCGTGCTGCACCCCTTCCCCTAGCATGGCCGGTCCGTCAGTTGCCTGCGGTCTTTCCTGTCTAAGCTTTACGTAAATGAACCTACGTAGCGTACTCGCGACTGGATGCCATTAAATAATTTCTGTCAGCCGCAAAACAATGCCTGCAAATGACGGAACAATTTTCGAGTACGACACAGCCCGCCCAAAAATCCCACGGCAATCATGCGATGGTAGTCAGAGATCGTCCAACGTAGAAGAGTGGCAGCCAAAATACCCCTTTCCCACGTCACGCATGTCTAAATCTTATCCATAGCTAAAGCATACTCAACTCCGGCCTGAAACCGATCTATTTGGCTCAATCGCCATATACCTAAGAGCCAAATTTTTCGTCAAAGCAATCAGGCAAAATCAAACACTTTCGTTTGATGAGTTGCTGTGGGTGCAAATATTCTGGTTAGGTAAAGGTGGATTCAGCCGCTTCGCGGCGCGGCGTCGGCTACAACTACTTTGTTAGGTCTCACACGCCGGCCCACTTCTTAGCGAGCTTCTGAACCCACTCCGGTACGCCCCATGAACCCGATATCTGGGATTTAGATTCGACCATGGTCTCCAACCGGGGGACAAAGGCGACGTCCCAAGATTCCAGCTCTTCAAGGTATCCGATACGTGCCTTGGCAGCTACAAAACTTCCACTGTCCTCGAAGAGATTCATCAACACTTCTGCCATCCGCCTCTGAGTTTGCTTGTTCTTTCGGTAGGAGTCGAAGAGTTCTATGGCAAGTGCGTCGGCTGTCTCTCCAACCCCTGTGAAGGCTTGAAAACGACCGATAAATCCGTAGGGGTCTTGTCCGAACCGCACGGCAAACACTGGTAGACCCCGCCCCATGGCAAACCCGATCTCTTGATCTGTCCAGCTGCTCTCGTGGAATGCAGGATGAAGCAGTGCGACCAGCGAGTCTGCTGTAGCCAACGCGGGCTCGATCTGAGTTTGCCACTCCAGCGTGGGCTCGATGTCGTTGTGCGGGTCGTGATTCAGAGAAGTGTGGGATAGGTTGCAATATTATTCCAAGACCAAGGA
>CALCCA010000109.1 GCA_937899725.1 uncultured Halomicronema sp.
CTATTGCAGTTGGAATGATTGAAACGAAGGGTTTCCCTGCTGTTGTAGAAGCGGCTGACGCAATGGTGAAGGCGGCTCGGGTGACGCTGGTCGGTTACGAGAAGATCGGGAGCGGTCGCGTGACGGTCATTGTGCGGGGTGATGTGTCGGAAGTGCAGGCCTCGGTTTCAGCGGGCATTGAGTCTGCTAAGCGCGTCAATGGTGGCGAGGTGTTGTCGACGCATATCATTGCCCGTCCCCACGAAAATCTGGAATTTGTGCTGCCCATTCGCTACACCGAAGCGGTCGAGCAGTTCCGGACTTAGGACAGCATTTTCTCAAGCAATCAGTTCACGACGAGGCGATGGCCCAGTCAGGGTTCTGCAATTGCAGGCTAGTTCTGAGCCGTACTTGCAGTCGCAATGCTTCTTGGCATTGCGGGCTCGCGTCGTCTCGTCAGAGTTTCCAAAATAGATAAGGAGTTAAGGATATGGCGATCGCAGTTGGTATGATCGAAACCCTCGGGTTTCCGGCAGTGGTAGAAGCGGCAGATGCCATGGTAAAAGCCGCTCGGGTGACCCTGGTGGGCTACGAGAAAATTGGGAGTGGGCGAGTCACGGTCATCGTGCGCGGCGACGTGTCAGAAGTTCAAGCGTCGGTTTCGGCTGGGGTCGAGAACGTCAAGCGGGTGAACGGCGGCCAGGTGCTGTCGACGCACATCATTGCCCGCCCCCACGAAAACCTGGAATTTGTGCTGCCGATTCGCTATACCGAGGCGGTTGAGCAGTTCCGTGAGAGCGTCAGTGGCATTCGCCCTTACGGTCGTTAGGTCATTACTGTTTATGCTTCTGGCTAAAGTTCGAGGCACGGTGGTCAGCACCTGCAAAGAGCCCAGCCTGAGCGGCGTCAAGTTTTTGTTGGTGCAGCTCATTAGTGATACCGGCGAGCCGCTGCCTGACTATGAAGTGGCGGCTGATGTGGTCGGGGCTGGGCCCGATGAATGGGTGCTCATTGCCCGGGGTAGCGGGGCGCGCCAGCATCAGGGCTATTACGATCGCCCTGTAGACGCGACGGTGATTGCCATTGTTGACACGGTGTCTCTCAGCTCTGGCACGCTTTATAGCAAGCGTGATGCGGACTACGTTTAAGGGCACTTGAGCGGGCAGAACGGTGCTTAGGGACGGTTCTCTCACATTCAGGTGGGCGTGGTCAGCGGGCGGTGAGACAGCCGCCGATAGTTGAACGGAGGTAGCGGGTTTTATGTTGACCCCAAATACAGCAGCTCCGCCCACCCCCTGGTCACAGGATTTGGCTAAACCGGCGGTGGCCGCTTCAGCGGTTGTCCATTCCTTTTCGCAGTTGATTGGGGATGTGCGGGTCGCTGACAATGTGCTGATCGCGCCGGGCTCTTCGATTCGGGCCGATGAGGGTTCCCCGTTTGCCATCGGGGCCGGGACGGCGATCCAAGATGGGGTGGTAATTCACGGGTTAGAAGCTGGTCGGGTGCTGGGCGATGATGACCAGCCCTATTCAGTCTGGATTGGTAAAAACGTCTGCATCACTCATAAGTCGATTATTCATGGCCCGGCCTTTATCGGTGACGGGGCCTTTGTCGGTTTTCGCTCCACCATTTTTAATGCCCGGTTGGGGGCCGGGTGTCTGGTCATGATGCACGCCCTCGTCCAGGATGTGGAGATTCCTCCCGGCAAATTTGTGCCTTCGGGGGCTGTCATTACTCAGCAAGCCCAGGCTGACCAGTTAGCGGCTGCGCGCCCCCAAGATCTCGCTTTCGTTTCTGAACTGATCAACGCGAATCAGGCGCTCCGGGCGGGCTATGCCTGTGCGGCCAACGATGCCTGTATGCGCGATCTTACCGCCGCTCGCGATCGGCCTCCGCTCACCTCTCTCGCTCAAGACAACGGAATTAAGACCATGCAATCTCAAAGACTGACCGCCGATATCGTTCATCAAGTCCGGCAGCTGCTCAACCAGGGCTATCGCATCGGCACTGAACATGCCGACCAGCGCCGCTATCGCAGCAACGTTTGGCAAACCTGCACGCCCATCGCCTCGACGCGCGAAGGCGATGTCTTTGCGGGGTTAGAAGCCTGTTTGGCCGAGCATGCTAACGAGTATGTGCGGATGTTTGGCATTGACCCCGTCGCCAAGCGCCGGGTGGCTCCCGTGACGATTCAACGGCCCGACGGCAGAGCGGTAGAGGTGCGCCCCCACGCGGTGCCCCAGGCCGGTAACGGTCATCGACCCGCGCCCAGCAGCGGCGGCAGCTACAGTGGCGGCACCGATGCCGGGCTCGTGCAGCAGGTGCGCAACATGCTGAGCCAGGGGTATCACATCGGGCTTGAGCATGCCGATGCCCGCCGGTTTAAAAGCAACGTTTGGCACAGCTGTTCACCCGTGCATTCCAGCAACGAGCGAGAGGTCATGGCGGCCCTACAGGCTTGTATGAGTGAGCATCAGGGCGAGTACGTGCGGATGTTTGGCATCGACCCCGTCGCCAAGCGACGCATCGCTCCCACGACCATTCAACGGCCTGATGGTCAAGCGTCGATCAGCGTCTCATCGACGGGTAGCGCGACTTCAACTGCTAACCACAACGGCTCGCCCAGTTATGCCGGCGCTGCCGGTCAGGTGTCTGGCGACTTGGCCCAGCAGGTGCGAGGGCTGCTCAGTCAGGGCTACCGCATCGGCACTGAACATGCCGATACTCGCCGCTTTAAAAGCAACGTTTGGCAAACTTGTTCGCCAATCACCTCGACTCGCGAAGCAGACGTATTGTCGGCCCTTAACGGCTGCATTCAAGAACATGCGGGCGAGTATATCCGGATGTTTGGCATCGACCCCGTCGCCAAGCAACGCCTGGCCCCCACGACCATTC
>CALCCA010000110.1 GCA_937899725.1 uncultured Halomicronema sp.
TTTTTGGCTCAAACCCTTGCCGCTAGTGAAATTTATACTTTTTCAGCAAGCCCTAGATAGGGGCTTTAAGTCCCCAGAATTGGGGGCTTAAAGCCCTCCGGGCATACAAGAAAAGGGGGCATCAGAATTGATGCAAGAGGTCTATTTTCTCGTACCCTCGTCAGTTGAGCTGGCAGGGAAGGCGGCTCAGCTCAACTGACGAGGTCTCACCATCTATCTTATCCATCCGCAGAATCGGCAATTTTGCGCCTTGAGCGCCCCCGTGATCGCATCACTGGGGCAATATCTCGGGTACAGTGCCCAGCCTGCAAAACTCACTGCACGGCAAGCTGAGCTAAAGTTCAGCTGCCAAATATTTACCAGCGTTCAACATCAGGTCGAAATTTAGGCGACCAGGGTAATAATTTGGTCTTCGGCCACAGCATAGGCGGTTGTTGCGTGACTGAGTGTCACGTTGTAGCCGCCGGTAAATTCGCCAAACGAGGGCAGGGTCAAGCGCTGTAGCGGCGCTTCCCAATAAAAGCAGGGCAGCCGCAGCCGATCGCCCCGCCCCCCCAGCCACACACAAGGATGCACGTGACCACACACATTTACCCCCTGACTGCTAGGCAAGGGTTCGTGGCTGAGCACTAGTGATCGCAGCTCAATCGGGTCGGTGTAGCAGGTTAGTGACAGTTGTGAGAGCGGATCTATCAAGCCGCGATCGTGGTTGCCCAAAATCAGATGCGCGTCGAGCTGCGTCTCAGCCAAAAACTTGAGCCAGGCATCAATCACCTCATCCACTAGGCTGGAGGGCGCATGAAACAGATCGCCAAGGATAAACAGCCGCTCAGCTTGGGTGCGATCGCAGGCCTGCTTCAGCCGATTGAGAGTCGCCTGGTTGACCTGGTGGGGAATCGGAATGCCAAAACGCTGAAAGGTTTCCGCCTTGCCCAAATGCACGTCAGAAATCAGCAGTGCGGCCTCATCCGGCAGATAAAGCGCCCGCTCGGGCAATAGCGTCAGACGTTGACCCTGTATCGATAACGTTTCCATCACGATCTCAAAAGTTTGTCTTTCAATGTGACACAGCTCCTTCTATTTAGGGAGCAAACCAGCGTGAGAATGCGGAAGTCCGAATGCGGAAGTCCGAATGCGGAATGCCAAACTCCGAACTCCAAACTCCAAACTCCGAACTCTCCATTGCCGACTTGAGATAGCATTTTGACTAAAAACAGGACGCTCAAGCGTGACCATGCTTCAAACCATTCCAGTTCTGAGTCTCCGTGATTTTGTCAGCGGGGAACCCCAGCGTCAGCAGTCGTTCGTGGAACAACTGGGCCAAGCCCTGGAATCCGTCGGCTTTTTTGCGCTGACCGACCACGGTATTGAAGCCCCTCTGATCCACTCGGCCTATGCCGCCACTGCAGCGGTCTTTTTGCTGCCCGAACCAGTTAAGGCAGGCTATGAAGACCTGGCCCTGAAAGGACAGCGGGGGTTCACCGCCTTTGGTCGCGAACATGCCAAAGATTCACCCGCCGCTGACCTCAAGGAGTTTTGGCATGTGGGTCGTGAGAATGCTATTCCTGAGAACGTCTGGCCTGCTGAAGTGCCGCAGTTTCAACCGGCGATGACGGCTTTGTTTGAGCAGTTAGAGCAGTGCGCCGATTCGCTACTCGAAGCCTGTGCCCTCTATTTAGGGTTACCCCGTTCGTTTTTGCGCGATGCCGTCGTGGATGGCCCGACGCTGCTGCGAGTGTTGCATTATCCACCCGTGCCGCCGACGGTGCCTACCGCAAGCATTCGAGCCGCTGCCCACGAAGACATTAATCTCATCACGCTGCTCTGTGAGGCTACCACTCCGGGGTTAGAGCTGCTGCAGAGCAATGGTGAGTGGCGACCCATTGCCGCAATTCCCGGTCAAATCATTGTCGATACGGGTGACATGTTGCAAAACATGACCAACGGCCTGTTCAAAAGCACCACCCACCGCGTAACCAATCCTAGCAGCGATCGCGATCGACGATTTTCGCTACCTTTTTTCGTGCATCCGCGTCCGGCGGTCGATCTGTCACCCCTGTCGGCATGCGTCAGCCGCACTGGCGGAGGATCCCAGTTCCCCCAACTCACGGCGGGGGAATATTTGCTGCAGCGACTGCAAGAAATCGGCTTGGCGTAGTGTTTGGGCATATTAAAGCTGAGCGCAGCGTCGGGCGTGAGTCGGGGAGCATGTCACCTTTTGGCCCTCTCCCTAAATCTCTCTCCCAAAATATGGGAGAGGGACTTCGAACCGCTTGCTCCCCTGCTCTCAATTTTGGGAACAGGGGCTGGGGGATGAGGGCCGTATAGGCTATTTGCCAACCTGACATACTCCCGAGAGTCGTTTCCTTGAGTCCTTGAGAAACGCCCGCCCTTGCCAACGAATCGCTTTTAGAATGAGGGCGATCATTGGTCGTTGCTGCCTCGCAATGTTCGACTGATGTTGACGATTTTCCCGCTGATCTGAGTATTCTCGATGGTTTCTACCGACATTGCCCCCCCTCGGGCCAGTCAATTTTTTGAAGGGCTGTATTGGCCGCTAGCAGACGCCGAGGCGTTGAGCAGTACGATGCAGCCGGTGCCTGACACCGTACTGCTAGCGGCTGATACGCTGCTGAATCTGATGGTGACGCTGTGTGCCGCCGATAGCGGCTGGCCCGCCGATCAGCCTCAAACTGCCGACACCCTCTTGCCCTACGTTGCAGATGAAGTCGAAGAGCTGCTAGAGGCTTTACAACAGTGGGCTCCGGCTTCCGCTCAGCCCCCAATCGCCCCGCCGCAGACGCCGCAGCGCCTCGCCGAGCTGAGTGCGTTTTTGCTGTGGACGATCGCCGCCAGCAGCCCCGAAGCTATGAAGTTGCTGGAGGGGGTACCGACGGATGGCGGGCAGCGGTGGGAGACTGCCGGGGTCCGCCTGGCACCGATTCTCAAGGTGCAGCGAGATCGCGCCAGTGATGAATTAGATTTAGCCGCTCAAACCCCGGTGGCAGCCGACCCAGCCTTAGACCCAGATGCGTTGCTGCCGCTGCCGGAGTTGGCCAGTCCTGTTCTGAAAGTGGGGCAGTGGCAAGACCGAATTTGGCAACAGGCGATCGCCCTCGTGCCGGCTTTAGCGCAGTGGCGCAATGGCCTGCCAGTACAGCTGTTGCTGCCGGGCAGTGAATGGGGTGAGGCCAAACTTTTCCTCGCGCTGCAGATGGTCGCCGTTCCCCCGAGAGCCCTGCCCACCCCCCACCGGTCAGCAGTGTCAGCCCCACCGCCGCTGGTGGAAACCCTCTTTGACCCGGTGGGCACGCCCGAGATGCGCGTTTGGCCAGCGGCAGAGGCGGCGATCGCCCCCCTTAAACCGGCTGCGCTGGTGCCCGATCACTCCCTGGAGGATGATGCCCAGGCCTGTGACATGACGTTTGCTGACATTACTCCGCTGCAAACTGCGATCTTTGTGGCGGCGATCGCTCAGAGGAGCTGTCAGATCGGGCCTTCCCTGGCTCAGCCCACTGCTCCGCTCTCTGCCCTAGAGCTGGTGCGACAAGCCCATCGGGTGATTAGCCCAACTGCCGTGACCGACCCGACCGCCAGCGGGACACCAACATTAGCACTCGTGCCGCAACCGATGACGACGCTCTGCGAGCAGGTGAAATGGCTGTGGATTCAGGCCAGCCAGGATTTCACGCCACTGATGGAAGGGCTCAGCGCTCGACGGCTGCGTTCGGGGCAGGCCTGGACAACTGGGCGGGTCGCGATTGCCGGTCATTTGAGCTTGCGATCGGCGACGGACTCACCCATTGTTTTGGACGTCACCACGGGGGAATGGCCCCTCCCAGAACTGCCGTTAGAGGCGCGCGATATCTTGCACCTGAAGACTGCCACTGCTTTGCCGCAGGAACTCTGGCTAGCGGCCGATCTGACGACCCACATTACAACCTGGGTGCGGCAGCGATCGCCGCTGCTGGCCTGTTTGCTCGATGGTCAATCCATCACTTTGTCATCGCCTCAAGATGCGCTGTTTCCCGAGGCTGAACCGGCCTCCCGGCAGCTGTGTTTCCAAATATTGCTGCACTGGTTGCCATAGACCGCCCGGTGCCAAGCTGTGGGGGGTGCTCACCCCTCATGACAGCGGCGGGGGGCGGGTGCGCTATTATCATCGCCCTGGGCTCATGGCAGACGCCCCATTTTTTCTGTTTTTATCGCCAACCGCAGCTAGTCAATCACTCCAGATTGTGGCAGTCGTGATTTGAGCCGCCTCTCCATGCCGACTGCCGACTGCCGCCTTCCGCATTCTGCTATAGTCCTCATTTCGTTGCGCCATCATGATTTACGTCTACGCCTTGTGCCCTACCCCTGGTGAATCCCTGTCCTTACCGCAGGGCATTGCCCAACCCGTACAGTTGCTCGTCGCAGAGGGGCTCGGGGCGATCGCCGAGCCGGAGGTCGATGTCGCTCAAGTGCGGGAAGATGATGCGCAACTCATGGAGGCCGTGTTGGCCCACGATCGCGTTCTCGGCCAGCTATTTGCTCAAATGCCCCTGCTGCCCCTCCGCTTCGGGACTCAGTTCAAAGACTTATCATCGCTGCAGACTTTTTTGCACAGTCACCAGCAGACCTATCTCCAGCGGCTACAGGCCCTGCAAGATCGCGCTGAGTATTTGCTGAAGCTCTCGCCCCAGCCCTACGTGGCCCCGGAAGTGGATGAGACCGTGCGGGGCCGAGAATATTTCTTAGCCAAGAAGCGTCGGTTACAGGAGCAGACGACAGCCCTGGCTCAGCAACAAGAAGAACTCCAGAGTTTTCTCAACACGCTGACGGCAGCGCACATCCCGTTTGTGCAGAGCGCGCCGCAGGAAGAAGAAGAGCGACTGCATATCCTGCTGTCGCGGGATGCCATGACCGCCCAGACCTGGCTGGCTGAATGGCAGCGCCAGCTCCCCACCTGGCAGCTCGTGTGTAGCGAGCCCCTACCGCCTTACCACTTTGCAACATAGCGAATTGGTAGAGCCGCTCTCTAGTTCCGGACAACCTCGTACCGCAGCATCCCCTTCGACAAGTGCCAGGCCCTACGGAATGTCGAGTTCGGAGCTAAAACTGCCTAGGCAGTCCCATCACTCCGACTGGGGAATTACTCTGACAGCGGCTTCGAGTAGCGCATCACGGTAGGGCTGCAGCTGATTATCGAGTTCCGGGGCAAACTGCGGCGAGGGTAAGATTGAGGCAAAAAATCGAGCGATCGCTAAATTTTCCCACCGAAAATAAAAATCTTCGGGATTAGGGCCATCGTCGTGGCGCAGCAGCACGCCAAAACCTAGACGTTCGCTTCGCAGTCGGGTAAAAGGCACGGTTTCCTTAAGCCATTGGTCAAGTGTTTCTGCTTCGTTCATGCTGTCGAGTAGCGCGGTAATTTGATCCGCTGGGGGCACGGGTGAGGCCAACTGGGGGAGCCCCTCAACATAGGCGAGCCAAGCAGTTTCTAACCACTGGCGGCGATTAGCCGGATCTTGCCAAGCCTGCAGCGCAAACTTACCAGGACTGTCAGGTAATTCATCCATTTGACTGGGGCGATCTTGAGCGATCGCCAACAGGGCTAGACTCACCGCATTATTGGACTGCTCCCAATCCGCCAAGGCTCCGGCATAGTCGTTGTTCCACCAGCGCCCGGCGCCCCGAATCTGATGTAGGAATCCGGCGATCACCTCGGGCTCAGGTGCGGTCAATAACTCACGGGTCAAGTCTTCGATGCGCGCCAACACTGCCGGTTGTAGCTCGGTAAGTGCGCCGCCATTGAGCGGCAGGTTGGTCAATAGGGTCGGATTGCGCAGAATTTCTAAGGCGATTGCCTCGACGGCCAAATCCGTTTCACCAGCCAAATAGAAGCTATAGCCCAAACCGTAGAATACGCCCTGCTTAGCGGGCAGCAGCTCAACTGATTGGGCAAACTGAGCGATCGCCGCCGTTGGCGTGGCGGGTAGCAGCAGCCAGCCTAGGTTGGAATGACCAAATTCTTGAAACGGGGAAATCTCATTGCCTTGCTCAAAGCTCGCGATCGCATCTCGCCGCAGCTGACTGACAATGTCAGGATCTTCGACCTGATAGCTCACATCCCCCAGCACCCAGCCCAATATAAATGGATAGTAAGGTTCCCCCGGGGCTAGCTGATGTGCCTGTTGCAAATCAGCGACAAACCCCGGCAGGTCAGCTTTTTGTAAGGCGCCAAAACCGCGCGCTGAAATCGCCCAAGCCCGATGCAGGGGCATCAGCCAGAGCACCAGAGCGAGTACGAGGCCCAGCCCCACTAACACCAGCGATTGCCGCCGGCGCGGCGCATCGGGGCGGCGCGTGAGCACCGGCGATACCTGCCGCAAGTCAAATAATAGGACAGCGGTGAAGATAATCAGCACGCCGGAGATCGCCACCACATCAAGCTGATAATCCGTCAGGCTTAAAACGCCGTAGGCCCAGAGACCGGCGATTAGGCTCCATCGCAAACTGCGGGGCAGTCGCGACTCCTCTGGAGCGGCGGCGCGCGTTTGCCACAGCGCCCAGCCCAACAGCACCGCGCCCGCGAGCGGCAGCAGGATGCCCCACAGGCCCAGTTCGCCCCACAGTTGAGCGGGCGTGCTGTGCAGCTGATAGTGCAGCTCAGCTTCGCGACCGGCCCAGCCCGGTCGATGGTGCTGATAAAACGGCAGTACGCTCCCTGGCCCCAGGCCCGCCCAGGGTCGATGCCACCCCATCGACCAGCCAATCATGTTGTTGACCAGGCGATAGGCTAGCTGGCCACTATTCACATCACCGCGACTGACGGCGACTAACGATAGGCGCACCCGCGGGTTGGTGAAAACGAAGAGGCCGACAAGAGCGATGCCCCCCAAACTAATGGGGACGACCCAGCGCCGCGCTGCCCGCTGCGTTAGCAGCAGCCCCGCGATCGCGGGCACCATCAACGCCAACAGCGCCAGCGTGGCCCCGCGCGAATTGGTGGTGTACAAATCCACCAGACCCACGGCCAGCCCAGCGGCCCACAGCCAGCGCTGCCAAGTCTTGTCGGTGAATGCCAGCCCCGCTAACAGCGGCAGCACTAAGAGTAAGTAACCGGCGACGTAGTTTTGATGTCCCAATGGAAACCAGTTCCGCAGGCCCAGGGTATTGAGGTCAAACGTTTGCTGCAAGCCATAGGCTTCTAAAGCGGCTAGTCGCTGCAGTTCGGGGCGATAGATGTTGAGCAGCCACCAGCCCAGACTCACCGCGACAAACACCAGTGACAAATAGGCCTGCCCCTTGAGTAGCCAGCCCCGCCGTACCGGGGTCAGCCAGCCCATCAGGCCATATAAGGTCGCCCCGCCGGCCAAGCTGGCAATCGCGTACCATAGGGCCTGCTGCGAAAAGTCGGCGACTAGAGTCGACACCGCCAGCCCCACGATCGCCCCAGCCATTAGCCAGTCCACCCCCCATCCCAGACGAAACCGGGCCAGCGGCTTGTGCCAGAGTTGCCACAGCAGCCACAGCTGCGGCAAAATCATCGCGCCTTGCCACAGCGCCACCCACGGCCACAGGGCCACTTGATTGGTACTGTTCAGGGTTAATAGACCGTAGAGCCCCGCAATCACCAGCGCCAGCAAATGGCCGTCGGCATCACTCGCCCGAACGGCCGGTTTTTGAGAAACAGAATCGGACATATCAGCGCCCCTGGGGATAACCGGTGGTCTACCTGCGCCGCGTTCAGCCGCCAGTGCATTGCGACAGGTCATTGTCACCAGTTATAGCGATTACTGTCCAGTTTGTAGCGATCGCCTAGCCAGCGAGCTTTTGACCGCTAGCCAACGGTCCTTTGCACCAGTCATACCGATTCTCTACAACAAGGCTACAGATCTGGCTCCCCTGCTCCTTGGCTCCCCTGCGTTTCCAAGACTGCATCGGAAGTCCGATCACTGAGAACTGGCATCACTCCGGATTGCTGACAGGGGTATCGGTTCAGCCTGGCGCGATCAAGCCTATTGGCCATCGCCGAATTTTTCCGCTCTCCAGGGTGGATGCGAGGTTCATGGTGATCGTTGGCGCGGGTACTCAGTGAGCCGTGCCTAAGCTCATTGATGTGGCCAGCGATCGGTGCCGTGAGGCGCAATACATTTGAGCCCCAGCGGCGTTGACACCAGCGCTCAAGCCGTGACTGTATAACAGTTCTACAAATTACAGCGACACAGACAAGTCGGCTTTCTCCCAATAGGAGACACTGCGGGTTGGCCTGGCCTGCCCGTCGGGCTGACGACTCCGCTCAGCCGACGTTCCTTGAGCGGAGTCGAAAGGAAGATCTGTAGTCCAGCTTCAGAGAATTGGTATTAGCCCAGAGCGCGCCCTTCGCCATAGCCCACCGTGAAAAAGTGCTGTACGCCGTTGGCCAGGCTGCCGTTTTGGACTGCCGCCGCGACATCCGGGTTAGCGGCTAGATAGGCCCCTTCATCAAAGCGATCGCTGGGGTCGCGGCCCTCTGCCATGCCAAAGAGCTGAAAATGCTGCCAGCCCGACTCCAAATCGCCGCTGTCTACTGCTGCTGCGACATCGGGGTTAGTGGCAAGGTAGTCATATTCCTGGTAAAGCGATAGCGAGAGTCGCCCTTCCATCGCACCATGCCGGAGCCAATGCTCAAAGCCACTGGTAAAATAGCCTTCTTCGATTGCCTTAGCGACATCAGGGTTGTTGAGTAGATAGTCGTCGGTGTCAAACAACGAGCTCGGGTCACGGCTTTCTTTGTGGCCGATGAGCACAAAGTGCTCGACGCCGCTGCTAAAAAATCCCCCCGCCACAGCATCTTTAACATCAATATTGTTGGCCAGATAGTCGGCTTCGCTGTAATAAGCAATGGGATTGCGCCCCTCTTTCAGGCCAATGGCGACGAAGTGGTCATAGCCCGTGGCAAAGTCTCCAGCGGCCACGGCTTGAGCGACATCTTGATACTGCGAGAGATAATATCGCTCATCAAAAAAGCTACCTAGCGGAATGTTGCTCATCGTCGTTGTCAGATCAGTCTGAGGGGTTGCTCCGGTCAACGGCGCAGCAAACTGCAAGCTCAAGCTCCCATTACTGATGCCAGCTGGGGTAGGCAACGACTGTGGTTTATACGTCCATAGCTCTGTCCCATTGGTGCCATCATTGGCCCGAAAGTAGAGCTGGCCGTTAAAGCCCTGCAAGTTGGTGGGATCAGCATTGCCGCTGGTGAGATTGGGATCAGTGCCGGGATTGAGATCGGTGACCCGTTGGGGCGCGTTGGTGCCGTCATAGCGCCACAGTTCTGTGCCCGTGCTGCCATCATCGGCGCTGAAATAGAGCTGATTATCGAAAACCGCCAGGTTGGTGGGATCAGCATCACCGCTGCCGGGGTTGAGATCGGCAACCTGTTGAGGCGGGTTGGTGCCGTCATAGCGCCACAATTCTTTGCCCGTGTTGCCGTCATCGGCGTTGAAATAGAGCTGGCCGTTAAAAACCGTCAGGTTGGTGGAATCAGCATTGCCGCTGCCGGGATTGAGATCGGTGACCCGTTGCGGCGCGTTGGTGCCGTCATAGCGCCACAGTTCTTCGCCACTGCTGCCATCATCGGCGTTGAAATAGAGCTGGCCGTTAAAAACCGTCAGGTTGGTGGAATCAGCATTGCCGCTGCCGGGATTGAGATCGGTGACCCGTTGCGGCGCGTTGGTGCCGTCATAGCGCCACAGTTCTTCGCCACTGCTGCCATCATCGGCGTTGAAATAGAGCTGGCCGTTAAAAACCGTGAGGCCGCTAGGACGCCCACTGCCGCTGCCAACATTGATGTCAGCAACTTGCTGAGGCGCGTTGGTGCCGTCATAGCGCCACAATTCTTCGCCACTGCTGCCGTCATTGGCCCGAAAATAGAGCTGACCATTAAAGACCGTGAGGTCATCGGGCAAGGCACCGCCGTTGCCACTATTGATATCAGCAGCGAGTGTCGGTGGGTTGGTGCCGTCATAGCGCCACAGCTCCAAACCGCTGTTGCCGTCATTGGCGCGAAAATAGAGCTGACCGTTAAAGACCGTGAGGTTATCGGGAAAGGCATCGCCAATGCCACCATTGATGTCAGCAACTTGCTGAGGCGCATTGGTGCCGTCATAGCGCCACAGTTCTTTGCCGCTGCCGGTGCCGTCATCAGCGCGAAAATAAAGCTGACCGTTAAAGATAGTGAAATCGTCAGGCGAGGAGCCGCGACTACCCGGTTGGATGTCAGCAGCGAGTGTCGGTGGGTTGGTGCCGTCATAGCGCCAGAGCTCAAAGCCACTGCTGCCATCATTAGCGCGAAAATAGAGCTGACCATTAAAAACAATGAAATCGCCAGGTAGGGTTAGCCCACTGCCACCGGGATTGATGTCGGCGACGAGGTTGGCCGTCCCTAGTTCACCGGGGTAGTGGCTCTGAGTGGCCAAGGTAAAGATTTGGCTTGCGGCGGCTAGCCACTGCCCGCGCCCCTGACGGTGAGAACTGGCAGTGACGGTTGCTTGGGTCAGAGTTTGGAGCTGCTCGACAAAGGCCGCGCCAGCCGTTCCCGCTGCGACATGACAGCTCAGGAGCGTCAGCGTGGCTGGCTCGCCGGGAGCAAACCAGCTCTGTAGCGCTGCTTCGTAATCAGCTAATGTGTTGAGGTTTAAGAGCGTGTTGCCCAGTTGCACCGCCCCCGGCACGCCATGAGCCACTAGCGTCAGCGCCGTTGTCGGGTGTTGCTGCAGCAAACTCGTAATTTGGGTGATACCGTCTCGATTTGGGTCGAGGATGTGAGCGGTGACGCCGGGTTGCAGCCCTGCTAGCAGGAGCGAGAGATGATCGACCCTGGCATCAAAAATCACCTGGATATTCGAGGGGATCTTTTTGGGTTGGGGGACGAAGTCAAACTGCGAGTCAGACCTCTCGCAGATGGCAGCTACAGGCGACATCCGTCTTATTCCTTGAACGAAACAGTAGTGAGCGGTTGTCTGCGATCATAATTTCGGCTCAATAGCGGGGTCTCTACGTAATCGCTATCTTCAATGAAGCTTTATACATAATTCTGGGTATCCTTCCGTAACTTTACGGTTACAACAAAAACGTGGCGAAGATTCTCCGTAAAAGTGAGGACAGTGGCCACTATCGAATTTCATCTGAACTCCATCTTTTGCCCGCCAGTTCTGAACTTCATATGAAGCGCGATCGCCCTGACTACCGCCGCATTGGCAAACCACACAAAAGCCCTGCGATCCTTTGGACTGTGCTCAAGGATCGCAGGGCTTTTAGAGATGGGCGGCAGTTGGCTTAACGGCCCAGGGGGAGTCGTATTTGCCCCCTGCCGACTAGCTTTCGGTCATTTGGGTCAGCAGCTTGCTCGATCGCTCCACAAACGACTTCATCCCATCGGCATCAAAGCCCTTTTGGGCCATCAGCGCCAAATCATAGACATGCTGACAGATCAGAGTCGCCATGCTGCCTGCCGGTGAACTGGAACCGTCGGGCTGCACGATCGCGCTCTGGCCCAGCTGGGTCAGGTTTTTGATCAGCGGATGAGCCGTATTCACTAGCAGCACGTGCTCCTCAGGGAATTCGGCATTGGTTTGCTGCATCATTGCCATCATTTCCTGCATGCGGCGAGCTTGCTCGGGGAGCAGCACCATGGCGGGCGGTGTATCAGGGTTGTCCGTTTTCAACGCCTCCGTCCGCACGGTCACCTTGGGGCGATTGAGTGCCGTTTCAAAGAGACCCTTAATTTCCTCATCACGGGTTTTGTTCGTGGTGGGATCAATGATTTCGCTTTCCTGCTCCTTATCCAACAGGGCTTCGTCAAGGTCGGCATCAACCCGCGCAAAGGTCACATCGGTATACTGCTGCTCTAAGAAGCTGACGAAGTGGGTGTCGATGAAGGCGTCTAAGAACAAAACCTCTAAGCCCTGCGACTGGTGCAGCGCAATATAGGTGGCCTGCGAGGCTTCATCGGTCGCGTAAAAGACGCGGTTTTCGTGCCGCTCTTTATTCCGCTCCAGATAATCCTTCAGGTTGGTGTAGTAGTTGCCGTCGGCATCGGTGGGCACGGTCGCGTCGCCATCGACCTCGGCCCAGGCATCGCCTTCGTCAGTTTGCACTTCCACCTTGGCTGTGCCTTCATCCGCCGGGGCACCCAACTGGGCGGTGCTGCGGAAGATGATGACGTCTTCGACCTGTTGCTTAAACTTGTCATCGTTCATGGAGCCGAACTTGACGAAGGTGCCCAGGTCTTGCCAGGAGGCAATGTACTTGGCGAGATCGGTGCGGTACAGCCCTTTTAAGTTGTCGCCGACTTTGCGCGCAATGTAGTCAGAGATTTTGCGCACGGTGCGATCGTTCTGCAAAAAGCTGCGTGACACGTTAAGCGGAATGTCCGGGCTATCGATGACGCCCCGCAGCGGCATGAGGAAGCGGGGAATAATTTCTTCGCAGTTGTCGCTGACGTAGACCTGATTGCAAAAGAGCTTGATGCTGCTCTTGGTGACGTCGATGTCGGGCTTCAGCTTAGGAAAATACAGAATGCCGTTGACCGCAAAGGGGTAGTCAGTATTCAGATGAACCCACAGTAGCGGCTCTTCTTGGAAGGGATACAGGTAGCGATAAAATTCGAGATAGTCTTCATCGCTGAGGCTGTTGAGTGACTGCTTCCAGGGGGCTTCGTGCTTATTGATGACTTCGTCGTCCATTTTGATCGGGACGGGGAGAAAGTCACAGTAGGTTTTGACCAGCTGCTGAATGCGGGCCGTTTCGAGATACGACGCTTCGTCGTCTAACAAGTGCAGGGTAATGGTGGTGCCGACGTTATCACGCTCGGAGGGCGACAGCTCAAACTCGGTGGAGCCATCACAGCGCCAGTGGACGGCTTCGGCCCCAGCTTGGTAAGAGAGCGTATCGATTTCGACCTGGCTAGACACCATAAATGATGAATAGAAGCCCAAGCCAAAGTGGCCGATGATATTGGCGTCGCCGCTCTCTTTGAACTTGCTGACAAATTCTTCGGCGCTGGAGAAAGCGACCTGGTTGATGTATTTTTTGACCTCATCGGCGGTCATGCCTAACCCGGTGTCAGAGATGCTGAGGGTTTTGGCTTCTTTATCGATCGCGATACTAATGACGGGTTCACTGACGTCGCCGTCGTACTGCCCCGATCGCGCTAGCAATGAGAGCTTTTGAATGGCATCAACCCCGTTAGAGACCAATTCCCGCAGGAAAATCTCATGGTCTGAGTAGAGCCATTTTTTAATGATGGGAAAAATGTTCTCAGTATGGATACTGATGTTGCCCTTTTCCAGAATTGTCGCCATAGTGCCGGTGACCCACGTTTTTCTAGACAGCGTAAACGGGTTGATCTTCGTCGGCGATCGCCCGTTCTATCAAGGGCAATATTGCTCCTGAGCAGTACGGTTTCCCCTACATTGGGTGATAAGCCGGGCAACGCTAACACTCTCAGAGCGTTCAGAGTATGGCTCTTGAGGGGCGAGGACAGCGTCTATGTTGAATAGGACTCATTCTCGATCTAGCTGACGAGACGCGATCGCACTATTCCACACCGTTACTTATTTATATGCTCTACAGCAAAGGTTGGCTCTTAAAACTATCTGCGCTCGCCCTATTATTTTCTACTACGGCACTCTCGCTCAAAGCTGTAGCTGATCTCGAGGAGGAGAATCTAGAGCGTATTCTCCCAGCAGAAGTGAATCGGATTATGGTTGTGAACTAAACAAACGTGGGATTCGTCATCAGGATTTGATAAATCCGGTGA
>CALCCA010000111.1 GCA_937899725.1 uncultured Halomicronema sp.
TCTAGCTTACAGAGATGAAACCTTTTCTCAACCTTTTAGTTGCACATCGCGTTAATAGTTGTGTGTATGCAGAGTGCTAAGTAGATGAATCGCTGCCAACGCCTTCAGTACGAACCTCTGTGAACGATTCGCTACTCAAATCGTTAATCCCGCTGGGTGGTTGCTGAACTGCTGCATCAGAAAATTGATAAAGGTTTGCACCCGGAGAGAGTGACGGCGGTTGGGCAGATAGAGGGCGTAAATGCCCCTGTCTAAATCGAGGTGAGGATAAAACAGAAAATCTTCCAGTACGGCCTCTAACTGACCTGCCTGCAGATCGGCTCCGACCAACCAGGTGGGCATCAGGATTATCCCGACGCCATCTAAACAAGCCTGCCGCAGCACTTCAGAATGATTGGCGATGAGGGGTCCCTGCACCTGCACTTCGCAGATCTCTCGATCGCGCTTAAAGCGCCAGGTGTCGGCACCGAGGGCATAGCTAAAACGCAGGCAGTGGTGCTGGGCTAAATCGTCGGGATGGTCGGGCTTGCCATAGCGTTGGAAATAAGCCGGGCTACCGCAAATTTTGCGGGTATGAGTGGTGAGTTTACGGACAATCCAATTAGCGCCAGAGCGATCGAGGTTGCCAATACGAATTACGAGATCGAGCCCCTCTTCGACCGGATTAGCGAGGCCGTCACTAAAGGTCAAATCCAGCTGCATTTCAGGATATTGCGCTAAAAAGTCGCTCAGCAGGGGGGCAATGTGCAGGCGGCCAAAAGCCACGGGCACACTGGCACGCAACAGGCCTCGGGGGACTTCATCCTGTTCGGTGACGGCTAGATTCGCTGCTGCGACATCCTGCAGAATCTGCACTGCCTTGTCGTAATAGCGGCGACCTTGGGGGGTGAGCGTGACGCTGCGAGTTGACCGATTGAGCAATTGGGTATGCAGCATCGCTTCTAGAGCGTTGACTTGCCGGGTCACCGAGGAGACCGCCACTCCGAGTTGCCGAGCCGCCTCGGAAAAGCTGTGGGTTTCGACCACTCGCACAAACGATCGCATCGCCAAAAACTGATCCATCGCTGCTGTACTTTTGCGTTAAATGCAAAAGTGTTTGCTGAAAAAGTGATATTAACATCTTCTGCGAGTGGAGTTAGGGTGGAACTGTCGTTATTCAGACGGCTCAATCAACTTTTTTCAAGGCTCTAACGTTCTCCTCTCATCATCGTTTCACGGCATTGCCGCCGCCTAGAGGATGGCGGTTGACGATGAGAGCGAGGGTCATATCAGAATTTCACGTTGCATTTCTGCCAGGAGGGCAGCAACCATGACCTTAACGATTGAAATTACTTCAGATTTTATTTGTCCCTGGTGTTGGGTGGCCGAAACGCGGTTACAGCGCGCCCTGGCTCAGCTCGCTCCCGCTGTTGATGTGCAGTGGGTGTGGCATCCCTTTGAACTCAACCCAGACATGCCTGCGGCGGGGCTCGATCGCCGCACCTATCGCACTCAAAAGTTTGGCAGCTGGGCCTATTCCCTGCAGTTAGATGCCCAAACTGTGCAGGCCACACAGCAGGATGGGTTGGCCTTTCGCTACGACCTCATGACCACTACGCCCAACACCTTGCAGGCTCATCGCCTGACTGGATTTGCTGCTCAGCAGGGCCAAGCCACTGCCATGGCAGAGCGCCTACTCCGCGCTTACTTTGCTGAGGGGGCCAATATTGCCGAGGTGGCGGTGCTAGTGCGCCTTGCCGGTGAGGTCGGGTTTGACCAGGATGCTGTCAAGACGTTTTTGGACTCCGAGGCGGGTATTCCAGCGGTGCGCCAGCAAGAACAACAGGCGATCGCTCAGGGCGTCCATGGAGTGCCCAACATTCGCATCGGCACCCAGGTTTTATCGGGCGCTCAACCGCTGGCGGTGTTTGTAACGGCCCTGCAAGCGGCAGTTCAAGATCTGACTTTACAAGCGTCAATGGGAGGTCAATCATGACACTTACTACCAAACAGACCCACCCCGGTCGGGCCATCGTTATTGGCGGCTCATTGGGGGGACTCTTTACCGGCATCTTGTTGCGATCGCGGGGCTGGCAAGTCGATATCTACGAGCGATCGCCCCACAACCTCAGCAGCCGGGGCGGGGGCATTGTCCTCCAGCCGGAAATTTTGACCGCCTTTCACCAAGCGGGCGTGGCCTATGAAGCGCCCTTGGGCGTGGTCGCTCGCGAGCGGCTCTACCTCGATCAGGCCGGGGAGATTGCCCAGCGGCTGGCCATGCGCCAAACCTTGACCTCGTGGAATGTGCTGTATGGCACGATGCGGCGGCATTTTCCGACCGAGCAGTATCACGCTGGCAAAACGTTGGTGTCAGTGCAGCAGGATGCGGCTCACGTCACCGCTGGGTTTGATGATGGCACGCAGGTGTCGGCTGATTTGCTAATTGGGGCCGATGGCGCTAGCTCGACGGTGCGGCAGCAGCTTTTGCCCAGTTATGAGCCCAGCTATGCTGGCTACGTGGCCTATCGCGGCTTAGTGCCGGAAGCCGATTTGCCTCCCAAAGCGGCCAAACTGCTGACCGAACGCTTTGTCTTCTACCAGTTTCCTAATTCTCACATGCTGCAATATGTGATTCCGGGGGAAGATGAGTCGCTGGTGCCGGGCGAGCGTCGCTTCAACTGGGTCTGGTACGTCAACTACGACGAGCAGACAGAATTACCCGCTCTCCTCACTGATAAAACAGGCCGCGATCGCGCCTCCATTCCTCCAGGCATGATGGCCCCGACGACTGAGCAGCAGATGCGCGCCTATGCCAGTCAAGTGCTGCCTCCACCGTTGCAGCAGCTGGTTGCGGCTACCCAGGAACCGTTTGTGCAGCCCATTCTCGATCTGGGCGTGCCCCAGATGGCGTTTGGTCGCATTGCTCTCGTCGGGGATGCGGCGTTTATTCCCCGTCCGCACACCGCTGCTGGAGTCTCTAAAGGAGCCGCCAATGCGATCGCCTTGGCCGATGCGTTAGTCAGTCACAACCATGATGTGCCCCAGGCGTTACATGACTGGGAAATCGGTCAGTTGCGCTTGGGCATGCACTTGTGGCGTACTGGTCAGGCGTTGGGCGATCGCTCTCAGTTCACCCACGGTCAACAGCGCTCCGGCGAAGCACTCACTCCGAGATCATGATTGCGGTCGGCGGTGGCAGATGAACCCTCAGACTAAAGCCAAATATTAGGACTGACGCATGGCTCCTTTGCATCCTCTAATTCTGTGGGAAGCTGCATCCGGTTTCTCCAGGATTGGGGGCTAGGGGGCCAAAACCGAATGCAACTGCGTAAGTCCTGCATATTTAACTGCCCGCTACTTTGTGGACTGCTATGCCGTGCCATCTCCGCCACATTGCGATTACCGATCAATCGGCGCATGGGGGAGGCGACTCCACTCGTTCCAGGAGCCGTCATAGTTGCGCACATCAGGATAGCCAAGTAAATACGTCAACACAAACCAGGTACAGGCAGAGCGGCCCCCGATCGCACAGTAAGGAAACACGACTTTGTCAGCCGTCACGCCTTGACGGTTAAAGAGCGCGTGCAACTCATCGGCTGACTTAAAAGTGCCATCGTCATTAAGCGTGAGCGTATGCTCAAGATGGATTGCACCCGGAATATGCCCCCCTCGTTCGTCCCCTGCGGGCGGCTTCATCATAAAGACATCGCCCTGATATTCCTCTGGGGTGCGTACGTCTAGCACTACACAGTTGGGTTGTCCCAGAGCGGCCTGCACCTCTGTTTGTCGAGCCCGCAAAGTCATATCTGGGGAGTTTGCCTGATACTGAGTCGGTGCAAAGCTGGCCAGCTCAGCGGTGAGGGGCCGACCTTCTGCCACCCATTTTTGATAACCGCCATTGAGAACGGACACGTTGTCATGGCCAAAGAGTTTCAACAGCCAAAATATCCAAGCGCCGGTGCCAGGATAGCCGCCATAGGCAACCACAGTGGTTTCCGGCGAAATGCCCGATCGCGACAATAGCTTCGCCATCGCGATGGGGTCGAGATTCACGCTGAGGTTAGGCTTCAGCAGGTCGGTGAAAATATTCCAGAAAATTGCCCCCGGAATGTGAGCCTTTTGGTAAGGGTCTGGACTCATATCCACTGCTACCACCCGCACCTGTGGATCGTTGAGGTGGGCCAGCAGCCATGGGGTATCGACTAAAACTTCTGGATGAGCATATTGAGACATTGGGCATCTCCTGTGATTAGCACTAGGGCCAACATTAGGAAAAGCCTTTGCCGTCGCCTAGTCCCCGATCGAGTACACTTCGCCGGCATAGTTATGCCCTGTTCTTGAGCGATCGGGGCAGTTGCTTTGTGCTCAATTCAGATAATCTGCCGCTGACATTGGGGTGACCGTTTCGTAACCGGTCTCTTGTTAATCCACCAGAGGAATGACCAATTCACCGTCGGTTAAGCAGCAGCGCTGACGGTAGCGAGATTAAAATTAGCCAGCCTCCGACAACGCCCGCTACTTTAGGAACCATTGCTAAAAACGCCGACAAGGTTGAATAGCAAGCAGGTGTTTGCAGAGTACATAAAAGGCTATGAAAGATGAGGCCCGCTAAAAGCGCGATGGCGACTCCCAACAGCCATTGTTGGCGTCTGAACAAAATGAATGGCCCGATCGCGACTAAGCCCGCTGGCAGTGATACTACGATCGTGCTTGCAAGGTGAATAGACAGAGCATTTTGCAAGCTGCCGATCTCGTGATCGGATGCGACGATAATCCCTGCAGTCAGGATGACAAAAAGGCAGAACCAGCCGATGCCTAAGCCTTGCCGAATATGAGAAAAGGTCATGTTGGTGACTCCAGTCTTGAAATGTACAATTGCATGGAAATTTTTCTCTTAAGCCAGATCTGTGAAAAAAATAATGCTTTGGACTGTCACAGTTTGGCGGTTTGGACGTTTTGTTTAAGTCAGCATAGTGATTAGATGCAGAATAATGTCATTCACCTGTATCTGTGGATCGTTCAGGTGAGCCATCGGCTACGGGGTTATCGACTACAACTGTTGGATGAGTACATGAGGCCATCAGAGGTCTTTTGTCATGAGCACTAGGGCTAAGATTAGAAGAAGCTTTTGCCGTCGCCTAGTTCCCGATCAAGTCCACCTTGCGCCAGCGCGATTATGCCCCGTCCTTTGCAGTCTTTGTTTCAAGCCATTCACCAAGCTACAGATGAGCAGGCGTTGCGATCGCAGGTTGTTCCGGTAATTGGCGAGCATTTTGAGGCTAAGCGCCGGGGCATTTTTTTCTTCAACTCTTTAGAAGAGATGCTCCGCAAACAGCTGCCGCTGGCCGATGCAACGCTCCAAAAAGCCCTGCGTCGAGGCTTCTCAGTCGAACACAATCCAGTGGTGCGTTATCTCGTGGAGCGCCACGCTCCTGTGCATGAAGCATTGGTGACCTCCCCTAAAGTGTGGACGATGGTTTGTCCGCGCCCTGATCACTGGCATGTGATGGTCGGCCCCATTGTCAGCCAGGGGCAGTTAATTGGGGTGGTGGGCTGCACTCGTGAGCAGTCAATGCCTGCCTTTGATACTCAAGATTTAGCTGATTTGAGTGCAGTCTGTTTGCATTTGTCAGCTTGGGCAGCCACCGTGCGCTCACGATTAGTGACTGCTGATGTGGCCTGCCTGAAGGATCAAGGCAAGGGGGCCACTCCATCTTTCAAAAGCGATGCTCTGCGGCACAGCAAAGTCGAATGCTTGACGCCGCGTGAATTGCAAATCGCTGACCTGGTGGCTTTGGGTAAAACGAATGCCGCGATCGGTACTGAACTTTGGATTACTGAAAACTCGGTAAAACAGGCGCTCAAGCGGATGTTTCGTAAGTTAGAAGTCTCGTCTCGGGCGGAAATGGTGGCGCAGTTGGTCGCAAATAATACTCTTGGCTCAATGTGAAAAAGTGTTTTATTCTGGTGCTTGAATTCCGAGCGGTGAGCCAACGGCAAGGTTGCGTGAAAAGAAAACATAGTCAATCAAGAAAATAATAGCGTTAGAGATTATCAATTTCTTGTTTTTAGATGCTCTGTCCACAGCCAGGCCAGCTTAATGCTTTTGTATTACTGCAGGCGGTGAACAGAGTAGAGTGAAAACTCCGAAACATCATGAATAAGCAATTGGCAGCCAAAAATGATCAACACCGCTGCAGAAAAGTGCTGATTAAAGCTCTATCTTAATATATGAGGTGATTTGGATTGATGATCTTGCTCTAATTTTGCTTCATTTTCTAATCTGACCGAATTCAACGGCTTCAGCCATTTCTTTACTGTATAAATGTTTCCGATCTGACAAATTCTACTAATAATCTTTGTTCCATCAGAATGCTCTTACATGAAGACGAAAAGATACCCATAGTCCGTGGACGAATAGTCATCTGAATATTAATTTCAGGGCATGACAGAACCGGATCTACTCATTCTCTTAGGTGCAAGAGTTCGGAAGTTGCGAAAAGCTCGTGGTTTATCGCAAGAGATGTTCGCAGCCGAGTGCGGATTGGATCGTACTTACATCGGCGGTATTGAACGTGGTGAGCGGAATGTTGCTATTCGCAACTTGGTATTGATTGCTAAAAGCTTAGATATATCCGTGTCAGAGTTGCTATCGGGACTTTGAATATAGTGAAAATAGTTGAAGAGATTAATGTCGTTTGTCATGGAAATGCAGACCGTTTGGAAACTTGGTACAGAGCTTGTTCTGACGTCGAGCAAGCTATCGCATCAATCGATTGGCCTCATGGTTCTGGGTCTTTTAAGCTTAATCCTGGAACTACTAAAAATGCTAATGGTGTTGTGCCAATTAAAATACCTGGAATTGTCAAACTCAGAGAGCTTGGTTGGAAAACGGAAAGTTTACCTAGAGAACTAGCTGGAGTGAGGATGGGCAATTTAGATGCCGTGCTCGAAACAGAAGAAGGTGTAATTGGTTTTGAATGGGAGACCGGTAACATCTCATCCAGTCATCGTGCAGCAAACAAAATCATTCATGCCATGCTCAAAGGTGGCTTGATTGGCGGAATATTAGTAGTGCCTGCTGAGTCTATGCGTCGATATCTTACGGATCGTATTGGCAACATAACTGAACTTCGTGCTTATTTTCCAGTATGGTCAGCTGTTAATATTAATGCTGGAGTATTTCGGGTCGTGGCAATAGAATATGATCAATTAGACAGCAATGTTCCTTTAATCCCAAAAGGTAGAGATGGGATGGCAATGCGCTAGTTAGCATCATCTATAAAATCTGTATTTAGATGTTGAGATATCTCGCCTCGAGTCAATCGTTCAATAATGACGTCACAATTTTCGAGTTCAATGCCGATCCAATAACGGTGTCTGGCCTCACAGACAGCAAAGGTAGTGCCAGAGCCGCCGAAAGGGTCGAGCACGATATCGCCGGGGCGGGTAGAAATTTCGATCACCCGTGAGAGCAGCTTGGTAGAAAGTTGATTGGCCTGACGTTTTTTACTTTTAAACTTCCAGTGGCGAACCGGCGGAATATCATTCCAAACATCGGTAAGATTCACGCCTTTGGGATTCATCGCTGAGCGATGACCGCCATAATCTTTGATGTCACCGCCACAATGGCGACAGGTTTCTATCGGCGTGCGGATTTTGCGAAAAGTTTTGGGTTTGCTGCCTTTGCTGTAGTAAATCAAGCTGTAGTGAGAGGGGTATAGCCGCCCGTTGATCGGCATGCTCATTTTGATATTGACCGCAATCCAATGACGGAATGTTAGACCCCGTTCCAGCAGATAGGGGCCAAGCATAATATTCCATTTTGGTAAGTTGTAAATGAAGAGTGACCCACCGGGGCGCAGCACTCGCTCACACTCGGCGATCCATGTATGCATCCAGTTGAGGTATTCATTCTCTCCTAAACTATCGTTGACTTTTTTGCCATAGTGCTTACCGAGATTAAAGGGGGGATCGGCAAACACCGTATCCACACTTTCACTTTCAATATGTTTGAGAATTTCTAAGCAGTCGCCCTGAAAAAGTACACCGTGTTCTGTGTTGAGTATAGGTTGAGGGCAACGCTGACGAAGAATAGCTTCCGGCTTCCACTGAGGCGTACTGAACTCTAGGACTTGCTGTTGATAAGTGTTTTCAGGCATGCGCGAAATTTGTTGGTCGAATTAGTGATGACTATGTGTATCACTCTGGAGTATGGATGTCAATTGGCACGATTTCCAGCCGGACATTGTGCATTAGCAAATCCTCTTGAATTCCTGCTAGCTAATTTGAGCGTGATCGCACTCAAGCAGAGTTGAGCGGCATTGTTGTCAATCTAGACTGACCGAGTGATGCCGCCATCGACACGAAGATTTTGCCCCGTAATATAGCTGGCTCCTTCGGAAGCCAAAAACGCTACGACAGCCGCGATTTCTTCTGTCTTACCATAACGACCCATCGGGATGCGTTGGAGAAACTGAGGTTTTTCCGGCAGGCTGTCGATAAAGCCGGGCAGGATGTTGTTCATGCGGATATTTTCTGCGGCATACCGATCTGCAAACAGCTTGGTATAGGCAGCCAGGCCAGCCCGAAAGACGCCAGAAGTTGGAAAGGTTGGGTCGGGCTCAAAAGCGGCAAAGGTCGAGATGTTGATGATGCTGCCAGATTGCTGCTGCTGCATGATAGGCGCGACTAACCGGGTGGGGCGGACGACGTTGAGAAAGTAGACCGCCATACCCTGCTGCCAATCGTCGTCTGACAGCTCTAGCAGCTCTCCTTTGGGGCCGTGACCGGCACTGTTGACCAGAACATCAACCCGCCCCCAGGCGTTCATCGTTTGATCAACGAGTTGCTGCAAATCGTCATTCGATTGATTAGAGCCGGTAACCCCAAGGCCACCGAGTTCGCTGGCCAGGGCCTCTCCTTTGCCAGATGAAGACAAAATTGCAACACGATACCCTGCTGCAGCTAACTTGCGCGCGGCACCTGCCCCCATGCCGCTGCCACCAGCGGTGATTATGGCAACTTTTTCATCAACCATTGACTGAGCCTGTGGTTACCAACGACAGTTTATAGGATGCATGAGCGAGACAGCATAATTCATCAAAGCATGATGGAATCGTGTTGACGGCTTCGCCTAACGGTACCCTACAGCATTGTTGATGGATAGAAATCTACTTATCAAACCAATAGATATCAAAGAGGGAGGCCAACAGTGGGCCTCCCTCTTTAAACAATCCCGCTTCTCTGCCTGGCGCTTTTGGTTTTAACTTAAGCTGCGCCCTTCGGCATAGCCAAATATAAAGTAATGCTCGACGCCACTTCCTAGTGTGTCTGCCTTGACCGCCGCCGCCACATCGGAGTTAGCCGCTAAGTAAGCACTCTCATCAAAAAGGCTACTGGGCCGACGACCTTCTGACATGCCAAAGGTTTGGAAGTGCTCCCAGCCGGATTCAAAGAACCCATTCTCTACTGCTGCCTTGACATCCGCATAGAAGGTCAAATAATCATCTTCTTGGAACACAGAATAGGATAACCGTCCTTCCTGTGCCCCATGGGTAGTGAAATGCTCAAAGGCACTATCAATGGCCCCAGATTGCACCGCTGCCGCCACATCCGGGTTATTGAGCAGATAGTCTTTGGCATCAAACAAACCGCTGGGGTTACGGTTTTCTTTATGGCCGAACAAAAGGAAATGCTCGATGCCGCTCTGGAAGCCCCCGTTGGCAACTGCTGCTTTGACGTCAGCATTTTGAGCTAGGTAATATGCCTCGTCAAAGTAGGCAATAGGGCTGCGCCCTTCTGCCATGCCGTGAATGACAAAATGGTCATACCCTGTGGCAAACTCCCCTGCCGTCACTGCTGCCGTGACATCAGCATTTTGCAATAGATAATAGCTTTCATCAAAGGTGCTACCTAATGGCAAATCACCGATCTCTAGATTGATGGAGGTTTGGGAAGGGGTGCCTGTGATCTGCAGTGGCAAGTTGAGGCTCAAGACTACGGTGCTGGCCGAGTCGGCGGGTGTGCTCACTGGTGTTGGAGAGGGGCTGGCAAGGGCAGTTGCGAAGCGTAAAGTGCGAGGAATAATTTCAGTTACAAAGTCAGCACTATTGTTAGAGCCATTTGCATGGATGCCCTCCCCATAGTCAGTCGCAAAGCCAGCACTGAAAAAGTCAGAGCTCAGGTATACAACTTTCCCGGCACCCGCCTCGATTACTGCCACAGCTGCATTGCTGTCATCACCGTAGATGGGAGTAAACCCAGCGACTGTTCCATTGGCAATATTCCAACCGGAAAGGGGATCTAACGTTGCGGGGCCTCCTTCATAAGGCGTCCCCGCAGCGTTATCTATTTTTAAGCTGGTGGGCTCGTAGCTAGAACTATCTGGTCCTTCAGCTAAATCCCAACCAAAAATTCGATTTAAGAAGATGGCATCATCAGAACCGTCAGTGCCCGTCATGACCATAATGCCGCCCCCTTCGACATAAGTCTTTAAAGTGTTGACGGCCGACTCGGGTAAGAAAGCATTATCCGTAGGAGATGCATTCTCCATATCAGTCATGAAGAAGAAAGTGGCATCGTTTAATCGAGTTGCCAGGTCAGGTATCGTAAAAGAGGTAATGCCCGCTTCGATAGCGTAATTTTCACCGTCATCAATTTGCTTTTGAATAATACTTAGGATATTCGCATTCTCGTCGCTAGAGTCTCCTACGCCGTTGCCGTTTAGATTGGGTTGATTGAATACTGCGACTTTCGTAACCATGACTTTGCCTGATTCCTAAAAACTCAACAACATAAAGACAGAACGCAGGATGATGCAACCAAGCTGCTCTCATTGCGCCTTTATGAAGCCGTGAACGCTGAACTGAAAGTTCGGCATTCGGCTCACGATTTTAGGATGGACAAGTGATCAATCAACAAATCTAAGTGGCTTCTATGAATTTTGGAGTGACTGGGCAGATTAGCTAAATATTTACAGTGGTTCTCAAGTTGACATAGAACACCCTATTGGTCTAGAAATCTCACTTAGAAATAGCGGCTCCCAGTGGCGACAACGTTCAGAGTGAAATTATGTGGCGAGCCCAGAGTATGAGGCTATAGACAATGCTCTCAAAACAGCATACGTAAGGTACTACTAGCGCGGCGATGCCCCTTTCTCCCGAACACCGCGATCACTCCGTAAACCACTAAAGGTTCCCCTCCGGTGCTCACCAGCGGGACGCGGAATACCTTTAATCAGCTACTTGATGGCATTGATTCAATCAGCGCTCTCAGCACCCGGTTAACTGCTTCAGGTGTGGTAGATACCTAGGCGACATCTTCATCTAAAACGACGACGGTACATTGCTGTGCTCCATCATGAGCTGCAAATCGATTTGGCTTTGCTTTTATATAGTCGAGGCGATATTCATCTAAAAGCTCATCTGCGGCAGGCGGTGAGTTCTCAGAGGGCAGATTGTTCATAATCCTCACGTTCCTGACAAGTGGCTAAACGGGCGCTGACGAGCGGATACGGTTTGATCGTTCACTAAAGGCGACCAGTAATAGTCGATTTTGTTGAGAGTGACCGATGATGATTTCTCGACGTTCTTCAGCAGAATGAGCTTCATCGTCGAAGATGACTGCCAGCGGGTTCTCAAACACAGTTCTAGCTTCTTTAAAGCTAACACCGTGCTTCTTTAGGTTGGCGGCCGCTTTTGACAAATCCCACTCAAATCTCATGTCTCTGCTGATTCGATGCTCAACCGCTGAATTGCCTTGACTGCCGCTTCGATCGCGATCGCGACATGCGTCCAGTGGGTACCGCCTTGGCAATAGACTACGTAGGGTTCTCGTAGAGGGCCATCGGCAGAGAGTTCTGACGTGCTGCCGTCGATGAAGGTGCCGCCTGCCATGACCAGCTCGCTGTCATAGCCCGGCATGCCCGCCGGGATGGGTTCTACATAAGATTCCACCGGCGAATGCTGCTGGATCGCTTTGCAAAAAGCGATTAGCTTTTCGGGGGAGCCCAGTTTGATCGCTTGAATGACGTCGCGCTGGTGATCGGCTGCTGGGGGATGCACCGCGTAGCCGAGTCGCTCAAAGGTGTGGGCGATCAACGCATTGCCCTTCATGGCTTCCCCCACCATTTGCGGCGCGAGAAACAAGCCCTGAAACAACAGCCGATTTTGATTGAGGCTGGCCCCGCCGCTGCTGCCGATGCCAGGGGCAGTTAGGCGACAGAGGGCCATTTCAACCAGGTCTTCGCGTCCGGCCAGATAACCGCCGGTGGTCGCGATCGTGCCGCCAGGATTTTTGATCAGTGAGCCCGCCATTAAGTCCACCCCGACGGCGGTCGGTTCGCGATCTTCCACAAATTCGCCGTAGCAATTATCGACAAAGCAAACCGTGTGGGGATTTTGCTGCTTGACCACCTGCACAATGCGCTCAATTTCAGCAATGGTCAGGCTGCGCCGCCAGCTATAGCCGCACGATCGCTGGATCAACACCAGCCGGGTTTCGGGCTTTATTGCCTGTTCTAGGCTCTCCCAGTCAACGGAAGCGTCTATAGTAAGGGGTAGTTCACAATAAGTAACACCAAACTCTTTTAGGGAACCCTGGTGATTACCCCGAAGCCCGATCACCTCTTCTAAGGTGTCGTAGGGCGAGCCCGCCACGGCCAACAGTTCGTCACCAGGACGCAAAACGCCAAATAAGGCACACGCGATCGCGTGAGTTCCTGAAACCAACTGCACTCTGACCGCAGCAGCTTCTGCCTGCATGACATCGGCAAAGACGCGATCCAACGTGGCGCGGCCCAGGTCGTTGTGACCATAGCCAGACACACTGGCAAAATGGTGACTGCCTACCCGGTGCTTACCCATGGCTGCCAGCACCCGACTCAGATTGGCTTTGACCTGCCGGTCAATCTGCCAAAAGATCTGGGAGAGTGCGACCTCAGAGACTTGCATGTTGTCTGGGGAATTCATCGGGGAATCAATGTCTATGCTGTGTAGAGTTTATTCTCCTGTGAGTTGGTATCTTCCTGTCCAAAATCTGAGAAATTGTGCATGACAACCGCTATTCGAAATTTAGATAAACCGACTGTTGATTGGCCGACCACTCTCTTTATGGTGGCGATTCACGGCTTGGCCTTGCTGGCTTTTATTCCTGGTAACACGACCTGGGCCGCTGTTGGCGTGGCGTTGGTGCTGCACTGGATTACTGGCTGCCTGGGCATTACCCTGGGCTGGCACCGGTTGATCGCCCATAAAAGCTTTGAAGTGCCTAAGTGGCTAGAGTATTTCTTTGTGGTTTGCGGCACGCTAGCCTGCCAGCATGGCCCCATTGTGTGGATTGGGCTGCACCGCCATCACCACCGGTATTCCGATCAGCCTAATGATCACCATGATGCGGGCAAAGGTTTTTGGTGGAGCCATATGGGTTGGTTGCTGAGAGAGGTCCCGGCGAAAGATGAGATCCACAAATTTACCCGTGACATCGCGGATGATCCGGTTTACAAATTTTTTGAAAAATACTTTTTGTCGATGCAGTTGCCCTTGGGCATCGTCCTTTATCTGATGGGCGGCTGGCCGTTTGTGGTCTGGGGTATTTTTGTCCGCTTGGTGGTCGTGTATCACTGCACTTGGTTTGTGAATAGCGCCACTCACAAGTTTGGCTATCGCACTTACAACACCGACGATACTTCCACCAACTGCTGGTGGGTGGCGCTCGTTACCTACGGCGAAGGCTGGCACAACAACCACCATGCTTATCAGCACTCAGCCCGTCATGGCTTGAAATGGTGGGAGATTGATGTGACTTGGTTGCACATTCGTCTGCTGCAATTGCTCGGTTTAGCTCGCAAGGTCAAGGTCGCTGACTCATAGCCCAGTCGGCAAAAAATCTCTCACTATGTAACTCAAAGGGGCGGTTAGCCCCTTTTTTGTTGCCGATATTGCTGTGCGATTGCACAGCAGAGGTCGATCTGTATCAATGAAAAGATGATGTGTTATGGATTCTGTGACGGGTTCTATTGACTAAACGTTTACGCTCTGTGTGCTTCTTACTTGAGCTAAAGACTTCCGATATTCAGCAGCTTCAGCAATTTTTGTGATTTTGATTGCTGAAGTACACGTTTGTAGCTGCTGATCAATCTCTTCAACAGCTTTAGTGACTTCTTCGAGTGATACTCTGAAAAACTCTTTTCGTGCATTAACACTATTCACACGTTGAGTATCAAATGTCTTGTGTAGCCTACGTTCCAACTCAGGGGCATTTGCACAGGAGATCATTGCATGAACATCAAAAGGAAATGGCACAGAAGCGTCTCCCAGTTCTTTCACTCGCTCTTCTGGCTTCAGTCTTCGAGTCATGCCAATTTTGTAGATGTTCTCACCGAATGAACCTAAGTTTGAAATAATGTAAACATGGCCAGATTTAGTTAGCTGTGCTTGTGAGATCGCTCGCGCTTTGTTGTCTTCTGCCTCAGCAACTCTTTTCTGAAGCTCTGCAATCTGTGCTTGAAGTTCTTGCTGGAGCTTTCCAGTGGCAGTTTCGGCTTCTTTTCTAGCTTTTTCTAATGCGTCTTGATACTGCTTCTCTTCTTTTTCGGCTTCTTTTCTAGCTTTTTCTATTTCTTTGGCCGCGCGCTCTTCTTCACGCATTTGCTCACGAATTTTTCTTTGCTCTTCTTGTTCCTCCTGCTTTTTCTCTTGATACTCGTGAGTCAATCTCAATTCTTCGATTTTTAGAGTTAAGTACTCATACGTGATCTCACAATGTGTCGTCGCAGAAAGCTTATTCAAGGTTTCATATGCTTTTTGTAAACGATTCTCCATTGTTTGTATATTGTTATATCTGACTTTGCTGATCGCTGAATCGCATTCCCCATTAAATGCACGAAGAACTAGCTTAAGAAAGCCATTCACCATCTTCTGACCTTCGCGTTTGCTGCCTGCAACTGTCCATTCTGTATTGCAAATGGCAGCTGTCTTTTCTTTGATTAGTTGCTTTTGTTTAGTTCGAATGACGTCTAGTCTTTGTTTGTATTCTGTCGCCTCTTGAAAATCATACTTAGATTCATAGAAGCCGAATTCCTCAACAAAGTCTTTTTCTTCAAGCTCAGATAGTTTTTCGGCAAGTGTATTGATCTTTAAATTAATTTCCTGTTCTTGTAGACTGGCTTGTGTTTGAAGCTGTTTGAGGCGATCTCGAAGAATGATGATTTTTGTGTCTAACTGTTTGATGGCTTCTTCTTTCGAGATCAGTCCACCATACTTTCGATCTGCAGCTCTGAGTTTCTTTTCAGCTTCTTGAGCTAATTGCTGAGTGATCTTGTTTTCATTTCTACTTTTTTGAAGTTGCTGATAAAGTAATGCTGTTCCTGTAGCGAAAACAATAGATAGAAAAAGCAATAAGAAAGACATAGGTTTAACGTACGAAAACTCTCTCTGCAGAATTCCCAGCGTTTAGGCAGAATCGTTAATCTTTTGGTGAGCCAATGATTTCTTCATAGGTCGATACAATAGCGATCTTCCCCTTTCAATCCAGAGAGAGCACTTCCTCTAATCAACTGACTGTTTTACCGTTCACGCTATAGTCGATGCTTGAAGAACGAGCCCTCTGCATCTAATCAACTTATGATCTCAGATTGGCGAACTTGGCAAGAATTCAAAGCAGCCCAACAAGAAATGGTTTTGCCTGCGGGCACGGTTGCCCATATCCCGCTGACGATTCGGTATATCGATCTCGGTGAGGCGCAGCAGGGCACGATTTTGCTGATGCACGGCATTCCGACTTGGGGCTACCTCTACCATGCGGTCATTCCAGTCCTCGTGCAGGCGGGCTATCGCGTCCTCGTGCCAGATTTTCTTGGCCACGGCTGGTCCGATCGCCGCGATCGCTTCGACCGCTCATTTCAAGATCAGGCGCGGATGATTACGGCTTTTCTCGCGGCTTTGGAGCTGTCACGAGTCGATGTGGTGGGTCACGATACTGGCGGTGCAGTCGCGTTGATTCTGGCGATCGAGCACGCTGATTTAGTGAATCGCCTGGTGATTACCAATTCGGTTTGCTACGACCGATTCGACGATGACATGCTTGATTTTGGTCATCCCCTGCGGTGGCAGGCTCGTTCCGTTGCTGATCTGGTCGCGGCGCTAGAAGCCAGTCTCGCTGACGGACTCTCGAATCCGAGTCAGCTCACCCCCGAGTTTCGCGAGGGCATCATCGCCCCTTGGGCTAGCACAGAGGGAAAATTAAGCCTGCTACGCAATGCCGCTGCCCTGAATGCCAACCAAACGATGGCGCTGGTTGACCGCCACGGCAATATTGTGGCTCCGACGCTGATTTTGTGGGCAATGGATGACCCATGGCAAAAGTCAGAAGATGGTCAGCAGCTGGCGAGTGAGATTCCGGGTGCTAATTTCCAGGCAATTAAGGGAGCGTCCCATTGGGTGCAGCAAGATGCCCCAGAAGAATTTTCTGAGGCACTGCTGACATTCTTCACAGATTCAGTTTTTACAACCTGAATTCGCGATAGCGCGAGTTCAACGTCAGGAGGGGAAAAGGCCGGTTTGTGCTAACCGAAACGGGGCTTCCGGCAGGGGTTATACAGACTTGAGGACGGGACGTCGCCCAAACAACCCTGCGAGTGATTCGGGCTGCAGGTGAGCGTTCCAGCTACACATCTGTCGCAGGACGCGGGTGAAAATATAGGCCAGTTCTGCTCCGGATTGGAGGTTGGACAGCTGAACGATGGTTTTGCTGGTTGTGCGATCGCCTTGATGATGATCAAACATGTTGAAAGCCTGGGTTGCCATGGTGAGGAGGCGACGCTGCATGGAGTCACCAAACCCCCAGCGAGTCATGCCCCAAAACTTAGCCAGGTGATTGACTTCGTCCTGCAGGGGTTGGGCGATTGCCTGCTGTAACGCCCCAGTCGAGTGAGCCATCAGCCAGAGATAAACCGAAACAGCACTCCATTCCGTTGTAATGCGTCGCACAGCATGTCGGTAGAGGGCTTCGACCGGCGTTCTGACCGGAGCGAGTTCGGTAATGGAATTGGTCTGAGGAACTAATTGCTCACCGACCAGTTGCTGATAAATCTTGCAAAAAATCGGGGCATGCTGGCGTTCTTCTTTTTCCCAAACCCCGACTTCAATCAAATTTCCCGCTTCGTCGTAAGACCCACTCACGAAACGGGTCATTTCAGGATGAACGCTTTGTAAGTACTCACGGGTGATTTCGGCATAGGCCCGAATGGGGGCCTCAACTTCGGCTGATGCCGCAATCATGCTGGTAAACAGCTTGGGCTCTAAGCCCACAATTTGGTTGACCGCGATCGCCGACCAGTCAAATGTTTCCCAACGGCGCTGATGAGGATGGGTGAACTGGCGGGGTAGATCGGTGAGGTGATCCGTCAGCACATTTGGGGCTAGATAGCGCTCAGCGAGATATCTAAGGCGCTGTCGAGTTTGAAAGTAGTTGGGATTTGGGTGTAAGTAGCCTGCTAGGTCGAGGACATTGTGAGGCACTGTAATTTGCATGATGGAACATCCTTATGTGAAAGAAATACACAACACACTTAGTTTGCTGATATCTCCTCTGAAGCCTCAATGAGCAGCTGGTAGCTAGCGCCAGTAAGGCGAAGTGTCTCGTAGCGGATCGAAGTGCCTGGTAGTTTTGAGAACTACATGAATATTCTGCTCATGACGCTTTGCCGTCAGGAAATTGTGTTCCGTGACGTTTTGATGCCTTTGGCGTAGCGCGCTGGCCTGTAAACGCATCAATTTTAGGAACGTGAGTTCAATGGCCTAAAAGATTGCAGAAGGGAGAGCAGGCTAGCCTTGAACTTCCAGATTTAAGGCAGGCGGCTGTTCCTGACCGGTGTCAGCCATGGCAGCATTCAGAATGCTGAGGTTGGAATACCCTGTGGGAAGGGCAAGCCCTACGGAATTAGAAAGTTGGCCAGATGGTGATTTCAGCCAGTTGGGGTGATCGCATCAAACAGCGGCTTGTTATACCAGCGCCTTTTAGGGTGTTGAGCCGAAAATTGAACACTCCCGCCATCGCAGTCCCTTCAATTTGCATGACGTTTTTCAGCGGAGCATTCACCGTTTCAATCAAGGCACGGTTACGCCACATCATCTTGCTAATCAGCGCGATAAAAGGGGCGTCCTATTGGGTGCAACATGATGCTCACGAACAGTTTTCGCCGGTGCTGCTGCGGTTTTTTGCAGAATCAAGATCGCAATGATGCTAATTTTCGAGGCTTCCGACTTCTAATGCCACTTTGCCAATGCAGAGGAGTCAGCTTTATTGTTTTGTGTCAGAGGATTGCGAGTATCACGATCGCGACTGCCAAACAGGCTGAGGACATTCCAAGTTTGTATTTCTATAGCGAGCCGCAGCCAGGCTGGGACACTTTTAAGCGCCGGAGCGCTTGCGGCAATGCCCTTCTCTGCCCCTCTTGAAACCTGCACCTTTCTACCCGCTGCTATAGCTCTGCTCGCGGCGCCCTAAACACATTGATGGATTGGTAAATCTGAGATGTGTCCAATGGCTTGGCGTTTAGCGGTTTACGCATGAAAAGCAAAAAAGCCTGATGTCGATTCTTTAAGATCAGCATCAGGCTTTTCATAAACTTGGGTTGTTGCGGGCTGAAGCGCTAATTTTGCACAACAGCTTGATTCGCGATCGCAGGTGCCTGTTGTAAGTAGGCGTAGGCTTCCTGACCATCAGCCAAGTAGTTTTCAGAAGTGGCGATGCCGACTGACTGATCCAGGTAAAGCATGTAGTCAGTCATCAAAAAATAGACAGTCATCATGGCGACAGCGGAGGAAGCGACCAAAAAGCCCGCCAGCATGAACGAAAACTCTTGGCTTTGAATAGCTTGTTCCATCAGGCGTAGAGCCCAAGCAACCAATCCGATGACAACGATGAGAATTAAAAGCAACATAATAATGGCAATCGCCTACATCCATCATTAAACCTCTTATGTAACGTACTGTAACAGGAATTTAATGATGTCGTCACATTTGGACGGCCTTTCGTGTCGTGATTTGATGACTTGCCAGATAGTCTTTGATTTCGGCGACGGTGAGTTGGCCGTAGTGCAACAGCGATGCCAATAAGGCGGCTTCAGCTTGGCCCGTGGTTAAGGCCTCATAGATATGGTGACAGTTGCCCGCGCCCCCGGACGCAATCACTGGCACCGGCACCCGATTGGCGATCGCCTGCGTCAGGGGCAAATCATAGCCCGCCTGAGTGCCATCGGCATCCATGCTGGTGATGAGCAGCTCGCCTGCGCCGCGCCGCACGACGTCTTGCGCCCAGGTCACCGCATCCAGGCCCGTGTTTTCGCGCCCCCCCCGCACGTAGACATCCCAGCCGGGGTTATCAGGAGTGTCGCGTTTACGCGCATCGATCGCCACCACAATGCACTGGTTGCCAAAGCGATCGCTGGCCCGATCAATTAAGTCGGGCTGTCGCACGGCGGCGGAGTTGATGCTGACTTTGTCGGCCCCGGCCCGCAGCAGCTGTTTGATGTGATCGACTGTGCTGATGCCGCCGCCCACCGTGAGGGGGATAAAGACCTGATCAGCCGTGCGATACACCACATCGAGCAAGATGCCGCGATCTTCGTGGGTGGCGGTGATGTCTAAAAACACCAGCTCATCGGCCCCGGCTTCGTTATAGGCCTGAGCCAGCTCAACCGGATCGCCGGCGTCGCGCAGGTCAACAAAATTGACGCCCTTTACGACGCGTCCCGCGTTGACATCTAAGCAGGGCAGAATACGCTTTGCCAGCATGGCCGCTTACCTTGCACACCTTCGGCAGGTGCTGATTGATTTTCGCTATCCACCATAGACCAGGATGGCGCAAGACGCTGATAAACTGTGGGGTGGTTTGTGTAACGAAACCGTCGTTGAGCAGTTCAAAATTTCAGGTAGTTAGGTTAGGCATGGCCTTAGAAATCGGACAAAAGGTGAAAGTTGCCCGCTTGCGCGATCGCGTATCTCGCGACGTGACCACTCGACTGGGCAAATCGGGCGTGATCAGTCAATTTAAAATGGTGGATGGCAGTGGTGTGGGCGTCGTTGTTGAGTTTGACGATGATAACTATTCCACCTGGTTCTTTGAAGATGAACTGTCGCCAACGTAACTAGGATTTTAGAGAAGATCTGTGCCGCAAATTCTGACTTTTCTCGGGCAATCTCGGAGCGCCTGTGCGATCGCGTCAGTGGCGTTTGCGCGTCAACTGGCCCAACAAGGGGCGCGAGTGCTGTGGCTGACGCAAGACAGCGGGCCGTTGCCCAGCAGGTTGTGGGGCAGGCCTCTGGCCACTGCCGCCCAACCGGCGGGAGCTAACCTCTGGACGCTGCAGCTGCAGGCGACCACTCTGCTTGAAAGCAGCTGGGATGTCGTTAAGGGGATTGAAGCCCAGTATTTGCGCGATCCTTTACTGAAACAGGTGTTTGGTGAAGAGCTGGTGATTTTGCCGGGGATGGCCGATGCCCTCACCCTCGATGCCATGCGCGGGTTTTACGATAGTGGCAGCTATGACTACCTTGTCTTTGATGGGCTGTCTAGCCAGGCCGCTCTGCGCATGTGGGCGCTGCCGGAGCAGCTGGACTGGTATATTCGCCGCTTTCAAAAGGTGTTGGCCGAGTCGCAGCTGGCACAAACGCTGGCACCCTTTATTCAGCCGATCGCGGGCTCGGTTCTCAATCTGAGTGGGGCCAATGCTTCGCTCGATCAACCGGTGCAGCAGGCCCGGAGCTTTTTAGAGGCCGGCCGGCGAGTTGTGCAGTCAGCTCAACAGCTGCTGGGCTTCTTGGTGGTGACTGATGACGCGGCAGATGTTGACACTGCTCGTTATTTATGGGGCAGTTCCCAGCAGATTGGCCTCACCGTGGGCGGGGCGATCGCCTATGCCACGGCTGAGTCTGGGGTTGCCGATCAAGCCTTTGCTCCCCTGGCACTGCAGCGCCTGCCGGGGCTCACCGGTGATGACTGGCAACCGCTGATGGCTGCCTTGCCGAGCCTCAGCGTCGCGGTGCAAACTGCGCCCGCGCCCGTGGTCATCGATGAGGTAGCGCAGCAGGTACGGCTATTTTTGCCTGGTTTCACCAAGGCTGACATCAACTTGACGCAGTATGGCCCTGAGGTCACCATCACCGCTGGCGACCAGCGACGTAATCTGATGCTGCCAGCGGCGCTCAAAAATCGCTCGATTCAAGGCGCTAAATTTCAAGAAGACGCGCTCATTCTGTCCTTTTAGAGTCAGGTGCGGTTAGGGTGTTCTGGCGAGTTGTCTCTGACTGGTCGTTAGCATTACATCTACACCTAAGCTAAGCCTGCATAATAAAAAGCCCGTTGGGCTCGCTGAGACGCTGGTACACCCTTAGATAACGCTCATGACTGATCAAATTTCAGACGTTTCTCCCCCTGATCAACCCTCCGACGCGGCTTCCACCGAGGCCACCGCAGATGCGACTTCCACCGCTGCTGGTACCAAGAGCGGCAAGGCGCGGCAGCTGCTCGGTATGAAAGGGGCCGAAGCGGGTGAAACCTCAATATGGAAGATTCGCCTGCAGTTGATGAAGCCGATTACCTGGATTCCCCTAATTTGGGGGGTCGTGTGTGGGGCGGCTTCGTCGGGGCAGTTTGTGTGGAGTTTGGAATATGTGCTGCTGTCAGCGGCTTGTATGCTGCTGTCGGGGCCGCTGCTAACCGGCTATACCCAAACCCTCAACGACTTTTACGATCGCGAAATTGATGCGATCAATGAGCCCTATCGCCCGATTCCATCAGGGGCGATTTCGATTCCCCAGGTCATCACGCAGTTTGTCTTACTGCTGGTGGCGGGTATTGGTGTGGCCTATGCCCTCGACCAGTGGGCTGGCCACGACTTTCCCACCATTACGGCGCTGACGCTGGGCGGTTCGCTGCTGGCCTATATCTATTCAGCTCCGCCTTTGAAGCTGAAGCAAAACGGCTGGCTGGGCAACTATGCTCTGGGGGCCAGCTATATTGCGCTGCCCTGGTGGGCCGGTCACGCCCTGTTTGGCGAACTGAATTTGACCATTGTGCTGCTGACGCTGTTTTACAGTTTGGCTGGTTTAGGAATCGCCATCGTGAATGACTTTAAGAGCGTGGAGGGCGATCGCCAGCTAGGGCTGAAGTCTTTGCCGGTGATGTTTGGTATTGGCACCGCCGCCTGGATTTGCGTGTTGATGATTGACATCTTTCAAGGGGGCATCGCGGCTTACCTGATGGCGATCCATCAAAATCTTTATGCGGTGCTGCTGGTGCTGCTAATCATTCCGCAAATCACCTTTCAAGACATGTATTTTCTGCGCGATCCGCTGAAAAACGATGTGAAATATCAGGCCAGTGCCCAACCCTTTTTGGTCTTAGGTATGTTGGTGGCAGCCTTGGCCTTGGGGCATTCTGCCCTGGTCTGAATCAGTGGCAAAAGGTCGGGACTTTGCCTTGAGGGCATAGTCTCTGGTATAGAGTTAGCTCAGGTAAGCGCATCGATTCGTGAGATCAAAGTGGGCGAGAGGATAAGGTGAGCTGTGGCAAATACCTTTGTGAGACGACTCAAAAATCTATTCACTGGTTCACCCTCGGTGCGGCGACCCCGACGCCCTGTGACGCCTGCTCCGGCTAACCCGTCGTCGTCCCCCTCTCCCGCAACGGCGCCGCGACCGACCTACTATCGGCGGCCGCTCTATTACCGCCCGCTGTTTTGGGGCATGGTCGCCCTCGGCGCTGTCAGCACAACGGGGCTGACTCGGGGCTATCGGATTTGGCAGACAACGGAAGCTGACTTGCCAGCGATTAGCAACCTAAAAACGTTTGAACGCCAGGGGACGATCACGATTAAGTCTGCTGATGATGTGGTCTTGCAAAAGATTGGGCCGGCGACTCGCCAAAAGCTAGCCTATGAAGAAATGCCTGAAACGCTGATTGCAGCGTTTATTGCCTCAGAAGATCGCCGCTTCTATGAACATAATGGTCTCGACTATCAGGGCATTGGCCGGGCGGTGCTGGCGAACGTGCGGGAACGCAGCCTCGTTGAAGGGGCGAGTACGATTACTCAGCAGCTGGCCAGAATTGCCTTCTTAGATCAAGAACGCAGCTTTCAGCGCAAGGCGAGAGAAGCGCTGTTGGCCCTCAAAATTGAGGATGAATACAGTAAATCGGAAATTCTGGAGCGCTACCTGAATCTGGTTTATCTCGGGGCCGGTGCTTACGGGGTCGCCGATGCTGCCTGGATCTATTTTGGCAAGCCGGTCAGTGACTTGACGGTATCAGAAGCGGCCCTGATTGCGGGGATGGCCCCCGCTCCCAGCGCCTATTCGCCGCTGGTTGACCCCGAAGCTGCTGAAACTCAGCGCAACATTGTCATTCGCCGCATGTTAGCCAACGGCAAAATTACCCAGGCCCAGGCTGATACCGCAGTGGCTACTGAGGTGGCCACGACGCCCAATGAGCCGAAGTTTCTCTACAGCGAGTTTCCCTACTTCACGATTTATATTCAGAAGCAGCTCAGCGAAATTTTGCCGCCGGAAGTCGTGGAAGCGGGCGGCTTGGTGGTTGAGACTACTTTGAACACCGACTGGCAGCGCAAAGCCCAGGAGACGATCAACGATACGGTGGCGACGGTGGGCAATCGCCAGCGGTTTAGTCAGGCCTCCTTAGTGGCAGTGGATCCCCGCAATGGTGAAATCAAAGCGATCGTAGGCGGCACTGACTTTAACGACAGTCAGTTTAACCGGGCGACCCAAGCGCTGCGGCAGCCGGGCTCAACCTTTAAGACCTTTGTCTATACAACGGCGATCGCGGCGGGCTTTTCTCCCAATAAAAGTTATGCCGATGCCAAATTTGTCGTCGATGGCTACGAACCCAAAAACTATGGCGGTCGCTTTAGCGGTGATGTGTCGATGCGCAGGGCGTTAACGTCCTCGATCAACATCGTGGCGATCAAAGTATTGATTGACGTGGGCTTTGAGCCAGTGATTGCGATGGCGCAGCGCATGGGCATCGAATCGGAGATGCTGCCGACGTATTCACTGGCGCTGGGCGCTTCTGAAGTCACTCTGCTAGAGCTAACGAGTGCCTATGGCACCCTGGCACGTCAGGGGCGGCATCATCCGGTGCACGGCATCCGCCGGGTGCTCGATAGCTCCGGAGCCGTGATTTATGAAATTGACAATACCCCCACTCAAGCTGTCGACGAGACTACTGCGGCAATCATGACCTGGATGCTGCGTGGTGTGGTTGAAGGTGGTACGGGTGGCCGTGCCAGTGTGGGTCGCCCCGTCGCGGGTAAAACGGGCACGTCGGAAGATGATCGCGACCTGTGGTTTGTCGGCTACATGCCACAGTTAGCCGTTGGGGTTTGGCTGGGGAATGACGATAACAGTCGCACCTGGGGCGTCAGCAGTTCGGCAGCGGCCACTTGGGGGCGGTTTGTTTCCCAACTGCTGGATGATATCCCCGAAGAAGACTTTCCGCCGTTGCCCCAGCTGGCCGGTCGCAAAGGCAGTATTGAAGCCGAACCGGTAAAACCGGGTAAGGTCGTGGCATCCACCGCCTCGGAAAACGAAGACGAAGCGGAAGAAGCCGTTGACTCCGCTGCGAGTGAAGCTGCTGAGGGTGAGGAGCCGCCTGCCAGCAATGATCTGGCTGATGAGACTGCCCCCACAGGCGGCGCTGCTGAGGGGGGAGGTACCAACCCCGCGCCTGCGCCCGAACCCGCCCCGGCCCCAGATCCTGACCCCTTTCCTGCCCCGGTCACGCCTGATCCGGTGCCCGCTGAACCCGCCCCGGCCCCTGAACCCGCGCCCGCACCGGCCCCCGCGCCGGAACCGGCTCCAATTCCCCCACCCGCGCCCGCGCCGGCCCCGGCCCCTGCTCCCACTGGCAACACTGAAGAATAGAGGCAGTTGTTGCGCGCACATCCTAGGCGATCTCGGACGCATTCCCATCCTCAGGGCTTGCATTCCCCAGGCAATCTGAGGAATATCGGAGAGCCTAGGGTCAGGGAGCTACCTGGCGGATGTGTTTAACGCCAGTGCAGGTTAGCTAAGCCCCGTTTCTTTCCCCTCTGGGGAGGGGCTATGGGGTGGGTTTAACCACTCTCAGCGGCAGGAGACACCCACCCCGCCTTGGTGACTCCCAATTTTCGCTTTAACCGGCTGGTCAGCGTGCTTGATGCCCTTATCCCGAACTCAGGTTGTTGAGGATTGCAGCATTCTGAGGTGGCCTCAATCAGGGAGCCAGCACTATGGTTGCCCACCTGCCGCATGGGGCGATCGCGCGGCTGCCTCAATTGGCGTAGCTCTGACCCTGAAAGTTAGCGGTTGGCGTGACCCATCGCGCCAGACAGCTCAGCGGTTAGAAAATCGATGAACTGACGAGCCGTGCGGCCAGAACGACCGTTGTGGCGAGTAGCCCACTGCAGGGCGCGCCGTGCTAAAGCCTCATCGTCGATCGCCAGCTGAGCGATCGCTGCCAGGTGCCGCACGATCGCCAGGTAGGTTTTTTGATCGGGGGCTTCAAAGGTCAGGGTGAGGCCAAAGCGATCGCTAAAGGACAGCTTTTCTTGCATCGTGTCCCAGGCTTGAATATCGTCTTGGTCTTGGGGGCGCGGGCGATCGGCAAAGTACTCTCGCACTAAGTGGCGGCGGTTCGAGGTGGCATACACCACGACATTTTGAGCGCGGGCCGTGACGTTGCCCTCGAGCACCACTTTCAGAGCCTTAAAGGCATCATCGTCGTCTTCAAAGGAGAGATCATCGACAAAAATGATGAACTTTTGGGGGCGATCGCGCACCCGTTCCACGATGGCGGGCAGATGCTTCATTTCGGTTTTATCGACCTGGATCAGGCGCAGCCCGCGATCGCCGTAGGCGTTCACCAGTGCTTTGACCAGTGACGACTTGCCCGAGCCCCGACTGCCATAGAGCAGCACGTGCAGCGCCGTCGATCCCTGGAGGAGGAACTCCGTATTTTGCACCAGCTGCTGGCGCGGCTGGTCATAGGCGGCCAGCTCACTCAGCTGCACCGGGTCAGGATGAGGCACCCCCACCAAGTCTGCGCCCTGCCAACGAAAAACGCGATATTGGCCGATCAGACCGATGCCTCGCTGCTGGTAATAGGTTGCCAGCTCGACCAGACCGGCGGACCAGTCCGGTAGGGTCACAAACGACACATCCGCCAGGGGCTCATCTTCTAAATACCAAACAACGGGTGCGTCTGGCACTTGACAGACCGTTTGCACCCATTGACTTAGCTGGCTGCTCTGGCAGGTATACATCGTTTGCAGGCAGCGCAGATCACTCTGCGCTGCCTCTAAGAGGGCGGGGGGCAGTTCTTGTACGGGCTGCTGCTGCGCCTGCTGAGAGAAAGGATTTTCGGCCCGTAGAATTTGCTCTAATAGGTGGCTTTGCCAGGTTTGCTGCTGGGCGGCCAGCGCCTGAAACCAGCGCCCGTAGGCCACTAAACATTCGGCAGAATCCTCACGACAGAGGGCATCCAGCAAATTGAGCCAGGCTTGACTGATCGGCGTGTCGAGCACCGATTGATAGAGCAACAGCCCGACTGACTGCTGCTGATACCGCTGTACAAAAGCGATCGCGGCCGCTGCTAACCCACTCATCTCCTAGCTCCGTCACTCTTTGCACGTCTCACCTGAGGCTGCCATTGGCCGAGCACTCCCTGGCGCTAGTCATCCCGTCCGGCTGGTCCCGGTTTCCTGGTTCCCCTGCACCTCTGCTGAGGATGCTGGAAGGGAAAATCCTGCGGCGGTCGCTTAGGTCACCAGGGTCTCTAAGCGACTGATGACTTCTAGCACTAATTCTGGGCTGGCGGGTTCGATGAATTGGGCCTGACGCGCGATACAATCCACCGTCCGGATTTGATCGACTAAAACAACGCCGTAGGTTTCCATCGAATCTGGCAATAGCACCTCAAAGGGCCACCCCTGCTGGCGACTGGCGATCGGGCAAACCACCAGTAGCTTCGAAATGCGATTGTAGACCAGTGGTGAGATCACCAGGGCAGGGCCTGACTTCCCGGCTTCACCATCGGCCTGAGGATCGAACTGTAGTTGAATGATGTCGCCCCGTTCAGGCGTGCGGTTAGCCAGCGTTACCAATGTTCCTCCCCGATAGCTGGGCCCCAATGCCACTCATCAGCCTGCGAGGTGGGGCCAGCCGCTTTAAACAACTCATCCAGCGTATATTTTGGGTGCGCCGGTGCCAAGACGATGTTATGGCCTTCGACACAGATCGAAATGATCGCGCCTTCTTCTAACCCCACCTGCTGGGCAATGTCAGGGGGCAAATGGACTCCTAGGGCGGTGCCCCACAAACTCACCTTTTGCGTAATCATGCTCGGGTCTCAACGAGTACTGGTTTCTTAGAGAATATCTTCCGCTGCTCCCTTAATTCCCCTCAATTGCGAAATTAGACAGGGTGTCCTGCCACCGAGGATGAGTCTTGAACGGCTGGTGCAGGGGCGGTTATTTCGGGGGCGGTCAGCTGCCATCGAGCGCCTAAAAGTTCCTACAATGGCACTAACCCATTCACCGTGAAGCAAGATTAGGACGTTTGCATGGCAGACCAACTCCTTCGAGCCACCGCTGCCGATGGCGGCATTCGGATTGTCGGCACGATTACGACTGATTTAGTAGAAACTGCCCGTCAGCGCCACCACCTGACCTATGTGGGCACGGCGGCCTTGGGGCGAGCCATGTCTGCAGGCTTGCTTTTAGTCTCTAGCATGAAGCGCGAGGGATCGCGCATCAACCTCCGCATCAAAGGTGATGGGCCTTTAGGCGGGGTCATGGTCGATGCCGGGCTCGATGGCGCCGTGCGGGGCTATGTTGATGATCCCACTGTGGAGGTGCCGCCCACTGAAAATGGCAAGCTCAACGTGGGGGGGGCGATCGGGCGCCATGGCTATCTCTATGTGGTGCGTGATGTGGGCTACGGCCAACCCTACTCCAGCACGGTCGAGCTGATTTCGGGCGAAATTGGCGAAGACTTGACCTACTATCTCGCCACCTCCGAGCAGACGCCCTCGGCCCTCGTGCTGGGGGTATTTGTGGATGAGCATGGCGTCGAAGCCTCGGGCGGGCTACTGGTGCAGGTGATGCCCAAGGCCGCTCGGGATGAGTCGTTGATTTCGCTGTTAGAGTCGCGGGTGGAAGCCCTGGCCGACTTTACGCCTAAGCTACGCAGCAACCAAACTCTGCCCGAGATTTTTGAAGCGCTGGTGGGTGATTTGGATCTGCAGATTTTGCCTGAGGCAGAGAGCCAGTCGATTCGGTTTTATTGTCCCTGTACCTACGATCGCATGCTGGGCGCGCTGAAGATGCTCGGCGTTGAGGAACTGCAGGATATGATCGACAAGGATGATGGTGCAGAAGCGACCTGCCACTTTTGTGGTGAGGTTTATCAGGCCGACAGCGCCAAGCTCGCCAGTTTGATTGATGACCTGAAAAAACAGCACTCAGAGGCTTTGAACTGAGCCCCACCGCCGTTCCCCTTTGGAGGCGCATTAATCATGGCGGGGGTGGCCCGATCAAGGGGGCCGCTGCGATAAACGACGCACGGTGTGGCACTCTGGGGAAAGATCCCGCGATGGCCCAGAAATCGACGCCAGCCACTGGCCAAGGGATCCATTGGGTAGAGCACCCTGGGACTCGTAGGAGGGGCAGATGGCCACGACGCCAAAAATTATTGTGCTGGATGATGATCCGACGGGATCGCAAACGGTGCACAGCTGTTTGTTGTTGTTGCAGTGGGATGTGGAAACGCTGGTCTTGGGCCTGCAGGATGAGGCTCCCATCGTCTTCATTTTGACCAATACGCGAGCCCTCTCACCCGCCCAAGCGCAGGCAGTGACCCAAGAAGTTTGCCACAATCTCAAGCTAGCCATTGCTCAAGCCGGGGTTGAAGAGTTTTTGGTGGTGAGCCGATCTGACTCAACGCTGCGGGGGCACTACCCGATTGAGACCGATGCGATCGCCGCTGAGTTAGGCCCCTTTGATGCGCACTTTATGGTGCCGGCCTTTTTTGAAGGGGGCCGCATCACCCGCGACAGTGTGCACTATGTGGTGCAGAACGGCGTCCCTATCCCGGCTCATGAAACCGAGTTCGCTAACGATTCGGTCTTTGGCTACAGCACCGCCTATTTACCCGACTATGTGGCCGAAAAAACCGGGGGCAAAATTGCCGCCGACCAAGTGCAGCGGTTTACCCTTGACCGCCTTCGCGCGGGCTGTCTAGAGGCGCTACAGCAGTTGGAAAATAACGTCTGCGTCGCCGTTGATGGGGAACAGCAGAGCGACCTGAATGCGTTTGCTCAAGCGGTGCTGCAGGCAGCTGCTCAAGGCCAACGTTTTTTGTTTCGCAGTGCTGCCAGTTTGCTGACGGCGCTCGCGGCGCTGCCCCCCCAACCCGTCGCGGCGGACGAGATGGCGCAGTACGTTAAAGATCATCATCCAGGGGCGATTTTGGTCGGCTCTCATGTGAAAAAGACGACGCAGCAGCTCCAAGCCCTGCTGCAAGCCCCTGACATTGTGGGCGTTGAGGTCGATGTGACTCAGATGGTGGATGACCTGGCGGGCGGGCGATCGCGCCTTTTGACAACCACCTTGACCCAGGTGCGTCAGATCCACGAGCGTGGCCAAACTCCTGCCATCTACACCAGTCGCCAAGAACTCACCTTTCCTGATGTGCAAACTCGACTGGCCTTTGGCGAAGAGGTTTCTGCTCTGCTGATGGATATCCTGCGCGGCCTGCCTAGCGACCTGGGGTTTCTGATCAGCAAAGGTGGCATCACCTCCAATGACACTTTGAGTAAAGGGCTAGCGCTCCGCACCACCCGTCTGTTGGGCCAAATTCTGCCGGGCTGTTCCGTAGTCCGAACGGCTGCCGACCATCCGCAATTTTCGGCTTTGCCGGTTGTGCTGTTTCCAGGCAATGTGGGCGACGACAACGCCCTAGCCCTGGCCTACGAGCGCCTGAGTCGCTCCGTCTAAGCGACTTCGGTGCTAGGGTACAGAACCATGCTAATAAGCTGAAGCGCATGGGGGCCAGCAGGGCAGAAAACCTCGATGAGTCGGGTGACCGCGGCCGCGCTGTCTAGTGGCCTGAACAAGTTCTGTGAGTACCCGCGACGCCTCTTTAAGACCGTTTTACGGTACAAACGGACAAGCAGTGACGTATCGCCATTTCGGATTATTGTGATGACTGAGCCAGATAGATTTAGGGTCGTGATCTTTGGATCAGCCCGCCTCAAGCCGGGTGATTCGGTCTATGAGCAAGTGCGACGCTTGGCTCGACTGCTGGGCCGCGACGGCATGGATGTTGTGACCGGTGGCGGCCCTGGCCTGATGGAAGCGGCCAATTTGGGCCATCGTGAAGGTCGCGAAGATCCTCACAGCGTAGATGATTCCAGCAAATCCTATGGGCTCAATATCAAGTTGCCGTTTGAAGAAGCGGCTAACCCCCACGTCGATATCAAGCATGAGTTCGATCGCTTCTCAGAACGGCTTGATCACTTCATGCACCTGGCAAATGCTGTCGTGGTCGCCCCGGGCGGTGTGGGCACGCTGTTAGAGCTGGCTTACACGTGGCAGCTGATGCAGGTCGAGCATATTTGTAATATTCCCATCGTGCTCCTTGGGGACATGTGGGAAGACTTTTTGCGTTGGGTACAAGACTGGCCGTTAGAAAAACAGCTGCTCAATCCCGAAGATTACGAGATGCTCTTCTTGGTCAGAACCTGCGATGAAGCGTTTGAGGTGGTGCGTGCTGCTCAACGCAAATTTATCGATAACCCCGACGATTTTTGCTTGCAATATCGCCAATACAAGCTTTAAGTCAGCGAGTTTCTATTCTTCATCCATGCGGCGGCGATATTACCTCCGATAAAACCCTCAGTTCCTAGCATCGATTCACTGAGAACTGAGGGCTGTTGTCTGATCACAGAGAGTCGCTTTGGATGCGATCTGAGGTGGCAGTAGGAAGGACTGAGTGATCGCGATCGCCGCTGCCGCTAGCCATCAATTAACTGTTCTGGTGTGCTGCGATCGCGGCAATCGGTTAGCCGCCGACATTAAAGTCAGTATCCACAGTCAGATCAAGCTGGCTAGGATCGATCACGATCACCGCGTTTTGCGACGTCACTTGATCGTTGCCGCCAATCACCGCTCCCACCAACGAACCCAGATCGACATTACCGAGTAGCGAGCCTAAAATCGACTCGGCGGCTCCCGTGATCAGGGCACCCTCTAGAGACCCGGTATTGACCGACTCACTCGCCGCGATCGCGCTAGATTCTGCATCAATGTTGTAGGTGCGGCCATTGATCGTCAGGCTATCGGCCACGAAGCGAGCCGCCGTGATTGAGGCGCCGCGAATTTCCACCGGTTCAATGCGTCCCTGCACGCTGCTCCCAGCGGGGATTAGCACTTGATTGGCACTGTTCACCAGCGACCCGGAGACCTCTAGCGACGTCGCGACCGTTTGACCGGGGGCGACCACAATGTCCACCCCATCCGCATTGGGATACCGCAGGGGAATTTGCGTACCTGCTGGCACGACTCCGGCGACGGTCTGCGGCACGGCTTGCGGCGTGCTGCCCGAGCCGTCATAGCCCACGATGTAGTCCGTCGCATTCAAATCAGCGGCTAAGGCCGGTAGCTCACCCTCGGCGACCAACGCCTGATAAATAAACGCTGCGACATCAGCGCGAGTAGCGGTTTGTCCGGGTTGTAGGCGATTGACGTCAGGGTAGCTGACCACGATCTCGTTTTCCGTCGCGGCGGCCACCGGCCCTTGTGCATAGTCAGGAATCTGACTTGCATCTCGATAGACCCCGAGCGCCTGATTGTCGCTGCCGCTAGCGTTCATGCCCAAACCATTGGCCAAGGCCACCACGACTTGCACGCGAGGAATCTGCTGCTCGGGCTTAAAGGTACTGTCGGGGTACCCCGACATAAAGCCCTGACCATAGGCATCGGCGATCGCTTCAGTCGCCCAATAGCTGGACGGCACATCGCCAAAGTTGGGGGCTGAGCGGGTGCGAGCTTGATCAAAGGCCTGTCGTACGATCGCGGCAAATTGGGCGCGGGTCACTGCTTGGTCAGGTTTAAAGGTGCCGTCAGGAAAACCAGCAATAATTTGCTCTGCTGCCAATGTCTCGATATACGGTTGAGCCCAATAGCCATTGCCGACATCGACAAACTGCTGAGCCATCGCCGGAGCCGCGTCAATGAGGGGAAACGTGGCTCCAGCCATGACGCCTAACGCGACTAAAGCAGCGGTTTTTGAATCGCTATTTAAAAAATTAACCATGCCATTACATCCTGTGAAAAGTGAGTTTAGAGCAGTGGAAACAGGCCCCAGCAACCAGTGGCTGCAGGCGCAAATAAACGTTGGAAACGGCTCTCAGTGGCGACAGTCGTCACTAATGAACACTGTCGTCTGAGGTTGGTGGCACTGAATTCATGACCGGCGCGGGAGACTGGGCCATCCGGCTGTGCTCAGCCATGACGGCGATAGATGCCAGAGCAAGAATTATGATTGGGGTCTTCCCATGGTTAGACCGCAGTGCTAACGGGAGAGTTCCCATTGATACCGGCATTCCACCGACGAATACTGTTGTTTGGTAGACCTTATCGGAAATTGAACCGATAGGATGATTCATATCAGACGCATCGACC
>CALCCA010000112.1 GCA_937899725.1 uncultured Halomicronema sp.
GAACGTCGGCTGAGCGGAGTCGTTCGCATCGCGTCTCCCCGAGGGAGAAAGCTGAATTGTATGTGTAGCTGTAATTCGTAGAACTGGTATAAAGGGTATTGCCGGATTGAAGATGCGTTGGATCAGTCAGCGGGGGGCGGCTGGGCGATCGCGGGCACCAGCGGTCTATCTCGACGATTGCAAAAGTTGGGCGATCGCGTCATCTTCACCGCGCCGCAGAGCATAGTCTAATGCGGTGCGCCCCCACTGATCGACAACGGTTGGGTCGGCATCGTTGTCTAGCAAGAGTTCCACCAGTTCTACATGGCCTTTAAAGGCCGCCAGAATCAGGGGCGTGACGCCTTCGCCATCGACCCAGTTGACCTCTGCCCCGGCTGCGATCAGCGCTGCCGCAATCGCGGTGAAACCGTCGCGGGCGGCGTAAGTCAGCGCCGTATTGGTGTGATAAACCAAATTGGGATCGATGCCACTGTCGAGCAGGGCTTGCACCCGATCGCGATCGCCCGCCAAGGTAGCCGCAATTAGTGGTGGTGGGGCTGACTCACTCGCCGGGGATGACGCCACGCTCGACGTTGGAGGAATTAGCCTGCAAGCTGGGGCAAGGATGAGTAGAACTGCGATCGCGCTGCCGGTCAAAAATCGTCCAGAATTCATCGTTTCACCTCGACACAGCAGCAAACAGGTCAGCGGACTTAATGAGGTCTTAGGGTTGATATCGCATACTAACGTTGCGAGTTTGTGGGGTTGGCTACAGAGAGGCAGAGGAGCAACACGTATCTATTAAGAGTGTGTTCGAGATCGCGCGACAGCATGGGCACGGGTAGGGCGATCGCCGGTCTCTCGACCGCCCTGACGAGAGATTGCATCGCTTACCGGCCTGTCCCATAATTCAATGGCAAACTAAACCCCAGTGAGGTCAGGAAGGCGAGATCAGGGTGAAACTGTGAAGCCGCCCCCCCTCATCACCTATAGCTGCGACACGAGAGAGATATGACAACAGTGCAGACGGTTAGCACCACTCCTTATTCTGACCAGAAGCCCGGTACTTCTGGCCTGCGCAAAAAGGTGCCCACCTTTCAGCAAGAGCATTATTTAGAGAACTTTGTGCAGTCGATTTTTGATAGCCTCGACGGCATTCAAAATCAGACGTTGGTGCTGGGGGGCGATGGTCGCTACTACAACCGTACTGCCATTCAAATTATTCTGAAGATGGCCGCTGCCAATGGCTTTGGCAAAGTGCTGGTGGGTCAGGGCGGCATTCTTTCTACGCCAGCGGCTTCCTGTGTGATTCGCAAAAACCAGGCCTTCGGCGGCATCATTCTTTCCGCCAGCCATAACCCCGGCGGTCCCGACGAAGACTTCGGCATCAAGTACAACATCGATAATGGTGGCCCTGCACCCGAAAAGGTCACCAGTGCGATTTTCGACTGTAGCAAAACCATTCGTGAATACAAAATCTTGGCTGTCACGGATGTCGATTTGGATCGTATCGGCACCACTACCCTGGGCAACATGACCGTCGAGGTCATCGACTCAGTGGCTGATTACGCCGCGCAAATGGAAACCCTGTTTGACTTTGCGCAGATTCAACAGTTGGTGAGCGGCGGCGATTTTCGCCTCTGCATTGATCCTCTACACGCGGTCACCGGCCCCTACGCCAAGGCCATTTTTGAGCGTCGTCTCAATGCCCCAGCGGGTACTGTGCAAAATGGCGAACCGCTGGAAGATTTTGGTGGTGGCCACCCCGATCCGAACCTGGTGTATGCCAAGAGCCTGGTAGACGTGATGTTTCAGCCTGATGGGCCAGACTTTGGCGCGGCCTCCGATGGGGATGGCGATCGCAACATGGTGCTGGGCCAAAATTTCTTTGTTACCCCGAGCGATAGCCTGGCGGTGTTGGCGGCTAATGCCACCTTGGTACCCGGCTATCGCGACGGTCTAGCGGGGATCGCCCGCTCGATGCCCACCAGCCAAGCGCCCGATCGCGTCGCTGAAAAGCTCGGCATCGAATGCTACGAAACGCCTACCGGCTGGAAGTTTTTTGGCAATCTGCTCGATGCGGATAAAGCCACCCTCTGCGGCGAAGAGAGCTTTGGCACGGGCTCTAACCACATTCGCGAAAAAGATGGCCTGTGGGCGGTGCTGTTTTGGCTCAACATTTTGGCCGTCAAGCAGCAGTCTGTCGAAGCCATTGTTAAAGAGCACTGGGCCACCTATGGCCGCAACTTTTATTCGCGCCACGATTACGAAGGGGTTGATAGCGATCGCGCTAACACGCTGATGAGCAATCTGCGCGCCGCGATCGGTTCGATGGCGGGTCAAACCTTTGGCAATTATGAAGTTGCCTATGCCGACGACTTTAGCTACACCGACCCGGTGGATGGCAGCGTGGCCAGCCAGCAGGGTATTCGCATCGGTTTCACTGATGGGTCGCGCATCATCTTCCGGCTGTCGGGCACCGGCACCCAAGGGGCCACCCTCCGCCTCTATGTCGAGCGCTATGAAGCTGACACAAGCAAGCACGACCAAGATACTCAGGCGGCCCTGGCCGACCTGATCACCCTGGCTGACGAAATTGCCCAGATTAAAGCGCTGACGGGCCGTGACGCCCCGACTGTGATCACTTAGCTGCCCGCTGGCCCGCTGCGTTCGATCAGGAGGGGCGAACAGTCCTTCGCCCCTGCCCACTGACCTTTATCGAGATTTGTGATGGGCCTTTGCGTTTACTTGCTACGTCACGGCGAGACCGAATTTAGCAAAACCGGGGGCTTTTGCGGGGCTCTCGATCCCGAACTCACGGCAGAAGGCACCGCGATGGCAGCGGCGTTTGCCCAGCGCTACCAATCGATGGCGTGGCAGGCCGTGTATGTCAGCCCCATGAAACGCACGATCGCCACCGCCCACTACCTCTGTGACGCCCTCGGCCTACAGATGGAAATTCGCGATGGCCTGAAAGAAATTCAGTATGGCGAGTGGGAAGGCAAAACCGCCGAAACCGTCAAAGCCGACTATCCTGACGATTACATGGCCTGGTTGACGGAGCCCGCCTGGAACCCGCCCACTGGCGGCGAATCATCAGTGCAAATTGCCAGTCGAGCCGCTCTCGTGATGGCGGAAATCGAGGAAAAATATACCACTGGCAACGTCCTCGTCGTCTCCCACAAAGCCACCATCCGCATTATTTTGTGCAGTCTGCTCGGCATCGATCTGGGTCGCTACCGCGATCGCATCGCCCTGCCCGTCGCCTCCGTTAGTGTCGTTAAATTCGACCGATACGGCCCGCTGCTAGTTAAACATGGCGATCGTAGCCACCTGCCCGCCGAACTCGATGCCCGCCCCGGCACGTAGCAATCAAGCCGCCGCCCGAGAGCGAGCCAAGCCGTTGCGAAGCATGCCTTGATGCGGTGAATCCCAATTAGAACAATATTTTCTGATTAATAGGGAAAGTTTTCTGTAGGCCAGAAAACTGCAATAAGGGGGATGAGCTGGAACTCAACTCGCCCGGGGCTGCGCCCAGGCTAGCCCCAATGTGCCAACCAAGCTGGGACAAATCGACGGTTAGACCAGTTGCCAGTTTGGGGACTATAAGAGCAATTGCGTTAATAATTTCCATATCACTAATTCCATCCTTTAAACCCATGAATCCAAACAAGACGGCTCTACTCCTGGTTGGTTTTCAAAATGATTATTTTTCTCAAGACGGTATTCTGACCAGTGTCATTGAAGAATCCGCAAAAACGACTAACACCGTCAGCAACACGATTCAACTATTAAACGGTCTGATTAAAACACCGGCACTGATTATTGCTACACCAATCTTTTTCACAAAAAACTATGAAGAGTTGGTTGAGCCCGTCGGTATCTTAAACACGATCAAGGAAGTTGGAGCTTTTCAAGAAGGCACCAAAGGGTCTCAAACAATTGCAGAACTAGCACCCTTTCAACACAGAATTCTAGAAATTCCTGGCAAGCGTGGTTTGAATGCGTTTGTGAATACCGGGTTGGGTGACGTCCTCAAGCAAAACAATATTAAAAATCTAGTTTTGGCCGGTGCTGTCACGTCTGTTTGTATTGATTCCACCGGGCGCTCAGCTTACGAACAAGGTTATCAGGTGTCAGTCCTGCAGGATTGCACCTCCGCTCGAACCAACTTTGAGCAAGATTTCTATTTTGAAAACGTCTTTCCGCTTTACGCTAAGCCGATGACCTCGACACAGTTTTTAGAACAACTAGAGCCCTCGGCTGTGTAGCGACAACCATCGGAAATGTTAGTACGTATGTCAGAGCACAATACCCAAAATGAGCTGCATACGCAGATTCAATATCGCCTGATCGAAAAGCTCACTGAATCGGAACGGCGTTATCGTGAACTCGTTGAAAGTCTGCGGGAGATCGTGTTTGAGTGCGATCGCCAGAGCCACCTCACGTTTATCAACCAGGCTTGGACAGAAGTGCTCGGCTACTCTGTAGAAGACTCTAAGGGTCGCAAGCTCGAGGATTTTATTGATCAAAGTGATACTGCCGCCTGGCAATCTGCCTTACAGCAGCAAGCAGATTGCACTTTGGAGCTGCGGTTTGCTGATCTTCAGGGGAGTAGGCTTTGGTTAGAACTCTCGATCCGCTTTGGTTCCCATGATCGATTGTCAGGCTCACTTATTGACATCACCGAGCGCAAGCGAGCCGCCACGAGTCTCAAGCAAACCAATGAGGAGTTGGAAACTCGAGTTCAAGAGCGCACTAACGCACTGGTGCAGACGAATCATGAGCTCACCAGGACGCTAAAGCAGTTAAAAAAAGCTCAGATACAGCTCATCCAACAGGAAAAAATGTCTGGCTTGGGGCAACTGGTTGCCGGTATCGCCCACGAAATCAATAATCCTGTCAATTTCATTCACGGCAATATTGGCTATATCCAAGACTATGTCAAAGATTTACTAGATCTGTTACGGCACTATCAGGATTATTATCCTGAGCCAGTCAGTGAAATCCAAGCCGAGATTAAACGCATCGATCTGGACTTTCTGCAGACAGACTTGTTGAAGATTTTGGCTTCGATAAAAACTGGTGGCAGTCGAATCCATGAAATCGTCAAGTCTCTGCGGATTTTTGCCCGTTTAGATGAAGCTGAACTCAAATTTGTTGATATTCATCATGGTCTAGATAGTGCGCTGACAATCCTGAATCATCGACTGAAAGCTCACCCAGATCGGGCGGGGATTCAAATTGTCAAACACTACGGCGATATCCCTCCCATTGAATGCTATGCCAGTTTGCTAAATCAAGTTTTCATCAACGTTCTAGCCAATGCCATTGATGCGTTAGAGCCCTTTTCGAAAAAGTGCTTGTTTGAGAACGGTAGTCTTGATGTCAGCCAGATCACGATTCGCACTGCTTTACTCAATGACGCCCGAGTGCAAATTGAAATCTCTGATAATGGGTCTGGCATCCCTTTAGAACTCCAAGAACGAATTTTTGAGCCGTTTTTCACCACTAAATCTGTGGGTAAGGGCACCGGCATGGGGATGTCCATCAGCTATCAGATTGTGACAGAAAGACACAACGGTCGACTAAAGTGCTTGTCCTCTCCTGAAGAAGGAACGACCTTTTTAATTCAGATTCCGGTTCAACAACCAGCTGATATTCCCCGCTAGGCATGAGCAGCTGCAGGGGCTGACCTCAGCAGGTGACCATGATTGCCAGGATCATCCTTGAGCGATCTCGATCATTCAGGCAGACAGGCAACTCTGATCAAAGATTGACTCAGAGGGTCGGTATGATTCTTTAAGAAGAGAAAATCACCCTAAGCTTCACGCTTCCTCTAAGGCGAGTTCAATCGTTAGCCATCCGTCACGGGCTCAGGTGGCGACCCCACATGCAGTCCGGCCCCAAACGTCGGTTTCAGCTCTGGCTTGGTTTTGTCTAGAGAATCCCCCCTACCCCCTTCTCGGTCATGAAAACGCTTGTTCTCAATGCTGGTTCTAGCAGTCACAAAGCCGCTCTGTTTGACTTTGCTAAAGGCGAAACAGCGCTATGGCGATCGCAGCTCGATTGGACGCATCAGGCGGGCCGCGTCGAGCTGACGGCGCAGACCGCCGATGGTCGGCAGCACCAGGCCGTTTTAGCCACCGAAGACAAGACCACCGGGCTGCGATGGATGCTCGACACGTTAGTTGAAGGCCCCGTGCAGGTGTTATCAGCGCTGAACGAGATCAAGGCGGTAGGGCACCGGGTCGTCCATGGGGGACGCGACTATCAGCAGAGCATCCCGATTACGCCAGCAGTCAAAGCCACTATTCAGCAGCTTTTTCCGCTGGCACCGTCGCATAATCCTGCCAATTTGCAGGGCATCGAAGCGATGGAATCTATTTTGGCGGCGGTGCCTCAGGTGGCCGTTTTTGACACGGCCTTTCATGCCCAAATGCCTGCTGCTGCGAGCACCTATCCCGGCCCCTACGAGTGGGTTGAGCAGGGCATTCAGCGCTATGGCTTTCACGGCGTTAGCCATCGCTATGTGGCCCACCGCACTGCTGAATTGATGCACTGCGAGTTGTCGGATCTCCAGCTAATTACCTGTCATCTGGGCAATGGCTGCTCGCTGTCTGCCATTCGTGATGGCATTAGTGTCGATACCACAATGGGCTTTACGCCGCTAGACGGATTAATGATGGGCAGCCGTTCGGGATCGGTCGATCCTGGCATTTTGTTTTATCTAATGCGCCAAGATCACTGCACGCCTGACGAGTTAGACACGCTACTCAACAAAGCGGCGGGACTGAAGGGCATTTCGGGTTTATCAAATGACCTGCGGCAGGTGCTAGAGGCGGCAGAGCAGGGCAGCGATCGCGCCCAACTTGCTTTCGATATGTTTATCCACATTCTGCGCCGTCAAATCGGGGCCATGCTCGGTAGCCTGGGCAGGCTAGATGCGCTGGTGTTTACTGCCGGGATCGGAGAAAACAGTGCCACTGTTTGGCAAGCCGCCTGTCAGAACTGGGAGTTTTTGGGTCTGCAGCTCGATCCGGCTAAACTGCAGCGTTCGTCCACCGATCAGGATATTGCCGCTGCCGAGTCTAAGGTGCGGGTTTATGTCATTCACACTCAAGAAGAATGGGCGATCGCGCAGGATTGTCTCAAGATTCTGGGCGCGTAATCCGCCGATCAGCGAGCGCCATTCATCGGCTGTGTACCCCCACTACAAAGAGCGATCTTGAATGTGGGAAATCGCGGCCATTAACGCCTCTAGCATCACGTCATAGCTCTGGTCAGGCGATCTCCCCAACGTCATCAAGCCTGCTTGCTCAACCGCAACAAAGCCATAAATGGCCGCATTGACCATACGCATTACATCAATCAACTGGGTTTCATTGAGGTCATAGGCCTGCAACGCCTGGTGCAAAAAGCCGAGCAGGCCGCGAATCACGTCAGCCGCCTCCGGATCACTGGGCTGCAGTGGCACCTGCATCATCACCTGATAGCGAGCCGGATGCGCCTGGGCGAAGTTGCGAGCAAAATGCCCTAACTGCTTCAGCAAATCAGCCGTCATCGCCTGTCCAGCGATCGCTTGCTGACATTGGGTGAGGTACTGCCGCCACAGCTCAATTGCGGTCGCCCGCTGCAGCGCAGCCCCACTAGCCAAATGTTTATAGATAGCGGGTGGCTTAATCCCCAAACGCCGCGCCACTCGACTCACCCCTAGAGCCGCAGCACCTTCCTCATCGATGCAAGCCACCGCCGCCAAGATCACATCCTGACGCGATAGAGAATTTGCTTTAGTCGGACGACCCATTGCAGATTTAGTTAATACAATTAACTAAAAGTGAATACAATTAACTTTATCAAGCCCGCAGGTGTAATTCTGGGGAAATCAATAGATGAGTGATTTAGTTTTTTACCCGGCCTATCAGCTCGCGCAGCTGATTCGAGATCGCCGAGTTTCTGCCGTTGAGGTGCTGGAGGCCCATCTGGCGCAAATCGCCCGGCATAATACCATCCTGAATGCGATCTGTACTCTGGATGAAGAAAACGCCCGCCTGAGAGCCCAACAGGCTGACGCCGCGATCGCCCAAGAGGAATGCTGGGGGCCTTTGCACGGCGTCCCCATCACCATCAAAGACTTTTATGAAACACAGGGATTGCGGACAACTGCGGGATACGCCCCGCTGCACAACTACATGCCTGAGCGCGATGCCACAGTGGTTGATCGCCTGCGGCAAGCCGGAGCCGTGCTGCTGGGCAAAACCAATCCCTCCGATGTCAACGGCGCATATCAGGGTCTGAACGACCTCTTTCCCCGCGTTAACAATCCCTGGAACATCAACTACACACCTGGTGGCAGTTCTAGCGGGACGGCGGCGGCGATCGCGGCGGGATTCTCAGCCCTCGATCTGGGCAGCGATATTGCCGGATCAATTCGTCAACCTGCTCACTGTTGCGGTGTCTACGGGCTCAAACCCACCGATCAAAGACTGTCATTAGCTGGTCATATTTTCGAAGTGCCCGGCCAGCCCCACTGCATTCGGCAAATGCTCGTGCCTGGCCCTCTAGCACGGTCGATCAAAGACCTGCAGCTGTGCTTTTCCCTATTGGTGGGGCCTGATCGGCGTCGCCCCAGTCTGCCTCCCGTACCACTCGATGTAGTGAGCGACAAACCACTGCAGGCGTTACGCATTGCCTGGTCTGATGATTTCCGGGTGCCGATCGCACGAGAGATCCAAACGGCCCTCCGGCATGCCGCCCAACAACTCAGCGAGCAGGGGGCCAGGGTCGAAAATTGGTCGCCCCCCGACATTGATTGGACGGCTGCTCAAACCCTCTATTACCAAATCGCCGCCTTCAATTTCCGCTATGCTCAGCCTGTCACGTTAAAGGCAGCGCAAAAATCGCTGACGTTTCTCTGGCGAGAAACGACTCAAGGTGATCGCGCCCTCCGCCAATCGGGCAGTCCGACCCAAGCTTTATCGGCGATGTTTACACCGACGCTGTTGGCCTACTTTGAGGTGCTGACTCAGCGCGATCGCTTCACCACTCAATTAGATGCTGCCCTTGCTGATTGGGATGTCTGGCTAACCCCCGTGGCGGCAACCGTGGCCTTTACCCACCGTCCCGCCTGGAGTGCTATTGAAATTGATGGCAAAGTATATCCTCATGCTGTGGCCAACGGCGCTTACACCATGCCTTTCAATTTGAGCGGCCATCCTGCCGTGGTCATGCCTATCGGCTACACGCAGGCGGGCCTGCCCATCGGCCTGCAAATTGTGGGTCACCGCTGGCGAGAAATGGAATTGTTGGCGATCGCCCAGCAGATTGACGAAGTCGTTGGCAATTTCCAGCATCCGCCTGGCTACGAATAGCCTGTAATGTGAGTTTACGCACTGTAGTCAATGGCTCCCACTGTTGGGGCAGTTTGCCAACGTGGAAACTTCTTGAGATCGCCAGCAGCACCAGTCAACTTTCATCACGCCGAGTCCAGAGGTATCGGACTTTGCGCAATTGATGCAGGCAGTTGCCCAGTCAAACCACCCAAAAAAATGCGCCCATTCATAACAACGGGCGCATGACAATCATCACAACTACACGACTTAAAACAAATCAACGCGATCGCTAACCGATGGCGGGCGCTTCTCGGTTGGCGACGGGAATCGCCTCACTCGCCGCTAAATCAAGGGGAAAGTTGTGCGCATTGCGTTCATGCATCACTTCCATCCCCAAGTTCGCCCGGTTAATCACGTCGGCCCAGGTGCCAATCACGCGACCCTGCGCATCCAGCACCGACTGGTTGAAGTTGAACCCGTTCAGGTTGAACGCCATGGTGCTGATGCCCAAGGCCGTGAACCAGATGCCGATCACCGGCCAGGCCGCCAGGAAAAAATGCAGGGTGCGGCTGTTGGCCCGAGCGCCCAAAAGAATCTCATTCGTCCGCCCGACGAGACGGCCAAAGTAACCGTGGGCCGCCATGATGTTGTAGGTTTCTTCCTCTTGGCCGAACTTGTAACCGTAGTTCTGCGACTCGATTTCGGTGGTCTCTCGAATCAGCGTGGAAGTGACCAGAGAGCCATGCATGGCACTAAAAAAGGCCCCGCCAAAAACGCCCGCCACCCCCAACATGTGGAAGGGGTGCATCAAGATGTTGTGCTCAGCCTGGAATACCAACATGAAGTTGAAGGTGCCGGAGATCCCCAAGGGCATACCGTCGGAAAAGGAACCTTGACCCAAGGGATAGATCAAGAAGACTGCAGTGGCAGCAGCAACGGGTGCTGAGTAAGCCACACAGATCCAAGGACGCATGCCGAGGCGGTAGCTCAGTTCCCACTCACGACCCATGTAGCAGAAGACGCCAATCAGGAAGTGGAAGATCACGAACTGGTAAGGACCACCGTTGTACAACCACTCATCAAGGGAAGCGGCTTCCCAGATGGGGTAGAAGTGCAGACCAATGGCGTTGGAGGAAGGCACCACCGCACCAGAGATGATGTTGTTGCCGTACATCAAGGAGCCCGCGACAGGCTCGCGGATGCCGTCGATGTCGACGGGAGGAGCGGCGATGAAGGCGATGGTGAAGCAAGCGGTCGCAGCTAAGAGAGTGGGAATCATCAACACGCCGAACCAGCCAATGTAAAGGCGGTTTTCGGTGCTGGTAATCCAGCGGCAAAATTGCTGCCACAGACTGGCGCGATCGCGCCTTTGCAAGGTTGTGGTCATAGGTCTAATTAAAACGATGATGAAATAACGAAAGCTAACTAACTAGATAGTCAAATTAACTTGTTAGTTAATTTAGTTCAGGAATCTAGGATCTGTCAATCGTTTTTAACTAATTAGTTAGTTCTTGGAGCGTGAAGCTCCCATGGCTGAACCGATATGGGGCGTCGTATTCTAGAAGTAGATACTTGTATGGAACTTGTTGTGAAGTCATCAGCCAGAGGTCGGCGATCGTCAACAGCGCGAACCGCCCGCAATCCAGAGGCCACTAAGACGCAGATTCTCGATGCGGCTGAAGAGGAGTTTGCTCGCTATGGACTGGCGGGGGCTCGAACGGAACCGATCGCCGCCAATACCGGCGTGACGAAGGCAATGATTCACTACTACTTCGGCACGAAAGAGGAGCTGTATCAAGCTGTCTTGAAACGTCAGGCGGCTTTGTTTCATAATGCGGTTGAGCAAATTGATGTCAGCGATTTATCACCGGAAGCTGCCCTGAAAAAGTTTCTGAGATTAGCCGTTGACTATGAAAATACTCAGCCCTATCACGGTAAAGTGCTGCTCCATGAAGCGATGACCAACGAGGGCAAGTATTTCAAGCTCACCGGCTGGGAAGTCCCCATTGGCTTAGGCGCTGCTGTCTTGCAGCGAGGGGTTGATGAGGGCTGCTTTCGCCCCCTTGACCCCTGGTTGACGATGGTTCACATCATGGGCGTCATGTCGTTTTACTTCAATGCGGCGAATAACCTTAAGCAGCTGGAACCGTTGAGCGATTGTCAAAGCCCAGAGGCGATTGAAAACTATGCCGACTCGGCGATCGCTTTCGTTTTAGCGGGGGTGTTGAAGCATTCTGGCCCTTCCCACTCGATGGCTTTGGAGTAGGGGATCAGCCCCACCCTCAAAGGAGATGCCCGCAAACCTCGGTGATCAGAGAGCTGCATTCACAACGCTGCAGCGTTGTGTGGTGTCTGCTGAGTTTGCGACTGGGCTGGTGGCGGCTGCCGTGGCATGGGCTCAAACTTATGGTGTACCCGCGATCGCTAATGGCCATCAGTCCTGTCCGGTGGCCACTCACCGTGTCTATCGCGGCTTGGCGTGCTCATGATGCCGTCAACTTCCTGAGCAAGGTTCTGATGTCTCCCATGGCTGACACCGAGTCGGTCAAGAAATCTGCTCTAGAGTTGGCGATTAAAAGCCTGGCAGCACTATGGCCTGCGCTTTAGCCAAATATTATTGACTTAAAGTGGAGCCGAAGTAGCGTTAAATTTGATTTAGTTCATCCGGCATTTCGACCGGGTATTCCCAAGAAGTCCGGAGTCTTGAACTACACTGATGAAGATTTTAGGCATCTTGCTCAGCCTGGGTAAATACCCAATGGCTGGCAGCGATCAAGTAAGCGGCGTGAATTCTCGCGAGTCTGGCTTGAGTGTAAGGTCTAAACCTTAACCTCAAGCCTCTACGCTGGGTCAAGTAATCATCAGGCTCAGTTTGGGCAAACTTGGTCGCAAAGACCGCAGCAAGCACACCATAAAACTATAGACAGCAAGGGTATGACGGCAACTTCTCAGTCCCTGCAAAACCAACTCTCGCGCATTGCCCCCTTTGATCGACTACCAGGGGCCGCGCTGACGGGCATTATCCAGGGGGCACAACTGCTGCGCTATCGCATTGGCCAGCCCATTGCCCGCCCAGAAGCCCTGCCTCAGCTCATCTTGATTATGGAAGGGCAGGCTCGCCTGTTGGCCGAAGATCCTCGCACTGAGAAGCCGGTCACCCTAAGTTTATTAGAGGCGGGAGCCCTGATCGGGGTGGTCGGCCTGCTGCGCGGCAAACCCTGTGAAACGGCGATCGCTTCCTCTGAGGTGGTGGGGCTGCAATTTTCGATGGGGGCCTTTCAACAAGCGTTAGATCGCCATGAGGACTTTGCGCAAGCCCTGCGCAACCAGCTGTATCTGGCCGAAGTCTTTGATCTGTTGGCGCGCCAGATTAGCGAACAGGCCGAAGATGTGGGCGATCTGGCCCTGTTTTCTCGGCGGACGCATAAAGCGGGCGTCGTGCGCTATTTGCCTTACGGCAAACGGGCGCTCAGCATGGATGCTGACGGCGAGCTGATGTGGTTTGTCAGTAGCGGCACCATTATCAATCAGCCGATGGGCAGTCGCCTCAACCTTGAGTGGGCGGGCCATGAGTTAGATGTCATCAGTCCCCAAGGGGCGCGTCTGGTGGGCTTGCCCAATTTATCGCCGCCCCCAGTGTCTCCCCCCCCAGCGGTGGCGGCCAATGGTGGGGCGCTAGCGCCGACGGCTGGCAGTAACCGCGACGCGATTCCTTACGCGCCGGCTCAGCTGCCCGATGCGGAGCCCGATACGAGCGGGGCCATTCCGGAGTATCCCTTTGTGCGGGGCCGGGGTGACGTGGAAGGCATGGTGGCCTGCATGGAGATGGTCAGCCTACACTTTGGCATGCCCTTTCGGCGCGATATTATTCGGCGCATTCTGACCAATCAGCGCGATCGCCTGGGCCAGCTATCACTGCCCTTAGCGGGCAAAGTAGCCGAATTCATGGGGTTGAGAACGCAGCTGACGAAGGTGCCTGCCAGCGCCATCAGCCGCTTGCCGACTCCGGCCCTCGTGGCCTGGCAAGAGGGCTTTGCCATTTTGTATGAAACCAGCTCTAAGACGCGGGTGCTGGCAATCCCTGAAGCGGGGATCGTGCAGCGATCGCCCCAAGCGTTTGAAGAAACCTGGGGCGGCGAAGGCGAAGTTTTACTGCTCGAAACCACCCGGGAAACGCCCCAAGAGCGGTTTGGTCTCAGCTGGTTTTTGCCTTCCCTGAAAAAGTACCGTTGGGTACTGGTGGAAGTGCTGATCGCCTCGTTCTTTGTGCAGCTGTTTGGCTTGGCCAACCCGTTGATGGTGCAGGTCATCATCGATAAGGTGATCGTCCAAAACAGTACCGATACCCTGCAGGTATTGGGCGTCTTTCTGTTAGTGATTGCGGTCTTTGAGGCGCTCTTAACCGCTCTGCGCACCTACTTATTTGTCGATACGACCAACCGGATCGACATGACGCTGGGCACGGAGATTATCGATCACCTGCTGCGCTTGCCCCTGCGCTATTTTGACAAACGGCCTGTGGGCGAACTCTCTAGCCGCGTGAACGAGCTAGAGAATATTCGCAAGTTCCTCACCGGTACCGCCCTGACCGTCGTGCTAGACGCCGTGTTTTCGGTGCTCTACATCGTGGTCATGTTCATCTACAGCTGGCTGTTGACCCTGGTGGCGCTGGCGACGATTCCCCTCTTTGTCTTTTTGACTGTGTTGGTGGCCCCGATTGTGCGGCGACAACTGCGCCAAAAGGCGGAGCGCAATGCCTCAACCCAATCTTATTTGGTGGAAGCGCTGTCAGGGATTCAAACCGTTAAGGCCCAAAACATCGAGCTGCGTACCCGTTGGCAATGGCAAGAACGCTATGCCAGCTACGTCAGTGCGGGCTTCAACACGGTGCTGACCTCCACCACTGCCGGAGCCGCCAGCAACTTTTTGAACAAGCTCTCGGCCCTGTTAGTGCTGTGGGTCGGCGCGTACCTGGTGCTGCAGGGGGAGCTGAGCTTAGGTCAGCTGATTGCCTTCCGGATCATCTCGGGCTATGTGACCGCGCCGATTTTACGTCTGGCGCAAATCTGGCAAAACTTCCAAGAGACGGCGCTATCGCTAGAGCGCCTGAGCGACATTTTGGATCATCCCTGCGAAGCCGAAGACCAAGGTCGCAATCAGATTCAAATGCCGGATATTCAAGGCACCGTGCGCTATGAAGATGTGGCGTTTCGGTTTGGCCCCACGGGGCCGATGCAGCTGGTCAACATCAATCTGGAATTTCCCGCCGGTGAGTTTGTCGGCATCGTCGGTCAGAGCGGGTCGGGCAAAAGCACCCTGATGAAGCTCTTGCCGCGCCTGTATGAGATCGAATCGGGTCGTATTTTGATCGATAAATACGACATCAGCAAGGTGGAGCTGTATTCGCTGCGGCAGCAGGTGGGCATCGTGCCCCAAGACAGCTTGCTGTTTGAAGGCAGCATTCAAGAAAATATTTCACTGACGCGCCCTGACGCCGATACCGAGGCCATCATTGAGGCGGCGCAAATCGCCTGTGCCCATGAATTCATCATGGATTTGCCCTTGGGCTACAACACCCGGGTGGGAGAACGGGGGGCCTCCCTCTCGGGCGGACAGCGCCAGCGGATCGCGATCGCCCGCACCATTTTGCACAATCCCCGGCTGCTGATTTTAGACGAGGCCACCAGTGCCCTCGATTACGATACCGAAAAGCAAGTCTGTAATCACCTGAAAGACTGGGGTGAAGGCCGTACAGTATTTTTCATTACCCACCGCCTCAGCACAATTCAGGACTCGGACACTATTCTAGTAATGGATCGCGGTGCCGCCGTTGAGCAAGGCAGCCATGAAGAGTTGATGGCACTGAGGGGTCGCTACTACACGCTGTATCAACAACAGATTCATACCCCTGAGTAAACGCCCAAGCCGCTGCTGAGGCAGCTGTGTCAAAACTGTACTGTTCCCCTGGCTAATCCTAAGGATGACCTATGACCCCCGGCTCACGCATTACCCAAAACGGTCAATCACAAAACGGGCACCTGTCTAATGGCCGGATGCAGAACGGTCAGGCCCCGCCGCCCCCACCGCCATCAGCCCCGCTGCCGAATTCGCCTAACTTTGAGCGATCGGTAATTTTGCGGCAGTCACCCCGCTGGGCGCGCTATGTCGTGTGGGGCATTGTGGGTGTTACGGTTTCCACCGTGACTTGGGCCTGCCTCGCCAAAATCGAAGAGGCGATTCCGGCTCAAGGCAAGCTCGAACCAGAAGGGGTCGTGCAGCCGGTGCAGGCACCTGTCGGCGGTGTCGTCGAAGAGATTCGGATCAACGAAGGCGAGAGCGTTGAGCAGGGGGATGTGCTGGTCACCCTTGATCCCAAGGCCACTGAGGCGCAGTTAGAAGCGCTGCAAGAGGTGCGCGATAGTTTGGTAGAAGAAAACGACTATTACCGCTCGCAATTGAGCCCCGATCCTGAGCTTGAGGGAGCGCCCACAACGGTCGCCCCAGAGGTGGCACGCCTGACCAGCAACCGCGTCGCCCTGGTGGAAGAGAACGAACTTTATCGGGCGATTCTCCGGGGGGATTTAACCGCAGTCAACCTATCGCCGCGTCAGCGCCAGCGAGTGCAAACCTCTCTCGGCGATATCAATTCCCAATTGGAGATCAACCGGCTCGAAATTGAGCAGCTAGCCAAACAGCTAGATCAAGTGCGAGTGCAGTTAAGTAACGCTATCCAGGCGTTATCGGTAGAGCAAGAGATTTTGGGCCGGATCGAACCGCTGGTCGAACAGGGCGGCATCTCCGAGCTGCAGGGGTTGCGCCAAGCGCAAGAAGTCAACAACCGCCAAACTGAAGTCAACAGTCTGCAAGAAGAGCAGCAGCGCCTCACGCTCGCGATCGATCAGGCTCAAGAAGAACTGCGCCGCACTTCCGTCGTCTCTAACGAAGAACTGCTGGAGCGCATCGCCGCTAACGATAACCAGATTGCTAACATCGACAGCCAGCTGACCAAGGTGGTGGTGGATAACGAAAAGCAGCTAGAAGAAATCACTGGCCAAGTCAGCCAGCTAGAGTTTGCCTTGGATAACCAAGAACTTAAGGCTCCCTTAGACGGTCAGGTCTTTAACCTGAGGGCCAACCAGCCGGGCTACGTTGCCAACGCCACCGAGCCCATTTTAGAAATCGTGCCCAATGACACGTTGGTGGCTCGGGTGTTTGTGACCAACCGCGATATCGGTTTTGTCACGCAGCGGTTTAGCGACAGCGGTGAGCCGTTGAAAGTGGACGTCCGCATTGACTCATTTCCCTTCAGTGAGTTTGGCGATGTCGAAGGTACCGTGATTCACATCGGTTCAGACGCCTTGCCTCCCGACGAAATCAACCCGTTCTACCGCTTTCCGGTCGAAATTGAGCTAGAGACCCAATCTCTGAGTGAAACTCTGCCGTTGCAGTCGGGCATGTCAGTGACCGCCAACATCAAACTGCGCAAGCGTCGCGTCATCACGATGCTGAGTGATCTCTTCGTGCGCAAAATTGATAGTCTGCGTTCAGGCGGCTAGGGGCCATGATCGAATAAAACAACGGAAGCGGAGGGATTCGAACCCTCGAGGGAGGTTACCCCCCCTACCTCCTTAGCAGGGAGGCGCTTTCAACCGCTCAGCCACGCTTCCAAGGAGTGTCTCAAAGAGACAGCTTGGTTATTATAGCCCCCGATTGTCTGCAGCGTAACCCCTGGCATTAGAAGAATCGAGGGGCCGTACCAATCCCTACCTTCCTGTTGAGCGGTGTGATGCGGTAGGCCTGAAGAACCGGTCGAGCAACTGTGCGGCGCTGCTAGCGGCACAGTTGCTCAGCTAGGGCCGGCTTTGCCGACGTCCGCTCAGGACGCGTTAAACCGAGGCGGGCTGCGGGGCAGGCTGTCCGCTCAAGATATCGGCAATGGTGGCAAGCGATCCCGCATCGGTCACCATCAGCGGATGGCCCAGCACCGGTAGTTGAATCATCCTACCGACAGCGAGCTGAGAACTATTAGCGGGCAAAATCATTAAATCATAGGGTGTCCAGACTGAAGTGAACTCAACCTGCTGCAGTTCATCCATCGTCTGGTTCAGGTCTTGCAAGAAGGCGCTGTGGGGTCGCATCTGACTTGCTCCGGGATTTTGTCGCAAATACCCTGTCCACGTCCCGTTGTGGGGTGACGAGAGCGTGACGAATCGCTGCACTCGCTGCCCGCCCCCTAACCGCTGAATGTAGTAGCGGCTGACCATGCCGCCCATGCTAAACCCGACAATATCGATCGCGTCGGCATCAGCCAGGTGGCGATCGATGTACTGCTGCACCTGCTGCGCTAGATGATCTAAGCCAACATCCCCGTTACTCGGCTGAAGATTGAGCGGGTGGATAGCTGACCAGCCGCGATCGCTCAAATAGGCCACCATCTTGTCAAAAATCCGGGCGGTGTCATCAATGCCCGGCACCAGCAGAATTGGATTTTGAGGAGAGTTTGTCATGCCATCATGCCCGCAGATGTGTTGAAGGTTTCAAGACATCTTTACGATACTCATCCCATCAGCGGTCGCCAAAAGTGATTGTGACAGTTTGACTGGCTTCGCTCACAGCCTCATCGTTCTTAAAAAGGACTGCCTCGGTGGTCACTGACGACCTATAAAGGCTATTAACCTCGTAATGACCGTTAAGAAGAGGTTTCAGTATTGGTATCTTGGGCCGATATCATGCGCGAAAATATGCGGCAGGCCTCGATCTCTTCTTTGCTCCAAAGCTTTTGTTCGTAGGCTTGCGCCGCTTGCTCGGGAGACTGACCGGGAGCAATGAGATTGTATTCGACATTTTCAGCGTGAATGGCAAAGGTCACCTGAAAAACTTCCAAAAAATTGATCACCCAGCTGCACTGATCGCGCGGAAACTGCTCGTAATATCGAATTAAATCAGCAATTCTTGCTTCTAGATAGTGGTGCGAGCTTTTAGAAATCAGCACCAGCTTGAGCAACAAAATGGCCAGTAAGATCGAGCTGCTCTGCGAGAGTAATAAGGTGAACAGGGCCGAGGGCGATCGCTGATCTTCCGTCATTAAGCAGTCAATCATGCGGTTGCAGGTGCGCAGCTGCAGAGAGGTGTCCACCGGATCCTGATCGCGCTCTATGTAAAGTCGATCGAGATTTTGACTGAGATGCTGTCTGAGAGTCTTGACGACTTCAGGCTGTTTGACTGAGTAGGTGAGATATTCCACCAAGCTCTTTTTGAAGTTCGCGTAACTGAGATCTTTGACCTGCTCAAGAAAGAGACGCGCTAAATTTTTATAGCCAAATTGCCCTTTACGGGCCACGATGGCCTTAATCAACCGCAAGGCCCCTTCGCCCAGCACCGTGGGATTTTTAGGTTGATTTTCACCATCGACAGAATTTTGATGAGAATGGGCCGTATATAAGGCCAGCTCCATTTTGTAGCGGTCTTTGAGCTTGCGTGATAGGGCTCTGGCTGCCTCTCTTTGCTCAACCGGATTTTCGATATTGGTGTATTGCGGTACGAGCAGATACGAGGTGTAGCGCGAAGTCCAAGGCCCCGTATCAATTTCGCCCGCAAAGCGCGCAACGAATAGCTTAAGCTCCTGAAAATCACCACTCTCAATGAAGTCGAGCATCCACTCACGCAGGCGTCTGAGCGTGGGTGAGACGGTATATCGAAATAGATTGGGCTGATCAAACTGATCGACTAACGCTTGAATGGAGTTGTATTGGCGGGAGACTTCCCAGTTGTTGATCAGAATGTAGCAAGACCGCTTCAGCGTATTGTGAAATTCGTTTTCGTCATTGCTGAACAGCAGCGTATACATCGCGGCTGAGACGTCGGAGCTAGCGGTTTCGCCATACTCAAAAAAGAGCTGCTGAAATTGGTTGAGAACGTCTTCTGGCTCCCATTGCTTAACAATGCTGAGCAGAAAGCTATAAATGTTTTCTTGAGCGTCTCTCAGGGTCAATCCTGACCGCCGAGAACGCTTAGAACCTTGCTCTTGGCTATGATCCAACACAGAATTTGCAACCCCTGCCATGCGAATACCTATCCCAAAAGTGGCCCTCTGTGAACTTAGAGGCCTTAAACAATCAGCAAACATGGCTGATCACGTCGAGACCCGAGCGATTTCACGAAAATCACAGGGTACTGCGACCTGATTCTACAAGCTCAGTACAACGAGCTGTAGAGGTGTCTTCAGCCTGGGCAAGACTGATTCCGCGCAAAAGATCCGTAAAGTTGCGGATAAACTTCAAACAAAGAGAACTTTTAGAAAAAATCTGGGCAATTTGCGATCGCAAAAATCAGCGATCGCCCATGTTCCTTATAGATGGAGGTGTACAGCTCATCAAAGATGCAAAACTATGGATGGTATCTAGAGACCCATGAGGGATTTACGGAGATCCCTTCTTTCAAGATTATTATCTAGAGTCAATTTTTTCAATGAATGGGGGCGGAGGGACTTGAACCCTCACGACCGTTAAAGTCAACGGATTTTCATCCTCCCGCAGCTTTCGCTGCTGCCGAAAACCAGTCTTGCGAATGATTTTGGCTTTGAGAATTGGACCCTCCCTTTACCCTCGTCATTAACGTTAGGGTAGCTCCCGTCGGGCCTCTGCACCTTCCAACGAAGTACGGCGATCGCCGCTACAGTCCGTTGGCTTGGCTCAGGATTGCCTTGTCCGCTGGCGTGGCCGTTCACCGTCCAGCCCAATCGGATTTAGGTTTCCCTGAGTTTGAGAGCTTCCACTCAACAGATTTCTCCACTGAGGCTCAGTTTTCTAAGTCCGCAGCGTCTACCATTCCGCCACGCCCCCGATAACCTGGCTATCGATCCCGACAGTCAGGAATGTCTATATTACAGATGAAACTCCCCAATTGATCATCTTTCTAGATTGATTCGCCTTGCCCTTAGAATATGTTTACGCCGGTTATGCGGCTTGAGGGCTAATCGCGGCGGTGACCCCATCACTCAGTCAATATTTGAGAGCACTATGCTAGACAACTTGCCAGTTTCAACTGATACGCTGTTGGTTTTGGGCGTATACGGAGCACTCGCCGTCACCTATTTGCTAGTGATTCCGGCGGCGATTTTGCTTTATCTCAAAACCAAGTGGACCACGATGGGGTCAGTCGAACGTTTTCTCGTTTACGGACTGGTGTTTGCGTTTTTTCCGGGAATGCTTTTGCTCAGCCCCATTCTCAACTTTCGCCCCCAGCCGCGATCGCTTAACTCTTAAACTGAGTTGATTGCTCGCAGGGCTCAACGCCACCGGCTTGAGTAGCACCCGTGTGGCATCGATACTGCCATCGAGCGACGCGCAGCGGACTAGAGCCCGCAGACGCTTGCCTCAGATGGTCGGTTCGCTTCCCTGGGTTCAAACTTCAGATTCTTTGCACAGCTGGCTTACTGAATCCACAGATGAGTGAGCCAGCTATATCACTTTGCGCCGAGGTCAAAAGCTTTGACCTCGGCGCAAAGTAAGTGGCGCTAGTGCTATCGTTGCACCTCAATAAAAACCGGCTAATACCCATTCTCTAAGTTTGGACCACCCATAGAATTGCTGCGGTGATCTCCCCAATCCCTTCAAAAACTATCCTTTAGGCAAAAGTCGGTCAAAGCGATGGCAGTAGAGGATTTGAGATTACGCTTGAGTGGGCAAACCTCACCGCCTACGGTACCTCTCCGAAGCCCGCCGGGCAGGCTTCGCCAACAATAAGGAGAGGTTTATTGGACAATCTGACCAATGATTGAACCTCAGTGAAGCAGGATTCCGGTTCCTCTCCCTTCATAAGGCTAGGTGAGGTTATGCCGCCCCGACAGCCATCACAACTGACCTCTAAAAGTCTCGTTGTGGAAAGCGTATAGCAACTTGTGTGTGGGGAATAGCTGAAAAAGGGGCATCTCATCCAGGCATGCAATCGCTCCCTTTTTTGTAGCGCAGCCTGCTCAGATGGCGTCAGGGCAGCGACAGCAAGGGATCTTCGATCAGTAGCGCTATTTTGCCGAATTGGTATTAGCTGCAGTTCCTCAGCACGGGCCGATGTCAAAAATCAGGGTCAGCTCCCCAGCAATCTGGGCAGCACAGAAGAACTGAGCGCGCGCAGGGGGCGAGGTTATCGTCGATGTTAAGAGCATCGGTACTAGACAGCTCGCAATAACTTGCCAAGAGCCTGTGTGTAGGCAGCCGTCACGCTTCAAAAGCACGGGTTTTCGCGATTAAAACTGCTCTTGGCAAACTTTACCGCCCCACAGGTTTTGATCTTTCAAAAATCCTGCTAGATCCGCACTATATCTTTATCTGGCGATGAGATAAAACACTTACTATTGGGGCAAATTAGGAACACACTCACTAGCAAAGTGATCGCTGACACGTCTTTCTGTGGTCAAGGTCACCCCAGTATTTGTTGGCAAACGCTAACAGTCTGGGCTTGGCAACCAAAACCATACGGATTGCGACGATAGAGTGCTGTAAATGAAGATATCGCTTTGCTTAGAGTTTGTTCAGGACGTAAGGCTGTAACAGTTTCCCAGCGTTCATTACACGTCTAGGGAGCTGGGGCAGCCGGTCTGCTCAATCGGCCCAGCACTTTAGCTGCAGCGCTAACTAAGCTTGAGCCTCAACGGTGGGCTGTGTAGCTGTCACGGGGCCGAATTTGTCAATGATTGGGGAAAGGCTGGTGGCTAAGCATTGAGAACCGAGCTGGGCTGGGGGAGGATCGCCGATGATTCGCGTCTGTCGCCTCTGCCAGTCGCGCGATCGCGGCTGACGAAGAGCCATTGTTCTGGCTTTCTCCGACCGCTGTCAGAAATCGCCCCCCAGTCCAAATTTTTGTCCCCCACCGATGAGTCGCTAGCGTGCATTTTCCCCAGATTGATCATCAACACCCGCTGCGATACTGGGCCGCAATGCGCCCAGCGGTGACGTTAGGCCATCAACAGCTAGAGAGGCCAATCATGGGGCCGAAGTCTCTGCCTCCGCCAACCGGGCTAGAGGCTTGGGCAATGCTAAAAATTTCACCATTCGCAGTTGATTAAAGGGTATGGAGCGATCGCTAATTGATGTGTTGTGGGTGCTGATCAGCGCCAGCTTGGTCTTTCTGATGCAGGCAGGCTTTTTGTGTCTTGAAGCTGGATCGACCCGGAGCAAAAACACGATTAATGTCGTGATCAAAAACATTTCCGACTTTGGTATTTCGGTGCTGTGTTTTTGGCTGTTTGGCTATGCGTTGATGTTTGGCGATACCCACAATGGGTGGTTGGGGATCACTAGGCTTGCCCCGGAGGTCGGGCAGGGTGAGACCTGGCTGGTGGTATTTTTCCTGTTTCAAGCCATGTTTTGCAGCACGGCAGTCACTATCGTCTCAGGTGCGGTGGCTGAGCGCATGCGATTTGGTATTTACCTGGCGGTTTCGCTGCTGGTGTCTGGCCTGATTTACCCTGTCTTTGGTCACTGGGCTTGGAATGGACTCGATGGCGGCGCGAGTCATGGCTGGTTAGGCCAGCTCGGCTTTGTGGATTTTGCGGGTTCCACGGTGGTGCATAGCATTGGCGGCTGGGTCGCGTTAGCCGCCGCAATTTTGGTCGGCCCCCGCATCGGACGCTTTTCTCGTAAGCGACGACGGCCCCTGTTGGTGGGCTATGACTTGCCCCTGGCGCTGCTCGGCACTTTGCTGCTGTGGTTTGGCTGGTTTGGCTTTAACGGCGGCAGTGTATTGGCCTTAAATGAGCAGGTACCCGGCATCATCTCGAACACCGTGTTGGCAGGAGCTGCCGGGTTAGTCACCCCGATCACTCTGAGTTTGGCGCAGCAACAAAAGCTCCGCGTGAATGCCGTGATGAACGGTTCTCTGGCCGGGCTTGTGGCGATCACGGCCAACTGCCATGTGGTCACTACCGCTGCCGCGATCGCCATCGGGGCGATCGGGAGTCTTTGCATGATGGCGGCAGAAGCCCAACTGCAGCGCTGGCAAATTGATGACGTGGTGGGGGCCATCCCGGTGCATCTGGCGGCGGGTATTTGGGGCACTTTGGCGGTCGCGCTGTTCGCGGATTTGGAGCTGCTGGGCACGGGGCTGAGTCGGGTTGAGCAGCTGGGGGCACAGCTAACCGGCATTGTTGCAGCGGGCCTGTGGGCGTTTGGGATCACCTTTTTATTGCTGTGGCTGACGAACCGTCGCTGGCCCCTGCGCGTTCGCCGGCGGGATGAGCATATCGGCCTAAATGTGGCCGAACATGGTGCTGTCAGTGATTTGGTCGATTTGTTTACGGTGATGCGTCGTCAGCAGCGAACGGGTGACCTGCAATTGCGGGCACCGGTCGAACTCTTTACCCCCGTTGGCCAAATTGCGGCCCGCTATAACCGCGTCATCGCCAGTCTCGAGCAGGCCCTGGCGCGAACGGACGCCATTGTGGCGAGCGCGATCGAAGCAATTGTGACGGTATCGGCTCACGATTTAGTCATTCGCACCGCCAATCCAGCCGTGCGCAAAATGTTTGGTCTGTCAGAGACCCTGCTAGTGGGCAAACCCCTGGCAGCGGTGTTAGCGGCTGAGTCGATCTCACCACCCACAGTGCCGCCCCCGCCGCCCCCGTCAGTTCATAGTCTGCGCAACGGCCACCGTCCTCCCGCCGGTGGAAAGCTCAAACAGCTATTAGAAACCGTGAGTCGCAAGGGCACTCCCTATGAGGTGACGGGGCGACGGCGCAGTGGCGGGGCCTTTCCCGCAGAGATTACGGTGGCGTTTTTGAGCGATCGCCGCGAAGACTGCTATACCCTGATCGTGCGTGACATCACCCTGCGCAAACAGGCCGAAGATGCCATCCAACTGGCGGAAGCCAAAGATTTAGAAGCGCGTCAGCTTGAGCAGACCTTAATAGAATTGCAGCAGGCGCAATTGCAGCTCGTGCACAGTGAAAAGATGTCGAGTTTGGGGCAGTTAGTGGCAGGCGTTGCCCACGAAATCAACAATCCCATTAGCTTTATTTACGGCAATCTGGACTACGTTGATGAGTATGTTAATGACCTGCTCGAACTGGTGGCGCTCTATCGCGCAGAAACCACTGATGTTGATTTGGCCATCATCAGTCATAAGCTGCGGGCGATCGATCTGGACTATCTGGCGACCGATTTACCCCAAATCTTAGGCTCGATGCGGGGCGGCACTGAGCGCATTACCGAAATTGTGCAGTCGCTCAAAGATTTTTCTCATCAGGGGGGCACCCAGCTCAAACAGATCGACGTGCGAGATGGCCTAGAAAGCACGCTGACCATTTTGGGCCACAAGCTGAAAGAGCGACATCATCGACCAGCCATTCAGGTGCTGCGCGACTATGATGAGCTGCCCAAGCTGGAATGCTACCCTGGCCAGCTCAATCAGGTCTTTATGAATCTGCTCAGCAATGCCATTGATGCCATTGACGAAAAATGGGAAAAACAGGCGGTTGGCCCACCCCCTCCCTCGCTGCAGGTATCGCCGCGCATCATTTTGCGGACTAAGGTGGTCGCAGGGGGCGATCTCGTTCACCTACACTTCACCGATAATGGCGTGGGCATTCCTGACCAGGTCAAGCAGCGTATCCTCGATCCGTTTTTTACGACCAAACCTGTGGGCAAAGGCACCGGGTTGGGGATGCCGATCAGCTATCAAATTATCGTCGAGCGCCACCAAGGTCGGCTCGATTGCCTATCGGTTCCGGGCAAAGGCACCCGCTTTCTGATTGAGTTGCCGATCGCCCAAACCAAGCCCGCTCGTTAAGAGGCATGGCGGGCGATCAAACTGCCATGCCTCACAACATCCACATTGCCGGAACGTTCTGGACATTCCGAGCTGATGACGCTACATCAAATCCAGATCGCCTTGCACATCGAGACGTTTGTATTCGCCCAGCACCATATATTTTTCGGCCAGTTCCTCTGACACGTCGGGCGACAGCCAGCCTAACTGTTTTAGCAGGTGAACGGCGACGGCATATTTCGCCCGCTTGGTGCCGTCACGGGCTTTGATGGCCAGCCCCATGCCCTGCCCCACGCGCCCAATGCATTGAATGCCTTCGGCACCAGATTTACTCACGACCTCGCCATTGGTCAGGCGCATCACCTCAGTGTCGAAGGCTGCTGAGCCAGCCACCAATTCAGGATGGTGGGTCATGGCGCGGACAATTCGCTCCATTTCTAGATTGTCGCCCGAGGACAATTTGGCAAACAGCGCTGCCATCTGGTTGAGGGGCATCAGATAGGTTGGCGCGCCGCAGTCGTCATGGGCCCCGATAAACTCATCGGCAGGCATCTTAAGCAGGTCAGCCACCGTCGCCAAAATCTGCACCTGCAAGGGATGGTTGCGGTGCAAGTAGCTTTCTAGCGGCCAATTATGCAGCTGGCAGAGGGCGAGCATCCCCGCATGTTTGCCCGAACAATTGTGTTCGAGGGGGCTCTTGCCACCAGCGGGCACTGGACACTGCAGCTGATTCGGTTCTAACTCTGCTTTCCAAAGAATATGAAAGGCCTGCCTGACCTGCTCGATGTGACCACGATGAGACGCACACATAATGGCGAGGTCGCGATCGTCCAGTCCAAAGCGTTCTAGCGTGCCTGAAGCCGCCACTGCCAGGGCTTGAAACGGCTTTAAAGCGGAGCGAATAAAGGTGGCGGTTTCGGCATCACCAGCCACCGACAACAGGCGCCCTCGGCTGTCACACACAACGGCATGCACGGTATGCACTGATTCGATAATGCCTTCGCGCAGCAGCTGCACCTCAAGCTCCGGCGATTGATACCGTTTAGCCCTAGTCATGGCTAAGACTCCCACATAGACAGGTCATAAACGCACTGCTCGATAAACGAATCACAAAAATTGCCAGGCCGTGATTAATGCTACTCCAAGGGCTAGCAAGCAACCTAATGTATTTCGCACCCGCTGCAATACCGGCTTGACCTGATAGTCCATAATCAGGCGATCACGGTTCAAAATGTCTTCCGGTTTTTGCCACATCTGGCCGTCATACCAGCCCGACTCTTCGTAAAATACGGCCGCTTGCTGCAGCCGCTGCCCCACGTGGAACCAGCCCACATACAGCTGTGCCAAGGCTAGACCGGGCAGAATCAGGGCGGCCGCCGCCGCCAGCAAGCCAAACGGTAACGGATAGCGACTCGGCCCGTAGCTGGCCCCGACAATGGGTCCGGTGACGAGCCAACTCAAAATCCAGAGCACGACGACCGGTTTGAGATAGCCTTTGAGGCTGCGGCCACCCCAGCCGTAAAACCAGGAGTCACGCACGTCTTCGTATTGATTGATGGGTAGCTGCTCAGGGGGGACAGGGCAGCGAGACTTAATCACGGACATGGACGCGCGACACAGATTTACACCGCTACCTTAACGTGATTTTTGAACGCAAAAAGTGTTGTTTACAAAGAATTCCCCATTCCATCTGGAGTCGCTTCTGCCGCTAACGGTGACGCGTCTGTCGCGGTGGATGGCTGTAGGGGATGACCAGCCTGCCCAAAAATATCGGGTTCTGCTGCCGTGGCTTGTTCGGCCTGATCAACATAGCCTGCGCGCGCCTGCGGAAACGCATCACAGTAGGGCACGTAGGGCTTAATGTCTAAAACCGGCGTTTGATCTAAAAAGTCAATGCCTTCAATGTGGATCGTTGTACCTTCAATGTGGCGGATGCGGGTGGCGCTAAGGCCAATGGGATTGGGGCGATGGGGGGCGCGGGTGGCCAGCGTGCCCCGTCGCACGCGTGGCCCGCGTGGCGGCATCACCGTGGGATTCCAATGATGATTGAGGTGCAGCCAGGCCATTACCCAAAGATAGTCAAACCCGCCGAGGTCTTTGAGGGCAATCGCGGGAATCATCTCGGGAAACAGCTCAATGCGGGCGATCGCTGGTTGATAAGCCGCTGGCGGCGTGGCCAACTGCGCCTGCCTCGGGGTGCCGTGACGTTCGGTATAGGGCGATCGCACCACGCCAATCGGTGATACCGTCAGCTGCTGCGGAAACTCGACGGCTTGACGATAGTCTTTGGGCGGAAGTTTAGGCATGGCGGTGGCTCTGAATCGAGGCAGTGAATACAAATCAACGCTACCCGGTCGCGATCGCTTTGCTAGGCCTGCCAGGCCGGTTGCCGGTAGGGCCATGGCGCGATATCTGACGGCAGTGAGGGCTTTCTCCTCAGTCAACATAGTCTTTTAACATAGAGCTAACGTTAGCCGGTTGAAAAATTGTGGCGACGGTGGCCGATGACGACGATCGTGCGGCCAAAATAACAGCATCCTCTCCCTCCCACACCTGACCTATGGATATTCTGGTCGTCGATGATGAACAAGAGATTGCCAATCTGATTAAGCTCTACCTGGAAAAAGAAGGGTTTACGGTACATCTCTGTCGGGATGGTCACCAGGCCTTGCAGCTCGCCCAGACGCTGCAGCCCGATGTCGTGGTGTTAGACCTGATGCTACCCGGCCTCGATGGGTTGGAGGTCTGCGCCCAGATTCGTCAAAAGCCCGGTGACAAAGATCCTTACATCTTAATGGTGACCGCTAAAGGAGAAGAGCTCGATCGCATTATTGGCCTATCAACCGGGGCCGACGATTATTTAGTCAAGCCCTTTAGTCCGCGTGAGCTGGTGGCGCGGGTGCGGGCCTTGCTGCGCCGTAGCCTGCGTCAAGGTGGCCAGACTCCGCAGCTGCAGAGTCCTCATTTTCAGCTCGATCCGCAGCAGCGCTTGGCCATGCGATCGCACCCCGACGCCCCTCCCGAGACGCTCTCGCTGACCACGCTAGAATTTGACTTGCTCACCACCTTTGTCAGCTATCCCGGTCGAGTCTGGACCCGACCTCAGCTCATTGAGAAGCTGTGGGGGGATGACTTTTATGGCGATGAGCGCATCGTCGATGCCCATGTCGCCCGCCTGCGGAAAAAGGTCGAGCCCGATCAGGCCCAGCCGACCTTCATCAAAACGGTGATTGGGGTGGGCTATAAGTTTGAGGATGACGCCACCCCGCTATGAGTAAGCCCAGCCTCAGAAGTCGTCTGTTTCGCGCCCATCTGATCGTTTTAGCGATCGGCATTTTGACCCTGACTGCTGTGGGCTGGCTCTATACACCCCGGTTGTTTGTCTTGCGGCTGCGGCGTATTGAAGGGCAAAACTTTCGCATGGCCCAGGTGCAGGGGCAGCTGGTCGAAGTTTTTCAGTTTGCCTGGGGGCGAGGCATGCTTTGGGCAGCGCTGCTGGGGGGGATTTCGGCCAGCTCCCTGAGTTACTGGCTGTCGCAGCGGGTTGTCAAGCCACTGCTAGAGATTGAGGCTGTGACGGGGGCTTTTGCCGCTGGTGATTTAGAACGACGACTGCCCGACTATGAAATTTTGGAACTGACCCAGCTGGCGAACAGCGTTAATCACATGGCGGCTGACCTGCAAAGTGTTGAACAGCGTCGCCGCGATTTGGTTAGTGATTTATCCCATGAGCTGCGGACCCCGCTGACGATTATTAAGGGCTATCTCGAAGCCCTCTCCGACGGCACGCTAGAGGCTGATCCGAAGGTCTATGAGCGGCTGGCGCGGGAGACTACGCGGCTGCAGCGGCTGGTGAACGATTTGCAGGAGCTGTCTCAGTTGGAATCAGGCTATTTATCCATTACGCTGCAGCCCACCGATATCGGCGAGCTGCTGGCTTCGGTGGTGGCTAGATTTGCCGATCAGCGATTGCCGGGCCAGGCCGTGCAGCTCAAGCTCGACTGTGCGCCGTCGTTGCCCCGCGTGCCCGTGGATGCCGAGCGTATTGAGCAGGTGCTGGTGAACCTATTGAATAATGCGCTGCGCCATACTCAAGCCGGTCACGTGACCGTTCAGGCCTGGCTCGATGGTCCCCGTCTGTGGGTGGCAGTGGAAGATACAGGGCCTGGCATTGCCCCCGCTGACCTGCCCCATGTGTTCGATCGCTTTTGGCGGGCCGATCGCTCCCGCGATCGCGCTTCAGGGGGCACTGGCATTGGCTTAACCATTAGTCGCCGGTTAATCGAGCTGCACGGCGGCCAAATTGAGGTGCAGAGCACTGTTGGCCAGGGTAGCCGTTTTCAGTTTTGGTTGCCGGTGACAGCTGCCGTCGTCTCTCCTCCCGCAGCGATCTCCCCACTTCCCCAAAAAACCGTGTAACCTTGAGATGCTTGTCCGTTGTCGGCATTGTTTTATTCCACCCTGGCCACCATGCAGGAATCGCCTCCCCAATTATCGGACTATCGAGACTCACGTGGACGCCAGTCTCGCCGCAAGTTGCTTCACCGACCGGGGCAACTGTTTCGCGATCGCTATCGAATTGTGAAAGTGCTGGCCTCAGGCGGTTTTGGTGTCACCTACCTGGCTCAAGATGGGGGGATTCCGGGCAGCCCGCTGTGTGTGATCAAGCAGCTGTGCCCAAAAGTGAGCAATCCCCTAGCCCTTGAGCGGGCTAAGCGCCGCTTTCGCAAAGAAGCCAAAGTCCTTGCCAAAGTGGGCAGCCACTCTCAAATTCCTCGCCTGCTCGATTACTTCACCATCAACGATGGGTTTTATCTGGTGCAAGAATATGTGCCCGGTCAGGTGATCACGCGAGAAGTCCGGCGCTCTGGCCCCCAGAATGAGCTGCAGGTCAAGCAGTTTCTGCAAGAGCTGCTGCCCGTCGTCAAGTTTATTCATCGCTGCCGCATCATTCATCGCGACATCAAGCCCCCCAACATTATTCGCGCTGACGATGGCCGCTTGGTGCTGATCGATTTTGGTGCCGTGCGGGAGTGTCTAGGCGGGCTCGATGAAGGTAGCTACCAGCATCCTGCCACCCAGTTTGTCGGCACGCCGGGGTTTGCCCCGCCTGAGCAGCAGGCGCTGCGCCCCACCTATGCCAGTGATATCTATGCGCTGGCGATGACCTGTCTGTTTTTGCTGACGGGGCAAACCCCCGCTGAGTTTGACTCTGACCCTAAAACGGGGGCGATTCTCTGGCGGCATCTAGTCGCAGTAAGCGATCACTTTGCCAGCATTTTGAATAAAATGTTATGCCCTGACGTGATCGATCGCTATGAGACGGTGGATGATGTGATGCGGGTTCTGTACCTCGAAGAGCATTTCAACGATCTGGCGCCGGGTTTAAGCTATCAGCCCCGGCCCCACGAGTCAGAGCTGCCCAATCTAGAGATGACGTCTTTGGAAGCGGTGACCAGCAGCCACCACGTCACACCGATTCAGCGGCAGGCGATCGCGATTCGCCGTTGGCGATCACGACAGCAAAAGGCGAATCCTCAAGCGTTTCCCAACACTGGCTTTTCAATGAACACCAGCACGGCATCTCCCCATCGCAATTTTTAACACCGTTGAGTACGGGGCACTCGCCGCTCTCGTGACGCGTTCGTTCGAAAGAATTGGGATTTAGGTCTGAACCGGGCTCAACACCGGCCTGGCATCGAGCCAATCGAGAATAGTCTGATTGATGAGGTCAGGTTTGTCGTCGTAGGCACAGTGGCCGACGCCAGGCACAATCGTCAACGTTAGCTGAGGATTTAACGGCGCGACCTGCTGGCCCCACGTCAGAGGAATCACGCGATCAGCCTGCCCCCACAGCAGCAGCGTCGGCATCGTCAGCTGCGGAATCAACTGTCGGGTTTCAGGAGTGAACTGCAATTCGGTGCGTGACCGCACCAGATAGCACAATGTGCGGGCCGCACCGCGCTCTGACGTGGGCCGGACAAACTGCTCTACCAAAGCCTCATCGACGCGATCGCGCACTTGATAATCGCTCCGCAGGACACCCCGAATCATCCCCGGTCGCCGAAAGATTTGAAAAATCGGTCGAATTAGGAGCGGCGTTGAAAACAACCGCTCGGCGGTGCGAGATAGCGTCTCCAGCCATCCTGACAACAGTTCCTCGCGGGCGGCGGGCAGCGTTAGCATAATCAGCCGTGCCACCATGCCGGGATAAACCACCGCACTGTTTAACGCCACCAGTGCTCCCAGAGAATGGCCAACTAACACTATCGGTTGCCCGATCCACGCCTGCCAAAAGTCATGCACCTGAGCACTCCACAGGTCGGCGTTAAAGATGGCGGCAGCCTTTTGCGAATCGCCAAATCCCAACAGATCGAGGGCGTAAACCGTGCGTGACTGGGCCAGCACCCGCGCATTATCGCGCCACTGTTCCAGACTGGCCCCAAAACCGTGGAGCAGCAGTACCGGCGGCTGATGAGGCTGGGGCGTCACCGCCGGCATCACCTGATAGTGAATGCGCCAACCGCGCCAATACCAATAGCGATCGCGAGTGACCGGTGGGGGCGGTATCGTGAGGGGCGTCGATTCGTCTGCAGCAGTCATGGCAAACTCAGCACAATATTTCCTTTAGGGTAACCGTTGGGGTGAGGGGATTACGGTGGGGTGCGAGGGCGTTTCGGTCACGCCCTTTGGGGCCGCATTGGTGCCCACCAGTCCCCTGTCTGCGGCCTCTAAGGGAGCAACCTGCACTACTTGTTGCGGTACGCCGAGGGGAATCTGAGCCGCTTCAAAGGCAATTTTTAAGCGACGCCGATACTCGCGTGCGACATCCCACTGCTTGAGGGGTTGGGTCTTAATCCAAATACGGATAGTGGCTCCAGCGTGGCTCAGTTCATCGACCCCCAAGAGCAAGGGGGGCTCCAGGATCAGCGCCCCCCAAATTGCATCCTGACGTAGCTGATTGGCTTCTTGTTCAACCATGGCCAGTGCCTGATCGATGTTAGCCGTGAGCCCAATCGGGATCATTAAATCGACGCGAGACCACTCTTTAGACAGATTTTGCACGATGTCAATCTGGCCGTTAGGAATCGTGATTAGTTGGCCATCGGTGGCCCGTAGTTGGGTAATGCGCAGGTTCATCGTTTCGACCAAACCGGAAAGGTGACGCACGGTAATGACGTCACCGACGCCATACTGATCTTCGATCAGCACTAAAAAGCCGTTGATGATGTCTTTAATGAGGCTTTGCGAGGCAAATGAAATGGCAAAACCAAGTAAACCGGCCCCAGCTAGTAAGGGAGCCACTCTGAAGCCCAATAAACTCAGCATTGTCAAGGCGGCAATACTGGCGATGACGAAGGCCACAATGCCTTTGATCACTTGGGAAAAGGTCGATAGTCGTAACACCAGTCGCTGCGATCGCTCAATCGTGGCCGTGGTGCGTCCTTGAAAAGCCAAAAATAGCCGATCAATCCAAAGGCCAGAAACGCGAATCAACCCGTAAGCCACCAGAGAAACGAGGAGAAAGCGAATTGGTAGTCGCATCACGCCAATCGCCAAGGGCTGTAGCCAGCGGGTGTAAGGGAAAAAGCCAACCACGAGCAAACTGCTGCCGAGCCAAAGGGCCACCTGCAGCAGCTGCAAAAACTGTTGGAGCATGCCTAAGCTATTGACTTGCTGTCGTTTCAACAGGGTTAAGCGCACCGGGTTGACCGCCGGGGGTCGGGTGGGATGGGTTAGCGGCAAGTCAGCGGGGGACGCCCCCTCGCCTTGCTTAAGTTGCTGGCGGCGCTGGCTGAGACCGTGAGCGAAGTGACTGATGGCGAAACTGGCGAGCAAGGTAATGAGCAGCATGGCCAGCAGCCAACGTATCTGCTGCCATAAAAACTCGGGCTGCCGTTCGTCGCTGTAGCGCTGAATTGCATCGGTCACCTGCTCGACCATCTGAGCCGCTCTGACGGTTAAGCTGTTGGAGCCATCTAAGCGGGCATCGAGATAAGTCACCGTCATTAATGGCGAATCGTTCACTTCTATGATGGGCTGGTTACTCTCGGGATCAGTGTAAGAATCAACCACCAAGGTCTCCAGGCTCTCGATAGAGACAAACTCCTGGGCCATGTCGACCAACCGCTGCTCAATTTCTTGCGCCCGTTCAACGGCGGTCAACGTGCCCACGGTGGCAGAGGGGGCCGCGACATCAAATACCGCCCGGCCATCGAGGTGAATGGCGGCGATATCAACCTCGGTCGTGGGGCTGTCAAACAGCTCCGACCACTCGCTCGGGGCCAAATTTTGCAGGCTACGAGGCAGATCAGCCTCGGGCAACGTCAAGGCCGGGGCCGATTCATCCGCTGGGGGGAGGGAGTCGGTTGGGCCCCCCACGGCACTACTCGACCACCAGATACATAACAGCGCGATCGCGCCCCCCAGCAGCCCATAGCGCCACCGCCATCGCCCCGTTGACCCCTGACTCTTGCGGCTGTGATTGATCAAGTCCGGCTCTCCATCCACGCTCACCCTTACAATATCGATACAGAACTAAAAATCACGCTACTCATATCAGATTCCCCTATGAAAGCAATGGACTTCTTTCGGATGAGTGAAGGGCGTTGGATTTCTCAACGCACCACTCACCATCTTGCAATGCGGCGCACGGAATTGGGCCAACTCGAGATCACCGCTTCGGTGCTCGAAGCCACGGCCCCTCAAGTGCTTGAGATTTGTGCGATGCATGACATTGACCCCAGTCGCGCGATCGGTGGCGCGGCCGTGAGCTGGCAAGGCTCGATGGCCTGGGACGACGCCGACCAAAAGCAAACCGGTGCCACCGTCCTGGTTTTAGTGCCCGACGCCGATAATGATGCCGCCGGGCAACTCTTGAGAGAAAAAGGCTATGCCGAAACCGCGCCGGTGGTCGGTCATTATGCGGTCGATCGCCAAGACGGTTTGTTGCTCACTACCGACTACTCCACCATGAGTTCAGTTGAGCGGTTTCACTTCCTGAGCCCATCTACCCGCATCCGCACTAGCACCGTCATTGGCTTGTCGAATACGGCTTCCTTCTGCATTGAAAATCGGGTTGATCTTGAGCCGCCGCCCGCCGCCATATCTGCCGCTGCTGTTGAGGAGCTGCCGACCGCTCAGTATTCGGTTTGGGGCTGGTAAAGAAAGGTATCAGAACTCAGCATCCAGAGATTTACCCGCCGTTAATCTAGGTTTTGGTGCCGCTGAAGCCTCGCCCAAAAGCCCTCAAAGCAAAGCGCTGCCTGCCTTAGATCGAATGTTAAGCTCTGTGATGATTTGTTCAGAATCTCCAGAGGCGTTCACCGTCTTCCCCTATCATTGGCATTACGATTGTGAAAAATTCTCAGATATCGGAGATTCAGACGTGGCGCTTCCATTGTTGAATTATTCCCCCTCGAGCCAAAACCAGCGAGTTGCTGGGTACGACGTGGGCGGTGACGAACAGCCTCGCGTTTTCAGCACTGACGACCTGCTGGACTCGACCAGTATGGGCGCTTTGATTGACGCGGCCTATCGCCAAATCTTTTTCCACGCCTTCAAGTGGGACCGCGAGCCTTTCTTGGAGTCTCAACTGCGTAACGGCCAAATCACCGTGCGTGACTTTATTCGCGGTCTCCTGCTGTCCAAAACCTTTTACAACAGCTTTTACGAGAAAAACAACAACTATCGATTTGTTGAGCACTGCGTAGAGCGAGTTTTGGGCCGTCAAGTTTACAGCGATCGCGAAAAAATTGCCTGGTCGATTGTGGTGGCTACCAAGGGCATCCAAGGCTTTGTGGATGAGCTTTTAGACAGCGATGAGTATCTCAACAACTTTGGCTTCAACCTGGTGCCTTATCAGCTGCGGCGAGTGTTGGCGAGTCGCGAAGAAGGCGAAATGCCGACTAATCTGCGACTGCCTCGCTACGACGAGTACTACCGTTCGATTCTGGGCTTCCCTCAGGCGATCTGGCAGACTCAAGTGCGGCGCTTTGTGCCTCAAGAAAAAAAGCCGACCGAGGGCAATCCTCAGCTGTTCTTAGACATGGCTCGGAAGATTCAGCCGATGTCGAAAGTTCCCGCCCGCGTGACGACAGCGGACATCAATATTGCCACCAAGGTCCCTTACCGTCGATTAGCCTCTTAGCTACGTTTAACGGGAACTCGTTAAAAAAGGAGGGCGCTGACGCCCTCCTTTTTTTTGATGTTCAACCGCTGTGATTTTCTGCAGCGGCGATTACAGAGAACTGTAGTCTTTGTCCATGTGGGACGACAGCCGCACGGTTCATAGGTATGATTTTTGGTATGGCATCTACACATTCAGCAGGGACACCTATAAAAGTGTCATTTCACCTTCCTGCAATCGTGAATCGATCTGTACTCTGCGCTTAAGCGTTTCTATGACAACTTGCAGCGCTCTTTATCGCCCGCATCTTTATAACTGAATTGGGTAATCTGCCAGCATGAGCAATATGGATTCTTACGAGTCGTGGTCAAGTCATCAGGCGGCCTCGGCGTCTGAACTTGAAAACCACCTCTATCTCTATCTCAAACAATGTCGGCAGCAGGAATCCGCTGATCATGTGCTGCGCCGCTTCCAAGATTTATTTATACAAGCTAACCCTCATCCCGAGTCGCTTGTTTGGGAAGCTTTAGTCGAGCTAGCGCATCGGCCCCACTCTGAGCGTGAGTTTAAGTACACCCTCAACCGCTGTAGCTATACGCTTATTAACCCCTGGTCAACGGAGCCCAAAAATCATTGGGCGGTGCCGGCGCTGGTGCAGATGTTTGAGACCATTCCGGAAGCGCCGACCCAGGAGACTGAGACCCAGCGGGTGCGTGAGTTAGGTCGCCTCTTTACCACGACCGACCAGTACGCGGCTCTGCGCCGGTTTGCTAACCTGATTGACGCGCCGGCTCCCGAAATGGTGCCGCCCTTAGCCGATCAGCCGGTCGCCAAACAGCTCAAGCGCTATCCGTTTTTGTATGACAGCAGCCTGCTGACCAAAGACAGCGACCAGCATCAAAAAGCTCAGGTCGGCAAACTGCGCCAAGATGCTGAGGCCACGTTGGGGGTCAAGCTCGCGCGGTATTGTCACCAACAGAAGCAAGGCGCAACTTGCCATATTCCGAACCCGACCCGCCTCTCTGCGACGGAGCTGAATCAGGCCTTGGCTTACTACACCGGCAAGGTAGAAGGGAGTCGTAGCCACCGAGATTTGGCTCAAATGTTCCAGACCTACAGCAAAACGGTGCGCTCTTTCCGAGACTTTAAAGAGGAGTTTTTGGAATATTTGCTGTCGCCGCTAGCGGATGCTGACCCCAAATATGTCAACAATCATTTTGGTAAGGCGCTGCGGCAATTTTTGCGGGATACCCTCAGTGACTTTGACGGCCAACGGCTAACTAATTTCATCATCATCACGACCTGCCAAAAGCTCTTGAACTTTTTGGTGGTGCAAGGCCGACAGCAGCCGGTTTTCCGCCGGTTTTGGCAACTCCTGAGGGAAACCGGCCATACGCTGACGGTCGGATTACTGCTGCGGATCGTGCTGTTTTGTGGCCCGGTGAAGCCCTGGTTAGAAAATCGGATGACCGTGCTGTTTAACTACCACGAAAGCCGCATGTGTAAAGAAGTGCCCTGGCTGATGGATGCGCTGGAGCATGTCAATGTGGCGCTGCTCACCAACTTTGGTAAGTTTGGCTATTCCTTTACTTAACCTGCTGCGATCGCGTGCTGGCTGGGCGATCGTGCTCGGCGTGATCTTAGGAGCTTTACTACGATGGCTGCAGCTATCGGGTAAAGTTTTTTGGCACGATGAGGTGTATACCGCTCTGCGGGTGGTGGGCTACCAGGGCAATCTGGTCGAACCCAGCCTGTTTACCGGCCTGCCCTTTACGGCTGCGACGCTGCAGCAATATCAGACCTTTGCCCCTGACAGCACCTTTGCCGATACCTGGCGATCGCTAGTCGGCAACCCGGAACATCCGCCCCTGTTCTACGTTTTAGAGTGGAGCTGGGTCAAGCTGTTTGGCCCCTCCGTGACCGCGTTTCGGAGCCTCTCAATGGTGCTGAGCTGGCTGACATTTCCGGCGATAGCAAGATTTGCCCGTGACCTGTTTGGCCCGCGGCAGCCGGCCATCGTCATTGCCCTGCTGCTGTTTGCGACCTCGCCGGTGCAGGTGCTGTATGCCCAAGAGGCGCGGGAATATAGTCTGTGGACTGGCTTGACGGTGGTGTCGAGCTGGCTGCTGCTGCGGGCAGTACAACAGTCGACTCGGCGCAATTGGCTGTTGTATGTTGTCGCCACGGCGCTGCTGTTTTATACCTCGCTGCTGTCGGCCCTGGTGGCCTTAGCCCACAGTTTGTATGCGCTGGTGGTGCTGCCCCGCCGCCGCTGGTGGACTTTCGCCACAGCGATGGCGGCGGCGGGGCTCCTCTTTGCCCCCTGGCTTCTGACCCTATTGATTCAGGCCGATCGCTTCCAAAAAGTGACCGCTTGGACGTTGGATGCCTTTCCGCGTGCTCTGTTAGTCAAACTTTGGGGGCTGCATTTTTCGGCGCTGCTGATCGATCCCAGCCTGCCGCTCAATCATCCCTACACGTATCTCGTGCCGCCGCTGGTGCTGGTGCTCATCGGCGTCAGCCTCTATGGCTGCTGGCGACAGCTGCCGCCGACCACCGCCTGGTTGCTGATCTGGCTGACTGTGGTGCCCACCGCTGTGCTCATCGGCAGTGATTTGGTGCGGGGCAGTCGCCTCTCATCGGAAACGCGGTACTTTTTTCCGGCGATGACGGCGGCGCAGCTGGCGATCGCGGGATGGCTGGGCCTGCAACTGCAAACCCGGCGCCGCGTCACGACCTTTTGTGTCGTGGGGGTGGTGAGCTGGGGGCTCATCAACAGCTATCACGTGGTTACTGCCGACACCTGGTGGAATAAGCGCACCGGCACCTTTAACCAGGAAATCGCGGCGGCGATCGCGACCGTTGATGAGCCCCTCGTCTTGTCGCAAAAAAACAGTGTGCTGCTGGGTGAGCTGATTTCGCTGAGCTACTACCTCTCCCCAGAGACCCCGTTTCAAGTCACCTATGCGCCAGACTTGCCCCAGCCTCAGGGCGATCGCGCCGTGCTGCTGTTTTATCCCTCGGGGGAGCTGATTCAAGCCTATGACTGTGCGACTTCCTTGCCCGGTGTCACCGCCAACCTGTGGCGCACCGACTGTGCTCAACCTTGAGTCGTGGGCAGGGGCTTAATGCGGAGGTTGCCGGTGAGAAACCGAGGCTGAAACAGCACGCGCAGCAAAATCCATAGCGATCGCAATTCACCCGGCGAGTTCCACCGCTTCCACTGGCCGGGACGGCAAAAGAGCATTTCGATCAGCTGTCGTTGTTGGGTCATGGTCAGCGGCTCAAAGGCCACCATCGCTAACGGAAAATCTTCCTGATCTGATGTCTCAATCAGTTTGCCGGGGAGCGAGAGTGCTGCCTCGGCAATCACTAAGGTCACGCTGCGCTCCTCCCCCGGTGCCAGTGGCGGTAGCCCCCGCTGAGTGAGGGCAATAACGGTCCCCGTTTCGGCCATGTGCTCGGTGACGCCCCACCAGGACGTTAGCCGAATTTGCCCCGTGGCCTCGGGCGTTTCTACCACCAGCCGCACGACTCGCCGCAACGCGAGCCAAACGTCGTTCTGGGGGGTGGGCACATCCAGCAAAATCAACAAGGCGATCGCCAGCATGATGAGGTTGTAGGCACTCCACATCCAGCCGATGGCCAACCCGCGGGGATAGTAATCACTGCCGCCCATCATCGCTAAGCACCAGCCTAAATTACGCCAGAGGCTAATCGCCGTGAGAAAAAAGACGATGAGTAGGGGCCAAGCCAGTTTCCAGTTAAAGACAAACCGTTGGCGGCTGATGCCCTTGGGCGTCACGTGAAACCCTTGAGAAAAGGGCTGCAGCAGGGCCTGAATCACCGTCGCGGCTAAAGGAAACACCAACACGAGGGTATAGACATCGGACAACAGTGCCGATCGGGCTCGATGATTTAGCCAGCTAAACACCGTGAGCTGCACCAAATAGTAAGGCAAAAAGAAATACAGCACCTCTGCCGTTGAGGCCTGAATCGGAATCACCTGCAAAAACGTATAGGCTAGCGGCATGAGCAGAAACACAATGCGGGGGATGCTGCTAAACCAGTGCAGCAGCCCTTCTAAGTGGGCCAACCGCTGAATCGGCGTCAGCCCCGGAATGGTGAGCGGGTTGGACTCGATGAAAAACGCCTGCAGCGTGCCCTGAGCCCAGCGAATTCGCTGTGTGGCATGGGCGGCGATCGTCTCTGCCGCCAGACCCGCGCTGAGCTTTTCCTCCAGATAAATGACCTGGTTACCTTGGGCCGCGAGCCGCACAGCGGTGAAATAGTCTTCGCTTAGGGACTCAGTCACAAAGCCACCAGTTGCTTCGAGCGCGGCGCGGCGCACTACAAATGACGTGCCCGAGCAAACCACTCCGCCGACGCCATCACGCATGGGCTGAATCTGGCGATAAAACACCTCCTCATCAGGCGTGAGAATGCCTTCGAGTCCGAGGTTGCGAGCGATCGGGTCAGGATTGTAGAAACTTTGCGGCGTCTGCACTAGCGCCACCTGCGGGTCTTGAAAAAAACCGACGGTGCGCCAGAGAAAATTGCGAGTGGGCACAAAATCTGCATCAAAGGAAACGATCAGCTCGCCTGCAGTCTGGGCGATCGCATGATTTAAGTTACCGGCCTTGGCGTGGTGATTGTCGGGCCGGGTGAGATACTCACAGCCGAGTTCTGCCGCTAAGGCTTGAATGGCAGGACGCCGGGTGTCATCCAGCAAGTAAACGGTGGTGTCGGGATAGTCCATTGCCTGGCAGCCAATCACCGTTCGTCGCAGAATAAACGCTGGCTCATCATAGGTGGGAATAAACACATCTACCCTTGGCGTATAGCGCCCCGCGATCACCTCACCCTGCAGCTGATCGGCCTGGGGGCGGCGATCGCTCACCCGCAGCAGCAGTACCAGCTGAATAATGCTGCCCGTCACCCCTAACAGCTCCATGACCAGCAACAAAATGCTCAAGGTGCCGCTCAGGGGCGTCGCGAGGTTGAGCGTTGAGAGAATGCGCCAAGATAAGTAGCGCAACAGCAGCCCAAGCAGAATCGCGATCACGATAATCCGTGACCAGGTTTGGGGCCTCGGGGACACTTTGGTAATCATCCAGGCCACCAAAAACAGTGTCACCGTGGGGACTAGCAGATAGCGCCCAGCCAGCATCGGTGCTTCGGCCCACACGGGTGGATTGGCCTGAATGCCAGCGATTTGCGCAAAAATGCTGGAAATTTGCGACTGGCCCGCAAACCAGGCGATCGCAATGCCCGCTGCACCCACCACAATGCTGATGAGGACAAACGTGGCCCAACGCACGGAACCGACCGCTGGCTGGGTCGGCTCCGGCGAGGCCGTTGACCGTGTCTGAACGGGAGGCAAGGTCTTCATAGGGGGCGCCGGGGTAGAAAGAGTAGAGGGTCGGGCGTGGAGAATGAGTGGGATAACGGGTATCGCCAATGGGGCGCCGGGGTCGCTTCAGGGCTCCATAGCTGCGCCCTGAACGGCCATCAGCTAAGCAATCAGGTCAACTACTTTCCTCGCTCGGCAAGGGCAACGCCTTATCCGATCTCACCGTAATTCACCCATTTAATATTCATAGTGGGGCTTTAAAGGTTTTAAAAAGCTGCTAAATGTGGCCGAATCAGCCGCCTTCAATCAATAAAATTACTGAGACAAGTCACTGCATAATAAATGCGAACAGGGATGCTTTGGTCGGAAAGTCAAGGTCGATGGACTCCCTCAAGGCAACCTGTTCTCTATTGTGCCAAGTTAACCGACCGACTGCTGACTCATCTAAATCCCCCGCGATCGCGCGATCAGAACGCTGCTGCTGCCCGGAAAAAGCAGCGGGAAGGAGAACCGCGATCGCCGCCCTGCAGTCAGCCGCCGCACGTTATCGTAAGACTGACGAGCCCGTGAATTCAGAGATATCACCCTATGGCGACGCAGTGCCTGAGCTGGCAAGAGCTGGAAACCCTGACAGATTACGCGATCGACCGCGTCAATGGCCCGACCAATGCCCAAGCGCGACTGCGGCTATTTGGCCAAGACGAGTCGGCGGTGCGCGTCACGCTCTACCGCGATAATCATGCCTGGTGTCCCTATTGCCAAAAAGTCTGGCTCTGGCTGGAAGAACAGCAGATTCCCTATCGCATCGAAAAGATCACGATGTTTTGCTACGGCAAGAAGGAAGCCTGGTACAAACGCAAAGTTCCCTCAGGCATGCTGCCGGCCCTAGAACTCGATGGTCGCCTGATCACCGAAAGCGATGACATTTTGCTGGCCCTAGAGCGTACCTTTGGGCCGCTGGCCTACGGCATGCAAGATCGGCAAGTGATGCCCCTGCGCCAGCTCGAACGGCTGCTGTTTCGCGCTTGGTGCTATTGGTTGTGCTATCAGTCACGATCGCCCCGCGAAGAACAGCACAATCGCGAGCAGTTCATTCAAGTCGTCGCCCAGGTCGAAGACGCCCTCAGTCAGACACCAGGGCCGTTCTTTCTCGATCCCTTCAGCACGGCTGACGTGATCTTCACGCCCTACGTCGAGCGCATGAATGCCAGCCTGTATTACTACAAAGGCTATTCCCTACGGGAAGCGAATCCCCATCTGTCGGTCTGGTTTGACGGGCTAGAGAGCCGCTCCACCTATCGCGGTACCCAGAGCGATTTTCACACCCATGTGCATGATTTGCCGCCGCAAATGGGCGGCTGCTATGACAACGGCGAACCCCCAACCCTGGCCTATCAGCAGCGGGTCGATCAGGGGCCGTGGCTGGGGTTGCCCGATGTCACCTATCCCGAACCGGAGTCGGCACGAGCCGAAGCACTGCAGCGAGTGTTGCGGCATCGCCCGAATCTGCTGCGCGTCAACCCGATAGAGAGCGACACGTTTGACCCGGCCCTGCGCTGTGCGCTGACTCACCTGATGACGGGCGAAACCACATCGCCGCCCCCCGGCACGGATAAAGGTTTGCGATATTTGCGCGATCGCATCAGCGTGCCCCGCGATATGTCGATTTATGCGGCCAAGCGCCTCCGCGCCTCGTTAGAACACACCGCCGCCCTCGTTGGCGATCAGCAAGGCCCCGAAATTTCGCCTAAACATCGCCACGACCAAAACCCACTCGATTTTGCGCCAGTGTGAGTCCTGGATCGCAGGGGTTTGGCAGTGCCAAACTACCTGTTTAGCCCAGCATCCTCCTAGATCCCCCTCAATCCCCCTTGAAAAGGGGGACTTCAAAGCCAGCTCATGAATAGCTCCCTTTTTAAGGGGGCAGCGCAGCGGGGGATCACAGACTACGCTAAACACATACGGGCCAAAACCCCACAGAAAATTGTCTATTCTGGGGGCGGCTTTTAAGAAGCATCCCTGCCCCGATTTGTGTCAGCAGCTTATTCTGAGGAACAGATCTGATCGGCGTAGGGCGCGGGCACCACAATGTAGCCCGCTGCGCCATCGCCCAATACCCAGTTGCGAGCCAAGCCCCACCACCACCAGTGAGCCCCGGCATAGGCACAGGTCACACTGTCGAGCTGATCTTCCACGACCTTGAGCGCCTGACCGCCGCTGGGCACTGCCGGCAAAACCTGTGCCGGTAGCGGTAAGGCCGGTGTCAGGGTCGGAAAGGTGGCAATTTGCAGACTGCGCAGCTGGTCGAGCGCTTGCCGCCGCGCGGCAATCCGGCCCTTCTTATACTTCAAAATGCGCTCTAACCGAAACAGGTGAATCGTGGCGGGGTGAGGAAACAGCTCAATCTGATAGCGGCCCACCTTCTGGGGCGTCATGGTGGGTGCATGGCGAAATCCTCGCGCCTCGAGTGCTAAGCCAAAGTCAATTAGTGTGGCCGCAAAGGGCCGATCGCGATTGGCCGGATAACAGCCCGCATCATATTTACCAAAGTAGCGGTGGGCCAGGCGATCGCAAATCCGCATCCCCGTTGCGTTAGGAATGAGGGTCGGCGCATCCACCGCAATCAGGGCGGGCTCATCGGGTGCCACTTGGCGATCAATCCACGCTAAAACGTCGGCCCGCGAGGCATAGTGTGCCAGCGTGACCAGTTCTAGCCCCGCTGCGGTGCGCTGCAGACAGCAAACGCCGCTGCCGCCAGACTGCCAGCCCAAATCAATTCCTAAAAAGCGCATCCACCACCTGGTGATCTCCCCTTAAGCACTGTAAGGGGTAGGAGGTGGGGAGGGGAGAGTCGGGGAGTGGAGGGTGGAGGGTCGGGGGTTGGAGGGTAGGGGGCAGGGGACGAGGCTGCAGAAGAGTCGTTGTGATGCAGACGGAGCCTGAGTTTAGGAGGCTTTCAGGGCATGGGTGCGCTGGCTGGCGCGAGCAAAATCTCTCGTGAATTCCCGGATAGCTTGGGTAAACTCTTGAGTGCAGGGTTATATGCACTTTTTCCCTAGGAACTTTATATGGCGATCGCACTCTCCCCCTCCACTTTTATTCATAAGCCCATCAAGTTTGGCACTGACGGTTGGCGGGGCATGATGGCGGCTGATTTCACCTTTGAGCGTGTGCAGCAGGTCGCGCAGGTGGCCGCCCACGTGCTCAAGCAGTGCTACGGCGAACAAACCGGCAGCAACACCGTGATTGTGGGGCACGATCGCCGATTTCTCTCGCCCGAATTTGCCCGCACGGCAGCGGAGGCGATCGCGGCGCAGGGTTTCGATGTCATGTTGTCAGAGGATTTTGCTCCCACCCCAGCCTTTAGCTGGGCGGCGAAAGATCAGGGTGCTCTGGGTGCGGTCGTGATTACGGCCAGTCATAACCCGGCCGCTTACAACGGGTTCAAAATCAAAAGTGCCTTTGGCGGATCGGTGCCCCTAGAGGTCACGCAAAAAGTAGAAGCTCAGTTAGATCAAACCTTTACTCCAGCAGCTCAGCCCGGTAAGCTAACGCGCTTTGATCCGTGGGCCAGCTATTGCCAAGAGCTGCAGTCGAAGGTGGATCTGGCGGCGATTCAGGCGGCGATCACCAATGGTCAGCTGACGGTGTTTGCCGATGTCATGCATGGGTCGGCAGCGACGGGGCTCGCCCGCTTGCTCGGTCAGCCAGTACAAGAGTTGAACACCGACGCCGATCCCCTGTTTGAAGGGGGCGCCCCAGAACCGTTGCCCAAGTATCTGCAGCGCATGTTGAAGAAGATTGCCGCCTATCAGCCCGAAGTGGCGGGTGGCTTGGTGGCTGGCCTGGTGTTTGATGGTGACAGCGATCGCATCGCGGCGGTCGATGGTCGGGGCCAGTTTCTCAGCTCGCAGATTTTGATTCCTATCCTGATCGACCACTTAACGCAGGTGCACGGCTACTCGGGCGAAGTGATCAAAACGATCAGTGGTTCTAATTTGATTCCTCAGGTGGCGGCACTCCACAACTTGCCGCTGCATGAAACCGCTGTCGGCTACAAATACATTGCCGATCGCATGCTGGAGTCACAGGCGCTGATCGGCGGCGAAGAGTCGGGCGGTGTCGGGTATGGGCACCACATTCCGGAACGGGATGCCCTGCTGTCGGCCCTCTATGTGCTGGAGGCGGTGGTGAAATCAGGCATGGACCTGAGCGATCGCTATCGGCAGCTGCAAGAAAAAACGGGCTATTTTTCTGATTACGATCGCATTGATTTGCCGCTGCCCAACATGACCATCCGCGATCAGCTGCTGCAAGAGTTGCAGACCAACTGTCCGCAAACCGTGGCGGGCAAAGCGGTTACCCACTGTCTCTCCATCGATGGCTATAAGCTGACGCTGGCCGATGGGAGCTGGTTGCTCATCCGCTTTAGTGGCACGGAGCCCGTGCTGCGACTCTACAGCGAGGCCAGCACGTTAGAAGAGGTGCATAAACATCTCAATTGGGCGAAAGACTGGGCCACCGCGATCGGCTAATCTACAGGTTCGACCATCGACAGCCCACTCATTGAGAATTGAGATTGGCCGTTAATTGATTCGTTTATTTTCGCCCTCTTCTTTGCCCGAATTTTTGACGTTCACAATTCGCTTTAACAAGCTGAACCAGAAGTTCGCCCCCATTGAGAGCGCGAAGCCAGTGATTAACCAGCCGATCGCCCGGCGGGGAATCAAGGGCACGAACCAGCTTTCTTGCGCCAACTGTTGCTTGTCGGTCACGGCTTCGCTGTAGCCCAGCGGAATCGGTAAACCGCTCAGGACGCTGTCCACTTCTTCTTCTAACTGCGCGATTGCTGCGCCCTCAGGATTGGCCGTGGCGAATTCTTCAGCGGCTTGGGTAACGGCATTGCGAATCGCCGGATCCCGCGATAGCCGATCTAACATATGCAGCGAGTCAGCGTTGAGTGAAATGGCGATCGCGAAACCAATCAAAAGGCTCACTGCCTTGGCATTGCGGCGATAGACGCCAGAAGCTCGATTCATGCCTCGATCAAACCACGCCTCGACTTCTATCCCCAGAGACTGCACGTCGCTTTCGAGATCGGCCAGATAGATCTTGAGATTGCTGACGGAATCATCCTTCAGATCTTGCATGGTGCTGAGCACGGTATCGCTCGCCGTTGCGGCTAACGAACTGCGCGCCTTTTCGGCCAGTGAAATGAGATTGGCCTGCAGACTTTTCGGAAACACTTGGCTGTCGAGCCGACTAATAATGGCTTTGGCCATCCCCGCATCTTTGCCGACTAAGCTTTTGAGTTCGTAGTAGGCTGGGCTGCTGCGATCGACAATGGAAACGAGTTCTTGCAAGTTGGGCTGAATCGTTTTTATCAGGGCCGATTTATCTAAGGTGGTGCTGGCCAAAGTCTTTTTGAGATACTGCAGTCGCCGCATAAAGGTCTCAGTGAGATGGTGATTGTCGGGCAAGACGTCTTGCGCAGCAGCAATAAACTCATCCAGCCGAAAAACCAGCCGATCAATAGTTTCTGATAGCGTCGTGCGCTTTTCTCTGAAATCACTGATCAGCTGACCAATTGACTGCTCTAAATCGCGAAATTCGGCATTGAGCAAAAATTCATTCGCCGTGCTGGCTCTGAGATCATTGACCATGTGATTAAGTGGCAGCAGCAGTTTGTCTTCCACAAATCGCCCAAGTCGACCTTCGAGCAAGACTTTCCTCAAATCTTCGATCTGCAGATTTTCTAACAGTGCCTGGGCAAAAGTTTTGCCGGGAATGTATGAGGGGCCGCTGGTTTTGTCACCAAAGACGTTGCGCGCGCGAGTGATTGTGCGATAAATCTGACCCACTATTTGGTTGATCAGCCGAAAGAAACCGGCGATGGGGCCAGTGGCTTCTTGGTTTAAGCTCCGCACAATTGGCGTGTCGTACAACTGATCAGCAAAAGCCTGTGCCGCTTCTTTGCTCTCATCGTCATTTGCCGCAATCAACACTTCAATCGATCGCTTTAAATGCTCCGCCCGCCATTGCAGTAGCGTGCCAATGATTTCTTGAATTTCACTCGCCAGTAGGCTCAGGGTTAAGTAAATAAAAACTAAGCCGATCGCGATTTCTAAAATAAACGGGATGGTCATATCGATTTCTCAGTGCAGACACACAAATGAAACGGCAGCTATCCGCAAAACGTCCTCAGCGACGACCAACTTGTTTTCATACAGCCGTGGCAAATCGGCACTTAAGCGGCATCCAAGATGGTTGAGCAACCCCTCAAAATCTTTGACCTTTTAAGGTGACGAGGTTGACGGGTCGCATCAATCTAATCAACTATGGGCACCGCAACAGCCCTGGGAAATTGAAGCACAGAGAGTTAGGAACTGCAGCTAGCGCCCTGATCAAGTCAAGCCAATTTGGCATATTGGGCGAGATGCTAACGTCGCCCCACCGGATGACTGCCAGACTCGCCGTCAGGAGCCATGCGATTCAATCTTTTAGTCTTCGGCATCGTCTTCGCCGAGCTGTTTGAGATGAATATGCTTACGACCCAGCGAAATCTCAAACTCATCCCCCGGTTTCAACCCCATCTGTTTGGTATAGGTTGAGCCAATGAGCAAATTCCCGTTAGATTGCACCGTAATCCGATAGCTGGCACTCCGTCCCCCGCGTCCGTTCGTGCTCTGTTCGCTATCAAGTTCGATCCCTTCAGCGGCAATCAGCGCATTCATGAACTTCATCATGTTGACGCGCTCGGCCCCACTTTTGGTGATGGTGTAATAGCCACACGCCTTCGCCTTTTCCTCTTTGGTGTAGTCTTCTAATTCCTTTACTTTTTGGACAAGTGCCTGTCCAGTTAGCATCTCAACCTTTTGCTTTTCAGCCATTGTTGATGTCTCGTGATCTACAACAGTTCCGTACACATAGCGAAGGATGCATTAAAAATATTGCAAATCCTACCGCCGTTAACTGTAATCCCAAAATCAAAAAACAGATCTATCAGATTGCGTTTCTTAGCATTAATGTTGATTATGAAAAATAGAGATATTTGCTCCGGCGGCTGATTGAACTAATCCACCGAACTCATTGATCAAGGCAAAAATAATAGCGCAGAATCGGAAGCGTGAACGACTAATTTTGACGTGATGTGTGTAGAAGGTAACTATCAAACCACTGAACACTAATTGTTAAATAACGCAGTCTGAGTCTGGAATTTTTAGCTCGATCCAGTACTGGCAGAGCGTAATCTTTATGGTTTTCACGCTGCTCATTGACGGGTTAATTAATCTCAGTCCTGGCCATTCCCCAACTGTCGACCACGTGGTCTCACTGTTGTCATTGGATTCTGGTTGCAGCAGGTAAGTCGCGGTGAGTGGAGGCGATGGCGGTATGACGCCGTGGCTTTTGGCTGAAGCGACGAATGGGGGAAGTGGAGAAGCGGGTTGAAATTGCACGGCAAAGGGGCAGCGTAGGCCTGTGTCGCGATCGCCGATCGCGGCTGCCGTCACAGCCCTCCTACCAATGCCATCCCATGGGCTAAGTTAAATGAGCCATTGAGATCGGGAAATCGCCATGAAGCTAACGAAGCGAGGGCATTACAGCGTTAAAGCGCTCTTGGATTTAAGTTTGCAATCGGCTAGCGGTCTCGCCTCAGTGAACGCGATCGCCCAGCGGCAAGATTTACCTGCGCCTTATTTAGAGAAACTGCTGATTGAGCTACGGCGAGCGAATTTGGTGGTCTCTGTGCGGGGGGCGCAGGGCGGCTATCGGCTGGCCCGGACCGCGGCCAATATTTCCCTCGGTGAAATCTTAGAGGCCGTGGGTGAGACTGTCGCGCCGCTGCCTCACTATCAGCCTGATCTAGCCCAGGCCGAAGATTGGGTGACTTTCAGCATTTGGAAACGGCTGCACGAAAAGATGAAGGCGGCGCTCTTTAGCATTTCGCTAGAAGACCTGTACTACGATGCCCGCAGCTGGCAGGCCGCTCAAGGAGAAAATGCCAGCTTTGTGGTGTAGTGGGCCAATTTTTGTCCTGTGGTTGGCGAGTCTGCTCGATTTTGTGGTTGGCGACCCTTGGGGCTGGCTGCATCCGGTGCAGGTCATGGGCGGGGCGATTCGCGCCTATGAGCAGGTGGTCTTTAATTGCGTTAAAAGTCCCTTGGGGCAGCGTTGCCTGGGGGTTGGACTCGGTTTAGGCTTGCCCGTACTGAGTGGCGCGATCGCGATCGCCCTCACCTCGGGAGCCTGGCAGCTACATCCGCTCCTGGGCGGCGGGGTAGCCACAGTGATGTTGGCGAGCTGTCTGGCGGGCCGGAGCTTGCGCCGCGCCGCCGATGACGTGCTCTTACCGCTCCATGCTGGTAACTTGCCCGAAGCGCGCAACCGCCTCAGACTCTACGTCGGGCGTGACACACAGAACCTCTCGGCCACTGAAATCTTGCGCGCCGTTATGGAAACTATTAGCGAAAATGCGACCGACGGCGTGATGGCGCCGCTGTTTTATGCGCTGGTGGGCATGGCGATCACGCCGGTACTGGGAGTGGGTCTGGCGATCGCCTACAAAGCGCTCAGCACGCTAGATTCCATGGTGGGCTATCGTTCCGCCCCTTACACCGATTTGGGCTGGTTCAGCGCCCGGCTAGAAGATGCGGCGACCTGGTTACCTTGCCGTCTGACCGTGCTGACGGTGGCGCTGCTGGCCGGTCAGCCAGGCCGAGTATGGCGCTTGTGTCGGCGCGATGCGGCGGCCGATCCCAGTCCTAACGCGGGCTGGAGTGAATGCGCCTACGCGGCGGCATTGGGCGTGCAGTTGGGCGGCGTCAATGTTTATCGTGGTGCGGTCAAACAGAAACCGCTGTTGGGTGAACCGCTGCGCCCAATCACAGCTGGCCTGATTGCTCAAGGGTTACGACTCACCCGGTGGTCATTTTTGACTTGGCTCGTCGGGGGCAGCTTGCTCCTCAGCCTGCGCTATCCGCCCCTGTGTTGAGGGCATATGGCTAGGCAAGGGCTCGATGCGAAAGCTTTCCCCTGCGATCAGGCTGCTATTTTTGAGCCCCTCACCACATAGGATTTGTGTGGAGCAATCGGGCTAACAATCGAATTTGGCCAGCGTTCGAGCCCCCTGAAAGCGGTAAGTGATGGATAATCCAAAAAGGCCGCCGCTCAAACATCATGATTGGGCGATCGCGGCACCAACCCAACCCACCGTCCGCTTGCTCTTTGCAGTCCGCTGAGCCGTGCCCACACTGTGAACTGATTGTTTTTGAGCTTTTATGAGTTTTAACTGATGGCTAGCTTTGTTGACATTCTCACCACAGAAGAACTGCGGCGCACCGTCAACCGCCTCGCTTCAGAAATTGTGGAGCGTGCTGGAGCGTTAGACAACCTTGCTTTAGTGGGCATTCACACTCGGGGCGTGCCTCTCGCGCACTTGCTAGCCGAACAAATTGCTCACTTAGAAAATTTTGCCGTGGCCCTCGGCACGCTGGATATCACCTTTTATCGAGACGATCTCGACAGTATTGGCATTCGCACCCCCGAGCGCACTGACATTGACTTTGACCTGTCAGGCAAAACGCTGGTGCTAGTGGATGATGTGATCTTTAGTGGGCGCACTATTCGCGCTGCCCTCAACGCCGTGACTGACTATGGCCGACCAGAAATGATTCAGCTGGCAGTCCTCATTGATCGCGGCCATCGGCAACTCCCGATTCACCCTGATTTTGTTGGTAAAGCGGTGCCCACTGCTCGCCATGAAGTGGTCAAGGTCTTTTTGTCAGATATTGATGGCCACGATGCCGTGCAGCTGTTGCGCCGCGACTAGGCCATTAAGCTGGTTGCCGTGACCTAGATGCGTTTCTTCATTGAGGGGAATGGAGCCTGGGAGCAGCGGCGCAAGGGGGCGAAATTTCGAGCGCTTGTTTCGCTATCTGGCAGAACGCGATCACTCCGAGCGCTAAGAGTTGGAAAGACCGCTGAGGAAACCGCCGCTGAGGCGACTGATGGCGCGTTGGGCGACTTCGCTGTAGCCCAGCTTGCCGTTAAACAGTTTCACGATAGTCGGGGCGGCATTGGGCCGCTTGACGCCAATGCGATAGGCCAGCTTCGGCGCTTTGTAAAACACCTGGGCCAGCCGTTTTGCCCAGCGCATATCTTGCCCCCATTCGGCTTGCATCACGTGGGTATAGCCCTCTAGAGCGTTGAGGTCGCCCGCGATCGCTCGGTCAATTGCCGCTGCCGCCTTGACCCCGCTAAACAACGCGGGCCGAATGCCCTCTGCCGTAAACGGATCGACCACGCAGGCAGCTTCCCCCACTAACAGGGCGTTTTGGGTATGCAGTCGCTGGTCGCCATCCCACGCCAAGATGGGGTGCCCGTGGGCCTTTTGCTGCGACATCGTCACATCAAACTGGGTGGCATAGTCAGCAATGGGCGCTCGCAGATCTTGACGACGCTGGTCACCCACTCGCATGACGCCCCCCCCGATGGAATAGCCATCCGCTTTCGGAAAATTCCATAGGTAGCCGTGCTGCACCATGCCCATTTCTAGGTAAAGCAGCGGCTCGTCCGGCATTTCTAAGCGCGGTTCAATCTCGACGGCGGCGGCCAGCAAGTGACGCCGCTGGGTAAAGCCCAACCATTTGGCCATGACCCCGCGTCCGCCATCGGCAGCCAGTAGGTACCGGCCCTCAACTGGCCCGCGCGACGTTTCGACCTGCCAGCGATCGCCCTTAAATTCGATCCCTTTGGCCTTGGTCTCTTGCCATAGTTCGGCTCCTTGGCGCTGAGCTTGCTGCACCAAAAAATAGTCAAACTGATCACGGCGCACCATCCACAGGGCTTCGTCGTCGGGCACCTCCGCATCAACCGGGTCGGTCATCTTCCAGGTGCAGCGAATGCGCTTGACCCGGACCGAAATGGCGGGTGAAAAGTCGAAGTCAAACCACTCGGCCACTTGGGGGGAGACGCCGCCGCCACAGGGCTTATAGCGCGGTAACGCTTCCCGCTCAATCAGCAAAACCGAGTGGCCTTGCTTGGCCAGATGATAGGCCGCCGCGCCGCCGCCTGGTCCCGCCCCAACAATAATGCAGTCGTACATAGTGAGCTCAAATCCGAATAATGCCTAGTCTGAAAACTGGGATGATTTACCAGTTGCTGCTCGGTGCCAATCCATCTGACGTGACCGATGCGAATGCACTTAAAGTCAGCAGGGGTAGGCGATCGCCGTTGCCTGATTGAGATTGTGGGCTGGCTGGACGGTTTCGTCAAACCGCGCTGCCCGCTCAAACCATGGCATGCCGATCAAATCTACGGACTGGGTCAGGCCCCCTCTGTGAACATTCCCCCAAATTTAGAACAACCCTGCTCTGGGCCAACATCACTGTCAAATACCAACGACTAGGCGCCATAGTCCGACCGTCAAACCCAAAATAGCCAGATGCTGAGGCAGCATGAGCCGCAGGGGGTAGCGAGCAATTTTTTGCGTCAGGATGATCGACAGCAGCGCTCCGACGAGTAGCGCCGTCCCCTGCAAAAAGGCAATGACTGCTGGGTGCGCGACCACCACCGGTAGGCTCACACCCGATAGACCAATCGTGGCCGCCCCCACAGGCAACACCCGCCCTGCTTCGGTCAAAAATAACCGCAGATAGTGCGCCAGGGTGCCGGTCAGCACCAGCGGCAAATAACCATAGGCCAGCTCGACAAAGGGACGGGGCGATCGCGTCACGGCCAGCCGATGCATCAGATGGAGCAAGGCTTGCGCCGCCAAGGGAATCAGGGCGGGTAGGCTCAAAAGGGCGATCGCCACGCCGCCGTGCACCCAAAAGTTTGCCAAATCAAGCGGCCAGTCAAGCGCGGTCAGCAGCTCCGGCAGGCGATGCAAAAACACCGCATCGAGCAGCAGCAACAGCAACGCCACCTCGTAGGCGCGGGGTGTATGGGTCGTCCATAGCTCAATGCCTGGTGGCCGTAGGTTGAACTCAACTGAGCGATGCGGGCAAGCTTTGAGACAGGTCATGCAGAGCACGCAGTCGCGATTTTCTTCTAGCTGCGCGGGATGGGAATAAATCGGGCAACCGCCAGTGTCCTGACCTTCGCCTTTGGCTGGCCCCCCTTTGTAGCACTGGTAGGTGGTGCATTCAGCCGAACAGGTGCCTTGCTGTGCCCGCAGCTCCGTCATCGAGAGCTTGGCATACAGGCCATTCATGCCGCCGATGGGGCAGAGATAGCGACACCAAAAGCGCCGCTCAAAAATTTGAGAAAAGACGATCGCCCCGGCGGTAATCAACAGCAGCAGACAGGATGACAGATAGGCCGTGTTTTCCAAATTCCACAGCTCTTCCCACAGCAGAATGAGGGCAAATAGACCAAACAAAAACCAGCCGCCCCAGCGATCCGCTTCTTCACGGGGCCAGCGTTTGAGCGATCGCGGCCAGAGCTTGAGCGACAGGGTTTGCAGCGCTTCGCCGTAAATCATAAACGGACACACCGCACACCAAGCGCGCCCCAAAAACGGGAACACCAGCAGAATTAGCGGCCACCACCAAGCCCAAAACAAATTGAGCGCCACGTTGTGATCGCGCGTTTGCGGCCCCAAAAACAGCATCGCGTTGAAGAGGGCAAAGGCGGTGAGCGTTAGCCCATAGTTGATGCGATCGGGCCACCAAGCACTGCGCAAAAAGCGCCGCAGATTGGGGTAGGCATTGAGCAAATTGGTGCGAAACTGTTTCTTTTTGCTCTGAGACGGCCAGAGAATTTCTTCGGTCAGCAGACACCCGACGGCCACCTGCGAGAGCGCTCGCGACACCAGACTCTCCAGCTCGCGCAAATTGTTGGGAAAGTCGTAAGCCTGCAGGCGACGAATCGCCTCAGGGGTCACGCCAATTCGCCGCTGGCCTTTGGCTCGGCTAATCAGGCTGATGTAGTACTTGACATAGTCTTCAATGTCGGCTTTGCGCACCCGCAGGGGAGGGACTTTAATTTGGCTATTCACCACTGCGCTCAGTGTCGGCACGGGTCGTTCTGCAATCAAAATAAAACGGGCAGCGCTGGAGCGCTCAGGAGCAGACTCGGTGGAATCGTGGGGAATAGGCCGATAGGTGCCGGTCTTGAGCAGGGTGGCAATCGCCCCCACCAGATTTGACGGCAACTCCCCCACATTGTTTAGCACTAGCGTGCCGCGATCCAGCGCTTCGAGCAGACTGGGCTTGCCCCCCGCGCGACCAAACAGTTCCGCGCCACTGGTTTGCAGGCGCGCACAGTCAACCTGGATGATCGGTTGTCGCCGATAGACCGACCCGTAATGGATGAGCGCGGCAATATTGTCTTTTTCGACCCCTGGCTCCCCAAAAATCAGCACCGAGCCACAGCCATCAGGGCAATCTTTAAACGCCTCACGAATCTGCTGTCGCAGTCGGGTGGCATAGCGACTGCGACCAATCACCCCCCGCCGCGCTTTGGTCACCAGGTACGGCCGCAAAACATCCTGGCGCTCTTGCTCATAGGTCAACTGTGAGGTGACCTGCCGCAGTTCTGCCGTCACCTGCTGCGAAAACACCTGAATCACGTCGGGATGCGCTGCTGTGAAAACCTGAAACCGTTCCGCTGAGAGATACCAAACTTCAGAGTCACAGAGAGATAGAACCGTCTTTTCGACGGGCTCATCTAGCAGCAGCGATCGCAAGTTGAGCACCGAACCCGGCAAAAAGCTTCTCGGTAAGCTAGCTCCAGGCTCATGCTCTAGTCGCCCCGACACCAAGATGTACAGCCCCGTTGGTGCCGTCTCAGCCACCACCACCACTTGCTCGGGCGGCACGTGACGAGTCTCCAGCTGTTCACTCAGGGCCGTTAGGGTCGCCTGACTCAACCCGCTGAGGGCCGATCGCTCCTGCAGCCAGGTTGCCCGCGCTTCCACCGTCATCATGATGAGTCTGCCCCCTTTGCCGTAATCTGAGGTCGTCAGACTTATTGGCGTGTCCCCATGATAAATCTCTTCGATCTGTGGGTTCCCTGTGCGTTACTTGCGTTAATCCTCGGGGCTGCCATCTACTTTGCGCGGCTGTAGACTAACTCAAAATCCGGTAGCTCACGCTCCGCAGTCGTCAGGATTGAGGGCACCTGTCATAGGACGATCTAGGGCGCGGGTCTGGGGGTGCGATCGCCGCCGCTCTATGCCATCGTCCCGCTTCCCACGAACGACAAAGATATCAACAAAAGCTGATGCATTTACCGTATAGGGTTTTCTCTATGCATGACTGAGGTACTGCCGTTTTCTGACCTGAGATGAAGAGCCTACGGGTTAGAAGGAAAAGGTTTCAGAACGCTGCTCAAACTTCCATGAGTAGCTTAAACAGGCAATATGCTTTAGGTTCACAACAACAATATTTTGTGTTGCAGGCTATTGACTTTGGCGTAGTACCATGGACTTTAAGATTGACAGTATCATAAGCTAGATGCAAGGAAAATATAGCTATGCAACAGTTGGATATCTCTCCTACCTTTGATTATCAGTCTGAAGGCTATAAAGACGCCTATAGTCGAGTCAACGCGATTGTGATCGAAGGTGAGCAAGAGGCTTTCGATAACTACTGCAAATTAGCGGAGTTGCTCCCTGATGCTAAGGATGACCTGCTGCGGTTAGCTAAGATGGAAAAGCGCCACATGAAGGGTTTCCAAGCTTGTGGTAAGAATTTGGCGGTCACCGCCGACATGGCCTTTGCTGAAGTTTTTTTCAAGCAACTCCATCAGAATTTTCAAACGGCCTGGGCTGAAGGCAAAATCGTGACTTGCCTGTTGATTCAGTCTTTGATTATCGAAACTTTCGCGATTTCTGCTTATAACATCTACATTCCCGTGGCGGATGACTTTGCTCGCAAGATCACTGAAGGCGTGGTCAAAGATGAGTACATGCATCTCAATTTTGGCGAAGAATGGTTGAAAGCTAACTTTGAGGCGTCTAAGGCCGAACTCGAAGCCGCTAATCGCGAAAATCTGCCGATCGTTTGGGCCATGCTCAATGAAGTCGCTGACGACGCTAACGTGCTCGGCATGGAGAAAGAGGCGCTGATCGAAGACTTCATGATTACCTACGGTGAAGCCCTCGGTAACATTGGCTTTTCTAGCCGCGAAGTGATGAAGCTCTCCGCTCAAGGCTTAGCGACGGCATAGGCTGCTGATTAGCAGTCGGCTCCTCAGCATCAATTAGGCAAAGGCATGACTCTGGTGGCACAAGCTAGCCTCGGGTCATGCCTTTTCTGTAGTGCTGGATGTTCTCCGTACCGATCATGAATCGGCCTCGCCGCTCACCGGGTGAATGCGACCCAGAAGACTCTCTGGCGCGGGCGATCGCCTGACTCAGCCATACAGTAGACCCGATCACGGCTTGATCTGAGAGGCCGACGTAGCTTTAAAGCGTCAGATCGGGCAGCTTAGCTTGTAGAATCCTTGATATTCCGCCTTGCGCCTAAAACCTCTTACAGTAACTTTGATGATTTAGGTGCAGCTTGAGATATCTTGCGAAAGCTAAACGCTTTTGCAGGTTTTGCATTCCCTTTTGAGGTGACAACGCAGGATCACGATGTTTGGCCTAATTGGACATTTAACAAGTATCGACCACGCACAATCCGTAGCCCGCGATTTGGGATATCCCGAATATGCCGATCAGGGGTTGGATTTTTGGTGTAGTGCCCCGCCACAAATTGTGGACACGATTAAGGTAACGAGCGCGACCGGACAAACCATTGAAGGGTTTTATGTCGAGTCCTGCTTTTTGCCTGAGATGTTGGCGGCTCGCCGCATCAAAACAGCGGCTCGCAAAGTGATCAATGCGATGGCGCACGCCCAAAAGAACGGCATTGATATCACCGCGCTAGGCGGGTTCTCATCGATTATTTTTGAGAATTTTAATTTGCATCAGATGAAGCAGGTGCGCAACGTTTCCCTAGAGTTTGAGCGGTTTACCACGGGCAACACCCACACGGCTTACATTATTTGTCGACAAATTGAGGCGGCATCGCAAAAGCTAGGCATCAATTTATCCGAGGCCAAAGTTGCGGTCTGTGGCGCGACCGGTGATATCGGCAGTGCCGTTTGCCGCTGGTTAGATGCCCGCACCGATGCCAAAGAGCTGCTGCTAATTGCCCGCAACCAAGAACGGCTGAAAAATCTGCAGCAAGAGCTCGGGCGCGGCACTATTTCCACGGATATCGAATCGGCGCTGGCCCAAGCCGATGTCGTGGTCTGGGTGGCCAGCATGGCCAAGGGCATCGAAATCGATCCGCAGATCCTCAAGCGGCCTTGCCTGATGATTGATGGTGGCTATCCCAAAAATTTAGATAGCCACTTCAACGCCGAGGGCATTCACGTCTTAAAGGGCGGCATCGTTGAGCACTCTCTAGACATTGACTGGCGCATCATGAGCATCGTCAATATGGATGTGCCCGCCCGGCAGCTGTTTGCCTGTTTTGCTGAGTCGATGCTGCTGGAATTTGAGAAGTGGTATACCAACTTTTCTTGGGGACGCAATCAAATCACCCTGGAGAAGATGGATCTGATTGGTCAAGCTTCAGTCAGGCACGGCTTTAGGCCCTTGCTCAACCTCAACGCCACACCGTTGACCTCGGAAGCTTAATCCACTGGTCGATCGCGATGAGTTTGCAGTGACTGCGATTGCTGCAAACTCATGGTTATGGTCTGCGCGGGTGATGCCGGCGAATAGCCAGATGAGCGCTCCCTCCCTACGTTAGTCACTCTGAGCGGCGTTGAGCGGTTGGGGTTGCCTACCTTGATGGCGAGTTGATTCTGCCGCCTGAGCAAGCCTGTGGTTGCGGGGCGATCGCTACGAGCGTCCGCGCTCGCAAGGGGAATCATCGCGGAAAGGAAATCAAGAACCGCTATGCTTACTAGATAGAGAAGTGGGTGCCTGCCGACTGTGGCCGTTTAGCACTTGTGGGGAGCCCACTTTATCTTTGCCCCGCTGTAGCTGAAATTATGCCGACGACTCAACGCAAAACGATCCTCCTAGACTTTGAAAAACCCCTTGTGGAACTAGAGGATCGGATTAGTCAGATTAGAGATCTTGCTGAAGACAATGATGTTGATGTCTCAACCCAACTGCGGCAGTTACAAACCCGTGCTGATCAGCTGCGTCAGGAGATCTTTGCCAGCTTGACTCCTGCTCAACGGTTACAGGTGGCGCGTCATCCGCGGCGGCCGAGCACCCTCGATTACATTCAAGCTGTGAGCGACGAGTGGATTGAGCTGCATGGCGATCGCGGTTCGGGCAAAGATGACCCCGCCCTAGTCGGTGGCATCGCTCGGTTTGAAGGGCGCCCTGTCGTTATGCTGGGGCATCAAAAAGGCCGTGACACCAAAGACAATGTGGCCCGCAATTTTGGTATGGCCTCCCCCGGTGGCTATCGCAAGGCCATGCGCCTGATGGCCCATGCCAACCATTTCAACATGCCGATTTTTGCCTTTATCGATACGCCAGGCGCTTTTCCCGGCTATGAAGCGGAAGAAATGGGGCAGGGTGAAGCGATCGCCTACAACCTGCGAGAAATGTTTTCCCTTGACGTGCCGATTATTTGCACCGTCATTGGTGAAGGAGGCTCCGGTGGGGCGTTAGGCATTGGCGTGGGCGATCGCCTGATGATGTTTGAGCATGCCGTCTACACCGTCGCTAGCCCAGAAGCTTGTGCGGCCATTTTGTGGAAAGATGCGGGCCGCGCCAGCGAAGCCGCGGAGGCGCTCAAAATCACGGCCACCGACCTCAAGAATTTAGGCATTTTAGACGTCCTTTTACCAGAGCCCCTCGGCGGTACTCATGCGGATCCGCTCAGGGCGACGCAAATTTTGAAGGATGCGCTGCGCGAAAATTTAGAGATGTTGCTGACGCTGGCCCCGGCTGAGCGGCGTGACCGGCGCTATCGAAAATTCCGAGATATTGGAGTCTTTACGGAAACGGCGCAAAATGGCCAGGTTTCTTAGGCCCCGACAAAATTTCACTTCAGGGCAGGCTGTTATGATAGGCAAGGCAAAAATGAGACGCCGCCAAAAGAGCTTTACATTTGTTAATATTGGTCGTGTGAACAATATTTGAGGCATTTGCACGGAACGGTGGCAGCAATTAGGCGTACTACGGGAGTGGCCATATTTGCTGACTCAGGGCTCACAACTAGACGACAGCGCTATCGGTTAACAGCAGTGAGGCGCCCAGTTCGGTTGTTTTTAGCCTTTCTTCAGACGTTCCTCAGATTAATCTGACAGTCTCAGGAATAGCGAGCCTCTCGCTGACGCTACAGTTTTAATCAGCCAGCATTTTTTGGACATTGGGTTTATTCATGAATTCTGAAACGCGACAGCGGGCGCTCATTACCGGTGCCAGTAGCGGAATTGGGCGCGAAACGGCGATCGCGTTTGCCCAGGCTGGTATGGATGTTGCCTTGGTCGCTCGCTCTCAAGATAAGCTCCAGGCATTGGCCTCAGAGTTGGCAGAGCTGGGGGTCAACGCGAAAACCTACGTGATTGACCTCAGTCAAATTGACGCGTTAAAGACGGCCCTGCAAAGTTTGCTTGCTGATTTCGGAGCCGTCAGCATTTTGGTCAACAACGCGGGTATGGGCTACACCGGCTCACTGGCCGATATGCCGCTGGAGGACTGGCAAACCCTGATGGATTTGAATTTGACGAGCGCTTTATTGACGATGCAGGCGGTGATTCCGGCCATGCGGACGCAGGGCCACGGCATCATTTTGAATGTGGCCTCCATCGCGGCTCATAACGCTTTCCCCACGTGGGGAGCCTACAGCGCCAGCAAAGCTGGATTGGTGACCCTCTCCCGCGTTCTGGGCGCTGAAGAAAACGAACATGGCATTCGCGTCATGACCGTGTCTCCTGGCGCGGTAAATACCCCGCTATGGGATACCGAGACGGTACAGGCAGATTTTGAGCGATCGCACATGCTGACCCCAGCGATCGTGGCCCAAACCATCCTCCATGCTGTCCAACTTCCAGATTCCGCTGTCATCAACGAAATCACGCTGATGCCTAGTGGTGGTGCCCTCTGATCGGTCGTTTTTCAGCGATCAAGGGGCGAGTTTTCCATTGCTACTGTGTAGAGTTACCACTGATTTAATATGACTACTGTTTCTTCCAACGCCAACAATGGCGCAAATTTGTCGACCACATCGGATGATCTTGACCTGCGGCAGTCGGGCGCTCCGGTGATTCGCCCTGATCGCAACACCGCCCACGGCCAAAGCACCAACGCCAAGCCCGTGTCTGATGAAGACCAACTGGCCATGATGGACTCGGTGCGGACGATGTTATTGTCGCTGGGTGAAGACCCCGATCGCGAGGGGCTGCTCAAAACGCCCAAGCGCGTCGCTGAAGCGATGCGATTTTTGACCAGTGGCTATAGTCAGTCGCTCGATGAATTGGTCAACAATGCCATCTTTGACGAAGGTCACAACGAAATGGTGCTGGTGCGAGACATTAATCTATTTAGCCTGTGTGAGCACCACATGCTCCCCTTCATGGGTCGCGCGCACGTGGCGTATATTCCCAAACAGCGGGTGGTTGGGCTGAGCAAGCTGGCCCGCATTGTGGAAATGTATTCCCGCCGTTTGCAGGTACAAGAGCGTCTGACTCGTCAAGTTGCAGAAGCGATTCAAACCGTTCTGGATCCGCAAGGCGTCGCGATCGTGGTTGAGGCTAGCCACATGTGCATGTCGATGCGCGGTGTGCAAAAGCCGGGCTCTTGGACGGTCACCAGTGCCATGTTGGGCTGTTTTCAAGAAGATTCTAAAACCCGTGAAGAATTTCTCAGCCTCGTTCGTCATCAGCCCTCACTGTTTTAGTCAAGGATGGCGCTGAAGACAGCCTCTCTACACAGGATGATTCAGAACAGGATGATTCAGAGTATGGCGATTCAGCGCTGTTAATTGATTTCTAAGGTTGAGGACATTCACCAAAGCGGCAGGGCGGCGATCGCTGCCCTGCCGCTTTAGGGAGCGCTCGGGACTGAGCAATCTGTCTCGACCTATGGTCAGATAATAACAAGCTGCCCTTTGATTAAATTATTCGGAATTGCCGAAATAGTTATCTGATTAGCCTTTCACTGCCATCGGCTGGCCTTGTCCGCAGGAGATGACGGCCTCTGTAGGCTACGGGCTACTCTCCGAATCACGGCTGTGCGTCTAGTCCTCCACGGCAGCAGTAAGACAACTATGCCAGTTCTTTGGCCCCCTTTGCCCCCACGGCTCCCTAGCCATCGGTAATGATTGCGCAGTCTACTCGTGCCCTGCTCGCCAAGGATGTCGTGATGGCACCGCTCATGCCCTGTCCCTAAGTGTTGTGGCTATGCCTGTTCTCGCAGGGTGATCGGCGATCGACTACATCAATGCTATCCCTGAGAGATATGTAAAGAGGTATTAACTTTTAGGCCGAATGGTAAGTGTTTACGCGGCATAATTAAGCTTAGATTAGGTTTAGTTGCCGCATCCTACCGTCAGCTCTTCAGTATTCACTCGCACGCCAGCCTTCCTTCATGCTTCGTCTTTCTTCTCAACAGACTGTAAATATGCAGATCGCTCAGCGCTCTGTCCCGTTACATCATTACTTGAAGCAGCCTCGGCGTTTAGTGCATGCCCTGATGAACCCGAGCCAGGTTGATCAGCTGAGCCGCAATACTTTTCGGTTTCGGCTACGAGGGTTTCAGTTTTTGATGCTGAATATTCGACCAGTCGTCGATCTGCAGATTGATGCTAGTCAAGACCATGTGCTGCGCGTGCGCTCGGTCGGCTGCAAAATTCAGGGCAATGACTTTGTCGACAGACAATTTGCCCTCAAGTTGACCGGCATTCTGCAGCTAACCGAGCGCCATGGCTTTACCCAGTTAACGGGTGAGGTCAAGCTCGACATTGCCGTGGGGCTACCGCCAATGTTGCAGTTGACTCCGTACGCCATTTTAGAAACGACGGGTAACCAAATTCTGAAAGGGGTGCTGATGACGATCAAGCAGCGGTTGATGCGTCAGCTCGCCGCTGATTATGAACGTTGGAGCAAGCAGCAGCCGCTTCTCGTGACCTCAGATTTTGCCTTAGGCACCCAGAGCTAATCGGGGCCGGAGTGGTGGGCGATCGCGGTTACCCACCTTAATCTTCTCTTGGTCATTTGCGATTGTTTTTTAACTTGAAAACAATCGCATTTTAGGCCGCAGAGACGGTGTCTTCTGCATAATATTTGCTTAAATGAGCACAGCTACGGTGGTCTTGGTTGTTGGGGAGTGGTCAGGTTTATGGACAAGCCGTCAGAGCGGGATGCGGAAGCGCCGAAGCGGGATGCGGAAGCGGCCAAAATTGATGTAGAAACACCCAAAAGTGATCCGGAAATGCCCAAAAGTCGCAAATGGCTGTTGGGTAAGATCGGTTTTGGCTGCTTTGTGGTCGGCGCCGCTACGTCGGCAGCGCTCACCCTAGGCCCGCGATTTGCCCTCAGCAGCAGCGAGGCGGTTTCAGCTCCGAAAGTAGTGGGTTTGGGGCCGATCGCTCAGGATGTGAGTACCCAAGGTTTAGGCGCATTTCCCGGCGAGATCTCAGCCAGCTATCTCTGCCTGCCCCAGGCCAAGCCCCGTCACGCTGACAGGGCAATTCCCCCGGCGATCGCGGACGGTCTCTTCAACCCAGCATTGAGCAATTTGCAAAGCGGCATCGACCCCGACATCGTAAATCAGTTTAGGGCCGCCCCTTGGCCCAACATTCATGAAGCCGCTCGCCAGGCTCGCGTGCCCATCTTGATGTACCACGACATCTTGGCTGAAAAAGAAGTCTTTTTTGATGTCACCGTCGAAGAATTTGAAGAACATCTGGAACTCATTCAAGCTGCAGAGTTAACTCCCATTACCTTTGACCAACTCTATGATCACTTGCGGATGGGGTCTCCCCTGCCGCCGAAACCCGTCTTGTTGACCTTTGATGATGGCTATGTGGGCCATTACACCCATGTCTATCCACTGCTCAAAAAATATCAGTATCCTGCCGTTTTTTCGCTCTTTACCGGCAAGCTAGATGGCGATATTGTAGGGCGTTCCACCGTCACGTGGGAACAGGCCAAAGAGATGGCTGCTGATCCGCTGATGACGATCGCAGCTCATAGTGTGATGCACCCCCGCGACCTACGCGACCTCAGCGATGCCGAACTGCAGGTAGAAGTGGTGGAATCGAAACAGCGTTTAGAGGCGCAGCTCGGTATTCCCATTCGCTACTTTACCTATCCTGAAGGCAACTATGACGAGCGAGTGGCCGACGCCGTGGCCGCTGCAGGCTATGATGCCGCCCTCACCATGAGCAACGATCGCGAGTGGTTTGCCGGCGAATCTGATGATTTGCTCAGCATTGGTCGCTTTGGTCAATCTCAGCTTGAGCGGGTGATTCCTGAAGCTTGGGAAGGCTTGGGCATGGAGGTTGTGGGCGCGAATACTTTCGACTTTTACTCCCCCATTCGGGTAGTAGAGCGGCTCGAAATGGAAGAAGTGCCCCTCGCGCTGATCACGGGTGGCCGCCCGGCGACCGTCCACGCTGACAGTCGTTACCAACTCGAAGAGATTCTGGTTCGCACTAATGCGACGGCGGCGGTGGATGGTGCGTTCTTTAACCTGCGGTATCTTGATTCCAACGTGATGATTGGGCCGGTGCTGAGCCAGGCGACGCAAACCTTTGTACCCGGTAACCCGAGCGAAAATCCCCTCCTCGACGGTCGGCCTTTAGCCTTAATTAGCGCCGACGCCGTCAAATTTGTCCCCTTTGATCACGCTCAGCACAATACCCTCCGAGGTATCCAATCAGAGATGTCGACGGTCACCGATGCTTTTGTCGGCGCTGCTTGGCTAGTGCGCGATGGCAAAGCTCAACCCGCATCGTCTTTTGGCACCCTGTTTGATTTTGAAGCCTATCGCCACCGTGCCTTTTGGGGCATTAATAACGCCGGGCAACCCGTCATTGGTGTGACCAAAGGCCGCGTCGATTCCGTGGCGCTGGGCGAGTTGCTCCATCAAGTTGGGTTTCGTGATGCCATGATGGTGGACTCTGGTGCCAGCACATCCCTGACTTATAAAGGCGAGTCTTTAGTCGATTACACGCCCCGACCCGTGCCCCATATGGTGGCTTTGCTGGCCGAGGAAGAGGCGATCGGCGCTTGCCCGCTGGTCTTTGAACCCCCGGTCCATGATGAGGATGACTGGGCCAACTCTTTTTAATGCCTGGCGTCGCGTGACACCCCCGAGGACACTATCTCTGAGCAGCTCTTGGCCCTTTGGCTAAGACTTTATGACAGCGATAGCATCACCTCGACGCTCTGAAACCAGGCGACAAATTCGGTTTCCTGCCTGCTCTGTTCCCCAGTATCGCCAAGCTTGCAGGGGGCGATCGCGAGGGATTGCCCTGCAAATATTTTGGATGTGGTTCATCGCTTAAAGATTTCTCACACTTCATGAATGGTGGTACCAATAATTCCAACAAATAATGTCGCCAGTGGCAACACTTGTTATAAAAGCAAGATAGGCTCATTACTAGAAAGGGATTGAGGGCGGGGCGGTTATGCTCTCGCGATCGGCCTCCCTGTTTGCGAAGCAATCCAGTTCGCAAACAGAGCCTAAGCGTTATCCCGATGTGGACTCTGGTTCGGTTGGGACTTGGCCTGGCATCGTCTAGATCTGTCTCTGTGCTTAAACCGCTGAGTTTCGTCTGAGATTTGTCAGTGGGCAATAGGCTAGTTTGCTCATCCTCTCACTGCCAAATTCATTCGGGAGACAAAACAGCGATTGTTTGTGCTCTCATGGCGCCATCTACTGGTGATCATCGGTAAACTTGCGCCAGAGGCGATGAGCTTCACAAAGGTGGTTTCGGTATCGCGATCGCCCAACCCAGTCGCATGATTCGAGTCACTTAACGCAACGCTATCAATGGGTGTATCACCTTTGAGGCATGTCCTCTCGTTCTGCATACACAGCAACCATGCCCAGAACCTTTGATCAATCGTCAGGCACTCCTCCAGATAACTCGCAAAATGTTGACAGCACCCGAGCCCTGAGTGCTGTTGAGTTGAGTCAGATCTACATCCTGATCGACAGCATTTTGCCGTTTGAGGCCTGCCTTTACTACCAGGTGTTACCGCTGTTTGTCGAAGGATCGCGCCTCGTGGTTGGCAGGGTCAATCCAGAAGATCCAGGGGCTGCTGAGTATGTGACAAAACAGTTGTCATACATTAACTACACCTTAGGCTTTCAAAAAATTTCGTCTGATTGGCACCGCGATTTGCTGTCTAAATACTTAAAGCACACGGCCAAACAGCGTCAGCAGCCCGTCCAGCCAGCCTTGCCCCCGCCCCCGCCCGAAACGCCTCCGGTATCGGCGCGCCCAGCTGCTCAAGCGGCAACCCCCGCCCCGCGTAACCCCAACATTCAGCAAACGCTGATTATTGATCAACCCGAAGAAATCACTGATATGCAGCCCGGGGTGACTACTCCCCAGCCGCCCGGCGGGGCCGCCCCAGCCGCCCCGCCCATGGGTAGCCCAGGGGTGACTTCGCCCGCCTCGCGATCGCAACGCGAAAACGTCAGATTAGGGCCTTTGTCTGACCCGGCCTTGGACTCCCAAGCGGCCCCGCTAGAGTTACATCTAGAGAGTCATTATCGCGACCTGGATAGCGCCCACCTGGCAGCTTTAGAGCCGCAGCCGCTCATGCAGACCTTGCTGGTCAAAGTTTTGACCGAGGGTATCGGCCGGCTTTATTTTGAGCGGGGAGCCACGTCGAGTCGCATCCTGTGGAGTCGCGATGGCATCTTGCAAGCGGTGGTCGAGGCGATTGATGCCCAGACCTTTCAAGGGGTGATCAATGAATTCAAATTGCTGCTGCGCCTCTCGTTAATTTCGGTCACGAAGCCGAAACAGGTAGAAATCGAACGGGCCTATGAAGGACAGCGGATTCTTTTGAGATTTCGAGTGATGCCTAGCGCCTACGGCGAAGAGGCTACGGTTCAGGTCTTACGCGGCACGGCGCTACGCTTTTATCAGCAACAACAAATCGATCGATTGGGGCGTGACGCTCTGGATGCGGCCCAAATGTTGCAAACTCGACTCAATGAGATCCGCGATCGCGCCCGCAATTCTATTGATGCCAGGCCAGTGCAGACAGAAATTCTGCCCACGCTGATGCAGCTCTTGCGGCAGCTCGAAGCGCAGGTTGAGGAGATTAAAGCCTCCTATCAAGATGCCTCTAAATCATCAGACCACACTGCCAATCAGCCGCCGCCTGACCATTAGTACCGGTGCCCTATCAACCAACCCTGCCCAACATCCCAAGTGCTTGGCTGCAAGGTTCCCCTCATCCCTATCGTCAGATGATGCCGTCGCTGGCTAGCTCTGCTTGATCGGGCTCCGCAACGCTCGTTCTGCCCTATATTCGAACTCCTTGAGGATAGCGTTGTCATGCCTGTTGATACCTGGTTTCCCCTCGCGGTTTACTACGAAGACCTGCCCGATGCCGCTCAACACAAAGATGACCTTTTAGCCGCTGTGCTGCAATTAGAAGCCGCCGCGATCGCGCCGCGCAACTTTCCTGAAATGGCCTGGACGGGTGACCTGCATGGGGTGCATCAGATCCATACTGACCCCCGTTTTCGCTGGCTGGTAACGCAGGTCGAAACCCATGTGCTGCACTATCTCACTCAATTAGGAATTGATCTAACCAAGGTCGAGCTGTACATTCAGCGGGCCTGGCCTGTCGTCTCTCGCCATCAGCAAGAAGTCGGCATCCATCAGCACAATACAGCCCATGTGAGTGCGGTTTACTATCTCTCGGTACCGGCGTCAGGCAGCGACCTCTCTGGCTGTCTCGCGTTTATCGATGATGTGCGGATGAATGAGGTCAGCCCAGGGCTGGGTAGCGAGAACACCGACCTCATGGCCAAGTGGACGCCGCTCAACCAAGACCAAGCGCTATATTCCCCGGTCGAAGGTCGGCTGATTTTGTTTCCCGCAAAACAACGACACGGCGTTACCCTCAATCATTCAGAGGAGATCCGGGTGTCGGTATCTTTTGATATTGTGCTCACCGCTGCTGCTGATAGCGCTGCGGGAGCCTATGAATTTTTGACGCCACCCCCGGCCCTGTGGCAGCGATTTTCTCAACCATCGCGTTGAGGGACTGAAGTTGGAGCGGGCGATCGCGCAGGCAAACACCCTGACGCAATCAGCATCGCAATGCCAATGACCTGTGACGATTCTCTGCCTCAGATTTGGCTCATGCCAATCATCAGTCGTTGCTCCATCGTTGCCCAACCCAGCCTTGACCAACGTGGCCACGCTCACCACCGGTATGGCGATGAGTCTGGCAACGTAGCCGTCAGGTGCTGCAATTCACCGCTAGCTGCAGTGAGTCCGTTGGCTTAGAACACAAAGCGACCTTCAAAACGACCGGCGCTCTCATAGTGCTGGAAACCACTGACTAAATCGCCCGCATCAATCGCCGCCGCCACATCCGGGTTGAGCGACAGATAACTCGCTTCGTTGTAAAGCGCACTGGGTGCCCGTCCTTCAATCTGACCAGCCGAGATGAAGTGGTCATAGCCGCTGCTGATATCTCCCGCACTCACCGCTGCCACCACATCCAGATTGTTGCTGAGATAGAAAGATTCGTTATACAACGATAGGTCTGGCGACCGGCTCTCTTCCGCCCCGATGCTCACATAATGGTCAAAGCCACTATCAAAACTACCATCCGTCACTGCGTTGGCGACATCGGGGTTCGCCGCCAGATAATCGCTCTGGTCAAACAGCGCACTCGGGTCACGTCCCTCAATATGGCCAGTGTTCAAAAAGTGCTCCAGCCCGCTGTTGAGATCGCCCGCATTCACCGCCGCTGCCACATCCGGATTGCTTGAGAGATAGAACGCTTCGTCGTACAGCACGCTTGGGCTCCGACCTTCGCTAATGCCAGAGGTGATGAAGTGTTCATACCCCGACGACAGATCGCCGGACGCCACCGCCGCCGCCACATCGGGGTTTTCGCTGAGGTAGAAGCTTTCGTCGTAGAGCTGAGCCAGGGGTAGGCCGCCAATCGTGTCTGCCGGAGCCACTGCTGCTGGGTTTTGTTCCTGCAAAAAGCGCTCAAAGTCGAAGAACTCACTCTGCAGACCATTGATTTGAATGCTGACTGTCGCCGTCGTCGTCAGCCCCTCATCGTCTTGAATGGTGTAGCTAAAGCTATCAGTGGCCGTCCGACTTTGCGGCAGCGTGTTGAACGCGCCGTTGGGGTCATAGTTGAAGGTGCCATCGCCGTTGCTGGTGACCACTCCTTGCGTGCCGCTGGCATCAAAACCGGTTAGGGTAATGGGGCCACCTTCGGGGTCGCTGTCGTTGGCAAGCACGTTGGCCGTGACAAAGGCAGTCACCTCATTCGTGATGAAGCCGCCGCCGCTATCGTTGACAGCGATCGGCGCATCGTTGACGCCGGTCACCGTGACTTTGACATCAGCCGTATCGGTGCCCCCGTTACCATCGCTGACCGTATAACTAAAGATTTCCTCCGCAGTTTCCCCCCCTTTGAGCACTAAAGCCGGAATATAGGTGAGGTCACCACCATTGTTGATCACCTCGCCGGTAATACCCGTGGTGTCGACGCTTTCGATCGTCAATTCATCGATAGTGTCGATGTCAGTGTCATTCGCCAACACGTCGAGCGTGATCTCTGTCCCTTCGGTGGTGGCAAAGCCCGGATCAAGATCATCTGTCGCTACTGGAGCTTCGTTCGCTCCATTCACGAGGATGGTCACTGTTGCCGTATCTTCGCCACCCTTGCCATCGCTGACCGTGTATTCAAAGATTTCGTCAACGGTTTGACCCACCGCCAGCAGTTGATAGGTGGGAGAAGGCGTATAGGTGACCGAATTGTCATCGTTGAGGGTAACGATCGCTTTCGTATCTAGCTCCACCGAGCCGTTGGGAGCAACTGCAGTGCCATTAATCGCAGTCACCGTGAGCGTATCGTTGTCGGGGTCAGTGTCATTCAGGGTGAGTACTGGCGTTGTGAGGTCTTGATTGTCATCGGTGACAAAGCCCTCGCTGCCTTCGCCCCCATCATCCACGGCATCAGGCAGATCATTAACGCCCACAATTTCGACAGTGACATTGGCGGTGGCAGTGCCCCCATTGCCATCACTAACGACATAGGTAAAGCTGTCTTCTACCGTTGCCCCCTGGGCCAAGCCCCCAAATTGACCGTTGGGGTCGTAGGACAGCGTGCCGTCGGCTAACGCGGTAACTAAGGCACCCGACTCTAGCGTCACGGCACCCGCTGTGACCGCTTGCCCTGCAACTTGGGTGACGGTCAGGGCATCGCCGTCTTCATCGGTGTCGTTAGCAATAACGCTCGCGGTGGTGAGAATGGTGTCGGCAGGAGTGCTGAAGCCGTCACCTGCATCATCGACGGCGACGGGCGGATCGTTGACGTTGATGAAGTCGGTAATTGTGACCGGGACGGCCTCTGTGGTCAACTCGCCATCACTGACGCTCACGCTGAACGCAGGCGGCGTCTCATCACCGTCGTCGACAAACTGAATTTGACCCGCCTCGACTTCTCCTTGGGTGAAGCTCATGACGGGGTTGACGGCATCGGGGGCGAGCGAAATAAACTCGCCGCCAGCAAGATCGGTAATGTTGAAGATTAAATCTTCGTCAGGGGTATCAGGATCGGTTGCCGACAGGTTCTCAAGGGTGAGGGTGAGGGGTTCCCCTTCCGTTATCGTCACCTGTGGATTTTCTCCGAGCGTTGGCGGGTCGTTGACAGGAATCAGGTCTTCAACGTTCGCCTGAACGGTCTCTACGCCACCGTCTTGATCTGACACCGTGATCTCAAAGGCGGGCTTCTCTTCACCGCCATCGGGCAGAAAGCTGATGTTGCCATCATTAAGCTCCGCCTGGGTAAAGGTATTAATTGGTTGAGCGTTGAAGTCAAAGAATTCGCCGCCGACTACGCCATCACTAATGACATAGACCAACTCATCATCGGGGGTTTCATCATCCGTCGCCTGAAGGTTGATTATGCCCGTAGCTGGGTCGTTGAGGACGAGTCGCTGGCCTTCTGTAAACGTAAACGTATTAGTCTCAATCTCCGGATCATCATTGATCTGGTTCAAAACAACGATGGCTGGAGTTGCTTCGCTACTGCCGCCTTCGGGGTCGCGCACGGTGACTGAGTAGCTAGGCGCGACTTCGTCACCATCATCTGTGAAAGTGAGTTCTCCAAAAGCGATCACGTCGCTGGTAAAGGTGATGCCTTCCACCAGTTCTTCGCCATTTAGGAAGAAGGTACCGCCCTCGACTCCAGAGATCTCAAAGCTCAATTGGCTCAGCGTGCTGTCGGGGTCGCTGGCGGCTAAGTTTTCGGCAGTGAATGTGAAATCAACTTGACCTTCGTCAATGGTCAGCGTGTTGAGATCTAAGGTGGGGGCGTCGTTAACGTTGGTGAACCCGCCCTCGGGGATAAACGCCACGATCGTTTCACTGTTGGTCGGGCCATCCACGACCAGTGGGGTGTCAACCACCGTCAGGGTATAGCTCGGGGCTTCCTCCTCACCATCATGGACAAATTGAATGGCACCACCGCTGACGTCAGCCTGAGTAAAGGTCTCACCCACGGCAATGGGGCCAATCACTGTGCCTAAATCGACGTCAATGCGTTGAAAGCTGCCGTTGAGCACCTCGTCAATGGTGTAGACCAGCTCTGCGGGAGGGGTTTCTTCATCCTGGGTGAGCAGATTATCGGCATCTAGGGTGAGCGTTTCGCCTTCACTGATTTCCAGCAGGTTGTTGACCACTTGTAATGGGTCGTTGTCGGCGTTCAAGGCGATCACCAGTGGCACATCCACCACATTGACCTCACCGGCTTCTACAACGGCGGTATCAGTGACAGTGGCAGAGATGATCGTCGGGGCAGAGTTAGCCCCTCCAGCGACAAAGGCCACCTGGCCGTTGTTGATCTGCGCTTGGGTAAAGATCACAGGGATGCCAGGGGTGGTCTGCAGCACGCCATCGACTTCAAAGCCGTCGAGCTGGTCAGGATCAGCACTCTCAAGCAAGATCGTGTAGCGCAAATCTTCGGGCGCAGTTTCTCCTACTTCATCGATGGTGCTCAGCTCAGCCTCGGTAATGACCACCCGCTCACCTTCGCCGACGGTAATGGTGCTAGGCCCCACTATCGGCTCATCGTTTGTGGGGGTAAAGGTGACCCCATCGCCATCTTGGTCGGTGACAGTGATCGGCTCTTCGCCATCGGCAGTCACTGTCAGGTTAAAGGTCGGCGCATCATTGAGCCCGTCAGATTTGAAGGCAATCAGCCCAGCATCAATATCCGCTTGGGAAAAGCTCAGGGTTGGCACATCGTCAGCGGCGGTGACAAAGTCTCCTCCAGTGACTGCATCGACGGTATAAAGAATTTCAGCCGGGTCGAGCGTTTCTTCATCGATGACCGACAATGTCTCAGTGTTAACGGGAATCGTGTCGCCTTCGACCAGAGTGAACGATAGGGTTTGCAGCCTTAATGGATCGTTATCGTCTGTAAAGTCCGGCTCCAGCACCACGGGTATCTCATTGACGACACCTGCTATCTCTGTATCTTTTACACTGATTGTTAGATCAGGCGCAAAACTAGATCCCCCTTGCACAAAGGTGACTAAACCAGCATTCACTTGGGCTTGGGTAAAGATCACCTCAGCGGTGGTTTGCAGCACGCCGTCGATTTCAAAGCCGTCGGGCTGCTCGGGGTCAGTGTTGGCGATCGCCACCGTGTAGACCAAATCTTCGAGCGCCGTTTCTTCATCGGTGGTGCTCAGCACCGTGTCATTGATCAGAGTCGACTCGCCTTCTTTAACCACAAAGTCGCCGACCACCACAACCGGTAAATCATTCTCGGCAGTAAAGGTAACGCCTTGATCACTTTCATCCGTAACCACAATGGACGCTTCGCCATCGGTCACCGTCAAACTAAAGGTCGGCGCATCATTGAGACCGTCGGATTTGAAGGCAATCAGCCCAGCCTCAATATCCGCTTGGGAAAAACCGGTAGCCGGCTGGTCATCAGCGACGGTGACGAAGCTGCCTCCGGTCACCGCATCAACGGTGTAGAGGATCTGCTCAGGCGCAGATTCCTCGTCGGTGACCGATAGAATCGTTGCGCTGAGGGTAATGGTCTCCCCTTCGGCGAGGGTCAGCGACAGGGTTTGCAGTTCTAAAGGGTCATTAACTTCGTCCAGGGTCGCCACCAAGGGCACATCAATCGTGTTGACTTCACCATCAGCGACGATCGCCACATCTTTGACCGTCACCGTGAGGTTGGGGTCAAAGCTAGAGCCCCCCTGCACAAAGACCACCTCACCAGCATCGACCTGAGCTTGCGTAAAGGTCACTGTTGGCCCGGCTTGGGCAACGCCGCCAATTTCAAAGCTGTCGGGCTGGTCGGGGTCTGCCGTGTTGTCAATCGTGACGGTATACTCCAACTGCTCGGCAGTGGCGTCTTGATCAGTTGTCGACAGGTTCTCAGAAGACAGGGTGATCGTTTTGTCTTCGGTCACGGTGAATGCCGCGTTGACCACCAATGGCGGGTCATTGATCTGGGTAAAGCCCCCGTCGGGAATGGTCACCGACACCGGGTCAGTCGTGATCGCTGTCGCCGGGTCACTGTTGATGCCATCATCGCTCACTGTTAGAGCGTAGTCAGGAGCATTAGAGGTGCCATCTTGCACAAATTGGATGAAGCCGCCATCAACTTCTGCCTGAGTAAAGGTATCGCCCACCACTAAGGTCACTGGCTCGGGCGTCAGCCGCTGAAACTCACCGTTGCTAACGCTCGTAATGGTGTAAGTCAGGGCATCGTCAGTCGACTCGCCTAATTCATCGGTCGCCTGCAGATTGGTCTCGGTGCTGTTGAGGATGACGGTGCCGCCCTCTTCAATTGACAGCGTATTGGTGACGAATTGAGGGGCGTCGTTTTCGGCAGTGAAATCAACGGTGAAGTCAACGTCTACCGTGGTCTCCGGATCGCTCAAGGTAACCGTCAAGGCCGGCTCAAAATTGGAACCCCCTTGCACAAACTCCACGAGATCGGCATCGACCTGCGCCTGGGTAAAGGTCACCTCAGGCCCGGCTTGGGCGACGCCATCCACAATAAAACTGTCGGGCTGGGCAGCATCTGCAGCATCGCCAATGACAACGGTATACACCAGCTCATCGGCAGGGCTCTCGACATCCGTCGCGGCTAGATCGTCTGAGCCAATGGTGACCGTCGCGCCTTCGGTGACCGCCAGGGAACTTTTGGTGACCATAGGCGGGTCATTGACCAAGGTGAACGCTTCGATAGTCACCGTGGTTGAACCGCCGCCTTTTGGCCCTGGTTGAAGCGCGTCCGTCAGCCCCCCATCGACAACCTGCAGTCGGTAGCTGGGAGCCGTTTCACTGCCGTCGTGCTGAAACTGAATCAGGCCCCCATCGACATCCGCCTGGGTGAAGGTATCAGCGACACCCAAATCAGTCGCCACGCCATCAGTTAACTGCTGAAAGGTGCCGTTTGAGACAGAGAGGATGGTATAGGTCAGCTCTGCTGGTGTCGATTCGCCCGCTTCGTCGGTCGTCACCAAATTCGGTGCATCCGCATTGAGAACAACCGTGCCGCCCTCGGTAATGCTGAGCACATTGGTCGTAAAGATCGGAGCGTCGTTAATGACAAAAAAGGTGATCGTCGCGGGCTGCGGCTCTGAAGACTCAGCCGCATCGCCTTCGCCTACCGTAGCAATCACGCTATATTGCGGCTCCGAATTCGAGCTGTCGTGATCAAACTCCACTCGCCCACTCTGTACGTCGGCCAGGGTGAATTCTGTGGCTTCCGTGGCCGTTCCACCGCTGGGCGTGAGAAGAAAGCTACCCGCCAACGCTGTGGGCACAATCGTAATCCGAATGTCTGAAAGAGCCGCACCTTCGCTTTCAGCATTCAGATCATTTAAAGATAGGGTTTGTCTTTGCCCTTCAACCAGAAGGAGACTGTTGTTTGTAATGGTGGGTATTGCCATGGAATTCACTCGTGATGTCAACGCAACAAAAAGACTCGGCTGGTGCTTACTCGCGACCTAAAGGGCAACCGCTTTTTCACAATGCATAAATCGTGAAAAAGAGCGAAACAATCTAAAATTGCCAACCAGAAAAACACCCATCGCAAAAGATAGGCTGCCCTACAACAAAAAGTCACATAAACTGTAGCTCACCTTTGAAAAAATGAACATTAAATCGTGTAATTTTTTGAGTTGCGATCGCCGCCAATAAATCCATGTTGAATCAGCGTTTGCGATCAAAAAAACATTTATCCAGCGAGACGCAAAAACCGAAGTCAATTCTGCTGTTTGTGAATGACGACTAATCTTGGCTGGCAATGGCTTAATCTCAAGGTCTGGACTGACAGTAATCGTGAAACCCTAAAATCAGTCAAAATTGATGAGCGCCTGGTTGGCGCAGGGGCTGGCTATTCAATAATAAGTCAGGATGATTTAATGGCGCGGAGTCGTGCCTAAAAACAATCAGCTCAGCCTATAGCCAACGGCTAGATTGAGCGCGTCATTACTTATCGTGATCCATCCTGCAGCACTCAAGGATACCGAATAATTGTGTTTAGAGAGCGATCGCCGAATATTGAACTGTCCCTAACCGCGAGCGGGCGTCATCAATGATCAAGCAACCATTTGTCAGTAAGCCGATCAGCGCTTAGGAATGATGACGTCAGGTCCAGCAGTACCGGTTGCAAATGCTTGAAGTAATCGTTCAAAGTTCTCAAAACTACGATATTAATCCGCAGTTTTAAGAAAGCTTAAAACTGCGGATGCAACAATATCAGTCTAGAAAGAATGTCTCTTCTCACAAAAAGTAAAAATCAATCACTGATCTAACATCCTTAACGTTTTTTCTGTCAAGTTCGGAGTGGACTGCACCTCAAGCGATCGCAGCCAAACTGGCTAGAAAGTTGAGGTGAAAGTTCCATACTGAGCTGATTTTCCTGATGGTTTAGAAGACAAAACGACCTTCAAAGCGACCGATATCTTCATAGTGCTGGAAGCCGCTGGTAAAGGTGCCGGCATTGACGGCATTAACGATATCGGGGTTACGAGCCAGATAGCTCGCTTCGTTGTAGAGCGAACTGGGGGCTCGCCCTTCTGTTTGACCCAGCGAGATGAAGTGGTCATAACCACTGCTGATGGTGCCATTGGCGACGCCTGCGGCAATATCCGGGTTGTTGTTGAGATAGAAGCTCTCGTTGTACAGCGACAACGACGGTAAGCGACTTTCTTCGGCACCGACGGTGACGTAATGGTCGAAGGCACTGTCAAACGCACCACTTGCCACAGCGTTAGCGACATCAGGGTTAGCGGTTAAATAATCGCTCTGGTCAAACAGCGCACTCGGGTCACGTCCCTCAATATGGCCACTGTTGAGGAAGTGCGCGAGACCGCTGGCGAGCGAACCATTAGCAACCTCGTTAGCGACATCCACGTTGTTGCTCAAGTAGAAGGCTTCGTTATACAACACACTGGGGTTGCGACCCTCATTAATGCCCAAAGTGACAAAGTGTTGATAGCCCGACGAGAATCCTCCGGCAGCAACTGCACTGGCCACATCTAGGTTTTGGCTGAGGTAGAAGTTTTCGTCATAGAGCTGAGCTAAGGGGAGACCCGCAATCGTGTCTGCCGGAGCCACTGCTGCCGGGTTTTGTTCCTGCAGGAAGCGCTCAAAATCGAAGAACTCACTCAACAAACCATTGACTTGAATGTTGACCGTCGCCGTCGACGTGAGACCATCCGCATCTTGAACGGTGTAGCTAAAGCTATCGGTCGCCGTTCGTCCTTGCGGCAGCGTGTTGAACGCGCCGTTGGGGTCATAGTTAAAGGTGCCATTGCTATTGCTGGTGACCAATCCTTGCGTGCCACTGGTGTCAAAACTAGTCAGGGTAATGAGGCTACCTTCGGGGTCGCTGTCGTTGGCGAGCACGTTGGCCGTGACAAAGGCAGTCAACTCATTCGTGATGAAGCCGCCGCCGCTATCGGTGATGGCGATCGGCGCGTCGTTGACGCCGGTCACAGTGACTTTGACATCCGCCGTATCGGTGCCCCCGTTACCATCGCTAACCGTGTAGGTAAAGGTTTCCTCGACGGTTTCGCCCCCTTTGAGTACTAGCGCCGGGATATAAGTGAGGTCACCGCCATTGTTGATCACCTGGCCGGTAAGGCCGGTGGTGTCAACGCTTTGGATTACAAGGGAGTCGCCATCATCGTCAGTGTCGTTGCCCAGCACGTTGAGCGTGATCTCTGTACCTTCGGTGGTGGTAAAGCCCGTGATATCGTCAGTGGCAACAGGCGCTTCGTTAGCGCCGTTGATCACAATGGTCACAGTGGCGTCGTCAGTGCCGCCCTTGCCATCATCAATGGTGTAGGTAAAGGTATCGGTTGTCGATTGCCCGACAGACAGCGCCTTAAAGGTTGGCGAAGGCGTATACGTCACAGAATTATTGGCATTGAGCGTGACCTGACCGTTAGAAGGCAGGGTTGCCATGCCCCCTGAGGCGATCGCCGTGCCGTTGATTTTGGTCACTGTTAGCAGATCGTCGTCAGGGTCAGAGTCATTGAGCGTGAGTACTGCCGTCGTCAGGGATTGATTGTCATCGGTGGCAAAGCCCTCACCCGCATCATCAACGGCAATGGGGCCATCATTGACACCCGTCACGGTAACAGTGACCGAGTTACTGGCAGTGCCCCCATTGCCATCACTAACGACATAGGTAAAGACTTCGGTGCGGATTTCTCCCTGCTCAAGACTGCCGGGGGCGGTGGTGGGATTGTAGGTGAGTGTCGTGCCATTGTTGGTGACCTGTCCCAATACCCCCGTAGTATCGACACTTAAAATGGTCAGCGTGTCGTTGGTGTCAGGGTCGCTGTCATTGGCTAACACGTCAATGACAGTGGTGGTGTTTTCGTTCGTTGCTCCGGTATCAGCCACAGCGGTGGGAGCATCGTTAGCGCCCTCAATCACAATGGTGACCGTCGCCGTATCCGTCTCTGCCCCCATGGGGTCGTTGTCACTGAGGGTGTAGGTAAACGTATCGGTTTTCGTTTCGCCGACCGCCAAATCTTCAAATTGGCCATTAGGGTCGTAGTTGATCGAGTTGCCGTTGATCGTGACCGTGGCTCCCGAAGTGAGGGTGGCGACCCCACCATTAACCTGGCTGACGGTGAGCGGTGTGCCTTCTTCATCAGTGTCATTCAGCGTTAAATCGGGCGTTGTGAAGGCCGTGTCTTCGTTCGTCGTAAAGCCTTCACCGCTGTCGTCATTGGCCGTCGGGGTATCGTTGACCGAAGTAAAGGTGACGATGGCCTCCGCACTGGTTTCACCGCCATCGGGGTCGGTAACCGTGATGGTAAAGCTGGGCTCAGTGCTAGTGTCATCTTGCTTAAAGGCGATCGCCTTATTGTTGATGTCCTCTTGCGTAAACGTTGTGGTCGGCGTCAGGCCATTCAGGAAAAACCCACCACCTTCAGGTGGCGTGACGGTGTAAGTGAGCTGGGCCGGATCAGTCGTCTCAGCATCGGAGGCTTTGAGGTTGGTGTCATCGAGAATTAGCACCTGCCCTTCGTTGAGAGTGAAGGCATTGACATCTAGAGTGGGATCGTCATTGACCTGGAAATTATCCACGTTGATCGTGGCGGTTTCCGTCACCGTTCCGCCATCCGTATCCGTCACCGTGACCTCAAAGGAGGGGGGAACCTCATCACCATCGTCTTTGAAGGTGACCAGACCCGCATTGATTTGGACCAGAGAGAACGTATCGGCCGCCCCTAGCGCAACGCCGTTGAGGAAGAAGTCACCACCAGTGACGTTCGCTGGGTCAATGCTAAATTCCAGCAGCGTGGCTGCATCTTCGCGATCGGTCGCGTTGATGTCGGCTGCGGTCAGCGTAATCAACTCACCTTCAACTGGCGAGAGTTGACTAGCCGTAAACATTGGATTTTCATTGACTTGCGTAAAGGTTGCCGTCAGATCCACCGTAAAGGTAATTTCTTTAGCTTCGGGGACACCGTTGTCAGTCACTGTGACGGTGTAAGTCGGCGCGGTCTCGCTGCCATCGTGGGCAAACGAAACTCGGTTGGTGTTGATGTCTTGCTGGGTAAAGGTAGGAGGATTGGCAACGCCATTGAGTAAAAAGTTGCCGTTGGTTGTTCCATCTACTGTATAAACCAGCAGAGCCGGGTTGGTCGTTTCCTCATCGGTCACCTCTAGCTGAGCTTGAGTGACGTTGGCCGTCCCGCCTTGGGTAATGGAAAATTCACCCGTGGCCCCTGTGGTATTACCGTCTAACACGGGGTCATCATTGATTGCAGTAAACGCGATCGCCGCAACGCTGGTATCGCTACCGGGGGGGGTGCCGTTGTCTGCGACCTCAAGGGTGTAGGTTGGGGCATCGTTCAGATCATTATGTTCAAAGGAAATCTGACCCGCGATCACATCTTGCTGGGTAAAGGTGTCGCCGTTCCCCAACTGGGTTGCCCCGTTGAAGAAATCACCATTGGTCAAATTGCTGATCGTGTAGGTCAGATCGGCAGGGCCTGATTCTTCATCGGTCACCTGCAGATTACTGGTGGTCAACGTGACCTTGTCGCCCTCGGCCAGCGTAAGCGTGTTGAGCGTAATCTCAGGGTCATCGTTTTGGTCAGCGAGTTGAGCGATGTAATTTTGAGTATCGCTGTTACCCCCGTCATCCTCTACTTTCAGCGTGTAGCTGGGCACCGTTTCGGTATCGTCGTGCACGAAGACAATGGTGCTCGGCGAGTTAATGTCAGCCTGGGTAAAGGTGGTGATCGGCGTGGTGGGGTCAGTCGTCGTGGCAAAGAAACCGCCGACCAGATTAGTCACTGTAAACGTCAGATTTTCCGGCAGGGTGTCGGTGTCAGTCGCCAGAATGTTGGTTTCATTGAGGATGAGTGTGCCCCCTTCATCAATCAAGAAGGGATCAGGATCGGTGGGGACACCGTTATCGACCAGAAGCACCGGCGCATCATTGATGGGGTTAACTGTGACCGCTGCTGCCGCCCCGATGGGGTCAGAGGAGGTATCAGTCCCATCGCTGACGACAACGTCGTAGCTGGCCTGGAGGCTGCTGGCATCGCCTGGCACCTCATTGCTATCGTCATGGGTAAAGGTGACTTCACCCTGGATGATGTCTTCTAAGGTAAAGGTGGTCTTATTGAAGGTGCCGTTTACGACGTTAGAAACAGTGAATTCGAGATCGAAAGCAGGAGTCTCGACGTCACTGGCGAAGAGGTTGTCTGTGCCCAGGGTCACCGTGTCACCCTCATCCACCTCCAGGTTGTTCACCAATAGCAACGGTAGGTCATTCGTCGGGGTGAAGGTAAAGTCCGCTGGCGTGATGGATTTAGTCACATTTTCAGCGACGGGGCTGCCACCATCGTTCAGTGTGACCGTAAAGCTGGGCGCTTCTTCGCCCTCAAGCACAAAATCAACGAGCCCGCTCTCTATGTCAGCTTGCGTGAACTTGGTAGCGGGATCGTCGCCGCCATCGATCACAAATCTGCCGTTAGCGGTCACATCGACGGTGTAGACCAAATCATCGGTAGTGGTCAGGCCAGCGGTGAGTTCGGCGTCAGTGGTGACAAAAACTGACGTCGTAATATCGACGATGTCATCTTCCGCCACGTTAGGGAAGACGATGTTGAAGTCGGGCGCATCGTTGACGGCGGTAAAGTCATCAATGCCGCCACTGACTGGGGCCAATGTTGTCGTACCGTCGCTCACCGCGATCGTAAAGACCGGGCTGCCCTCGCCTTCGTAGAGGAAGGTGACGTTGCCGTTGAGAATATCTTCGCGAGTGAAGGTCGTACTGGGTGTGCCATTCAGCAGGAAGCTGCCCGCATCCGTGCCGCCGATAGTAAACGTGATCTGCGCGTCAGCCGTATCTTCATCGGTGGCATCTAGGATGGCCTGGGTCACCTGTAATGCGACGCCTTCTGTAACTGTGAAATTGTTGGCCTGAATCTCTGGCGGATCGTCAGTGGCGTTAACCGTGCCGGTGCCCGTCGCCTCCGTGAAGGCACCCTCATCATCCTCAACCTTGATGTTGAAGCTGGGAGGGGTCTCAGTGCCGTCGTTCTGGAAGAACACGTCGTTGGCGTTAACCTGCCCTTGAGTAAAGCTGCTGCTTTCGACGCCGTTGACCAGAAACTTGCCGCCTTGCTCTCCTGACACGGTGAAGAGCAGGCTGCTGTTGAGGTCATCAGCATCGGTGGCATTCAAAATCGCGTTGTTGATTAATGTCAGACCACCCTCAGCTACGGCAAAAGTGTTTAGCGTATCAAACACAGGGGCGTCGTTTTTGGCGGTGAACTCGACATCGCCTGCTTTGGTGACAGTACCGCCGGTGCCATCAGTGACCGTGATGTCAAAGACGGGATCCACTTCGCCTTCATACAAGAAGGTCACCCGGTTCAAGTCGATGTCTTGGCGAGTAAAAGTCGTGCTGGCCACACCATCGACCAAAAAGCTACCGGCATCGGTACCGCTAATGGTGAAGGTGATTTGAGTGCTGTCGGTGGTCTCATCATCCGTCGCGTTCAACACGCCGCTGGTGACCTGTAGCAGTTCCCCTTCCACGACATCGAAATCGTTGATCGTGATTTCAGGGTCGTCATTGCTCAGGGTGAGCGTGCCCGTGCCCGTAGCGGTGGCGGTTAGCTCGCTATCACTGACGGTAATTGTGTAGCTCGGCGCAATCTCGTTACCGTCATGCTGAAAGAAGACCCGACCGAGGTTGATGTCGCGCTGAGTAAAGGTCTGGGTCGGCTCCGATTGCCCCACAATGAAGAATTTACCGCCCTCCTCACCAGAAACGGTAAAGAGCAGGTCAGAATCTTCGAAATCACCATCGGTAGCTGCCACAATGGCATTGGTGATAGGGGCATTGCCGCCTTCATTGACGTTAAAGGTCGGTAGCACGCCGCCGGTCAGGTTCAAAAACTCGGGGCGATCGTTGACTTCAGTGAATTCAGTGACGTTACCGGCTACATCAATGGTGGCGGCAGGCGTTTCCTGATCGCTGACGTTGATGCTAAAGACTGGGCTGGTTTCACCGTCATAGAGGAAGGTAACGTTGCCATCGCTAATGTCTTGACGGGTAAAGGTGGTACTGGCCGTGCCGTTTACCAGGAAGCTACCGGCATCGGTGCCGCTGATCGTGAAGAGAATATTGGCGTCGTCAGAGTCTTCATCGGTGGCATCCAGCACAGCAGCCGTAATCGAGAGGAGCTCGCCTTCGGTCACCTTAAATTCATTGGTGAGGATCGTCGGTGCATCGTTGGCCGTGGTAACGGTGCCCGTGCCAGTTGCCTCTGTGAATGCGCCCTCATCATCCTCGACTTTGATATTGAAGCTAGGAGCAGTCTCGGTGCCATCGTTCTGAAAGAACACGTCACTGGCGTTAACCTGGGCTTGGGTAAAGGTGGTTTTGACCTGCCCCTCAACCAAAAAGTCACCGCCGACGATATCCTTCACCGTAAAGATGAGGCTGCTATCGAGGTCATCGGCATCCGTGGCCTTGATGATCGTTTCGTCAATCTCGACCAAGCCACTCTCAGGGACGTTAAAGGTCGCTAGCGTATCAAACAGAGGGGTGTCGTTCACTGCTTCAAAGCCAACGACATTCCCTGCTTCGGTAAATGTGTTGCCAGTGCCATCTTTAACCTTGATGTCAAAGACGGGTTCCACTTCACCGTCATACAAGAAGGTGACCCGGTTCAACAAGATGTCTTGGCGGGTAAAGGTCGTGCTGGCCACGCCATCTACCAAAAAGCTCCCGGCGTCGGTACCGCTGACGGTGAAAGTGATTTGAGCGCTGTCGGTCGTCTCGTCATCAGTGGCATTCAGCACCGTGCTATCGACAAGTAGCGAGGTGCCTTCTTTGACATCAAAGTTGTTGACCGTAATCTCAGGGTTATCGTCAGTGGTGACAACCGTGCCGGTACCGATCGCCACCGTTGAGGCGCCCTCATCGTCGCTGACCGTGATCTTGTAGCTGGGGTTGACGTCGCTGCCAGTGTTCTTAAAGAAGACGGCACCGGCGTCTACCTGGGCTTGGGTAAAGGTGTTTGCGACCAGACCTTCAACCAAAAAGTCCCCCCCAACGACATCGGCAACCTCAAACGTCAGGCTGCTATCGTCATCATCAGCGTCGGTGGCATCCAAGATCGTGTTGTCGATCGGTGTCAGATCGTTTTCGTTCACCGTAAAGGGGGCGAGCGTCGCGAACACCGGGGTGTCATTGGTTGGGGTGAAACTGATGACATTGCCCATTACTGTGGAGTCGCCCCCAGTGCCATCTTCAACCTTGATGTCAAAGACCGGGTCGACTTCGCCTTCATACAAGAAGGTCACCCGGCCAGCAAAGATGTCTTGCCGAGTAAAGGTCGTGCTGGCCACGCCATCGAGCAAAAAGCTACCCGCATCGGTGCCGCTGACGGTGAAGGTGATTTGAGCGCTATCTGTCGTCTCATCATCCGTCGCGTTGAGCACCGTGCTATCGACGTTCAGCACTTGCCCTTCAACGACTGTGAAGGTGTTAACCGTAATCTCAGGGTCATCGTCGATCGCCGTAACGGTGCCGGTGCCGGCACCCTCCGCGAACGCGCCCTCATCATCTTCAACCTTGATGTTGAAACTAGGGTCAGTCTCGCTGCCGTCGTTTCTAAAGGTCACCAGGCCGTTGTTGATGTCTTGCTGGGTAAAGCTAAAGGTTTCGCTGCCGCTGAGGATAAAGTCGCCGCCCTCCACATCGCTGACGGTAAAGAGCAGGGTGGCGTTGTCATCATCTTCGTCGGTGGCACTTAGCACACTACTGTTGATAGGCGCTTCAGCCCCCTCAGCGACAGTAAAGGTGCCAACGGTGAGCACCGGGGCATCGTTAACCTTTAAGAAGCTAGTGATAGTCCCAGGGACTACCGTTGCCAGCGGTGCGCTATCTTCGACGGTGATGGTAAAGGAGGGCGTCACCTCACTGCCGTAGAGGAAGGTGACTTTGCCATCAATAATGTCTTGGCGGCTAAAGGTGTTATCGGGGGTGCCATCCACTAGGAAGCTGCCAGCCGCCGCGCCAGTGATAGTGAAGTTGATGTTGTTGTCGTCGGTTTCTTCGACATCGATCGCATTTAACACGCTGAGATCAATGTCCAGCGGCGTGTCTTCAACAATGTTGAAGTTGTTGACAATGACCTGCGGCGCGTCGTTTGCCCCCGTGACCGTGACGTTATACACCAAGTCTTGGAAGCCGCCGTCACCATCTGTCACCTGCAGCGTAAAGGTGTCAGTGCCTTCAAAGTTGAGGTTGGGAGTGTAGGTAAACGACTGCTCGCCATTCGCTGCACTGGTCGTGGCAGTCACGGTGCCGCTGGTGGGGGCTGCCGTGACATCCCAAGTGAGGATGTCTTCAATGCCGACATCGGTCGCCTTGACCGTAAAGTCTTCAGCCGTATCTTCAGTCAGCGCCAGCGTGGCTGGAGACGCTGCCGGGTCAACTAGAGTCGGGTCGACGTTGAGTACCGCGATCGCCTGGGTGGTCGCGACCGTTTGACCGGCGGCATCAGCTGCCGTCACCGTCACCGTGTAGGAGCCGGTGCCTTCATCCACATAGGTATGAGTGAGGCCATCAAACGCGAGGGTGGTTGCCGTCACGTCGGTGGCGGCACCGCCCAACGTCAGGTCAGTATCTTTAAAGGTTTCGACGGTACCATCGCCCCAATCCACCGTCAGGGTGTGGGTATCGTCAAAAAAGGCGTCGGTAGAGTTATCGACATCGTCAAAGCTGCCCGCCAATGTCACGGCGCTGCCTTCATTGAGAGAGGTGACATCGGGCGTGATGATGAGGTTGGTGGGGTCGTCGTTGACCGCCAATACGCCGACGGTCACAGTCGCTGTAGTGACGCCGCCATTTTGGTCATCAACCTGCACCACAAACTGATCGAGACCGTTGAAATCAGCATTGGGCGTGTAGGTGACTGACTGAGTGGCCCCAGTATCGGTCGTCGAAACGCTGGCCGTACCGTTGGCACCATTGGTCAAAATCGACCAGGCAAAAGTCGTATCGGCTGGATCGGTGGCAGTAAAGATGCGAGTACCGGTGTCATCTTCCTGGACAGTCAGCGAAGTACTACCGGGAAATAGGGTCGGGGCAACGTTGCTAACGGTGATGCTTTGAGAGGTGCTGGTGATTTCGCCGAAGTCGTCTTGCACACTGACCGAAATCGTCGGCGTGCCGTCAGCCAAGTACTGATGGTCAGTGCTGAATGAATAGGTGTTAGTGGAGCCGTCAAAGAGCAGATCGCCATCGCTGAGCGTGTCAGTGGAGCCATCGCCCCAATTAATCGTGAGGGTAAACAAATCGCCCGCATCAGGATCGATAAAGCTACCCGTCAGCGTGACCGTTTCGCCTTCGTTAATCGTGTCTGATGAGGGCGTGATGGTCAGGTTAGTGGGGGCATCTGGCTGGGCAGCCACAGTGACATTGACATCAATCGTATCGAACCCACCGTCGTCATCGCCGACTTGAATTTGAAAGCTATCCGTGCCGCTAAAGTTGGCATCGGGCGTGTAAGTAAAGGTTTGGTTGGCGGCGGCGGGATTGGTCGGCGGGGTGACCGTGCCGTTGCTGGGGGTGCCGACGCTCCAGTTCAAGACATCCACTGAGGAAGCGTCAGTAGCGGTGAGGAAAAAGCTGTCAGCGTTGTCTTCGTTGATGGTCAGCGTGATCGGGCCGTCGGGCGCAATCACTGGTGCCACGTTGCCGACTGCGATTGATCGCATTTCGGTTGGGGCAGTCAGCCCAGCACCGTCTTCGAGCGTCACACTGACATTAAAGGGCGCGCCCCCGACATTGTTATCAGCGTAGATATGAGTGGCGGTAAATGATTTGTTGCCGTTAGCGTCGATATTGACTAGAACGTCATTCGTCAGCGTGCTTGTCGTGCCATCACCCCAGTCAATCGTGAGCGTTTGTGTGTCGCCCTGATCGGGGTCAAAGATTTGGCCAGTCACTGAGACCGGGGTGCCCTCAAAGGCCGCCGCCGGGACGTTTAGACTGACGATCGCCGGCGCTTCGTTGACATCGGTGACCTGCACAAAAACGGTTTCGGTATCGCTAAAGCCCGCTCCATCTTTAGCCGTAATCTCTAGCTCATAGTTGTTGCTGCCTCCTTCAAAGTTCAAATCACCGGGGTCGTTGACGGTGAGTTCGCCCGTGGTCGCATTGATGGCAAACGCGCGCACGCTATCGCCATCGTTGTCGGGGTTGCCACTCGTGATCGACCAGTTGGTCACTGTACCAGTCGCATTGACCACACCATCCACACCGTCAGACAACGGCGTCGTGGCAGCACTGTTTTCGGCAATGGTGAAGAGCTGCACCGGATCAATCACCGGGGGCGTATTGAGCGTGATGGTGATGCCGTCAGGGGTAGTCGTCTGCACGGTGCCCACACCGTCGACGGCAAAGAAGTAGGTGGTGCCATTGCTGGCGTTGAAGTTGACGCTGCTGGTGGTGTTACCCGGAGCCGCATCATCGTTGCGGGCAATCAGGGTTAACCCGGCGACGGTGGTGCCGGTATAGACGGCCAAAACCGTATTGATATCGCTGCCGGCGGTGTTGACGTTTACCTGGCCATCGACGTTGGCCGTCCAAGACCACCAGAGCGAATTATTGATGCTTTCTTGCAGCGCGAGTGGCAGTCCCGCGACGGTGGGGTCGTGAATCGGCTCCCCAGCTTCCGACGTTGCGGCACTGTTGTCACCGGTCAACGGGTTGTTGGGGGTGATGGGCGTGGCCCCGGCAAAACTATCCGACGCCAACACGCCTGGATAGGAAGCCTGGGTGGCAGTGGTCAGCAGCTCGCGCCGGGGCACCTCGCCCAAACGAGTTTCGAGCGTCCACTGACCACCAGGGCTGGTTGCCCCCAAGTGATGAGCAGAGGCGGCAATATTGGCCCCGGTCAGCCCGCGTAGCGCTGCCAAAAATTCTGCCCCGGCATCGCCTGCAGCGACCTGACAGCCATACAGATAGATGTTTGCTAGCTGGCTTTGGGTCGCCCACTGACGCAATTGAGCGCGATAGGCGGGGAGGGTGGCTAGACCGAGTTGGGCATGGCCGAAGGCCAATTCGCCGGGAGCCCCGTGGGCCACGATATAGACATCGGTGACGTGGGGACGCGACGCGAGGGCAGCGGTAATTTGCGCCACGCCATCGATCGCAGGAGACAAAATCAGGGCTTCGATATTCCCGGCCAAACCGGCCACCACCTGAGCAGGAGCATCGATACCGGCATCCACAAAGACGATGGATTGAGTTTTATTCGCCATGATTCGCATTCCCCAAAAATCTCCACGCTGCATTCAAGTTCATCATTACCAACGAGCACCGTCTCCTTCTTCTGGCGGTCAAGACGTTGCCCAAAGTCTATAAGAGGTTTCCCGAAATATCACCGAAAAAACACTGTCCTTCAGCATCTTTCCGACGAAAAATTCTCTTTTCTACTGATATAAATCCGCCGCTCTTACGCTCACCATTTTGCCCAAATGCCCATCACCGCAATCATGAAATTGGGGCTTGAGCATCGACCAAAAACTTCTAATTCATCGATACTGCGCCGTCGCCAGATATCACAGAGCCCCTTTTCGGCTGCCAACTCGGCTCATTTGGCCTTCACAATTGATATCGCGGGGCAGTTAATCAAGCTGATCTCCATGCGATTGCTTGGGCATTGCCGCGATCGCGCTTGTCACAAAGGTTTACGGCGATTGTAGTGGCCACTCTAAACCCGAATCTTCCCCTTACTTCTGATGTGTTTAGCGTTTGTGCCCGCTAGACGAAAATAATGATACCCACGATGTCATTTAAAACACGCACTCCAACCAGCTTTTTCTCGAAAAATCCCAGTCTTAGCGAGTGAGTCAAGTCGATTCAGCGGCCTTTTTACACTAATTAATCGAGAAATACGTAGACAACTAGGAGTGCTCTTCTGCTAAAACGGCCACTACGATAGACGAACCGGAACATAATCCCGGAATTTTTTAATAAACTGTTACAAGCTGATCTCTGATGAATCTCGCTGTTGTTTTCAAGGCAGCACAAAAAACTCCCAAGATCGCACCCATATTCAGCAATATTCAGCAATATTCTTGGATTTGAAGGTCGGGCTAGTCCCTGCGATCGGGCGCGATGCTCTGGTGTAGAGAGTCGAACTTGCCTCAGCCGTGATCAGGAGTAATGGCGCTGGGCTAACGATGGTGCGATGTATCATTCTTGTCGGTTCGGTTAATCTTGAAAGCCGATTGATCCATCGCCCATAATGGCCGCTGAGGTTCAGTCTGGCATTCAGCAGAGATTCATTAATTGTTGACAGGTTAATGATAGAAAACCCGCTCGGTCATGGGTCATGTTAAATGCTGCGGCTTTCCTCGATCGCCGGAGTTTGACGCTGCCCAGCCCTGGCCAAATCTTGTCTGTGCCTGAGGATATTTGTGACCGCAGCCCCCTCCAAGCCCAGGGATGCTGGCAGCCATCGCAAGTTGCGCAACTATAACGATACGAGAGCTGATTTTGCCTGGGCATGGATCGGAGCGTGAGCTAGCGGCTCAGTCCATGCCCAGGCAGACTTGTCAGTGCTGACGGCATTGCATTTATTGCCGCATTCCGCATACAGGAATCGAATACCCTGCGGGAAGGGCAAGTCCTGCAGAGTTGAAAACTTATCGAGTAGTGATTCAGTCATTGGGAGTGACTGAATCAAACTGCGGCTTGCCATCGCTCATGACGTTCGTTTGAGGTGGCGACATGAGCGTTTTAGCGGTTGTCGCTGAGAGCGATGGCCGGCTACGTGCCGATTCCCCGTTAGTGGGCATCCGCCTGAACCCAGCTGTAACCCCGTCACTGCCGTGCTTTTGCGAAAAACAGCTTGGGGTGAGCCCCAGACTGTTGGCAGCAACTGGTCTCTTTTGAGCCAGTAGACCTCTGGCGTCAATATTGAGCGCTCCCTAAATCCCCCAATACTGGGGGACTTTCGAGCCGATATGAGGGACATACCGAACCTTCAAGAGCCGTTTCCCCAAATTTGGGGGACGGAAGGGGGCCTTAGGGATGCGCTTGAAAATCAAGTACCAGTGGCACGAGTTTCGACTCCGCTCAACTCTCGGGATGCGTAGGTTGAGCGGAGTCGAAACCGGATTTGCCGGTACTTTATTTGGGCGCGGTTCCCTTACTTTATTCGTGCAAGAGGTCGAGTGATTGTGGCGGTTGCTCAGGAGTTTGATTGACTTAACGTACCAGTCATACCAGTTCTACGAATTACAGCTACACAGACAAGTCGGCTTTCTCCCTCGGGGAGACGCGATGCGAACGACTCCGCTCAGCCGACGTTCCTTGAGCGGCGTCGAAAGGAAGATCTGTAGCCCAGTTTCAGAGAATTGGTATCAGACAGTCAGCCGATCGTTCATCAAAAAAACTCAGTAAAGTGTGTGTGGCCACTGATGGGCCAATACCTTGTCGGGCCAGTGGCGATCGCTGCCCCAACGGCGCTGCCGGTCTGGTAAATAACGCAGGGCCATGCCCTTTAGAGTCCGTTATCCACTTTGAGAAGTGTTTCGGGTCTTGGGAGTAACACTGCTAGAGGTTCGGGGAAGCCGACTGTCTGGCGATGAGCGGTCAGCCTTGGAGACGGACAACCCGGCTAGCCGAGCTGACTCGCTGCTTTTCAGTGAGAGCAAGCTGCTGCTGCCCCTGATGACCTGTCCTTAAATAAGTCGGCAGGAGTCATTATTTGTTGGATGTGTGGCGGTAGCGCCAGTATCAAAGCTTTGCAGGGTGGTGCTGACGGCTATGCCTAGCGGCACCCTTGCAGCATCGTTTCTTTGTGTCTACCGACTGATCTCGCTGGCCACTTTGCTCAGTCCACCCAGGAGCACTCTGATGCTCAGTGCATTGACAAAGTGGCTCTGCCGTCGGCTCCTAAACGGACTGGTGACTGCTATGCCAGCAGCACTAAAACCGCGATCGCATCTTTCTCTTGCGCTGTCGATGCATCGCGAGTTCCTTACGCTTGCGTTTTTCGATTGGGGTTTCAAAGTGACGATGCTTTTTCATATCGGGAAAAATGCCTGCCTGCGACACCTTACGTTTGAACCGTCGCAGCACCGATTCCATCCCTTCGCCTTCTCCAGGAATAATCTGAGCCATTGTTTTACTCCATAACTTTGGGCGGTTCAGCGATCGCCCCAAGACTGAGTTAAGCCCTGAACCGCACACCTGGTTGTTAGCGTTTTGGGGGTGCCGCCGGCTACGCTCAGGGCACCCTGTGAGGCTTAATACCGACGCGAACCACCGCCTCGGTTGCCGCCACCACCGCCTGGCCCCCGGTTTTCCCGAGGTTTGGCCTTGTTGACCTTTAAGTCGCGCCCCATCCATTCGGCACCGTCAAGGGCTTCGATCGCTGCTGACTCTTCCGCATCGGAGTCCATTTCAATAAAGGCAAAGCCTCGCATGCGACCTGTTTCACGATCCTTCGGCAAATGCACACTCTTAACCGTGCCATATTCCGAAAAGGTTTGCGTGACGTCATCTTGAGTCACATCGTAGGAAAGGTTGCCAGCGTAAATAGTCATGAACAGTCTCCAAAATCAAAAGGCGTCGAAGAGTTAGATTCGGAGAAACGTTGTTAAGACGATTTATACAGCCGAAAGTAAATCCTCCTAGGACGCTAGCACAGGATGAACCGTCTGCGGCGAATTGTTGAGATATACATTCTGTCAGATCAGCGGGATTCAGGACTATCAGCAGGAGTCCTGAATCCCGCTGATATCAATCAATCTAGTCATGTCGTCAGAATTTTGGCCGAGGACACGTGGCCCGGTCAGCCGCTGTGGACGGCAGGCCGGCTGTCGCCTCAATCGGCAGGTGGGGAATCTTCTAACGAATTGGGCATCGGCAAGGTTTTGTCGTTGAGGGAATTGTGCTGCATCAGAATTACGGTTGAGGTGCTGTGATAAGCCACCTCTAGGGGAATGTTGCCTTTGATCACATGGCTCAAGAGCCCTTCGCGACTGGCCCCCATGACGATGACGTCACTTAATTGATGCTGCGCCAGTTGAATGATTGCTTCAGACACATTTTCGCCCACGGTTAATTGAGTTTTGACCGGCGTCTGTAGTCGTCGTTCTAACACTGCCGCGCGACGCACCAGCTGGCGGTGCAGGTGATGCTGATCGGCTTTTTTAGAGGCGATCGCACAGAGGTCGATTTGCGGCTTGTGGTCCAGGGTGATCAGGGCGGGCAGCAACCGCATGGCCAGTTTGGAGTTGGGGCCACCGGCTGACGGCAAAAGCCAGCGATGCAGCCGGTCGGCACGACCCGGTTTGACGACAATCACGGGACAGGGCGCCTGACGCAGTAGCGTATCAACGACATTGCCCATCACCCGGCCTGGCGTGAGGGAGGGGCGCTTCCAGCCCAACAAAATCTGATCGATGTGCCGCTTTTTGACTACCTCTAGCAGGGTTGGGGCGACGTCGTGGGCCACGCGAATTTGTGTGTGCAGCGGCACTTTGGCCCCCTGCACGGCCTGTTGCGCCAAACTCAGCAACTGCTGGCTCGGGGCCGTATTGACGGGGGCTTCTTCGGGGGACAGCGATCGCGGCACGAGAATCACATGCAGGCATTCCAGCTCGTATTGCTCTTGGCGGGCGATGGCGATCGCTAGGTTGAGCAGTAGCGGTGCCGTCTCCGGATCACTTAAGGGCACCAACAGCCGCCCGCGTCCGACTGCGGGCGATCGCGCGCGATAAATGCCGCAAGAGGGGGTGGCCACCGGCCCCTCGGTCGTGTTCTTGCCGCTGAGCCGTTCTGACTCGGCGCGAATAATATCGCCGCGAGTAATGATGCCGACCAACTTATTGCCATCGGTCACCGGCAGCCGACTCACCTTTAACCGATTGAGCAGATTTAGCACCTGAGGCAAAGATGCTTCCGGGATGACGGTGACCGGGTGCGGCGTCATGATATCTCGCACGAGCTGGTCGCTGGACGCGTCAGTTTGAGTGGTGTCGCCCAAATCGGTTTGGGTGACAATGCCCACCAGCTTGCCCTGATGCAACACCGGAAAGCCGCGATGATGCGATCGTGAAAAGGCTTCTAACGCCTGACGGAGGGTGAGCGTTGCCGCCAACGTTTCGACCCGCCGCTGCATTAGATCTGCCGCCGTCAGCCCCGCCCACGGATTCACATCCGACGGGGTCGGATTCAGCTGAATGCCCTGAAAGGCCAGTAGGCGATCGTAGATGGGCACCCCGGCAATCCGCTCGCTGAACAAATACGCCAAGCCGGAGCCCACCATCAGCGGCAGCACTAGATTGAAATTGGCCGTCATCTCAAACACAATGACAATCGCGGTAATCGGCCCCCGCGTGACAGCGCTAAAAAACGCCCCCATGCCCGTCAACGCGTAGGTCGTGGTATTGCTACTTTCTAACGTCCCAACGGGGAGCCCCATCCAGGCGTGGCCAGTCTGGGCGACAAAACTCACCAGGCACCCCAGCGCCGAACCCAACACCAGCGCCGGGGCAAACAGCCCCCCAGAGGCGCCGGAACCGTAGGCCAGCAGGGTTAGGCAAAATTTGGCCACAAACGCGGCGGTGATGATCTGCCAGGCGGCACCCCCCGTCACTAAAAACTCGCGCAGGCCCGTATTATCTTGCGCGGCGATCGGCAGCGCCGCCCCCACCAGCCCGGTCAGACACCCAGCCAGCCCAATTTTGAGCGGCAGGCTCAGGGAGGTCAAGCGCTGAAAAAAGCTAAGGCTGGAAAAAATGCCCTGGCTAAACAGGCCCCCCAAAATGCCCGCCATCACCCCCAGCAGCACTAAAAAGGGCAGGTCTTGCACCGAGAACCCGGTCTGCATCATGCCGAAGCTGTTGAGGTTGAGCCCCTGGCCCCCCAGTAGCCGAGACACCACAGCCCCGACAAAGGAGGCTAAAATCGCCGTCCCCAAGGTCAGGTTAGAGAAATCCTGCAGCAGCTCTTCGACCACAAACAACACGCCCGCGATCGGTGCATTGAACCCCGCTGCTAGACCCGCTGCGGCCCCAGCGGCGATCAACTGACGGCGATATTCGGGTGAGGTGGGCACCCACTGACTGAGCTGAGCGGCCAACGCCGCCCCAATTTGCACCGTGGGGCCTTGTCGCCCTAACGACAGCCCTGACCCTAGCGCCAAGATGGTGCTAAACAATTTGGTCAGGGCCACGCGCAGATTGAGCGGCACGTCATGGTAGGCCAAAGCGGCTTTGACTTTCGGGATGCCGCTACCCACGGCCTCTGGCGACACGCGCTCCAACAACCACCCCGACGCCACGCCCCCTAATAGGCCCACGGTCGGCAGCAAAAACCAAGCGGGCAGGGCGCTGTTGAGTCGCCAGTCGGTCAGCACTTCGACGCTTTGTTTCAGGGCCACTGCCGCTAAACCCGAAACCACACCGATGATGCAGGCTTCTAAAAAGGCAACCCGCTTTGGACCAAAAAATTTGTGCAAGCGCCGGAAGCGCAGCATGTTTAGACGTCACTAAACAACATCGAAAAGCGACTGCCGTATGGGTCTCGAGAACGGAGCCGAGAGCCATCCGCGCTGCGGCTCAGTAGCATTGCTACCCACGACCCGTCACCGACAGCCCGGAAAGTAGCACCGAGGGAGTATAGCAAGCCCCGTTCCAGTCGGCATCCTGACCCAAGGCAGCGAGCTGCAGCAGGGCCGTGTAAACATTCCCCGAAACCATCGTATCCTTTACCCGCCCCTGAATCTCGCCCTGCTTCACGCGATAGCCGAGATCGACATTAATGGAAAAATCGCCGGATATCCCGGCGGTTTCTCCCAAAATCTGATCGACCACGATCGCGTCATCCAGCGTTTTGACTAATTCCTCAAATGTCGCTGAACCAGGCTGTACCAACGTATTAAACAGACCCGGCGTTGGCGCACTGCCCAGGCCGGGGCGAAAGCCGTTGCCCGTGGAGCCGTCTCCGAGCTCTTTGCCGACGGTGCGATCGGTATAAAACAGACGCAACACGCCGCGCTCGATCAAAATTAGCTTTTGCGTTTGGGTGCCCTCATCATCAAAGGGGCAGCTAAACGGCCCATCATCCGGGTCTTGATAGAGGGTCAAGGCTTCAGAGGTGACCGGCTCGCCGATGCGATCGCTCCAGGGTGACGAGCCTTCCAGCACTCGTTTGCCGCTCAGCGCCGCCTGCACGGCACCCCATAGCGTATCAGCCGCTTTGGCGGTAAATAACACGGGCACCCGGCCCACGGTGGGGGCGACATTGCGATCGGCCCAGTCTAAACGCATCAATACCTGTTGAGCCAATGCCTCGGGTGACAAGGCATCGCGGCAGACCTGGCCATCGCTCACGGTCAAAAAATCATCACCCCGCACCCACTCCACCCCGAGATAGCTGCTCAGTGTGGTGTCGTGATAGCCATAGTCGATGCCGAGGGAGTTGACCAAGCGCGTCGTCTCGATGTCGCACTCGAGCTCTGCTTCGCAGATCACCTCAGGGTAGCGATCGCGAATTTGGGCGATGACGCTTTCGCCCCAGTGAATCATTTGCGGCACCGGCACCTCTACCCCCACATCGGGGTATTGCTGAGCAGTGCCGCGACTGAGTTCAATCGCTTCGGGGTCGTTGAGCTGACTAATGGCGATCGCTTTATCGACCAAAGCCTGAGGCGCGATTGGGCCATGGGCAACGGCAATGCCGGGGCGCCCCTCGCGCCACAGTCGCAGGGCCGTGCCCTCTAGCTGATTACTCTCTAATTGTTTCAGGCGATTGGCTTCAAAATAAACGGGCCGCGCCGACGAACTGGACTGAAACACTTCGGCGGCTTCAGCACCGGTTCGTTTGGCCAAATCCAGCAGTTGTTCTGGCAAGGTATCCCAATTGGCCTCTCCTCCCATGCTGTATGCGTCGACCCCAAACCGCGTTTTGATATTTCCCTATCATCAGGGATCGGGGGCATTTCGACTAGTACTTGTCAGCGGAAACCCGTGGGTCTGGTCAGCCCTTGAGCCGCTTCGACTCGGCGGCCTGCGGTCAAGCTAAAACTAAGGCGACGGCGACGGCGGCGTTCCCCCAACGATTTTGCCAAGGCGCAGTTCCTCATCAACCGGATGGCGGCGAGCGAGCCTGGCTGCCGCCCCCTCAGCTGTTAACGGGGTTGGCTATCACTGGGTCGGGCGGCAGCGGGCGATCGGCAATGGGCCAAACCTGCCGCAACGTTTCCATAAAGGCGTACACCGGCGGTGGCTGTAAGGCACCTGCCAGCTGAATCACCCCAATGACTCGTTCCATGGGTACCGGTGGCTCGGTCACGGTCAAATCAGAGGGAATCGGCTCCGCTGCCAGTTCTGCCATCAGCGTAATTCCCAACCCCTGCTGCACCATGCTGAGAATGGTGGAATCTTCGCGCAGCTCGTAGGCTGGATTTACCACCTGGCCCGCCTTGGCAAAATACTGATCGAGCAGGGAGCGACAGCCATCAGTCGGTGGAGCCAGAATGAGGCGCTGTTGGGCCAGGGTTTCCCAATCGTAGGGCAGCGGCTTGGGGTCATCAGCGGGCACAATCACCACATAGCGATCGCGCAATAATTCCCAAGCGTCAAAATCATCCTGGGTGGGCAAATAGGTAAACCCAATGTCAGCGCGGCCTTGGCGCACTTCCTGCTCAACCAGATGATAGTGGGGCTGTTCCTCAATCTTGACTTGTAGGCCGGGATAAAACTGTTGAAACCGGCGAATCACCTCGGGCAAGATGTGGGTCGCCACGCTGCGAAATCCGGCAATGCGGACGAGCCCCTGCTGCAGGCCGCGCGACTGCTGAGCCAACTGCCCGATGTTTTCGAGGGACTGCATCATCAGCCGCGCTTCGGCGGTCATGTCTGCCCCCAAGGGCGTCAACGTGGCTCCTTGACGACCGCGATTGAACAGCACGACGCCCAAAACGTCCTCGAGCGTCGCGATCGCGTGACTCACCGAGGATTGCGACAGATCGAGCTGCAGCGCCGCATCACTAAACGTGCCCGTATCGGCGATCGCGACCAGGGCCCGGAGCTGCGAAATTTTGAGTCGATAGGGATTAATCTCACCCATGCCGCCAAATCCCTGATTCCATCCTCTAATAATAGACGGGGCTCTTCACAACACCGATGACTGATTTTCTCTTAACCAGTTTGATCCTCTTTGGGGCGACGCTGATCTCCTCGACCTTTGGCTTTGGCAATGCGCTGTTTGCGATGCCCCTGTTGACGCTGCTATTGGATATTTCTACCGCGACGCCTCTGTTTGGGTTGGTCGGGCCAACGATTTCGAGCATTATTTTGGCGCGGAACTGGCAGCGAGTTGAAGTGGCGTCCGCCTGGCGACTCATTACCACCACGCTGGTCGGTATTCCCATTGGGGTCTGGCTGGTCAAGCAGGTGCCCAATGATCTGATTACTCAAGGTCTGGGCCTGTGTCTGGTGGGGTTTGGCCTCTACCGCTTGGGCAATTGGCAACTGGTCAAGCTAGAGGCGCCGGCCTGGGCCGTGCCGTTTGGCTTGGTGGCGGGCATTTTGGGCGGTGCCTATAACACCAATGGTCCACCCATCGTCATTTATGGTGAAATGCGGCGCTGGTCACCCGCTGAGTTTCGCGCGACTTTACAAAGCTATTTTTTTCCAGCAGGGTTGGGGATTTTGCTCAGCCACGCGGCGGGCGGGCTCTGGCACGGCTATATTTTTCAGCTGTATGGTGTGGCGCTACCGGGCATCTTAGTGGCGATCGCCCTCGGCGGTTGGATCAACCATCGCCTCTCGGTACAGCGGTTTCAGAAATTACTGTCCGTTTTGCTCATCATGCTGGGCGCTCTGCTGTGGCTATAAAAAGTGAGTACAAATCCAGAACTTGTCAGAATAAAGAAGCGCGATCGCGTTCCCCTCGCTCCTCAACGCTATGCCCTACCTCTTGCCTCAGCGTCGCTGTCTACTCGGACTCGTCAGTGGCCTCATGGCTTGGATGGTCGTCAGCTGTACCCCGACCGACCCAGCTAGTCTGCGCCCCCTGGCGTCAGACACCGTTGACCTACCGGCCCCGGCCGCCATTACCCCACCCGTGCCGCCAGATCTGACAGTGATGACGGCTGCCCCGGCTTTAGATCAGGCCGCGATTTGGCAGCGACTGCAGCAGCCCGAGCAGCTTTATGTCGTGGTGCTGCGCCATGCTCTGGCCCCTGGTAGCGGTGACCCGGCCAACTTTCAGCTCGATGACTGTGCCACCCAGCGCAATTTGTCTGCCGAAGGCCGAGCCCAAGCCCAGCAGATCGGTCAGGCCTTTCGCGATCGCGACGTGGCGGTCCGGCAGGTCTGGTCAAGCCAGTGGTGTCGCTGTTTAGACACGGCGGCACTCATGGCGGTCGGGCCGGTCGAGCCCTTGCCCGCGCTGAATTCATTTTTTCGCGATCGCCGCCAAGCGACGCCGCAGAACGAGGCGCTGAAGGCGCATTTCTGGCAGCAGGCCGAGCAGCCCGGCGTGGTCGTGATGGTGACCCATCAGGTCAATATCACCGAACTGACGGATATCGTGCCGCGATCAGGTGAGGCGGTCGTCATTCAGGTCGATGAAACCGGCCTGACGCACCTCGGCCAATTCAGGCCAGAGCTGACAAATTGATTGATCGCCCACTGAACAGCCATCGATCGATCTAATCAGGACGAGTGAATTTCAGCTTAATGCCGCCGGTATTGCCCAACTTGCCGCCATTGCCTACCAAACTGATTTGTCCCTCAGCATTGATCTCTACTGAAAGTTCCACCTCCTCCAGACGCAGATCTGTTTGGGTGTCTGCCTGACTAAACAGGTCATTCACGATCGCCAGCATACTTTCCATCTGCGCTTTCAGGGCTTGAGCATCAAGCGATACCCGTTTGCGTTGAGTCACCGTTCTAATTTTTTCGAGGGTGTCTGGCACGCTAAACCCGCTGCCCGTATCTGGGCTCGAACGGGTGCCTTCAACCTCAATAACTTCCCCAACTGCTTCGGTTTCTACAACGACCCATAGTTCAGCGTTGTCTGTCATCGTGAGGTTCCTTTCGTTAACATGGGCGCTGACTTGGCATCGCCTCAACAATCAAGGTCAAACTGCATCAACAATTTTACGTCTCTGACTTCTCAATAGGAGTCGCCGCCGCTCAAGCCAAAAACGCAATACCCTTTTGTTATGGATAGCATTTTCCTCACGGCAGCCGCACTAAAACTCTCCGCTTTTGAGAGAGTGCAGTTAATTGATGTGTTTTGGCAAAGCCTCGATTCGGCTGACCAGACAGTGATTGACAGGGCTTGGCTAGAAGAATCTCAGGATCGCCTCAGTGCCTTTCACGCGGGTGAGGTCGCCGCCATTGAGGGCGATCTCGCCTTAGCTGAATTGCCGGCGAGAACAGATAACTTTCCATCGTTGTGGGTAGAAACTGCCAACTCTTCAGCCAAGGCTTACCAAGCTGACAGCCCCTAGTTTATTTTTGGATACCCTAAATTTGGCATCACCGGAGTAGGTCTGGACTCTTCTGGCGGTACGCCCGACCGGTTCCCACCGGCCAGTTCTGACCCGTCATGACTGACGTAGAAGAGTGCACGAGGAGGCGCAGACAACTCGAAAACCGATGTTGTTGTTCGTGTTATCGCGCGCGTTCCTGTTGCGGTTGGCTGAGCGGCAGTTCCTCGGGTTGTTGTTCCACGAACCGCCCCGCAGCAGCTAGCGGTGCCTACCCCATTGATCAGCATACAGGTCTCATCAAGATGAGGGGTGGTCCTTCACAAACACCAAATGATTAAAAATATCTTCTCGTAGATACCCTGTATCGCCGTGCTTCAGATGCGCTGCCCAGCTTCGCACTGACTGGGTAACCCGTGCAAAGCTAACGCGGTCTTTAGCATAGGCAGTCTGCAAACGTTTTAATCTAGTTCGGGCTCGCATGAGGTTGTCATTACGCACCCGAATGCGATCAGGCAGCACTCGAAATCCGACAAAATTTGCCCCAAGCCGGGCCTCAAACAACTGGCTCTTGATGGGATGAATCTTGAGTCGCAGAGTCGCCAGATAGTCTTCGATGGCTAGGCGCGCTTTGGCGAGGAAGACACGATCATCGGCAAAGAGGGAAAAGTCATCGACATAGCGAAGATACTGGGTTGCCTTGAGCTGCTCTTTGACATAGTGGTCGAAGTCATTGAGATAGATGTTGGCAAAAAACTGGCTCGTCAGATTGCCAATTGGTAAACCCTTACGCCTGTCTAGAGGGGACAACAAGTCATCCCCTGGAAAATACTCGATGGATGGTTCCTGCTCGTTACTGCCGTCAATGATGACGTCGATGAGCCAAAGCGTATCAGGGCACTTAATCTTGCGACGGATCAGCGTTTTGAGGATGGCGTGATCAATGCTGGGAAAGTACTTGCGAACATCACATTGCAAGACATAGCGACTGCTGCGAGCAAACTGCGTAAATCGCTGCAGGGCACGATGCGTACCAAAACCTTCCCGATTGGCATAGGAGTCAAAAATAAAAGTGCTCTCAAAGACCGGCAGAATGACATTGCAGAGAGCATGATGCACTACTCGGTCGCGGTAGGGCGCTGCCGAAATCAGCCGAGGTTTAGGCTCCCAAACCTGAAAAGTCTGATACTTGCCTGGTCGGTAGGACTTAGCTCGGAGGGCATCACGCAGGGTAAGCAACTCCGCCTCTAGGTTGTAGTTAAAGGACAACACATTCTCGCGGTAGCGCTTGCCCTTCTGAGCTTTACGCGCTGCCCGCAGCAGGTTTTCAAAGTCGATAACGTGGGGCCAAAGATTACCCACCCGCTTCATGAAGCAACCCGCTTTTGCTGCTTGATCCACCCGCCCAAATCTATCCCCACAGCATTGATCAGCTCACTGGCAAATTCATAACGTTTGGGTTGAATGAGCTCAAAATCGAGCAATAGCCGAGTCTGATGACGCAGAATATCTAGCTTTGAGTTAACCCTTTGAAGCTGGGAGAGCTTTTCGCGAGCGTAACGCGCTTGAATTAGTTCTTCTAGCAGACTATATAACCCATTAATCATGCGGTCTCCCAACGTAAAGCGATAGTCACGCGGGAGACGATGCAAAATGGGCACGTACCATTTAATTAGGGCTTGCTGAAAAAGTCATGCCGCCAAGAGAGCGTTAATATTGGCAGCACT
>CALCCA010000113.1 GCA_937899725.1 uncultured Halomicronema sp.
CGATGCGTCTGATATGAATCATCCTATCGGTTCAATTTCCGATAAGGTCTACTGATCAGATTTGGGGGTATCCCTCCCAAGTTGGCCAAGGTTATGGCCAATTCATTCCCCTGCAAGATGATTTGACCCTGAGCATTCATGACTATGTCCTCAATCAGCATCGGGTTATTGGCCGGGTAGATACCCCCAATTCCCTAGAATTTGAGTTTCGATTAGCCGGTCGTGATGCGGGAAGCTCTTTTATTCCGCATTTTGGCCTGAGAGAGTTTGAAATCAAACCGGCGCAAAAACGGTTTTTCAACATTGAAGTTTGGTTTAAACAACCGGCTCTCACGACCTATTGTCAAGCATTCGTAGAGCGTTTATCACCTCAAACTCAAAGCAACACCGAGTGCATTATTCAATCAATCTATCGACACCAGGGGGGCGGCTCAAGCTCAACCATGATGGGCATGCTCAACCAGATTTTCGACCGGGCAACGGCACCTGGGCCGCAGCTCACCCTGGAACAAATTTTGACCGATGCTCTCTACAACGAGGTCCTCACCTTTCAAGACTCTTCCCGCAGCCCGATCACCCCGGCAATGGAACAAGTGATTGGGCGAATTTTCAGCTGTCCTTACCAGGGTGCCACTCGCCGCACCTACTTAAAACACCAAGCCCTATCACTGGTGAGGCTTTATCTTGAGGCGATAGTACACCGTCGTCGGCACGAATCTGACCTCGACTATGTTTACCAGGCCAGCACGATTTTAAGAAACCAGAGCGCGAATCCGCCGACGATTGAAGCCCTGGCGCGGCAGGTTGGCACCAATCGGCTCACGCTAACCCAAGGCTTCCATAAATTATACGGAACGACGCCCTTTGGCCACTTGCGCAACTATCGTCTATTACAAGCCCAGCGCCTGCTAATGACCTCAGACCTGTCGGTCACGGAGGTGGCAGCAGCTGTCGGTTATACCAGTCGTAATCGCTTTGCCACGGCGTTTCGTCACAGAGTTGGCCTCAACCCCAAAGCGTTTCAGATGCGGGTTTGGCAGCAGGCTAGCTAAGCCCTGCCTGATTGGTAGGGGGGCCAAAATCTCAGCAAAAGAATTGCGTTTGAGGCCCGAAATCACTAGCAAGCGATCGCAAATTCTCTTACGCTAGCTGAGAATAATTCGCTTCAAGCTCAATCACTCAATCTTGGTGGCGGCGCGTCAGGTCGCCGACCCAATTTCCTGTTGAGCAGAAGCAGCTGTGTGAGGGACATGATGGGAAAATCGTCACAGAATTGGCATTATCTCTGGGTTTTAGCCGCCGCGAGCCTACCGATTGCGGTTGCCGAAACGGCTGCAGCACAAGAGTTATCGGATAGAGCGTCCTTGGCTAATCGTTATGGGTTATTCGATCGGCCTCAAGGACCCGCAACCGATGTTTTTCCCGCTGTCACTTCACCCCCTGACTTCGTCACCCAGACCCCACATCCGACAACGCACACCCCACAACGAGTCACCGTCTCAGACTCAATTGCTCAGGCCGCAACCGCCCCCATCTCAATCATCGGCATCCAATTGGAGGAGACCGAAACCGGCTTGCAGGTCCGCTTAGAAACCGCTGACGGTGACTTGCCGGTGCCGACGACAACGGTGTCGGGCGACGCGCTGATTATCGCAATTGCCAATGCGGTGTTATCGCTGCCCGCAGGCGACGAGTTTTTAGAGTTTGCCCCCATTGAGGCCATTGCCCTGGTACAAGTCTCAGCTTTACCAGGAAACCAAGTACAGGTGGTGATTACCGGCGCAAACGCGGCCCCCACTGCCGAGGTTGAGCCCACCGCCACTGGCCTGGCGCTCAGCGTGGTACCGGGCGTAGCTCAAGCGAGTGCAGACGATGAAGCGCTCAGAATTGTGGTCACGGGTGACGAAGACCCAGGCTATGCCGAGCCCAATACCACCACTGCGACTCGCACCGAGACGCCACTGATTGAGATTCCCCAATCCATTCAGGTCATTCCTGCAGCAGTGCTAGCAGATCAGCAGGTCATCCGCCTGAGTGATGCGCTGCGAAACGTGCCGGGCGTGGTGCCGGGCAATAACTTTGGCGGCGGTCTCGATATTTTTACAATTCGTGGGTTCGAGGGAGCGGCCATTCTCCGCGATGGCTTTCGGACTAGTGAATCTGCCAATATTGGTCAAGGGGGTCTTCAGGAAACAGCCAACCTAGAACGCATTGAGGTGTTGCGGGGACCGGCTTCGATTCTCTACGGCAATGTCGAGCCGGGTGGCATCATCAATTTGGTCACCAAGCAGCCGTTAGACACCCCCTTTGCTGAGGTGACCACTCAGATCGGCAGCTATGGACTCTTTCGGCCCACGCTCGATGTCACAGGCCCGCTCGACGCTGAGGGCAATATTCGCTATCGACTGAATGCAGCCTATGAGCGGGCGGATGGGTTTCGCGATTATGATACCGAGATTGACCGCGTCTTCATCGCCCCGGTGATTGCTATTGATTTGGGCGATCGCACCGACTTGACACTAAATTTAGAGTACTTCAACGACCAGCGCCCGTATGACAAAGGGATTCCTCCCATCGGGGATGAGTTGGCGGATGTTCCCCTCGACACGATTATCGGCGAACCCGATGACTTCTTTAGGACGCAAAGTACCCGCGTTGGCTATCGTTTAGAGCATCGCTTTAGTGAGACCTGGCAGCTCCGTCATCGCTTTCGCTATACCGACAGTAGCTCTGTGAGCCGCCGAACTCAGTTAGAGGAAATCTTGGGGGGTCTAAACGAAGCTACGGGTGACATTACCCGCCTCTATTACTTCAGCGATAGCGACCTCGATAGCTATGAATTTCAGACGGAGGTGATTGGCGAGTTTGCCACCGGCTCGATCAATCACACCCTACTAGCGGGCATTGATGTATTTTTTGATGACTCGGACTTTTTTGTTGCCAATGATCTAGCGCCCCCGGTCAATCTATTCGATCCAGAGATTGGGGTCGTCCCCCGGCCAGACCTACCGTTGACATTTACGACAACTGATACGACCGCCAGTCGCAACCGGGTGGGCCTGCTGCTGCAGAACCAAATCGAACTCTTGCCAGAGGTCACTCTGCTGCTAGGTGGGCGGGTTGATTTCTTTAACCAAAGCACCACTGCCGCCGCCGTTTCCATTCCCGGCATCTTTGAAACCCCCGCGCGCGACAATGAACAGTCTCAAACGGCGTTTACCCCACGGGTGGGCATCGTCTATCAGCCGACGCCAGAACTGGCTCTGTATGCCAGCTACAGCCGCTCCTTTGAGCCCAACCTCTTAACGGCCACTACCCTTGAGGGCGAATTTCTGGACCCGGAGGAAGGCGAACAATTTGAGGTGGGTCTGAAGACGGAGCTGTTCGACGGGCAGCTCGCGGCCACCCTCTCTTTCTTTGATATTAGTCGCACCAATGTGGCAGCTGCAGACCCCAACAGTATCAACTCTGTCGTGCCGATTGGTGAGCAGACGAGTCGGGGAATGGAATTTAATGTGACCGGGGAAATCCTGCCGGGGTGGAACATTCTGGCCGGCTTGAGTTTATTAGATGCGGAAATTGAAGAAAGTGTCAATTTTGCAGCGGGCGCCACGCCGCCCAATGTCCCGGAAACGGCAGCCAGCCTGTGGACAACCTACGAAATTCAGTCGGGTGACCTAGCGGGACTGGGCTTTGGGTTGGGACTGTACTACGTGGGCGAACGCCAAGGGGATAATGAAAATACTTTCACGATGGACGAATATTTGCGTACCGATGCGGCCATTTACTACCGCCAGGAAGATGTCCGCCTCGGGCTCAATTTTCGCAATCTCTTCGACATCAACTATTTCGAGAGTACCGAGGCGGGGCGGGGTGGCACGACACCGGGTGAGCCCTTCACCGTCATCGGCAGCGTTTCCGTCACGTTTTAGGAGGCTGATACAGGATGCATATTCGAGTCGGCATCAAGGCTATGGGGCTGCTTCTAGCAACTTTAGTCGCGGTCGTGACGTTTTCTGCGTGTGGCGCTAACCAATCTAGCGATCAGCCGATTCCCGCTGCGGCAGGGCGCACGATTCAACATGCGATGGGTGAAACCGTCGTGCCCCAAACGCCCGAACGGGTAGTACTGCTGTGGTCAGCGTTGGATACGCTGGCGCTAGGAGTGGAGCCCGTTGGAGCGGTGCTGAGCGGGCCGTCTCAAATGGTCGGGGAGGCACTTATTCCCATGTTTAGCGATCGCACTGCAGGCATTGCCGCCGTGGGGAATTACGCCCAGCCTAATCTCGAGACCATTGTTGAGCTGCAGCCAGATTTGATTCTGGGCACCACGTTCGCTGAAAGCTTTTATCCGCATTTGTCGCAGATTGCGCCTACCGTGCTGATGGATATCTCAGGTGGGGCAGCCGCTTGGAAAACGTACGTACTGACCTGGGCAACGGCCTTGGGGAAACCGGATGCAGCCCAGGCCCTGATCCAACAGTACGAGCAGCGCATTGCCCAGTTTCAGCAGGTGATGGGCGATCGCCTCCAGAACACCCGGGTCTCGGTAGCGCGGTTCGGTTCCGATCGGATTCGCATCTACCAAACAGATAGCCTGCCAGGAGCAGTGTTAGCGGAGACCGGGCTGCTGCGTCCGGAGAGTCAGCAGCAGCGCAACCATGATGAAACCATCAGTCTCGAAAGTCTCCCCAGCATCGATGGCGACGTTCTGTTCTTTGTGCAGGACGACCCTGAAGCATCGACATTAGCTCAGGCGCAGGAGAGCCAACTGTGGTCTCAACTCGATGTGGTGCAGCGGGGACAAGTGCATGAGGTATCGGCGGAGGTTTGGTTTCTCAATCTAGGTATTGTCAGCGCTCATCTGATGTTAAATGACCTGTTTCGCACCCTCGTCCCCGACGGCGAGCAGTATGTCATCCATCAGGTGGGCGAGTTGCCCCTACCGTGAGAGCGCCCCCTGCGAGAGCGCAAACAAGTGGGCGGGTGACACTTTCGACACAAGTCAAAGAAAAACTCCGCCCACCCGACCAACAGACACCGCTCACGCCCCAAACTGATAGCAAAGGCACCATCGCCGCCTATAGGCCCCTTGCAAAGCCATGAATTAGCGAGAGCAGTACCAGGAGAACTGTAAAAGTGCCACCCCCAAAAGTGTGCAGCGAGTTCAAAAAAAAGTGTGTTTGGGGTTCAAAATCTCTAGTATTTTGCGCGCGCTAACCGTACCCTAATCGACGAACTCAAGCCGTCGTATGGTCTCTTGATCGAATGAGATTAGCCTTTCGCCAGTTCACGTCAAATCCCTACACTCGTTTGCTGGGGCGCTATCTCAAATCCCAGCGACTGCGCGTGGTGGGGCTGGCCCTCACCCTATTTTTCAGTATTGCCCTGCAGCTCATTAATCCCCAAGTTCTGCGTTACTTCATCGATACCGCGCTCAATCCAGAGCCAGGTGCATCCCTGCCGCAAGCAGCGCTTCTATTCATCAGTATTGCCCTCATCACACAGGGCTTGACTCTGATGAGCACCTACTTAGGAGAAACGGTTGCCTGGCAAGCCACCAATGCGCTGCGGACCGATCTCGCGGCCCATTGCCTACACCTCGATCTCTCCTTTCATCAGTCTCGCACCCCGGGTGAACTGGTCGAGCGGGTCGATGGCGACGTCACCACACTGGCCCGCTTTTTTGCTCAATTTACCCTCTACATCTTGGGTAACAGTCTGCTGCTGCTGGGCATCCTCGCCGTGCTGTGGTTAGAGGATTGGCGAGCGGGGTTGAGTTTGACTCTGTTTGTCCTATTTGCCTTCGGCGGTTTAACCCGTCTCCTGCGATTTGCCTTACCGGTCTGGGTGGCTTATCGCCAGCTCAGTGCTCGCTTTTTTGGTTTTCTCAGTGAATACTTGGCGGGTCGAGAAGACCTACAGGCCAATGGCAGCAACGGTTATGTGATGCATCGCTTCTATCAAATGCTGCAGCAGTGGTTGCCCATTTTTCACCGGGCGCGCTGGGCTCAAACGGTGCTCTGGAGCAGCTCAGTGGCGCTCTTAACGACGGGCAATATCATCGCCCTCAGTGTCGGTGCCTATCTCTGGTCTCAGCAGGCCATTACGATCGGCACGGTGTACCTGATTTTTTATTACACCAATCAGTTACGGCAGCCCATGGCGAGTATTCTGAGTGAACTGAGCGATTTCCAGCAGGCCCAAGCCAGCATCCTGCGGGTACAAGAGCTACTCACGACGCCGTCACGTCTCCCCCCGGCAGGCGATCGCCCGCTGCCCAGCGACGCCTTGGGGGTAACCTTCGACCACGTGGGGTTTAGTTACGACGCGGATCCGCCCCATGACTGGGCTTTGCAGGATGTCTCTTGGTGCTTACCTGCCGGTCAGGTGTTGGGGGTGGTCGGTCGCACGGGCAGTGGCAAAACGACGTTAACGCGCCTGCTGTTGCGGTTCTATGCGCCCCAGGCGGGGACGATTAGTTTAGGTCAAGTTCCCCTTGAGACGGTGTCTCCGGCCGGCCTCCGGCAGCGAGTCGGCATCGTCACTCAGGACGTGCAACTGTTTCAGGCCAGCGTGCGCGATAACTTGACGCTGTTTGACCCGGCCATTGAGGATGGCCAAATTCAGCACGCTTTAGAGGCTTTAGGGCTGCTCGATTGGCTGCGATCGCACCCCCAAGGGCTCGATACGCTGCTCGCTGCTGACAGTGGTGGGCTGTCAGCGGGCGAGGCCCAGCTTCTGGCCTTTGCTCGCATCTGGCTGCGAAACCCCAGTTTAGTGATTCTCGACGAAGCTTCTTCCCGCCTTGATCTGCTGACAGAACGTCGCGTTGAGCAGGCCACCCAACAGTTGATGCAAGGACGCACCGGGATCATCATTGCCCATCGCCTCAGCACGCTCCAGCACGTCGATTACATCCTCGTTTTAGAGCAGGGAAAAGTCGTTGAATATGGCCCCCGCCAGGACTTGGCAAACCAATCAACCTCACGCTTTGCCCGCCTTTTACAGAGGTCTCAAACCGTTCCTCCCGCACTTTAACTCCTCCCCTGTCTTCACCCCACCACGCCCTCTCCGCGATGACCCTGCCCACCCCGCTGCCCCTCTGGCCCCTACTCTGGCGCTTGATTTGCTACACCCCGAAACTGGCCCTCGTAGACGCTGGACTGTGGCTGCTGATTTCGGGCGTCTTTCCGGCGATTCCCGGTCTGATTATTCAAGGGTATTTTGATGCCCTGACCGAGACTGCCCCCCTGGCACTGTCGCCTCTAGCCTTCCTCGGTTTACTCGTCGCGACGAGTGTGGGAGAAATTGTGGCGCTCTTTGCCGGTCAGTGGGTGCGCACCCAGTATCGCTTTAACCTGCGATCGCTGCTGCGTCACAATCTCTTAGACCAGCTTTTACAGCAACCCGGCGCCCAGCCCTTATCGATTGCGGAGGGGCCACAAAGGCAAACGATCTCACCCGGAGAAGCCATCTCCTACTTTCGCGAAGACCCCGAACTGATTGAGCAAACCATCGTCAAAACCGCCGACCTGATCGGGTACGGACTTTTCGCCCTGGGCGCGATCGGGCTCTTGCTGAGGCTCAACCCTCAGATCACCCTGATGGTCTTTCTCCCTCTAGCGGTGATCTCAGCGGCGGTTCAGCAAGCTCAACAAAAGATCAAGCAATATCGTCGGGCGAGCCGTCGGGCTACGCAAGCCGTCACCGGATTTCTCGGGGAAATCTTTACTGCGGTGCAAGTGCTCAAAGCAACCGGCACCGAAACCGCTGTCCTCAATCACCTCAATCACCTTAATGGCCAGCGTCAGCAACAAATGGTGAAAGACCGATTGCTGATCACAGTCCTCAATTCTGGCTTCGAGAACCTCACCAACCTCGGGATCGGCTTCATTCTTTTATTGATGGCCACCGGCCGTACATCGGCCACCAGCGGGCTCTCCGTGGGTGATTTTGCCTTGTTCATTTACTATCTAGCTTTGGTCGCAACTGCTTTCCGGGCCTTTGGCCAGTATCTGACTTGGTTAAAACAAACCGAAGTCTCGTTTGAGCGCTTAAGGGCGCTGCACCGACCAGACTCGCTCACCGAGCATCGCAGTTCGCCAGCGGCGGCAGCATTTGCACTGGTCGCCCATCAACCGCTTTATTTGGCTGGGCTTTGGGGTCGCCAACCGCCACTGCCCCCCCTCCAGCCGCCTCACCCAGAGGCCCCATCTCATTTCAAAGAGTTGGCTGTTGTCGGCCTCTCCTATCACTATCCCCACGCTAGCCGAGGCATTGAAGCGATTAGTTTCTCGTTGCGCCGAGGTAGCCTCACCGTCATTACGGGCCCGGTCGGCTCCGGCAAAACCACCCTTCTGCGCGTCCTGTTAGGATTGCTCCCTCGCCAAACTGGCACGATTTATTGGAACGGCCAACCCGTTGAGCATCCCGCCACTTTTTTCTGCCCTCCCCGTAGTGCCTACACACCCCAGGTGCCGCATTTATTTAGCGATACCCTCCGCAACAATCTCTTGCTGGAGTTAGAAAAATCCGACGCTGCCCTTGGTGAGGCTCTCCGCCTGTCAGTTTTTGCCCAAGACGTTGGGGCCATGCCCATGGGTTTGGCCACCTTAGTGGGCACCCGAGGGGTGCGCCTCTCAGGTGGGCAACGCCAGCGCGCGGCGGCAGCGCGAATGCTGGTACGCCAGCCCGAACTCTTGATCTTTGACGATTTATCTAGCGCCCTTGATGTTGAGACCGAGCAAAGTTTGTGGGAAGGACTCTTTGCCACTGGCCAGGCCACTGCAGCGGGACGGCCAACTTGCCTGATCACGTCTAACCGACCCGATGTCCTGCGCCGGGCCGATCGCATTATTGTCTTGAATGAGGGACGAATCGAGGCGATGGGTCGCTTTGATGAATTGCCATCGCTCAGCTAACGTTTCTATCGCAAAGGGTAGAAAGGGGCAGGGCTCAAGGGGCAGGGAAGAGCATTGCCGCAAGCGATCTGGCCATTTGAAGCGTCCGCAACTGACTGCGGCTCACCATCGCTCCGCAATCTTGTCCACACTGGACTGACGACTGCGATCGCGCCAAATGTCTTCCGGGGAGGGTCAGCCCTTATGACCGACCAGTGCAGACACCATCAGAAGAAGAGGGCGATAAATCTCAGCGATCGCTATCCGGCAGGAAACTTTCTCGCCAAGATCAGCCCCATAGAGGCCGATTTTGGCGATCCCTGAATGGCGGCGAACCGAGGTTAACTGGCTCAATCTGTCCTGACCATACCGGCCTATGCTTTCTCAGGAATCGCCCCCAGTCGGGTTATCAAGATCTGACGCCGGGCAGCTCATATGCAGCAATTCTCATTTTGGAAAACTTGTCGTTCGCCCTGAGCCTGTCAACGGGTGAACCGGCTTTCTCCCTTCGGGAGACGCTGCGCGAACGACAGGCTCAGCCTGAGCGGTATTGCTGAGGCAGCGAAGCCATATTGAGAATTGCCACCTCATCTGCGAATGAATTGCAATAAGCTGTCAGAGATGGCAGGCTAATAACTTACCCCGACAGGTCTCCTAATCTGCATCGGGCGGACGCCTCTCCCTTCAATTCCTCCAGTTCTGGAGGCTACTAAGTACACATAAGTTGTCCGTCATGACTTACCAGTGATCTAGCCCCCTAAATCCCCCTAAATTGGGGGACTTTAACTCCGGTCTCCCCCCAGGATGGGGGGGAATAAGGGGGGCAAATGCCGCATTTCAAGAGCCCAACCGAATGTGTATACGTAGTTGCTTCGGGAGGAGGAGGAAGCCGGTTTCTCAAAAGTTGAGAGTTGCCCACACCGGATTTATTGGCCAGTCCCGACGCAGTACGGTTCATTGACAAAACCTATGGCAATCGAACTTTTACTTAACCACCCCGACGATTGGTTGCAGCCCGAGAGCGCTAGCCAGATTAACCTGCCTCACGTCAGCTATACCGACACCACCATGCGGTGTCCGCAGGCCTTAGGGCGGGGGTATCGACAATGCCTGGCGATGCGCGATGGGTTGAGCATCGTCATCTTAGATTATGAATTTCACGATGATTTTGTTAGAAAAATTCAAGCGTTTGAGCGCCCCGTGGGGCTAGAGCTCGCGTTTATGTTGACGGGCCCCAATGTCGGGCAGAGCAAATTGTTTCTCGCTGCGGGTCGGGAAATTGCCAGCTCTATCGGTCGCTATCCCGGTCATCAGCGCATCTTGAAAGTGGAGCTGCATCTCCAGTTACCCATGCTGCAAGTTTTTTTAGACGGTTTATTGGAGGCATTACCAGCCCCACTGAAACCTTCTGCTGACGAGTATTTTGAAAAGTTTTACTCACGGCAAATCCCCCCGCTGAGCCCCCTCATCGAGCAGGCCTACTCGCTGGCCAGTTGGGCCGTGATTACGCCTCAAATGATGCAGGTATTGCAGCAGATTCTCAGCTGCCCCTATCGGGGGCTCAACCGCTGGGTATACCTGGAGGGCAAAGCCACCGAACTGATGACCTTGCGATCGCAGCAAATTGTCGAGCAACTGGTCAGTTTTGACCAGCAACTGGCGGCGCCAGCGACGCTACCACCGGATGAACTCAACCGCATTTACCAGGCCAAGGAACTGCTGCTCAGTGATTTACAGCATCCCCCGTCAATTCCGGAATTGGCGCAACACGTCAATCTCAATCGCCGGAAACTGAATGAAAGTTTCCAGCAGGTATTTCACATGACCCCGTTTGAGTATTTGCAAGACTACCGATTAAAGCAGGCGCAAAGCATCTTGAAGTGTCCCGATACGAAAGTTGAGGACGTGATTCAAACCGTCGGCTACCGGAGTCGCAGCAACTTTGCCGTGGCGTTCCGCAAAAAATTTGGCCTCAATCCCAAACTCTATCAGCAGCAGCAGCTAAAGGGGCCGTCTGAAAAGTGCGTTGGCGGTTCGCAAGAAAGTGCGCTAACGGTTCAAAAGCCCTAGCACGTTTTGCCCACAATCCATATTCTGCTTATTGAAAAGGGTTATCAAGTAACCCAGAGGCTGTCACCCCCGGTTCACGTCTGGAGGTAGTCCATTTTGGCAGTGAAAAAACATGGGATATCGAGTGCAATTCACCCCGAGTCTGGTGGCCGCGATCGCGGCGGTGACGATCGCGCCGCCCGCCGTTGCGCAGGGGGTGCAAATCAATCAAGTGCAAATCAATGCGGTGAATGATGCTTTAGAGGTGCAGTTGACCACCCTCAATGGCAGCCCGCCGCAAAGCTTTACCAGCCGCTATGGCACCACGGTAGTGATTGATCTGACCAACACCCAGCTGAACTTACCAACGGGCGATCGCTTTGTTCAAGCCGAGCCAGCGGTGGGGGTGGCCTCGATTCAAGTGGCCCCGCTCGATGACCACAGCGTTCGGATCACGATTGTCGGCCAGACGCAGGCTCCCACCGTCAATTTGACCACGGCTAACGGCACCCTGCTGGTGAGTGTGGCCCCTGCCGGAGCCGAGGTTGAGCCACCGCCTGTCACCCGCCCCGTCCCGCCCGACGCGGCGCTGCCCGAGACCGACGTTGAACCGCCCCCAGCTCTCGCTGACCCCACCGATGAAACCCTGCCCGAGGCCGACGCCGCACCGGCAACAGACCCCACCGCCGCCGAAATTCGGATTGTCGTTACCGGAGACCCCACGGAGACCGACTATTTAGCGCCTGAGACGACGACCGGCACCCGCACTAATACCGCCATTTTTGCAATCCCCCAGACGATTCAAGTGATTCCGGCGCAGGTGCTCGAAGATCAGCAGGTCATTCGCCTGCGGGAAGCTCTGCGCAACGTGCCCAACACGGTAGCAGGCAATACCTTTGGGGGAACGAGTGAAGAATTTGTGATTCGCGGCTTTAGCGGGGCGGCCATTTTACGCGATGGCTTTCGCACCGCTAATACGGATGAAGCCACCGCCGGCTTTGAGGAAATCGCAAACGTTGACCGGGTTGAGGTGCTCAGCGGTCCGGCCTCGATCCTCTACGGCAGCATTGAACCCGGCGGGGTGATTAATTTAGTCACCAAGCAGCCCCGGCCCGAGTTTTTTGCCGAAGCGGAAGTGCAAATTGGCAGTTTTGGCTTAATCCGGCCCACGGTCGATATTTCTGGCCCTCTAACTGAAGACAGTGGTCTGTTTTATCGTCTCAATGCGGCCTACGAATCCAGCGATGGTTTTCGCGACTTTGAGACCGATGTCGAGCGGTTTTTTATCGCGCCAACAGTGGCGTGGGAGATTAGCGATCGCACCCGGCTCACCTTTGAGTTGGAATATTTGGACGATCGCCGGCCCTTTGATCGCGGCATTCCCGCTGTTGGCGATGCCGTCGCCGATGTGCCCCTCGATACCATCATCGGTGAGCCCGATGATTTTGCTGAAGTCGAAACGCTGAATCTCGGCTATCGACTTGAGCATTCGTTCAACGATCAATGGCAATTGCGCAACCGCTTCCGCTACCGAGACTCGGATTTTCTGAATCGGCGGACTGAGGTTAATTTGCCCCTCGGTGGCATCAATGCCACCACCGGCGACATTGTCCGCACCTTTGACGCCAACGAGAGTACCTCAGAGAGTTTTGAGTTACTGACAGAAGTGGTGGGCGAATTTACGACCGGCTCCATTGAGCATACGGTGCTGTTTGGCTTCGATGTGCTGTATTCCGACAACAGCAACCTCGCGACCACCGACTTTGCCCCACCCATCAACCTGTTTGATCCCCAACCAGGCCGGGTCGAGGCTCCCGAACTGCCGCTAGCGCTCACCTTGCTCGATGCCAACGTAGAGCTAGCTCAATTCGGGGTAATTGTGCAAAATCAAGTGCAACTCTTACCCAATCTCACGGTTCTACTGGGTGGCCGGTTGGACGTGGGTCGCCAAGATCGGCAAACGGCACCGGTCTTTATTCCCGGATTTCTTTCATCCCCTGGCACGGATGATCAGCAAGACTTCAGTCATTTCAGCCCCCGAGTTGGAATCGTTTATCAACCCATTGATCCGCTGTATTTATATGCCAGCTACAGTCAATCTTTTCGGCCCAACACCTTGGCTCAAACCACGGTTGATGGCGACTTTTTAGATCCAGAAGAGGCGGAGCAGTTTGAAGTGGGCATCAAGGCAGAGTTATTAGAAGGTCGATTAGCGGCAACGTTAGCCGTCTTCGATATTACTCTCGAAAATATTGCCGCTTCTGATCCCAACAATCCGACTTTTGTCGTCCCCATCGGGCAGCAAACCAACCGAGGCGTTGAACTGGTTTTGCAGGGGGAGATCTTACCCGGATGGAATGTGATCGGTTCCTACGGCTTTATCGACGCTGAGATTGCAGAGAGCGAAGATTTTCCCGAGGGGGCCACTCCGCGCAACGTGCCGGAAAATACGGCGAGCTTGTTCACCACCTACGAAATTCAGGCCGGCCCCCTCGCAGGCCTCGGTTTTGGCCTCGGCCTGTTTTTTGTCGATCGCCGATTTGGCGACAGCGGCAACACCTTTGAACTGGACAGCTATTGGCGCACCGATGCCTCCATCTTTTATCGCCGCGATCGGCTGCAGGTCGGCCTCAACTTCCGCAATCTTTTTGACGTCGACTATTTTGAAAGCGCCGTCGATCGCCGAGGTGCCAATCCAGGAGAACCCTTTACCGTTTTAGGGTCAGTCTCCTACACGTTTTAAGCACCGGGAGCAGCAGGCCAAAGGCTAAGGGCACAAGACCCCAATAACCAGGAATCAATAAGTAGGTAGCCATAAATAAACATTGCTGTAGGGTGCGTTGTGGTGACAGCCCAACGCACCACCAGGGTGGGCTTTGGTGCGTCACGCTAGGCGATGACACACCCTGGGATAACTAGGGCTTTCTACTTCACAAAGAACTAGGAACCAGGAATCCAGAACCAGGAATCCAGAACCCGAAACCTAGAATCCAAAACCCCAAATCCATTGGCACATAGCAAAATGACATCGGCTCGACAAAAGTCAAAAAGGTTTCGGCTGCAGGTAATCTTTGGTCTGATGTGCCTGCTCATGATCGCTTGCAGCGGGCGGTCGACATTGCCGCCCCCCGCCGACCCAGGAATCCCAGCGACTCGCACGGTAGCCCATGCGCTGGGCCAAACCGAGGTGCCCTTGCAGCCCAACCGAGTCGTAGTGATGAATCCGGTTGTGGACTTAGACAATTTGTTGGCGTTAGGCATTAAGCCCGTCGGATTCGCTGAATTCACCCAAGACCGCCCCTTTCCGGTACCGCCCTATTTGTCTAGCCAGACGGCAGGAGTGGCAACGGTAGGCGTGCTCACGCAGCCCAATCTCGAAAGCATCCTGCTGCTCAATCCCGATTTGATCATCATTAGCGAATCGCAGCGCCGACTTTATCGCCAGTTGTCCAAAATTGCCCCCACTGTCGGCGTCAGCCCCCGCGTCAGCCAATGGCAAGACCGATTTTTAGCCTTGGCTGACGCGGTGAATCAAACGGCAACCGCCGAGCAGTTGCTCAATGAATATGACCAAAAGGTGGCCACGTTTAAGCAAACCCTGGGCGATCGCCTCACTGATGTTGAGGTCTCGTACATTCGCGTGCGCACAGACGGCATTTTTCTCTATGTCAGATCCTCCTTAGTCGGGGATGTGATGACCGACTTAGGCCTGCGGCGGCCCCCCGCGCAGGATGTCGTTTTAGCCAGGAGCACCCGGATTCCCATTAGCCTGGAGGAATTGGCAAAGGCCGATGGTGATGTCATGTTTGTGTTTGGCGTCGAATTTGGCGACACCCCCGCCATGTTTGCCCAACTGCAAACCAATCCGCTTTGGCAACGGCTCAACGCCGTTAAAACCGATCAGGTGTATGTCGTCACCGAAACTTACTGGAGCTTTCCCGGTATTCAAGGGGCCAAATTGCTAGTGGATGATTTAACTCAGTACTTAACGCAATATCTAGCAGACGTTGACCCTAATGGCGGAGGGGTACAGGGCGAGGGTTCTGGGCGACCTTGAACCCTCGCCCCGCAACGGCGATCGCTCATCCACTGTCACAGCAGTGCTAATATTGAGAATTATTCCTAGCAATGTAATACTTGACCGAAGTGTTTTAAGGCCAGGGCGGCATGGCAAACGTCTTAACCGGTACTGAAGTTCAGGAAATCTTGCAGGCGTGCCGCGCCCAGGGGGCAGTGGCCGATTACGTCGAGGGGGCGGAACATTTTTTTGAGCTGCCCGCAAAACTCGGGCGCGGTTACTGGCGCAAAATCGAGCTCCGTCCTGGCTGGCAGCTCAGCTTGAGTGATCTGGAGAAACGCCAGATTCATCGTCACCGCATTCGCCAACATCCCCAGCCCATGCCACTCACCTTTAGCTACTATCTGTCGGGGGGCTGCCAGGTTGAGAATGACGGCCTCAAGATGACCCAAGAAGAGGTTGCCGGTCACAGCTATCTCTACTGCTTACCAGCGACAGCGGAGGTTGAGCAGTACCCTGTCGGACAGCGAATTCTCAACCTGACGCTGAGAATTCAGCCAGATCTACTGCCGGCGGTGAGCGATCGCCTGCATGAACTGCCCACTGAGATTCGCACCGCGATCGAGCAGCCTGAGCAAGCGATGCTGTACGCGGCGGGTCGCATTACCCCAACGCAGCAGCAGGTACTGAAGCAAATTTTTCACTGTCCGTATCAGGGCCTGACACGGCAGTTTTATCTAGAGGCCAAAGTCTTAGAACTGCTGGCGCTACAGTTTGATCAAATGCTGTCGTCGTCCCAGTCGCCAGCGTTGGCCGTCAACGACATTGATCGCATTTATCAAGCCCGTGAGATCTTAATCCGCGAGATGACTGGCCCGCCCTCGCTCACCGAGTTGGCCCGGCAGGTGCAGCTAAACGAGCGCAAATTGAAGGAAGGCTTTCGGCAGGTCTTTAAGACCACTGTTTTTGGCTATTTGCAGACATATCGGCTGCAACAGGCTCGACAACTGCTCCAGGCGGGTGGCACCACCGTTCAAGCGACGGCCCACGATGTGGGCTATGCCAGTCGCAGCTCTTTTGTGGCCGCGTTCAAAAAGCAGTTTGGGGTGACGCCCAGCAGCTGCTGTCAGCCGTCTAGTCGCTAGCGTTCAGAAAAGTCCGGTTAGAAGACACAAACAGTTCTTTTGGAAGACGAGATCACCCTTGCTGTCACCACCAACCACGATATCTTACTGAGAACAGTTCTTAACTAACTCTGGGTTAAGCACGGTTTGGTGTGACTGATTGGTGTGAGGCGTGATGACAATAGCAAGCTTTTCAGGATTAAATTTGCTGGCGATTAGCCTGTGGGCAACGGTGATCGCAGTACCCGCTGCCGCCGCCGAGTCGGTGGCCGATGTGCCGCGGCCCGACGTAGAGGTTGCTACCACCGCTGCTGACCTATTGGCCCAAGATGAGACGACGTCTGTGGTCATCACCGATATCCAGATTGAGTCAACGGCAGATGGCTTGACAATCACTTTGGTCTCAAATCAATCTTTGGCTGCCGGGGCCCCACAGACTGTTGGCAACGCTCTGATTACCGATATCCCCAACGCCACTCTTAATCTGCAAGATCCAGCCGCTGCCGAGCAGTTTGGGCCGACTGAGGGGATTGCTCTGGTGCAAGTGTCTGAAACCCCAGACGGCGATGTGCAAATTGCCATCACCGGTACCGATGGCCCACCGGCAGCGCAACTCAGTACCCAAGGTGGCAATCTCGTGCTGAACGTCTTGCCAGGAGTCGCCACGGCGATTGAGGACGCGGACGCGGAGACGATTCAGGTGGTGGTCACTGCCACTCGCACTGAAGAAGACATTCTCGATGTGCCTCAATCCGTTACGGTGATTGACCGCGAGCAGATTCAGCAGCAGCTACAATTCACCAATAATCTGCCCGATATTTTGGGAGAACTCGTACCCGGTTTAGGGCCACCGACGTTTCAAGATAGTACGCGTAATCTATCGCTACGAGGTCGAACCGCTCTGATTTTGATTGACGGCGTGCCACAGAATCCCAATAGCGGCTTTGATACCGAACTCAACACCATTGATCCGGCTTTGGTAGAGCGTATTGAAATTGTCCGCGGACCCAGTGCAATTTATGGCGATGGCGCGACCGGCGGCATTATTAATATCATCACGCGCACCCCCATCGAAGAGGGAGTTGCTTATGACATCAGGGTGGGCACTAATGTGGGTCTCACCTCGGTTGAAGAAGATAGCTTTGGTTACACCTTCCAAGCTGGGGTAGCCGCTGCAGACGAACAGGCGGATGCTAGCTTTAACTTGACTTATGACATCCAGAACGCCCGCTTCGATGCTGAGGGCGATCGCATCCCGGCTGAGACTGGCATCGACGATACTGATCGCGTCGGACTGTTGACCAAACTGGGATACGACTTGACTGAGGAGCAACGAGTAGCGTTGACCCACAGTTTTTACCGAGAATCCGTCGATACCGACTTCATATCCGATCCCGTTGTATTCGAAATTCCTGGCCAGCAGACAGCCAGAGCTTTAGAAATCGGGAGTATTGACTATGAAGAAGAACCGCAACAAACGAACCACGTCATTAATCTGACTTATCGTCACACTAATCTCCTCGGTTCCCAGTTTGATGCTCAGGTCTACTACCGTGATACCGAATTAACGCAGATCCTCTCAGATATTCGAGGAAGCGGGCGGCCTGACTTTCAGCCGCAGCTCTTTCAAACGGCTTTAGATTCTCTAGAGTGGGGCGGACGAGCCCAGTTTGACACCGAGTTGAGCAATAGTTTTAGCCTACTGTGGGGCGCTGACTACGGTCAGGAAGAAAATGCGCGTGTAGTGCTGGAATCAGATGCGACGACCTTTAATGAAACGGGTGAGTTGGTGATTATCGATGAATTAGGCCAAACGCCCGCATATGACTTGGAGACTTTCGGGGTGTTTGCCCAGGCCACCTGGGACATCAGCGAGCAGTGGCAGCTCAGCGGTGGACTGCGCTACGACACCTTTGATGCCTCCGTTGAAGATACGGTCCTGGCGTTTCGCCGTAATGAAGAGGATGTTCGTACCGGGGGCGATATCCAGGCGGATGATGTGTCGTTTAATGCCGGACTGATTTACAAGCCAGTGCCCGAGATTGGCATATTTGCGAGCTTTTCTCAGGGCTTTTCCATTCCGGATATTGGTCTGAGCGCCGGTACTAGACTGCCCGTAGAGGTTGATATCAGTACCGATGTGGCGCTGGAACCACAGCAAGTCAATAACTACGAACTGGGCGTTCGCTTTGAGTTTGGCCGCGTGCAAGCTAGCCTAGCGGGCTTTTACAGCGAGTCGGAGTTGGGGAGTGCCTTACAAATTGACGCTGATGGCTTCACGGAACTGGTGCGGGCGCCGCAGCGCAACTATGGGCTAGAGGCCACCCTCGACTGGCAGCCTAGCGATACCTGGCGACTCGGCGGTTACTTTAGCTGGAATGAGGGTGAAAATGATGTTGATGATGATGGCGAGTTTGAGGCGTTGAGTTCGGTGGAGGTACAGCCCTATAAGCTGGGCTTGTATGTGGAAAATGACACCACTCCCGGCTGGACCACTCGACTGCAGCTGCTAGCGGTGGGCGATCGCGATCGCGCCTTGGATGAGGACGTTGATGGGTTTGCCATTGATGGCTATGTCACCCTAGATCTCCTCAGCAGTGTTCAGTTGGGGCAAGGACGATTGACGATGGGAGTTGAAAACTTGCTGAACAGCCAATACCTGCCGGTCAGTTCTCAAGAACGTATCGGTGGCACGGAAGAACGACGCTATGCGGCACCTGGCATCACCCTGAGTCTGAGTTATTCCATCGAGTTTTAACCGATGTTCGATTCCAGTTTTCGCCGCACCGTCATCTGGTTAGCGATGGGTGTCTTGCTAACGGGTTGTCAGTCTGGTGCCGAGGTGTCACCAGCAACGACTCCCAATCGCACCAGTCGCACCATTGAACATGCGATGGGCAGCGTCGAGGTACCGGTCTCTCCCCAACGGGTCGTTGTCCTCGATACGGCCCCCCTCGATGCGGCCCTAGCGCTAGGCGTTAAGCCCGTGGGCACCATTGTTTATCGCCAGTCCCCTGACTACTTGGGCGATCGCACCGAGGGGATTGAAATTATTGGCGATGGCAATAAGCCCAATCTAGAAGCCGTCTTAAACCTGCAGCCAGACCTGATTCTCGGATCAAAAATTGGCGCTGGCGAACTCTATACCCAGCTCTCTCAAATTGCTCCAACTGTGCTGACAGAGGGGAGCGGGCGAGCCGGTGACTGGCCAGAAAACTTGCAGCTCTATGCCGAGGCCTTGGGCCAATCGACCGCAGCAGAGCAATTGTTAGCAGATTATCGACAACGCGTGCGGCAACTGCAAGCCGCCATCGATCAGCCACAGGCGTTGGAGATTTCGGTGGTGATCGTTCCTAAAGATATCGTTAGAGCATTCACAACGGGTAGCTTTGCGGGGTCGGTGCTGCAAGATATCGGTTTCTCTCGTCCCCCCGCTCAAGATGATCCCGACGGGTATGTCGCCCGATTATCGGCCGAGTCTTTAGAGGCGCTTGATGGCGATTATGTTTTTCTTATTTACTCAACCTATCGACCGGGGGGAACCTCAAAAGCAGCGTTTGTGACGCACCCAATTTGGTCGCAGCTGCAGGCCGTGCAGCAAGATCGCGTGTGTGAAGTTGACGGAGCCGTTTGGGTTGCCGGTCGCAGCATTCTGGCGGCCAAGCAGATTTTGACCGATATTGAAGCCTGTTTGACCCGTACCTCACCTCAAATTAGGAACAGTGACGGTGCTGTCAATCTCAATACGCACTAGTTTATTGAGAGTTAGTGTCAAGAGTGTCATAATGGGTCAATGCTAGATGGCGATGCTTTATGGTCAAGCTCCTGACCGGTCTCGAAATTAGCGGCATCCTGGCCGAGTGTCGGGCCAACGGCACGCTATCAGAATATTGTGAAGGGCCAGAATCCTTTGTGAGAGCCCCCCAGTCTTTGGCTCGCGGGTACGGACGCAAGATTTGCCTGCGCCAGGGACTACATCTGAGCATTATGGATTTCCAAAAACGCCAGATTCATCAATATCAAATTCGGCAGCATTCACCATCGATGCCACTCACTTTGAGCTACTACCTGACGGGCGGTTGTCAGGTGAGCAACGATGGGCTCAAAACGACCTATGAAGAAGTAGCTGGCAAAAGTTACTTATATTGCGTGCCCAACACGGCTGAGCTCGAAAAGTATCCAGCCGAGCGTCGGATCTGCCGGATACAAATTCAGATCTCACCAGAATTGCTTCAGGGCTTTAGCGATCGCCTGCACGAGTGGCCTACCGAGCTTAAACAAGCGATCGAGCAGCCCGAGAGGGCCTTATTTTGCCTGCCCAGCCGCATTACCCCCGCTCAGCAACAGGTGCTGCAGCAAATTTTAGAGTGGCCTTATCACGGGTTGACCCGACAGCTATATATCGAGGGTAAAGTTCTAGAGTTACTGGCGCTGCAGTTCAGTCAGTTCACCACAGGGCAACCAGAACACTCCAGCACTTTAAAGCCCCGCGATTTGGACCGCATTTATGAAGCGCGGGACATCCTCATTCAGAATCTGGACGCTCCCCCCTCACTCACTAATTTGTCGCGGCGAGTTCATCTCAATGAGAACAAGCTCAGTCAGGGGTTCCGTCAGGTCTTTAACGTGACCGTTTTTGGCTATCTGCATAACCACCGCATGGAGCAAGCGCGCCACCTGCTGCAAACCGACAGTCTCAATGTCCAAGAAATTGCCTGCCGGGTCGGGTACGCTAGCCGCAGCTCTTTTGTCGCTGCCTTTAAAAAGAAATTCAACATGTCCCCCAGTCACTACCTCAAGGAAATGAACTGAGAAAGCAGCTGGGAAATACGGGACCCGCCGGTGGCCATGGGTGAATGGGAAAAATCCAGGTTTCAGGTTCCAGGTTTTAGTTCAAGGCAAACCTCGGTACCGGTTACCCTGCACCGTACACCGATCTCCTTATGCGCCGTACACCCTGAATCAGCCGTCCACTTGAGCATCAAAATCACGGAAAATCGCTCTCGAAGACAAAACGATTAGGCTCGAAGACAGTTTCGGCTTAACGCTGGCTAGCGCACCGCGTAGTATTGAGAACAATTGTTAATAATCAATCGTTTGCCTGCTGTTGGGCTTGAGCACCGGCTCCGTTCTATCCGTTGCATCAGATGTCAGCCCACCCGGCTGCGGCAGGCACGGTTTAGGTGTGAGAAATCATGACAACTCAGATTACGCTGGTTGGCTACAGTGCGTTAGCCAGTCTCATTTTGGCTGGAATCCATTATCCGGCTGAGGCCCAAGTTTCCACCTCGGCGGCCCCTCTAGAGGATGCCGAAACTGCGGTAACGGCTGAGATCGCCGATGGCGTACCCACGGTTGCCGCAGCGGCTCCCCTGCCTAGCGAAGCGAGCAGTGGAGCCGCTGCTCTACGCGACCAGCCGATTGACCAGCCGTCGGAACTGCCCCCCGCTGAGCACATCACCCAGGGGGAAGTCGCCGTCATTACCGATGTGCAAATTAGTGAAACGCCTGACGGGCTCAGTCTGGTTTTAGTCTCTGAGCAGCCTTTATCAGCAGGCCCGGCCCAGATATCGGGCAATGCGGTGGTGACCGAAATCGCTAATGCCACGCTAGAGCTGACGGATGAAGCCGCCGCCCAGCAGTTCGCCCCAGCTGAGGGCATCGCTCTAGTGCAGGTATCAACCCTACCGAATGGCAACGTGCAGGTGGCAATTACCGGAACGGATGCTCCGCCAGCAGCTGAGGTAACTGTCGATGCGGGTAATGTGGTCTTTACCGTGGTGCCGGGCGTTTCCGTAGCTCAAACCGCAGACCCCGATACGATTCAAGTCGTGGTCACTGCCACCCGTACAGAGGAGGAAGTGATTGACTTGCCGCGATCGGTGACGGTGATCGAGCGCGAGGAAATTGAGCAGCAGATAGAATTGACGAATAACCTGCCCGATATCTTAGGGAAGTTGGTCCCTGGCCTATCACCGCCGCCCCTGCAGGCCACAACCCGGGGCTTCACGCTGCGTGGTCGCAATGCCCTCATCCTGATTGACGGGGTGCCGCAGGGGGGGAACAGTGGTGGCTTGCGAGCGCTGAATGGCATTGCCCCTGAATTTATTGAACGAATTGAGGTGGTGCCAGGAGCGAGCGCTATTTTTGGCGATGGGGCTACGGGTGGGATTATCAATATCATTACCCGCGTCCCCATTGAAGAAGGGGCAATCTATGACCTGAGTGTGGGTACCCGCGTTGGCGTCACCGCCATCGAAGGCGATAGTTTTAGCTACAACTTTCGGGTTGGCGCTGCTGCTGCAGACGGCCCAGTCGATGGTCGGTTTTCGTTTACCTATGATGTTGACAATGCTCGCTTTGATGCGGATGGCGATCGCATCCCGCCGACGGGGGCGGGTGAAAATGACGAGCTAGGCTTGCTGGCCAAATTGGGCTATGACATCGATGAGCAGCAGCGGTTAGAGCTGACCTTCAGCTATTACCGCAGCGATCCGAATACTGAGTTCGCCACCGATCTCTCGATCTTTCAGATTCCGGGTACCCAAGTCGCCAGAGCCATCAGAGTCGGTAGTTTTGATTACGAGCGTGAGCCTCAAAGTACGAATCAGTTCATTAACCTCACCTACCGCAACACTGATGTATTCGGGTCGCAAGTTGATGCCCAGATTTACTATAGCGATGAAGAATCTGCAGGCGCATTCCGCGATTTTCGCCTCAGAAATGCTGCCGACTTTTTCCCAGACATCTCTCAACAAGTTAGCGACATTTCGGAACTAGGGGCGCGTTTACAGATAGACACCCCGATTGGCAACTCCGCCAGCGTGCTCTGGGGGGTCGATTATTCCCAAGAAGATAATGAGGTTGCCGTTTTGTTCGCCGACCCCAACGCACTGGATGCGAACCGAGAAGTGAATATCATTGATGAATTTTCCTTGTTTCCCCCCTATGAGTTGGAAAACTTAGGACTGTTTACCCAGGCGCGATGGGATATCACGGAGCAGTGGCAAATCAGCGGCGGCATACGCTACGACGACTTTGATTTTTCCGTCGATGATTATGCCCTTGCATTCCGATTTCCGCGCGAGCGAGAGGGCGGCAGCGGTGGTACCGATGGATTCTCTTTCAATGCTGGGCTGCTGTACAAACCCATTCCAGAAGTTGGTCTATTTGCCAACTTTTCCCAAGGCTTTTCGATTCCCAATCTGGGCTCGGTTTTTTCGGGTGCAACGACCACGTTTAGCCTGGAGGACGATTTGCTGCTGGAACCGCAAACGGTAGATAGTTTTGAGATTGGGGCGCGAGCAGAATTTGGCCAAGTGCAAGCCAGCATATCCGGGTTTTACAATGAGTCCGAACTGGGTAGTTTTATCCGGTTCAATCAAGAGACTGGAACCTCACAACTGTTGCGAGCACCGCAGCGTAACTATGGCTTAGAAGCCGCTGTTGACTGGCAGCCTAGCGATATCTGGCGGCTGGGCGGCTACTTTAGCTGGAGCGAGGGAGAAAGTGACAACGATGATGATGGGGAGTTTGAGGCGCTGGGCTCCCTCAACGTGCCGCCTTATCAGATCGGGCTCTATGTAGAAAACGACACCACGCCGACCTGGAGCAATCGCTTGCAGATGTTGCTAGTGGGAGATCGCGATAGCGCGTTCGATGATGGAGTCGATGCCTTTGACATCGATAGCTATGTCACGCTGGATTTCATCAGCAGCCTACAGTTGGGGCAAGGACGTTTGACCTTGGGCATTGAAAATCTGCTCAACACCGACTATCTGCCCCTCACCTCGCAAGAGCGTGTTGGCGGCTTTGAAGAACGGCGCTTTGCCGCACCAGGCACCACGGTCAGCTTGCGCTACTCAATCACCTTCTAATCAAGATGACCTCCAGGATACTTTGCCCAGGTCTGGTTGGTTTGGCCCTATTGACGCTGCTCACGAGTTGCCAGCAGCTTCAGTCAGTGCCGCCAGAGACCGACAATACCGTGCCTACGCGATCCGTTGAGCATGCAATGGGCACGGCAGTCGTGCCCATTGCACCCGAGCGCGTCGTCGTGCTCGACTATGCGCCGCTGGATAGTGCTTTAGCTTTGGAAGTTGCGCCGATTGGTCGAATGACAATCCTGCCTTCCAGCCTCTATCCATCATCTGTCGAGACCATGCCGATAGTGGGAACCGGACGTCAGCCCGACTTAGAGACCATTTTGCAATTACAGCCAGATCTGATTCTGGGTAACAGGCGTAGCTCTGGCCAGATCTACTCAAAATTGGCGCAAATTGCCCCTACAGTTCTGACTCCAGACAATGGTCGTGAGGGCGAGTGGCAAGACAATTTTCAGCTTTATGCGGAAGCGTTAGGAAAACCGGAACAGGCCGAGCAGCTTTTAGCGGATTATCAACAGCGCGTTAAAGCCGTGCAGGCGGCATTACCTCAAGCGCCAGAAGCGATCGCGGTCTCAGTTATTGCCCATTGGAGCGGGGGTATCGTGGCCTACAGTGCCGACAGCTTTCCCGGTTCGGTGTTGAAGGACGTGGGTTTTGCCCGCAATCCGGCTCAGGATGCAGGAAAACACTACGGGATTCGGCTATCGCGGGAGGATTTGACTCAAATAGATGGCGATGTCATATTTTTACTCCACAACTCCGGGTCAGAAGACAGTGTTGGCAGAGCAGAGTTTGTCAGCAATCCGCTGTGGTCGCAGCTAGATGCGGTGCAGCAGGGCATGGTGTGTGAAGTGGACAGCGCCAATTGGTCAGGGGGACGCAGCATTCTAGCAGCCAATCAGATTTTGACTGATGTGGAAGCGTGTCTCACAACCGCCAACTGAGATCAGGCGCGATCGCAGCTCGATGGCGGCCGATCCATCAAGGGACAGGTTGCTGAATCGATTTGCCGATCGGCAGAGGGGGCGGGCAAACGCCTCAGTCCGTCATGATATAGTTTCTAATTAAGAATTAATATCATTTAGATGTCAGATTTAGTGGTGTCTGCGTTTAGCTCAGGAGCCACGCTTGCTTTCAAGGCGATCGCGGCAGACTGGCTCGGGAGTACAGCTCGATGACGACTCGACTGCAGTTAAAAAATTGGACTGATTGGCTCTTGCCCAGTGATGCAGACTATACCCGGTTGTTACATGCGGATGTGTCTGACCACATTCAAGTCTGTCCGCCGCAGTTGGGGCACGGCTATTTGCAAAAAATCACCTTGCGAGATGATCTGACCCTGGTGATTTTGGACTACACGCTCCACCAAAATGTGGTGGTGGACGCCGCCGGTGAGGGGGAGAGCCTTGAACTGACCTTCCATCTGGATAGTCGGACGCCCGGATACAGTTTTTTCTGTCCCGATTTTGGCCTGAGGGACTTAGCCGTGATGCCGACTCAACAGCGCTTTTTTAAAGTTGAGCTGTTCTTTAAACGCCCCACGCTCGCGCCCTACTATCAAACATTTTTAGAGCGATTGCCCGCCCAGACGTATGACACCGTCGAACACATCATTCAATCTCTGAGCCGGACTCCAGGGCGCATGGCCAGAACTCATGTGGCTGAAAAGTTAGACCACTTACAACAGGCTGCAACTGCCAACACTGTCTGCCGTTGGAGTCAAAGCTTGACAGATATGATCGGCCGGGAAGAGATCACCCTGAACCATGCCGTCCGCAGCCCCGTAACGCCCGCGATGAAGTCAGTGATCGGGCGGATCTTGAGTTGTCCTTACCAAGGTCGCACTCGCCGCGCCTATCTCGAACGTCAAGCGCTCAAGCTGACCGCCCTGCGCTTTGACGCGATGATTGCATCTCGCCAACTGGCCGCCGACCGCGATTGCATTTATCAAGCAGCCGCCATTTTAAGACAAGAGTTTGCGCAGCCCCCGAGTATCGAAAAGCTGGCTCGTCAGGTTAGCACCAATCGTTTCAAGCTCAATCAAGGGTTCCATGAGGTTTATGGAACGACCCCCTTTGGCTATCTACGAGACTGTCGCCTCTTGCATGCCCGCCGCTTGTTGATGACGTCAGGACTCTCCATTAGCCAAGTGGCAACTGCCGTCGGCTATACCTGCCGGAGCAAATTTGCCACGGCCTTTCGGCAGCAAATGGGTCTTAATCCCAAAGCGTTTCAAATGCAGGCTTGGCGGTTAGTCAGCTAAGGTAGTCACGCCAAAATACCGTCCTAATTGCCGGGGGGAGAGCGCCTAAATCTGGACCATAGGGGCGGCTGGTCTTGGAGGGGTGATTGGCATGCCGCGTCTTCAGTGCAGTGGGGGATTGGGCGACGATCGCCCCTAGCATCAGCCATTTGCGCTGACAAAATGCGTTTGGGCACCAAAATCTCTACCCAGCGATTAGCAATTCCGATACCGTACTTGAGAATGATTCGCTTCAAGTCAAGCGATGGCTGGAGAAGACGGCTAGAGCCTGATCTCCCCGCGCAACTGGGCTTGGAAACTGGTGTGTGAGGAAGCTGATGGAAAACAGATGGCTGGGGTTGAAACTATCGCTCCTGTTAACTGCGGGTGGGCTAACCGGGATAGCAGAAGCCGCTGGGGCTCAATCGGCCTCTGAAGCTGGGGCACCCCAAATTCTGAAAGCGGCAGCAGCAAAGGCGTCGCCAGATAGCTTGGTGACGGGAACGGCGCTGTTCTCATTGGTGAATGAGGCGATCGCGTCCCCTCCCTCATCATCCCTAGCGCCAACTGACGACGCTGACAGGCTGGCCCAAACAGACTCAACACCGGTCGCCATCACCGATATTCAAATCGAGTCCACCGAGACTGGTTTGCAAATCGTGCTGACCACCGCCGAGGGCGAACTCGCCGCACCTGACACCTCGACCGTCTCGGGCAATGCTCTGATTCTCGAAATTCCTCATGCCACGCTGGTTCAGGCTGAATTTCAAGAATTTCAACCCGCTGAGGGCATTGCGCTCATTCAGGCTTCGGAGTTGCCAGGAGATCGGGTCCGGCTGGTAATTACGGGGGCCGATGCTGCTCCTGTCGCTGAAGTTGATGCAGCAGCGACCGACCTCGTCTTGAACATTACGCCCGGTGTCGCGATCACCGGGGATGTCGCTGAAGACGCCATTCAAATTGGTGTGGTGGGTGCTGACTCAGACGATTATGTTGTCCCCAATGCCACCACCGCCACCCGCACCGATACGCCCCTGCGAGACATTCCCCAATCGATTCAGGTCATTCCGCAAGCCGTACTCGAAGATCAGTAAGCCATCCGCCTGAATGACGCGCTGCGCAATGCCAGTGGTGTGGTCGCGGGCTCTAATGATCCGCGTGGTCAACGTTTTACGATTCGCGGCTTCGACAGTGCTTCCGTGCTGCGCGATGGGTTTCGCCTGACCAATGGGGGCACAGGCAATATCGGCTTTCCCGAACTGGCCAACATCGAGCAATTAGAGGTGTTGAAAGGTCCCGCTGCCATCCTGTTCGGTGCTCTAGAGCCCGGCGGCGTGATCAACCTCGTCAGCGAACAGCCCTTGAGTGACCCTTTTTATGAGCTAAGTTTTCGCGGTGGCAATCGCGCGCTGGTCGAACCCGGTATTGATATATCCGGGCCCGTGACCGCAGACGGCCGGGTGCTCTATCGATTGAACGCGCTCTATCGGCGAGAGGATTATTTTCGCGATTTCACTAATCCAGTAGAGCGGTTTTTCTTTGCCCCTATCGTCAGTATCGCCATTAACGAACAAACCGATCTCACGTTTGAAGTGGAATACCGCGACGACGAACGGCCCAATGATTTTGGGTTAGTGGCGATCGGTGATGAGGTCGCTGATATCCCCTTTGATCGGGCGCTGAACGATCGCGATCAAACGGCCACGGCTGAGTTTGTTAGAGCCGGTTATCGGTTTGAGCATCGGTTTAACGACGACTGGAAACTCCGTAATGCTTTTTACTACACTCAATCTGACACCAGCGTCATCGTCGGGTTTGGGCCGGGTTTCAACGAAGCTGCTGGTACCATTTTTAGTATCCCCGTGCGGCTCAATCAGCCCACCGACTCATTTGAATTGCAAACCAACGTTGTCGGTGAATTTTCGACCGGCGCAATTAACCACACGCTGCTGGCGGGGGTTGACCTCAATCGTCGCCGCGACGACGGCACCGAAGCCCGTGGTGATTTGTCGATCATCAACGCGCTCAACATTTTTGACCCAGATTACGATAGCTTGGTGACGCCAGACTTCGAAACGGCCCCGGTAGTGTTGAGTTCTGATGGCAACACTGACAGTTTGGGCATTTATCTGCAAGACCAAATTACGCTGCTCGATAATCTCAAGCTGCTGGTGGGCCTACGCTACGATACTGTCGATCAAGAAAACTTTAATGCCAGCTTTCGCAACCCGGCGGGCGCTGAGATCACCCGCTTTGATGATGCGTTTAGTCCCCGAGTGGGCTTGGTTTATCAGCCCATTGAGGAAGTTTCTCTCTACACCAGCTACAGTCAATCGTTTGCGCCTAACTTTGGCAACACCGCTGATGGAGAGATCCTTGAACCTGAGCGCGGCGAGCAATTTGAGCTGGGCACTCGCGCCGAACTACTAGCGGGGCGACTCATCGCCAATCTGGCTTTGTTCAGTATTACGAAAGAAAATGTCGCCACGACGGATCCTGATGAGCCGCTCTTTTCCGTGGCGATCTGAGAGCAACGCAGTCGCGGGGTCGAACTCGATGTGATTGGTGAAATTTTGCCAGGGTGGAATATCGTCGCCAACTATGCCTACACCGACACCGAAATTACCGAAGACAATGATGGGTTAGAGGGGAATCAACTATTTGGAGTCCCAGAGCACAACGCCAACCTATGGACGACTTACGACATTCAAGCGGGACCACTCAGCGGCCTAGGGTTGGGAATCGGCGTCAACTTTGTCGGAGAACGCTTTGGTGATAACGCTAACAGCTTCACACTAGATAGCTACTTTCTTACCAATGCCGCGATCTCCTACCAACGCGATAACTGGCAGGCCGGCCTCAATTTCCGCAACTTGTTTGATGTGAACTATATCGAAAGTGCTGAAAATAGCCGCACCGGCGAAATCAATCCGGGAGAAGGGTTCACTGTGGTGGGGTCAGTATCGGTTGAATTTTAACCGGCTCAATACCGCTCATCAAGGCTAAATTTTCCTGCTCTACAGCTCACTTATCCCTACTTTCGCTATGCGTTATTCTCGCTATTGGCACGGCCTCTGGGCTCTCCTGACCTGTTGCGTCGTGGTTGCCTGCAGTTTCGAACCGACTCTGGCTCCAACCGCCACCGATTGCCGCCAGGTATCCCATGTTCTGGGTGAATCTGAAATCTGTGGCACCCCCGACAAAATTGTCGCCCTAGATGCCCATTCCCTCGATTTGCTGCTTTCCCTCGGCCAGCAGCCTGCGGGCACACTCACAATCCTGCCGTCCCAGTCCGAAGTGATTGAACAGCCCCGCGTGGCCATCCCTTACCTGGGGAACTACATTACGACGCAACCCGTTAACATCGGCGGCATGGGTGGCGGCCCCTCTTTGGAAGTTTTAACCCAGCTCAAGCCCGATTTAATTGTGGGGGAATCTCGGTATATCGAAGAGACCTCTGATTTGCTGACCCAAATTGCGCCGACCCTACCGCTAGATGTCCGCAGTCAAAAGGGCAAGTGGCGAGACAATATCCGCGCCTTGGCCCAGGCTTTGGGGGATGAAACCTTGGCAGAAGCGGCCATTGAGAGCTATCAGCAGCAGGTCGCAGCGGCCCGTGCCGACCTCGCTTCGGTGCTCGAAACCCAGCCTAAAGTTTTAGTACTGACAGCAGAAAGCCTCAGCCTTGGCAATTTTCAGGCGATCACGGCGGCCAGCTTTATTGGGGAATTATTAGAAGCAGTGGGGTTCGAGTTGGTCTATCCGCCTAATAGCACGACCAACGCCGCTCCCCTGTCGATCGAAATTCTGCCAGATCTAGACGAAGCGGATTCTATTTTCGTGTTGGGCTACAACCGAGACCTGGCTCAACCGAGCAAAGCAACTGCAGGGACTGACCCTGCCAACCTTGTGCAGCAGCAGGTTGCTGGCATTGAAGCGGAATGGACGGGGAATGAGATTGCCCAATCACTGACGGCCAGCCAAGAAAATCGGGTTTATTTCACCACCTTCTATCAGTGGAATCTCTTTAACGGCCCCATTGGAACTGAGTTGATTTTGGCCGATCTACGGCGATTTTTCTTAGCCAGTTAACCGGCTCTCAACCGACCGCTAATGATGTCGATAGCGCTTTCGGCGATTTGACGGTGCTTGCACCAAGGGCTGACGCGATCGCAACCCATCAACCCTAAACAAGACCTCACAAAAAATGTGGTAGTTTAACAGGAATCAATCTCATTTGAGCGCAGTGGTTTACCCCATGCCGTCGAGTTCCTGTCCATCCCTTCCCCGATCCGCTCGCCCACCCACCCTGTCAACCACGGACTGGCAGGCGATCTGCCAGCAGGCCCAGCAACGCGGCGAACAACTCTGTCAGACTGCTGCAGGCGGCACTCAAACCTTCTTGCCGCAGCGCTTAGGAAAAGGGAGCGAGCACCACATCAATCTGCGGGGCGGCCTTTCGCTCACTATTCGCCAAGGCCACCTAAGACGCCCCCTGCGCTATGCCTCCGAACATGGTGCAGATTTTCCACTGGTGGCTAAGTTCTATCTATCCGGTTCGTCACGGGTAGAGACGCCTAATGTGGCCAACGTCAAAAGCACCTATGAAGAGCGCCAGGGTTGCCACTATCTCTATCATTTACCTAATTTGACGGAGGTCGAAGAGTGGCCTGCGAATGAATCGCTGCAAGTGGTCTACGTTTGTGTTGAGCCGAACTACTTCCGCACTTTTGAGATGGGTAAAGCAGCGCCGATCACCTCCCTACAATCGCTGCTTCACGCAGAGACGTCGCACCGCTTTCATCAACCTTTGGGCCGCATCACGGCTGAAATTGGACAGATACTCCGGCAGATTACGCACTGTCCCTATGCCGGCATCATGCAGCAGCTCTATTTAGAGAGTAAGGCTTTAGAACTGTTGACCCTCCAGTTTGCTACCTGGGCAGAGCAGCATTCCCAGCAGCCAGCGATCGCTCTCAAATCCCCCGACATTGAGCAGCTTTATCAGGCGAGAGACATTCTGCAGCAGCAAGCCGATCAGCCGCCGTCACTGACCGAATTGGCACGTCAGGTGGGGTTGAACGATCGCAAGCTCAAGCAAGGATTTCGGCAACTGTTTGGCACTACGGTCTTTGGTTACCTACAAAACTATCGTCTAGAGCAGGCCCAACTGCTGTTGAAAAATGCCGATTTCACGATCGCGCAAGTCGCGTTAAAAGTGGGCTACACCAACCCAGAAGCCTTTAGCACAGCCTTTCGGCGAAAATTTGCGGTCAGTCCCAAAGCGTATCAATTGGGCAGACATCGTTAAGGTCCGTTTGCCAAAGAAAAAAGTCCGTTTGGCAAAGAAAGTCATCGCTCATCCCCACTACCATGCTGTCACCAAGCCAATTAAGAATGGCTGGCATTAGTGTGTGACCGACTCGGGTGAACGGAGCGTGATGGTGAAACTAGCGTATGGCACGGCTTGGACGATTGGCGTCGCGGCAATCGCGGCATTGGCGGTAGAGCCCGCCTGGGCAGAACTGCTCACCCCCCTGCCGGAGAGCGATCCAGCGATCATTGACTCCACCTCAGCGGCAGCACTGCTGGCTAACCCTAACGTTGCAGCCGAGTTGCCGAGTCTGGAAAATACGCCAAACAGTGAAATCGCATCGACTGCAGCCGACCCCCAATCCACTGGCGCAGCAGCCGTCGTCTCCAATGCTGAAGCCGTGTCAGTGGTGGATGCTCCAGAATCCATGCCACTGGCGATTACCGATGCCGGGCCTGCGATCTCCCAAGCCCAACCCGTTGCCATCACCGATGTGCAAGTTGAGGAAACCGCCGATGGATTTAGCCTGCGGTTAGAAGCAAGCGGTGAACTGGCAGTGCCGGAAACTTCGGTGACGGGAAATGCGGCGATCGCCGACCTTCCCAATGCTGTGCTGCAGCTGCCTGATGAGGATAACTACTTTGCCAGCAATCCCGCTGAGGGCATCGCGCTAATCAACGTCACCAATCTGCCTGACAACCAGGTGCGCATTGCCATTACTGGCACCGATGCCCCGCCCGCAGTCAACCTGAGTATTGCTCCCGCTGGCCTCACCATCAGCGGTGTGCCTGGCGATCCGACCGTTCAGGTATCGAGTGAGGACGCCATTCAGGTGGTGGTGACGGGGGAAGCGGATGACGGTGATTACTTTGTGCCCAACGCCAGCACTGCCACCCGCACCGATACGCCCTTACGCGATGTACCTCAATCCATTCAAATAATTCCGCGTCAGGTGATTGAGGATCAACAGGCAATTGGGTTAGAGGATGTGCTCGAAAACGCTGCTGGTGTAACGTTTCTTGGAAATAATGCAGGCCGCGGCCTCACCTTTAGCATTCGTGGATTCAATAACGTTCCCGTCCTGCGAGATGGCTTTCTCCTGCCTAATTTTATTGGCGATGCCGCCGAGCCAGAAGTCGCGAACCTAGAGCGTGTGGAGGTGCTGAGAGGGCCTGCATCGGTTTTATATGGTCAGGCGGAACCAGGCGGCGTAGTCAATCTGGTGACTAAGCAACCCTTGTCGGAACCGTACTACAACCTTCAATTTCAGGTTGGTAATGGCGGATTTGTCAATCCAAGTATTGATTTGTCGGGACCACTAACAGATGATGGTCGCTTACTCTATCGCTTAAATGCGCTGTATCGACAAGAAGATAGTTTTCGCGATTACGACAACAATCTTGAGCGCTTCTTTATCGGCCCAACCTTGACTTGGTTGATTAGTGACCAAACTGATTTGACCATCAACCTAGAATATATTGACGATAGGGAACCTTTTGATAGTGGCATTATCCCGTTCGGAGATGGCATCGAACCGATTCCTCTAGATCTAGTACTTAATAACCCTGACGATATCGTTGAGCAAGATTATCTAAACATCGGCTATGCCCTAGAACATCGCTTCAGTGAAAACTGGCAACTGCGCAATCAGTTTCGCTTTACCTCTAGCACCTATAACCTTGGTGTGAATCCAACTCCGCTTTTTATAGACGAATCTACCGGAATTCTGACCCGCGCATTTTCATTTCAAGAAACTGAAGTAGATACTTACTCGCTTTACACCAACGTTCAAGGCAAATTCAACACAGGCTCTGTAGAACATACACTGTTGGCCGGGATTGATTTGACTCGTTGGAATCAAGAAGGTGTATCAGGCTTTGACTTTAATCAACAATCCCTAATCAACATATTTGACCCAGACTACCCGGATCCTTCATCATTTCCAACAGAGGACAGCCTGCCTATCTTCGCTATTATTAGCAATCCTATTGAGACAGACCAGCTGGGAGTTTATCTACAAAACCAGATTGATATTTTGGACAACCTTATTGTGGTAGCAGGGCTACGCTACAACACTGTCAATCAAGAAACAACTGACCGTTTCACTGATGCCGTAACAGAGCAATATGATGATGCTTTTGTTCCTAGAATCGGCGTTGTTTATCAACCCATTGAACCAATTTCAATATATGCAAACTATTCTCGCTCTTTTGTACCCAATTCAGAAACTGATGCCGATGGCAATTTTCTAGACTCTGAAGAGGGCGAAGGATTTGAGGTGGGCATTAGAGGCGAAATTATCGAAAATCGACTTGCAGCGACACTCGCCTACTTCGATATCACGAAACAAAATGTGGCGACCCCTGACCCAGATCCAAACAACCCTTTTTCCTCAGTTTCTACAGGAGAACAACGGAGCCGAGGCGTTGATTTCAACTTAACTGGTGAAATCCTGCCAGGGTGGAATATTGTAGCTTCCTATGCTTACATTGATGCAGAAGTCACTGAAGATAATAATATCGATCTTGTCGGCAATCGACTATTTGGCGCTCCCGAGCACAGTGCTAGTTTATGGACAACTTACGAAATCCAGTCCGGAGACTTGCAAGGACTAGGCTTTGGTTTAGGGTTTAATTTTGTCGGAGAGCAACAGGGCGACTTAGCTAATAGTTATCAGATAGACAGTTATTTTCTCGCCAACGCAGCCCTCTTTTATCAACAAAATAATTGGCAAGCACAGCTCAACATTGACAACATATTTGATGTCGATTACGTCCGCGCTCCTGGCATTAGAAATGGAATCAATCGAGGCGAACCTCTAACGATTCGAGCCTCCGTTTCCTATGATTTTTAACTGCATGATTCCTGAATTTTGAATTTTTGAGGAAAAGTAATAACATCTTATTTTCTTATTGAAGAGATTGAAGCAAGGAAACTCGACTTGGATGGAAAGAAATTGGTAGCTTATGCAAAGACTTTCGCAAATCAAGCTTTTAGCATTAAGTCTGATAATGGCACTTGCGCTCATCGCTTGCCAGACTCTAACTGATCAACCATCAAGTGATTCTGCCAATACTGTAGCACCTGACCTGACCGACTGTCGTACTATTGAGCATGAGATGGGAGAAGCAGAGGTTTGTGGTCAACCTCAGCGAATTGTCGTTTTAGGTCCCTATTTTCTAGAATCCCTACTAGCTCTCAATGTTCAGCCTGTTGGGTATGCTGATCATGTGCCATTTCATCAAGGAGATTACACTAATCCTAGTGAACAAATCCCTTATTTGGGTGATCGGATTACTCAACCGCTAAAAAACGTTGGTCTGGCTTTTCAACCTTCAATTGAAGCTATTGTTAACCTTCAGCCCGACTTGATTATCGGTCTTGATGATTTCAGTGAACCGTATGAAAACCTTTCGAGTATTGCGCCCACATTATTACTTGATTATGATGCACCTGAAGAAAGCTTGAGAGCGATTGCTAAGGCTGTCAATCGGCCTGGGCAAGCCGAGCAGCTATTAATCCAAACGCAACAAAAAATTGAGAAGGCACGAGAAGATTTTGTCTCCTTGATTGCAACTTATCCCCAAATGTTGCTGCTCACTTCATCATCGCAATTACAAAATATACGTCTATCGAACTCTGCCGGACTTTGTAGTTCACTCGTTGAAGAGCTAGGCTTCCAATCGGCGGCTTCACCTGGTTTTGACAACTCTCGTCCCCTTTCACCAACACCTATTTCTCTCGAAGGCTTATCAGATTTTGACGACGCTGATCTGATCGTTCTGTTGGGAGATGACTATAGAGAGATCGAGGATGTAGATAACTTTAGAGAACACCAACTGTCGAACTTAAAGCAAGCATGGTCAGACAACAAGATCGCTCAATCCCTTAATGCCAGCAAAGCCGGACGAGTCTACTTCATTCCAGCCTATCTATGCTACGGTCTTCCCGGCCCTATCGGCACCGAGCTGTATCTCGAAGAACTGCAAGAACAGCTGTTGCCATCCGATTAGTGTTTCATCCCAGCAGGTCATTGCCCCTATTGCGGGAGGTCATTGGGGTCGATGCCTTGCGATCGCAAATAAGCTTCCAGGCGTTCCACTCGTTGCCGTTCCTGCTCTGCGGCACTGAGGTGACGATGGCCCTGAGCGTCGTACCAGGTCAAAAGTTCTTGCGGTATGCCACCAAATTGGCCCTGATAGCGACCGATACCCAGTCCCGCTTCCGGCATCCAGTAAGGTTCGCCGATTTGCAGTCGATAAGTATCGCCCTCTAGTTTGTAAACCTCAAACGGCTGATGGCGATCGCGCTGCCAAAACTCGGGGTTGTAAATCACGTAGTACAGCACCCCGAGTTGGCTGTAGGTTTCCAGTTTGCGGGTGTATTCATCCCCTGGCTGGTGAGACACTATCTCCAGCACGAATATCGGTGGAACGTTTTGCTCTTCCCACATCACATAGCTGCGCCGCGACTTACCGCCCTTTTTGCGCTCTACTCCCAGGCTGAGAAAGCCATCGGGCACTACCGGCACCAAATGACTTGGCCCAGTGGTGTGGTAAACCGCCATATCAGCCCCAAAGTACCAGTCCAGGCGCTCTGACCACAGATGCGTCAACAGCAGCAACAGCAAATTGGGCAGCAGATTCTGATCTTCATTATCCACTGGAGTATCGTCCGAGCAGGGAAGTTCTGCGGCACTGGGTAGCGATTGATTGACGGATGACAACATGATGAGTCGTTTCGCTCCGCAAGGGGGCAATTGCACTAATTATAGTGACTCTTCTTTGGGCAAGTTGCGCGATGTTCCATTGGAGAGGCTGCGCCAACGCTCAATCCCTCGACGCCAGCAAAGCCGGATGAGTCTATTGCATCCTGGCCTATCTGTGCTGAGGTTTACCTGGTCTCACCGACACCAGTTGTATCTTAATGAGCTAAGGCCGCAGTTGCTCCCAGTTCCACAACAGTAGGTAGCTCTGATGAGGCTTCCCCTTTAACCGCAGAGTGCAAGCCCCGTTTGGAGGTTGCTAAAACTAGCGGCGAAGACCTTGTCGGCTGGCGATCGCCGCCGACCGATAAGGTCTGAGGATATTGTCAAATAAATTAGGCTTAGCCCCGATGAACTGGAATATCGCAATCGCGACTGGTGGTAGCGCCAGTCTGGAATTTTTAGAAACAGCGGTCATTGCTTATGCGATCGCTCGTTCGGGTTACAGACGGGAAGCGATCGCTGGCTGCCTGATTGGCATCTCTGCGGTTGCCCTGGCGGCGATCGCGCTGGGCACGAGTATCCAAGCGATTCCCCTGCACTGGCTGCAAATCGTCACTGGTGTCGTGTTGCTGTGGTTTGGTTGGGGCTGGGCCAAAAAAGCGGTACAGCGCAAGCTAGTGGCCGGCGGGCGGGCTGGTTAGATGACGATCCCCTCGCTGCCGAAGCGATTTCTCTAGAGACGGAGCAGCGAGGATTTAGCACCGCCAACTTTATCGTCATGACGAAGAGTGCTGCTTTGGAAGCCTTTGAGATCGCTGTCATTGCCATCACTCTAGGCACCGCCTCTAATGCTTGGCGTGAAGTCTTGGGCGCAGTTGGCGTTGCCGGTGTGGGCTCAGTGGTGTTGGTCGTTGCCCTACATGCTTACCTACTCAAGGTGCCGGATGTGTTCATCAAGTTGGGTACGGGTATCTTGCTGTCGGCTCTAGGCACATTCTGGCTGGGAGAAGGGCTGGGGTGGGATTGGCCTTTGGGAGACTGGGCCATTTTGGGCTTGCTGGGCCTGTTTAGCCTGATTGCGGCTCTATCGATCTTTTGGCTCAGGCGCAGAGATCAAGAGACGGCTAGTTTACCCGGCTGAAGCAAAGTTCGTTTAGCAAAGAAAAAACTCCGGCACGCAAAGGAATTTAGCCCGCAGAACCTTTAGGATGCTTCTGCTCAGATTCTGACCTGATATTGTGCGGACTTTTCTCATCCTCTGGCTGGGGCAGATGGTTTCTGCCATCGGCAGCAGCATGACCTACTTTGCGCTCACCCTCTGGATGTGGCAGCAAACCCAGTCGGCAACCGCGATCGCCCTCATCCTCGTTTTCTATCAGCTCCCACAGTTGGCCATTACGTTATTCTCCGGCATGTTAATTGATCGCCTGCCGCGCAAAGTGCTGCTGTGGTTGAGTGACGCGGGGGCTGCCTGTTGCACCCTCTCCGTGGGTATTCTGGCCGGGTGGCAAATCTTGCAAATTTGGCACATTTATCTCATCGCGGCCATCATTGGCTGCTTTGGCAATGTGCAAAGCCTGACCTATGCCACGCTGGTGCCGCTGATTGTGCCACAACAGCAGCATACTCGCGCCAGCAGCATGGGAGCCTTGGTAGAACATGGGGCCGTTATCCTGTCACCCGCGTTGGCGGGGGTGCTGTATCCGCTCATCGGCCTACTGGGAATTACGACGATTGATATGACGACGTTTGCGATCGCCATGCTAACCCTCGCGATCGTCAAAATTCCTGGAACCGCACAGAAAACGGGAGAGAGTCCACCACCGCCCTCAAAGCCCACACTCTGGCAGCAGATTAGCCACGAGGTCACCTTTGGCTTTCGCTATATTGCCGCTCACCCCAATTTGTTGGCGATGGTCGTGGCCTTGTCCACCTTCACCTTTCTCCACCAGATCGGTGAAGCGCTTTATCAGCCGATGATTTTAGCCCGCACTGGCGGTGATACGCAGACGCTCGGGTGGGTCGTCGCGGCTTCTGGCCTTGGCGGTGTCGTGGGCGCGATCGCCTTTAGTCTCTGGGGAGGCTTTCGGCGGCGGCCATTGGGCCTGCTAGTCGGCTTTATCGGCACCGGCTTGAGCAAGCTGTTGTTGGGGCTAGGTAACGTTCCCAGCGTTTGGGCCACCGCCCGAGTTGGCACGTCCTTTCACAATCCGCTGATCATGAGTTCCTACATGGCGATGTGGTACGACCGAGTCGCGCCAGAGCTGCAGGGGCGCATCTTGGCCGCCGACTATCTTGTGGGCACCTTGGTGATGCTCATGGCTAATCTAGTGGCGGGACCGTTAGCAGACCAAGTATTTGAACCGTGGATGCAGCATCAAACCACGGTGGCAATATCGCTGTGGGGTCGTGGGCCTGGTAGCGGCATGGCCCTGCTCCAGGTGATTTTAGCCTTAGGCATTCTTGCAGTGGGGGCCATTGGCTGGGGAATTTATGGTCGCGCTGTAGAGCCGGGCGATCGCGATCGGCAGTTATAAATGTTGAAGATTTTCCGACTGTGGCAGAGAGCCAGATTACTGACAGCGTTGGCTTTCACACCTGATCTGCAACCAATCCCCCATGGCCATCCCAGCCGTTCGACGCCGTTACCGGCTATTTAATTGGGTCATCTTGGCCCGCTGATGCAGCTGTCAGTCCTGCCTTAACTCGCGATCGTTAAAGCGAAAATAGGTAATGTCTCGAGAACTTAGGTCAGACTTGATTTTGCCGTTATCAGTGCTGAGCTTTGGCCCGCGATCGCCCGCCTGTTGATGCTGCTGTCTGGCAAACCGATAGACAGGCTGTAGCGCTGGCTCCAGTAGCTTCACTGCAGCCGTAAGTGCTCGGCATAACCTTCGACCTTCACTTGTCCTTTAGCCATAGTTCGGAGTGGGGGTAAAGGACATCACCTACACCCTTACTGTTGCCTACGGTTATGCCAAATCTCATCAGTTCGCTTTTCGTGCCCGGAGGTTTATACCAATTTCGTACCAATTTTTACTCCCAAATTGCCTCAAAGTGACCCAACGTCACGGCCACTGTGCCAAAAAGAATCAACATCTTGATGACTGCAGTCCTCTTTAGAAAAGGAATTGAGGCTGAAGCAATTGAAAGCGGGTGAACGGACTCGAACCGTCGACATTCAGCTTGGGAAGCTGACTTCAATCCTTAATATATAAGGCTTCCAGAGAACGATTTAGAAGTTTATAGCAGATATGGCCCGATGAAGAGTGAGCTTCAGCCTTCTCGACTATGTATTATGCGAGCAATCCTCTATACCCTCCTCTGAAGGGAACCAAATTGGCAGCAGATTCAGAGCTTGGTATGGAGGATGCAGAGAACTGAAATGTGGATAGCGCAACCAGGGACATGGTGTATTCAGCTTTGGTTGCGTAGTTCTGCTCCATCAACTCTCATCAGCTGACTAGCTGTGTAAGCGATTCGATTTTCAAAATTACTGCAGATCGTTTACGTTTAATATCTGATTGAGGTTGTTTGCACCGGTTTGAACGGCACTCACATCACCTGAGATAGGTTTCCACAAAATCAAGAATGGTCTTGTATCCGCGAAGCTAATTTTCCTTGCTGTGATGAGCCTGGAGCTTGGCATATACTTCTTCCAATAGCCCTATGCAATCCTCAGCGTGGCTAACTATTACCAAATCGGCGGCAGTCTCGACTACGATGCCCCCACCTACATCGAACGGCAAGCGGATAAAGACCTCTACACCGAGTTGTTAGCGGGCGAGTTTTGCTACATCTTTAATTCGCGTCAAATGGGTAAGTCGTCGCTGATGGTAAGCAGTTGGCATCGGCTACAGGCAGAGGGAAATCGCTGCGCCGTGGTGGATGTCACGAACATCGGCAGCGACCATATTACCCCCGAGCAGTGGTACCGGGGCATGATGGGCACTCTGGCGATGCAGTTTAATCTGCCAACCCATGACATTCGTACCTGGTGGGATGAGCGCAGTCATCTCTCTTTAACTCAAATTCTGAGTCAGTTTATTGAACTATTGTTGGCTCAATGCCCTGAGCAGCGACTGTTCATCTTTGTCGATGAGGTGGACAGTCTGTTGAATCTACCCTTCTCCGTTGATGACTTTTTTGCGTTGATTCGCTTTTGCTACAACCGCCGCACCATTGAGCCGGACTACAAACGATTGACCTTTGCCATCTTTGGGGTGGCTGCGCCAGCTGATTTGATTGCCGATAAGCAACGCACGCCGTTCAACATTGGTCGAGCGATTGTGTTAGGTGGCTTTAGCTTAGAAGAAGCTACGCCTCTGGCTACGGGATTAGCGATCCAAACTTCCAATACCCAAACGATTTTGCAAGAGGTGTTGCATTGGACGGGTGGTCAGCCCTTTTTGACTCAAAAGGTCTGCCAATTACTGGTCAGCTCTAGCCAAACGGCAGTGAAGGAGCCGTTAAATGTCCCTCCTGGGATGGAGAAATTCTGGGTGGATAGCGTGGTGCGATCGCGCATTATCGATCATTGGGAATCGCAGGATGAGCCGGAGCATTTGCGCACGATTCGAGATCGCCTCCTCTATGACGATCGCCGTACAGGTCGCCTGCTCGGGATTTATCAACGCTGGCTAGAAGGTCAAGCCATCTCCACTGACGATAGCCGCGATCAGATTGATCTATTGCTGAGCGGATTGATGGTGCAGCAACAGGGCACTCTCTGTGCCAAAAACCGAATCTACGAAACCGTTTTTAACCTGGAGTGGGTACAGCGGCAGTTAACGGCTCTACGCCCTTACTCAGAGGCTTTCGACGCTTGGATGGCTTCAAATCAAGCAGATGAGTCGCGACTGCTGCGGGGGCAGGCACTGCAAGATGCCCAAGCCTGGGCCAGGGGCAAAAGTCTGAGCGATTTAGACTATCGTTTTCTGGCCCTGGGGCAAGAACAGGAGCAGGCTGAAATTCAGCGATCGCTCGACCTCGAAAAGGCGGCAGCCGCCAAACGCACAACTCGTTTACAGCGGATTCTTCTCGGCATTACCTCAGGGGCATTGGCAATCGTTTCACTATTGGGGATTGCGGCATTTTGGCAATATCGGCGGGCGATCGCCAGCGAGCACACCGCTCGTTTGAATGAGGTTCAGGCACTCATTTCATCGGCAGAAGGACAGTTTGCGGCTCACCAAGAACTCGACGCCCTCGTTGATGCCATTAAGGCCAAGCGCAATCTCCGGGCACTTGATGAGCCTCATCCAGAGCTAAATGCAGCCGCTGATCGCGTGCTGCATCAGATTGTTTACTGGATAAATGAACGCAATCGGCTGTCGGGACATGCGACGTCGATTCTCGGCGTTGCCTATAGCCCAGACGGGAACTTGATTGCCACGAATAGCAGCGATTCTATCGTTAAGCTCTGGGCTCGAGATGGTGAGCTATTACAGGTGTTTGAAGATGCGGGTGATAGCTATGGCGTCGCGTTTCATCCCCAGCGTCCGCTAATGGCAACCGCTAATTTGGACGGTAGCTTGCAACTTTGGAACCTTACCCATAAGGAGTTAGTGCAAACGATTCAGGCTCATATAGGCCCGGCTTGGGACGTAACCTTCAGTGCCCATAGTGATGGAGCTGAGTTTTTAGTGTCAGGGGGGGCTGATCAAACGGTTAAAGTGTGGAACCTGGACGGCACCTTACACAACACCTTGTCTGGGCATCAAAGCGGGATTTTGCGAGTTGCCGCGAATGCCACCAAGCAACTGATTCTCTCAACGGGCCTGGATAATATTGCCAAAGTTTGGACGCTTGACGGTCAGCTTTTGAGTACTTTACCCGCCGCTGCTAGTGGCGGTAGCCTCTGGAGTGGAGCGGTTGACCCCACTGGCGACATGATCGCCATCGGCGGCGATGACCGGATGGTACAGCTCTGGCAGCCGGATGGCACACTGATGAAAACGTTGGCAGGCCATACAAAGCGGGTCGGTGGTATCGACTTTAGTCCCGATGGTGGGGCGATTGCTTCCGCTGGGCTAGACCGCACTATCTGGATGCGTGGGCCAGACGGCTCTCCCTGGCGTGTGCTCCAAACGGCAGGCGATATGCGTGGCATTAACTTTTCCGGCAGCGATGCTCAAACACTGGTAACAATAGACACCGGCAACACCGCCCAACTGAGGCAATGGGAATCCCCTTTGCTGCAAACGATCTTTTTGGATGACGATGTCTGGGATATCGCGATCGATCCAGAGGGTGAACGTCTCATTTCTGGCGACAGTCCTATTGTTCATGTATGGGATCAAGACCGCAAAATCGTTGCCACCCTCGATGCCGGACAAGACACGCTATTTGGGTTTGATTACAGTCCCAATGGTCAAATGATTGCAGCCGTAGGGGCGAACGGCACGGCTCAGCTCTGGAGTCCCACGGGTGAGCTGTTGCACGATCTGCAAGGCCTCGGCGACATACAAGCCTGGGGGACGAGTTTCAGTCCGGATAGTCAGCGGCTCGCTGCCATCGCCGAAGATGGCAGAATTCTGGTGTGGCAGACAACCGATGGCGAACTTATTTACACGCTTCAGGGTAATAAGGATCTAGGGCTAAGGGTTGTGTTTAGTCCCGATGGTCAGCAATTAGTTGCCTCTAGTGGCAGCGGTACGCTTCAGGTTTTTCAGGCTGATGGCAAGCTTCTCCATGAGATTGAGGGCCATGATGCGGCTGTTTTTGGCCTCTCCGTAAGCCCTGATGGTCAGTTTTTTGTTTCTGCCAGTCGCGATTCAACCGCCAAGCTATGGCGTTGGGATGGCACCTTAGTCAGAACCTTCGAAGGGCATACCAACGCTATTTTTGGAGCGGATTTTAGTGCCGATGGTCAAATACTGGCGACGGCCAGTGCCGATAATACAGTTAACTTGTGGTCTCTGGAAGGCGAGAAAATCAAAACACTGTATGGTCACGGCCCTGGCTTTAAGGACGTGAAATTCAGTTCTACTGAAGAACTAGTGACCGTTGCTGAAGACGGCACCCTCACCCGGTGGAATCTAAAGAAGGTGTTGGCGCTAAACGAGTTGGAATACGCCTGCGCCTGGATAGCGGATTACTTGCGGACAAATATTGATGTGGCAGAGAGCGATCGCACCCTGTGTGAGGGAATTCAGGCAGATTGATTGGCTACATTGCATTAAATTAACAAGTCATTACTCAAAATAGTCAGAAAAGACGGAAAAGACGGAAGCTACCAGGAGAATAGTTGCGGCTCAAAGGTTTCATGGGAAATTGATAGATAATTCCTGTAAAGCTCCCAGTCACGTATCAAATAGGCTATGGATCCTGATGAAGTTCTAAGAGCCATCGAAGACCGGTTTCTAAAGCGCAAACTTACCCCTGCCGAGCGAATTGTTCTAGGACAAACCTGGAATAAACAAACCTATGACCAGATGGCCCAACATTCGGGCTATGGTGACGCTCACCTCAAAGATACAGGGTATAAATTGTGGCGAGCCATTTCTCAAGCCTTAGGACAGCGGGTCACCAAGAAAAGTCTGCTCTTTGTCCTGCGAGAACATCTAGAGTTACCCAGCTTGACATCAGCGCCGACCGTCGCTGTCGAGGAGCGATCGGCTCAGACGATATTGAGACCGGTATCGCCACCGCAGTACCCCTCTGGCCCCTTATCACCGGATTCGCCACTTTACATCAATCGCCCCCCCAACGAAGACCTGGCCCATTCAGAGATTCAGCGCCCTGGAGGTTGCCTGCGGATTAAAGCGCCCCAAAAAATGGGCAAAACCTCCTTGGTCTTTCGCCTGATTCAGGCTGCCCATCACCAGAACTATAAAACAGCCAACTTAGACTTACAAAGTATTGATAAAGCTGCCTTTAAAAGTACTGAAGTCTTTTTAGAGTGGTTTTGCTTACGGGTCAGTCAAGAGCTGAAACTCCCCCCCAAACTGCATGAGTATTGGGACTCTTCAATGGGTTACAAGGTTAGCAGTGAACTGTATTTTCAAGAGTACATTTTGGCGCAAACTCAAACACCAATCGTACTGTTCATCTCAGCAGTCGAAGATCTGATTGAGCATCCTAAACTAGCCCAAGATTTTTTTCCTTTACTGCGCTATTGGCATGAGAAAGCTAAATGGAGCCAAGCCTGGAAGAGGTTGCGTATCGTGATCTCCCATTCCACTGAGATTTACGTTCCCCTTAAAATCAACCAGTCTCCATTTAATATTGGTCAATCGCTCAAGTTACCGAGATTTTCCGCCGCACAAATCTATGAGCTTGCGCTCCGCTACGGATTGGAGCAAGTCAATCTTGAATACGCCCAACAATTAATCTCCCTAGTCGGGGGACATCCCTATTTAGTGAATGTCTTTTTCTATCATCTAGCCACTCAGGAAATTTCACTAGAAGCATTAATGCACAAAGCCTCAACCCCCTCAGGGATTTATGGCGATCATCTCCGCAATTATTTAATGATTCTCAATCATGAGTCGGATTTGGCCATGGCCCTCAAACAAATTGTGGCGGCAAAAGAATCCCTTGAGTTAGATGCGGTCACACTATATCGATTGGAAAGCTTAGGATTAATCCAAATCAAAGGATATCAGGCAATTCCCAGTTGCGAAGTCTATCGATCCTATTTTCAGCAGCAGCTTGATCTTTGAATTGGTGAATTTTTCGAGATCTACAATAATTTCACCGTTTTTGTGGAGTTGAAAATAACCGATTTTTCCGACTTTACTTCTCCTGCTTGATTTGCTTAGATATCGACAGAGAAGTTCCGCTCATGAATTTCTTTACCTGCATGCGGAACATTGACTTGTTCCGCATTTCATATCAATGCGACTTGGCATTCAGTCACTGATACGGCCCTCTATAGGTAAACTAGGCCTTGATATTTCAGGGTGGCAAGATTGAGGTCTAACTGAGCGTTGCTTCTCTGAGGTTATCGGGGTTGGTAGCCATTAAATATGGGTGTTGAGTCGGCTTTCATGAAGAAGCCGACTCCATTATCTGTAGTCAGGAAAAGTAGGCTAGATGGAGAAACTTGAGCTAAGAACACTTCAGCAAGTCAGACTCGCAGAAATCGGCCAATACTTATCCCAACTTCGCCGAGAACAGGAAATTCTGATTGATCATATTTCGGTGCAAACAAAAATTCAGGTCTATCAACTAGAGGCCATTGAAATGGGAGATGTCAGCTGCCTGCCGCCTGCTATTTATATTCAGGGCTTCATCAAGCTATACGCCAATGCTCTGAATATAAATGGTACGGCAATCGCTTCGACTTTTCCTCTCTGATGGCAAAGCGATGATAGTGAGCTTTCATAGACTATTCAAACACGTTCCTTCATGCTGATGCGGGACACAATCATGTCGCGTATTTTTATTGGAATAATCCCGTCATTTCCGTTTTTTTGATGTTTCTTTATATTGAAAATTATGCCCTTCGGAGTGCTATTCCCGAACAATCAGTCTTTACTTACCTCTCTATTTTACGCTTCAATTACCAGTGATTTCACGGGTAAGTTTGTGTGATTATTCCAGCTTGAGTCTTCACCTTAGATTTACTGATCATGTTAGAGGAATCACGATCTGTAGATTCAATTGATCAAATATTGTCTTAGGAATCTGACTGAGTTTGGTGACAAGTGAAATTGATTGAATAAGACCTAGTTTTTAGCCTGTAATCATCTACCTCTTAAGGATCTAAAGCCATCTCATGAGGGTCTAAATGCTCTCTGGATGGCGGGCTGCGCACCATCAGGATTTGATTCACCATTTGAATGAGGAGTGACAATGTCTAGTTCTATCAAACGGGTTAAACCGTGGTTGAGTGACTATCCACCTGCCCCAGAAGATACTCGCTATCGTGATGCTCTCGTTGCTTTGCTGAGATGGATTTCTCGGCATCAGGTGCTGATGCTTTGTGTGCTGTCCGCTGGCGTGGTCATCGGTTTGTCAGCAACCACCTTTGCCCAAGATGACGTGACCCTAGAGTCCCTGGCTGAGCAAGTAGCCCTCCAGCAGGGGAATCTCAACGTTGTGTGGATTCTGGTGGCTTCCACGCTGGTCGTCTTTATGAATGCTGGATTCGGCATGCTTGAAGTGGGCATGTGCCGTCAGAAAAATGCGGTCAACATCCTGTCCAAAAACTTGATCGTATTTGGGTTGGCCCTGCTGACCTATTGGGCTGTCGGCTTTGGATTTATGTTTGGCGAAGGGACTAGCTTCATCGGTCTGAGCGGTTTCTTTATGTCTGGAGACTCGGCCACCTATGGTTTAGATCCCTTTCCTGCCGGGCTGCCGGTAACGATTTTCTTCCTGTTCCAGGCGGCGTTTGCTGCCACATCCGCAACAATCGTGTCGGGGGCAGTTGCCGAACGGATTAAATTCGACGCCTTCTTGATTTTCAGTGTGGTGAATATTGCCTTTTACTGCATCTCCGGCAAGTGGGCCTGGGGCGGTGGTTGGTTGGGCGACCTGGGATTCGCTGACTTTGCGGGCTCTACCGTGGTGCACAGCGTCGGGGGCTGGTCGGCGCTGGTCGGCGCGATCGTTCTGGGAGCTCGCTACGGTAAGTATGAAGGCAAGCTGGTGAAGCCGATTCCGGGGCACAACTTGAGCTTGGCAACGCTTGGCTGTCTGATTCTGTGGATTGGCTGGTTTGGGTTTAACCCAGGGTCTGAACTCGCTGCGAATGAAAACATTGCCTACATTGCCATTACCACCAACTTATCAGGTGCAGCGGGGGGCACGATCGCGACCTTCGTCTCTTGGATCAAAGGAGGTAAGCCCGATCTCAGCATGGTGATCAACGGCATTCTGGCTGGACTCGTAGGCATTACGGCGGGCTGTAATCAAGTTTCGATCCCCGCTGCCATCATTATTGGCTGCGTTTCTGGGGTGCTGGTAGTCTTCGCGGTTGACTTCTTCGATCGCCTCCGCATTGATGATCCAGTCGGGGCGATTTCAGTGCACTTGTGCAATGGTATCTGGGCCACCTTGGCCGTGGGCATCTTTGGCGAAAACGCTGGCCTTCAACAGTTCGGCGTGCAGCTCCTGGGAGTCATTGCCTACGGGGCCTTTACCGTTGCGACTGGCTTCATTGCTTGGTGGGTGCTGAAGGCCACAATTGGTATTCGCGTCCATGACTACGAGGAAATCGAGGGTCTGGATATCCACGAACATGGTCAAATCGCCTATGCCGGTTTCTCGATGGTAGATGAGGCTCCCACTTCAGAAATTGAGACGAAGTTGTAAAGCTCAACATTCTTAAGTCTTCTGGCTCAGATGTCTGTGGGCTCTGAGCCAGAATTACTCCACTGGGGGTGCTCTCCACCCCCTTTCATCATCTTTGGCACACAAGTCATGTTGGGACTGGGACAGCTTCAAATCAAATCCAAAGTGATGCTGGTTTTGTTGGTGGTCAGCTTAGGGTCTTCCGCTGTGATGGGCTTTTTAGTCTGGCAGCGAGCCCGCAATATTCTGACTCAGCGAATTTTTGATCAGCTGACCAGTGTCAAAGCCGCCAAGTCGGCGGAGATCGAATCCTACTTTCAATTCATGTATAGCCAGGTGGAAACGCTGGCTGAAGATCGCATGATGGTGTCCGCCATGATGGAATTTGACCAGGCGTTTGATCAAATTAGTGATGCCAACTTGCCGATCGCACCCGAGTGGTCACAAGCCATTGAAAGCTACTACACGGCAGAGTTCTTTCCGCGTCTCACGGACAATATTGACGGCACCCCAATTCTTGAGATTTATAATCCCGATACTGCCGTAGCGCAGTATTTGCAGTACTACTACATTGCGAATAATCCGCATTCTGTGGGGAGTAAAGACGCCTTAACCCAGGCGAATGATGGCAGCACATATAGTACGGTGCACAGTCGCTATCACCGCATTTTACGGAATCTGATCATTAATTTTGGCTACTACGATCTCTTTCTGATTGATCACGAAACCGGCGACATCGTTTATTCCGTTTACAAGGAAACTGACTTTGCCACCAGCCTCGATACGGGTCCCTATGCCCGCAGCAACTTTGCTGAAGTGGTCAATACCGTGCAACAAAATCCCGAACCCGGAGCCGTGCAGATTATTGACTTTGCGGCCTATCGTCCTTCCTATGGCGCACCCGCTGCTTTTTTGGCGGCCCCGATTTATGACGGTGGGCAGCAGGTCGGCATTTTGGCGATGCAGCTGCCGGTCGATCGCATTAACGACGTCCTGACCGGTAATCAAAATTGGGAAAACGAAGGACTCGGGAAAACCGGCGAAGTCTATTTGGTGGGGGATGACTTCCTCATGCGATCGATTTCGCGCTTTCTGCTTGAGGACCCCACGGGCTATCGTCAAGCCCTGCAAGCCGTGGGCACCCCCGATGATGTCCTGGAAATGATTCAGCGGTTAGAGACTTCCATTTTGCTCCAATCCGTAGAAACGGCAGGGGCTCAAGCGGCGCTCCAAGGCCAATCGGGCACTCAAATTATTGATGACTACCGGGGGGTATCGGTCTTAAGCTCCTATGCCCCCTTAAATATTAAAGGGGTGAATTGGGTCATGCTCTCCGAAATGGATTTGGCCGAAGCCTATGCACCACTAACGAATCTACAGGGTTTCATTCTGATTACGGCGGTGATCTTGGTGTTTTTGGTCACGCTGATTGCGGTGGTGGCAGCCAACAGTTTGGTCAGACCGATCAGCCTGCTGGTCGAAGACTCGCGCAAGATCATTTCTGGCGAACTGGATGAAGCTGATCTACAACCCACCACCCATGACGAATTGAGTCTATTGGTAGAGGCTTTCAACGCAGTTAACCGGAGTCTGCGCGAACAGCGATCGCTCGTCGTCGCCAAGGAACGGGAAAATAAAGCCCTGTTGCTCAACGTTTTGCCGAGTACTGCGGCTGAACGCTGGGAGCGGGGAGAGACCCTCATCACCGATACCACCCAACAGACCACGGTCTTAGTGGCCAGTTTAGAGGGCTTAACAGAACTGTCAGCCAAGCGAGCCGTGCCGGAAGTAACAGGACTCCTCACTGAATTGTTCAATAGCTTTGACGAGGCTGCTGAGAGCCTGGATGTGCTGACGCTCAACCGGATTGGTGATTTCTACTTTGCGGTGTGTGGCTTAATCGCGCCCCGGATGGATCACACTAAGCGGGTCGTCGATTTGGGGTTGGCGATGCTGGATAGTCTGCGGCGCTTCAATCACAAATACAAACTCGACCTGAAGCTGTGCATTGGCATTGATGGGGGGGAATCCATCGCCGCCGTGATTGAAACCAAGCGCCTTAATTATCATCTCTGGGGCGAAACGCTGGCGATCGCTTATCAACTTCATCAAGTGGCGGTCAGCAATACGATTCGAGTGACAGAAGAGGTCCATGACAGCGTGCGCGATTTATACACCTTCAAACCCGCTGAAGATATTGAGGTCAACGAAGTGGGACGCCTGACTAGCTGGGTGCTTTACCGAGGAGGCAGCGGTCGTCCTAACCGGGATGACACCGTTAGCGAAGTTGAGGCCATCGTGGCTCTGGGGCCAGATCCTGCGTAACTTTTTACCCATTCCAGGTTACTTCCCAGTGTTATCCCCATTCTCTAAATCACGACTACAGATCCTATAGCAAGCCGCAGTTTGATCAGGTCACCTCAAATGCCTGAAAGCACCATCAAATAGGCTTTTCAATTCTGACTTCCGACTTCTGCATTCCGCCTTCTGCTATAGCCCCCTGCCCCCGCACTCCATCTGTAGCTCTAGTAATGAGAAACGCTACTATTTCCCACCGCGTTACGACAAGGAGCCTTGATCCTTCATGACTCAGACTATTTGGTTGAAAGCCCTACTCTTTGTGCTCGGTTTTCCGTTAATCACCATCATTCTGGGTGAACTGATTGATCGCCTCCAGCATCGGGGTTATAAATCCACCGCCCAACTGTTAGTGAATATTCGCCTGCTGGTGTTGCCTACCGTGGCGGTTTGGCTGCTGCTACACCAGTTTCTCGAAATCGAGCGCGACACCATCACGCTAAAGGCGATCGAAACCGCGATTTGGGGAGCGATGATTGTCACCAGTCTGTCGCTGTTGGGGGTGCTACTTACCAGCGATTCGAGGGCGACATCCCGCAAGGTACTTCAGGTGCCGCGCCTATTTCTGCAGATTGCGCGGATTTTAATCGTCCTCAGCATTAGTTTCTATGTTTTAAGTGCCATTTGGGGCGTCGACCTCAGTAATCTAGCGGCGGCCTTGGGGGTGGGCTCTTTAGTCATTGCCTTGGCCTTACAAAATACGTTAAGCAACTTGGTATCGGGGTTTTTGCTCCTGTTCGATAGCCCCTTTCAGGTGGGCGACTGGATTCGCTTCGGCGAGATTGAAGGCCAAGTCGTGGATCTCAATTGGCGCTCCGTCCGCCTGATCACCCTCGAACAGGATCTCCTCGTGGTTCCCAACAGTGTTTTAGATCAACAAAGCATCTACAACTTCAGTCGGATCAACCCGGTTCATGCCGAACGCTACTTTGTGGGCTTTTCCTACGACGATCCCCCTAATTTTGTACGCCAAGTCCTGAAGCACGCAGCTGAAGAAACTGCTGATCTGCTGGAGAATCCGGCCCCGGACATCCGCACGATTTCCTACGACGACTTCGCCATTACCTATGAAGTCAAATACTACATTGATGACTACGCCAACTTTGAACGTATTCGCAACGAACTGAGTACGCGGATTTTTTATGCCGCTAGACGCAATGGCCTGACGATTCCGTTTCCCATTCGCACCTTGCATCACGTGCCGCAACGGCAGCCCAAACGAGCCGAGCACGTCCAGGAAATCAGCAACTTTTTGCGATCGCTCCCCTACTTCACGATTTTGGATCTAGATGCCATCATGACCCTGGCTGAAAGTGCGGTGTTACAGGTGTATGGCATCGGCGATCGCGTCATGGTTGAGGGCACTGCCGACGAGGGCTTTTACATCATCCGCCAGGGGAGTCTCCGGCTGTCTGTCACCGATGCCCGCCAACAGCAACGCGAGATTGCCCACCTCGCTAAAAACGACTTTTTTGGCGAAACCGCCCTGCACCCAGGGGAGCCGAGTTTGGTTACAGGTGTAGTCGAGCAAGACTTAACGGTTTTAGTGTTTGGCCATGAGGAAATCTCCACGCTGATGGCTAGTAGCGCCCGTTTTGCCAACCAGATGAACCAGTTTATTGAAGATCGTAAAACCTCGATTCGCCTGGCTCAAGAGGCTCAGCGGTACCGGCCATCGACCCGACTCACCTCGACCAATGGCCTGCCAGAGCCATCAGAAATCGCAACCCCGACCTCGACGCCTGCTTCACCGTAAATCAGCCCTGTGTAAATCAGCCCTGTTTTGAATTTCACCTACGACGTATTCCTACCCTGTTTTTTAGTCCTATGAACACCAAAAGTAAAGCCCAAGCAGACCCTAAGACTAAAGCCTCTGAGGTGTCCTCACCCAAGGAATCGCGGTCAGGGACGACCCCCTCAAAGTCGCCGTCATCCCATTCGGCAACTGCGACCCCAGAGAAAGTAACGATGGCCGCGAGTGCGGTGGATGAACAAGATTTACGCCTCTTTCAATCAGTCGATACGGACGGTAGCGGCACCATTACCCGTGAAGAGTTCTTGAATGCGTTTGTTCGGGCCGGGCTCAAACTAACCGATTTACGCTTTTCTGAAAGTCTGCAGGAATTGAGTTTTCTGTCTCCGCGTAGCGATTCGGAGATTACCCTAGCGCAGTTTCAAAAAATCATTCGGCCGAATATTCATCTCATTCGTCGCATCCTTAAGGCCCAATTGGTCATTCCTGACTTCCAGGATTTTTGTCAGGATATCGACAAGATCTACGAACAGGTAAGTGACCATACCGGGGGCACCTTAGCTGACTACATTCCTCAGCTCGCCAGAGTTGACGAACGTAATTTTGCCGTAGCGATCTGCACCATTGATGGACAGCGCTACGCTCGCGGTAATACTCTGGAAAATTTCACGGTTCAAAGCACCAGTAAAACGATTTCCTATTGTCTGGCTCTGGAAGAACTCGGTACCGAAGTCGCCCATCAGCATGTTGGCCGCGAACCCTCGGGTCTGGGGTTCAATGAGCTCACGCTCAACAATAAGGGACTGCCTCACAACCCCATGATCAATGCCGGGGCGATCATGTGTTGTTCCCTCATTCGCCATGATTTGGTCCATGCCGATCGCTTTGATTATGTGCTTGATTACTGGCGTCGTCTGTCTGGGGGTGATCGCATTACGTTCAATAATGCGGTCTATCTCTCGGAGCGGGAGACGGCCCATCGCAACCGGGCCCTGAGCCACTACATGATGGAGAAAAAAGCCTTCCCCGAGTGGGCAGATTTAGAAGAGACGCTGGAATTCTATTTTCAATGCTGTTCGATTGAATTAAATACGGATCAAATGTCGGTGGTCGCTGCCACGATGGCGAATGGCGGTACCTGTCCGATCACTGGCGAAAAGATTTTCAAAACCAGTACTGTGCAGCACTGCCTCTCTTTGATGTACTCCTGTGGCATGTATGACTACAGCGGTGAGTGGGCCTTCATCGTCGGTTTACCAGCCAAATCGGGCGTGTCGGGAGCCGTCCTGGTGGTGATTCCCAATGTGCTGGGGTTGTGCATTTGGTCGCCGAACCTCGATACCCAAGGCAATAGTGTGCGAGGGGTTGAATTCTGTAAGCAGCTCGTCAAAAAATTCAGCGTTCACAATTACGACAGTCTTGACTTTGAGTCGGAGAAAAAGAATCCTCGGGTCAGCCCGATTCAGCGGGAATCGGAGGAAATCACGAGTTTCATAGAGGTTGCTAGTCGTGGTGATCTCACCGCCGTCACGCAATATCAGATTCGCGGGGTGAATTTAGATGCGGGCGACTATGACAAACGCACCCCACTGCACCTCGCAGCGGCAGGCGGCCACAAAAACGTCGTCGGCTTTTTGATCGAGCACGGGGTAGATGTGAATGTCACCGATCGCTGGGGCTGTACTCCCCTCAACGATGCTCAGCAGCAGGGGCATGATGCTGTCGTCACCATGCTGCAGAAAGCTGGGGGCAAAAAAGGTCAGGAATCTTATCCACAGGCCAACATCAAACTGCCTAGTTCGGTCACGACTGACGTGACCGCGCTGATTTGGGCCGCTAGCCAGGGCAACTTGATCGCCATGTTGCCCTATATCGCTCGCGGCATTCCCATGGATGCTGCCGACTATGACGGTCGCACGGCGATTCATCTAGCCGCCTCAGAAGGACAACTGAATGTGATTGAGTTCTTGCTGGCTAATAAGGTCAACCTCAATGTGCAAGATCGCTGGGGCTTTACCCCACTGGATGACGCGATCCGGCATCAGCATGATGCCGTCGCTGCAGCGCTTAAGGCCGCCGGTGGTCAATCAGGAACCGTTCAGCAAAGTCAGTAGGCGACTCGATCCCTGAGTCCTCAATTCTGAGGAAGCAAGGCCTCAAAGCTATAGGGGCAGGTCGCCTGATTCGATGCCACCAGTGGATCATGTCTAACCGCACTGCCCGACCTTTTGAACCAGTGTAATTACTCCCCGTAAAACCATGCCCAAGGTCGTTTCTATCCACTCCTACCGGGGGGGGAACGGGTAAATCCAACTTTACGGCTAATCTAGCCACCACCCTGGCCCAGCAAGGTGATCGTGTGGCGACCTCCCCCGGCATTCACAATCTGTTCAGTCTGGAGCCCGAACAGACGCATACCACCCTGAATAACTGTCTCTGGGGTGAAAGCTTCATCGAAGATGCCGCCTCTGACGTGAGTGCCGATATGGGTACTGGTGATACAGGGCAGTCAGGTAGAATCCAAACAGTAATGATGGCTTTGTTAAGGTGTGCCTGAAGCCCTCTGATTCTTCCCCTGCCTCAGTAGACCTTATCGGAAATTGAACCGATAGAATCAAGACCAGGAGCATTGATCCAGGAGATGCCATGAAAGTAACCTACGCCGAGTTGCGGAGCAAACCTCGAACCCTGTGCAGTTTAACTGGGCTGAGGGAGTCAGAGTTTGAGGCGCTGTTGCCGAGCTTTGGCGATGCCTGGGACGACTTCATCCGAGAGACCTTTGAGCATGAAGGGCGCAAACGAGCGGTGGGAGCGGGTCGTAAAGCACACCTGAAGGGACTTGAGGACAAATTACTGTTTATCCTGATGTATTTTCGCCTCTATCCCACCCAGGAGGTGCAAGGCTTTCTCTTTAGCCTGAGCCAGGCACAAGCGAATCAATGGATTCATCGTCTCACTGGCGTGTTGAACCAAGCCCTCGGTTACGAGCGGCAACTGCCGGAGCGAGAACCGGTGAATCTGGAGACGGTGCTCCAAAACTGTCCCAGTTTAGAGTTCATGCTTGATGGTACCGAGCGCCGGATCAATCGCCCCCAAGATAAAGCGGACCGCAAGCAGTATTACAGCGGCAAGAAGAAGGCTCATACCGTTAAGAACCTGGTGATTCACGACCGTCAGGGTAAGGTGCGCTACTTGAGTGATACCTATGAAGGCAAGAAGCACGACAAGAAGATTGCCGAGGAGGAGGATCTACAGTTTCCCGATGGCAGCACGTTATGGCAGGATACGGGGTCTCAAGGCTTTGCCCCTGCGGGGGTGACGATTCAGCAACCGAAGAAGAAACCTCGCCAGCGCTCTCTCAGCATGATTGAGAAGATGAATAACCAAAGTATTTCCAGCATCCGCGTGGAAGTCGAACACCACATTGGGGGTATCAAGCGGTGCCAAATTCTGGTGCAGCCGTTTCGCAATTGGCTCGACCATTTCGTCGATGACGTGATGGAAACCGCCTGCGGCTTACACAATTTCCGCTTGACTCACCGGCAAAAGCAAGGCAATGCCGCTTAGTTCTAAACACCCTCGGGAAGATGCTGACTCAAAGCAACCTCCTTCCTATTTCCGATAAAGTTTAGTGTCCGAGTTATACAAAATTCGGAATGTAGAGTTCGGAATTCGAAATCAAAAAGTCTGCCAGATAATGATTGCAGCCATTTGGGATAACCTGATCAAACTGCGGCTTGCTATACCAGTGACATCAAGATCTTGAAGAGCCCTGAAATCAAATAATTTCAGGGCTCTTCAGAAACAAGCGGGTGAACGGACTCGAACCGTCGACATTCAGCTTGGGAAGCTGACGTTCTACCACTGAACTACACCCGCAAAGCAGTGAATTGGGTTGAGCCGGAGAAATCCCCTAGCAACTCAACATTCACAATCTACAGCTTTTGAATTATAGGGCTATTTTTGGGTCGGTGTGGTGTAAGCTTCCAACTCTTTGTAAAGGGGCTTAGGAGGCGTCGAACGGAATCGACGAAAGAAATTGCCGATGCCACCTTGCAAGCCATCGATGTAGGTAAAGAAGACGGGCACAACCACCAGCGTTAACAGCGTTGACGTTGTGAATCCACCAATTACCGCGATCGCCATCGGACTACGTGTTTCACTCCCGGCTCCCCACTCTAAGGCAATGGGCACCATCCCCGCCATAGTCGAAATCGACGTCATCAAAATAGGGCGTAAGCGAGTAGTCCCCGCTTCGATGACCGCTTGGCGACGAGACTTACCCTCAGCCTTCGCAATCAGCGCATAGTCCACCAGTAGAATCGCGTTTTTGGTCACCAAACCCATGAGTAACACCACGCCGATCAGCGCGAATAGCCCCAAGGGCTTTTGTGTCACCAGCAGGCCCATCAGCGCACCCCCGACGGAAAGCGGTAGCGCTGCCATTACTGCCAGGGGATACAAGAAGCTGTTATACAGCAGCACCAGTACCGCATAAATCATCAGGACAGCGGTGCCCAGAGCCAACAAAAATCGGCTGAAGATTTCCTGCATGATTTCTGCATCCCCGGCAGGCTGTTGCTGCACATCGGAGGGCAAATTTTGCAGAGCTGGCAGCGGGTTAACGGCGGCGAGTCCTTGCCCCAGGGTGATGCCTTGCAGGTTGCCCCCAATCGTGACTTGGCGAGAGCGATCAAAGCGATCGATCTGCGCGGGGCCACTGCCAAAGGCCACATCAGCAACCGCCACCAGCGGCACCAGATTGCTATTGTCGCCCGGCACTTTGAGCTGACGCAAGGTGTCAATCTGGTCGCGATAGACAGGATCAAGCTGAATACGAATGGGAATCTGGCGATCGCCCAGCGTAAATTCAGCCAGGTTAGATTCCGTATCGCCCAGGGTCGCCAAAAAAGCCGTGTTGGCGATCGCCTGCACTGAGACCCCCAAGTCGGCAGCCCGTAATGGATTAGGGGTAATTAAAATTTCTGGCTTCACTAAACTGGCGCTTGAGGTGACTTCAACCAGTCCAGCCACTGCTCGCATTTGTCGGGTCAGGGCGTTAGAAGCCTCGAGCAGCGTTGTCGGATTCTCGCCCTTGAGGATGATCGTCAGGTCTTTGCTCTCGCCACCCGCGCCCTGACTTTCAAAACTGATGCGAGCCCCCGGCACAACTTGAAACAGTTGGCGGGCCGATCTTTCAAACTCTTTTTGGGTAATCGTGCGCTCCGCCTCAGACTTCAGCCGCACAAATAGCGTAGCGGTATTAATTCCATCTCCGCCTTCCGAAGCCAGCACCGTTTGCACTGCCGCTTCAGACAGCAAATCATCAGTCAACCGTTCTGTAATTTGATGGGTATCTGACAGGGTTGAACCCGGCGGCAGTTCGACAATCACGGTAGACAGGCCAGTATCACCCGATTCAAACAGGCTGGTGGGAATGTAGGGCACCAGCATCACACTGCCCACAAAAAAGACGAGAGCCAGTGTCACCGTCAGGAATCGGTTGCGCAGTCCAGCCTTGAGCAGCGTTTGATAAGGATGTAGGCGACGGCGAGACGACGACGTATGACCATTCAAAGCCGGCGCAGGCTCACCCTGAGGCGGCTTTGATTTCAGCAAGTAAGCAGCCATCACCGGGGTCATCAGTCGGGCCACCAGGGTCGAAAACATGGTGGCAGTAGCCACCGTGACACCAAACGGCTTGAAAAACTGTCCGGGAATGCCGCCCATAAAGGCCACGGGAATAAAGACAGCCACGATAGTTGCGGTCGTCGTCACCACCGCTAGCCCCACTTCAGCCGTTGAGTCAGTCGCCGCCTTAATGGGCGGTTTACCCATGCGAATGTGACGTTCGACGTTTTCAATCTCGACGATCGCGTCATCGACCAAATTCCCCACAGCTAGGGTCAATCCCAGCAGCGACATGCTGTTGAGGGTGTAGCCAAACCATTCAATGACTAAAAAGGTAGGAATGATCGACAGCGGTAAAGCGGTCGCCGTGATCAAGGTGGCTCGCCAGTCTCGCAGAAACACGCCGACCACAACCACCGCTAAAAGACAGCCGATGACCAGCGCTTCAATCGAAGCCTGATAAGAGTCGCGGATATCGGTAGCGCGGGTGAAAATGAGCTGAAAATCGATATCTTCGGGTAGGGTTGCTTCTAATTCGGCGACCTGAGCGGTCACCCCCTCTTCAACCGATACCAGCACGCTGCCGGTACTCCGCAATACCGAAAAAGCCACCACCGGTTGGTTATTGAAATAGGCCGCCTGCCGAGTTTCAGCGACGCCCCGTTCCACCGTGCCCAAACTTCTCAGCGGGACGGCAGTGCCGTTAGGCAGCTGAATCTGATACGTTGCAAAGGCGGCCACCGTTGGGGCACTGCCCAGGGTGCGTAAGCCTTGTTCTTGCTGGCCGACCGTCGCTCGCCCACTGGGCAAGTTGACGTTGAGCGCACGAATCTGATCATTCACCTGAGACGCAGTAATGCCCAGGGCATCGAGCTGATTGGGGTCGAGATCAATCCGAATTTCAGGATCGACGCCCCCGATACGATTAACCTGCGCAACACCAGACACCGAGAGCAAACTGCGGCTGATGTCGCGATCAACCAGATCGCTCAGTTCCTCCACCGATCGCTGATCGGAAATCACCGCATAGGTCAGAATTGAGCCCCCTTCAAAATCCAACCGGCGGACAATCGGATCTTGGGCGCTACCGGGCAAGTCGGAACGAATCCGGGCGATCGCATCGCGCACATCATTGGTGGCGCGATCGGTATCCGTTCCCAGCGTGAAGCTAATTACAGTCTGAGAGCTACCATCCGTGATGGTTGAGCGGATTTCGTCAATGTTGCCCAGCCCCGCAACGGCGTCCTCAACATTTTTGGTGACCTGAGTTTCGAGCTCCTCAGGGCCGGCACCAGTTTGATTGACCGTAACCAGCACCGCCGGAAAGTCGATATTCGGGTTCAAATCCACCCCGAGGCGACCAAAGGAAACGAGCCCTGCCAGCGTCAACACTAAGAACAGAACCAAGGTGGGAATCGGGCGGCGAATCGACCAGCCGGAGAGGTTAAAAGACATAGGGGGGAGGAATCGTCAGTGGGTAGAAAGGGTTAGGGCCCAAAGGGGTCAGCGGCAGGGCAAGACATTGCTCTCATCAGAGATATTGGCGCGACCGACAATTTTGATCGAAGGCACTGAAACCGGTTGGTTCCTAAGGCGCATCGGGTAGAACATCGGCTTTATTCCGCCACGGTCACGGTATCGCCGTCCTGCACATAGCCCGCGCCCGCCACAATGACCTGTTCCCCAGCATCGAGTCCCTGCAAAATCTCGACCTGATCGGGGGCATCTCCCGCACCGGCGACGCGAGCACCAATCTCAATGCTGCGAGCCACCGCCGTTTGATCGGCATCCAACACATAGACACGAACAGAGCCATCCGGTTGCGGCAACAGCGCTGTCGCGGGCACCGTTAGCCCCGTTCGCTGCCCGACTTGAATATCGGCCTGCAAAAACATCCCCGCTCGCAAGCGATCACTCGCAGGCAGTTGAATCACCACCTCAGCAGTGCGCGTTTGCGGATCGATCAGCGGCTGAATCTCTTGCACCGTGCCTTGCAGCCGCAGATCAGAGTCAATGCTCGACGTCACGACAGCAGGTACGCCTACCTGAACTTTGGTCAATTGAGCCTGTGGCACCTCTCCCGCCAGCTCTAGCTGATTCCCTTGAATCAGCGATACCAGTTGATCCGAGGTCGATGATACATCGCCCACGCTCGCCGGTCGCTCTGCCACGATGCCTGCCATCGGCGCGTTAACGGTAGTCCGAGTTAGTTGGGTTTGCAGGCGAGCCAGCTCTGACTGCTCACTGCGAATCGTCGCTGCAGCGCTGGCCACGTTGGCCTCAGCCACCCCCACTGACTCGCGCGCCGTGAGCGCTTGGGTCGTGCGACTATCCAGCTCTTCGCTACTGACGGCCCCTTGATCGGCCAGTGATTGGTAGCGCTGTCGATTCGCTTGCGCTTCTACTAGTAGGGCCTTGGCCTGAGACAAGTTAGCGGTTTGCTGCTGGAGTTGCGCTTGCGCCACATCAATCTGCGCTTGCGCTCGCTGAATTTGATTGCGCAACTCGGTATCGTCCAGCCTCACTAAAGGCTGCCCCGCGCCGACGAGATCGCCTTCCTCCACTAACACCTGGCGAATTTGCAAGCCGCCAATTTGCGGTGTCACTGCCAATAAATCACTTGCCTGCACCGTCCCCGTCACCGTCAGCTGCTCAGTAACTGGACCCACCTGCACGGGAACAACCGTCACCGTTTGTGCACTGACTTGGCTACTCGGCTCGCTCACCGGAGCGGGACTAGGTGCCGCGGCCCCGCCGACAAAGCGAGCCCCCACCAGGGCGATCGCCATCCCGAGGCCGACCCCCACCAGCAATTTGCCGTAGCCGCTCGACGCTTCGGTGAAACCCTTCCTTGAAGATGTCTCATCGGCCGTCAAAGCAGTTGAATCTTGGTCTTGAAGTGATGTCACGATGTTTTTCTGACGAACTGTATTTTTTGACGAACCGAAGTTGAGAATGAGTCATCGTTAAGAAGTGTATCTTCATTATGACTTAAGATTTCCCGACTGCGGGGCCGAGAGCTGCTCTATGCGACCTCGACAGCGGCCACCCCGCCAACTCAATGGGCTCGACCACCGCCGCTCTGAAGGCGGCCTCACTTCACCGCAGAATGCTGATTCCTCAGCATTACCAGGGGCAAAAAACGCCCCATCGTCCCGGTCTGCCAACCTCTCTAGCCAAGGACAGGCAATCGCCCCAGCCCTGCTCACCGCCAAAAAAAAGCAGCGAGCGAGAGACTCCTTTAGTTCTCCCGTTCGCTGCTTAAAAATCTCAGGACGACAGACGCAAAGCCACCCCGCCTAAGTTGTCAATCGTGACTACGAAACTGTGGTCTTGTCCTGAGCCAACTCAGACGCTTGGTAGGACTTTTCGAGACGCATGATCTGCTTTTCCTTGAGCGACAGCACAGTGTTGTCTAGGAAATTAGTAATCAGCGCATCGAAGGAGTAGAGACCCGCACCATTGACTAAGAAGTACAGGAACGAAGCTGCATAAATCGCGGACAGCTCCAGATAGGGCAAGCTCAAGCCAGCAACCGAAATGTGGTGATACATTGCCACACACATGGTGCCAAACAGGCCCAGCGAAGCAAACCGGCTAAACAGACCAATGGCTAGCAAAGGCGCACCGATCAGTTCCGTGTAAGCAGCCACGTAGCTGAGAAAGATCGGAAAAGGCAGGCCCAGATACTCAACGTAAGCACGGGCAAAATTTTCGATATCTGCTAGCTTGTCGAGTCCGTTGTGAACCATCATGATCCCCAAGGTTACCCGCAAAATTGCGAGGGTTGTTTGAGACAGAGTGTTAGCAGAAACATTGGGCCGAAAAAGCTTGGCGGCAGTGGCAGTGAGTTGCATGATTGAGAGGTACCGGTTATGAGATTCATCAATATATACTTAACTTAACAATTTCCTTAAGAAATGCAAATGCACAATGGTGCAGATTTCTGATTTTTGAGCAGAAATCTGCACTGCGATAGAAAAAACTGTCTTCAGTCCGCTCCCACGCTTTGAGGAAAAGACTCTGCATGATGGATGGCACGGCTCGAGATCGCTGCCTTTAGGGCACAGGCATAATCTCATCTCGTCATCTCCCAGCCTGGAAATATGTCGTCGATTTGAGAGTTATTCCCTAGCGCCGTGGCCAAAATGATCGGCCCATCAAGGTCAGGCCTGCTAGACCAAGGGGCAACTCAAGGATTGCCGTTAAGCTTTTCGCCCATGCCTCTACAACTGGGTCCTCAGCCGAACAGGTGAAATGTTGGGCTAGAGCGGCGCCGGTTCAGTCAGCAAGGGGGCTAGCTGTCCCTTGGCATCAAGGGCATACAGCTCATCACAACCGCCAATATGCTCATTGTTGATAAAAATCTGCGGCACGCTTTTGCGACCGTTGGCTCGCTCTGCCATGCGAACGCGCGCGCCGCCATCACCGTCAATCTTGTATTCCGTAAATTCGACGCCTTTCCACCACAGTAGCAATTTAGCCCGAATGCAGTAGGGGCAGGTTTGCCAGGTGTAGATTTCGACCTGAGCAACTACATCATCAGAATGACGGTCAATCAAACGGCTTAAAAATGACAGCATCGTTGGCGAATAAATAAAAGGAAGCGCTGCGGAATGACTGATTTTTCCAGCGCTCCCTCATGGTAAAGAAAATTGAGGGCAATCGTGAGCAGCTAGCACCAGAGCGATCTCTGCCGTCAAACTTGCGAGCAATCCAGGGTACAGGAGTCGAACCTGTCTAAGGCGAATTATGAGTTCGCTGCCTAATCCGCTCGGCCAACCCTGGTCAGCATCCCCATTCTAGGCGAGAAATCAAATCTGCTAGGGAAGTACCTATCTCCAAATGATACGCAATATCTGACAGTTTGTTAGCCGCTTCAACACAGAGGGCGGAGATTGGCCGTTCTACCCCGGCCAGAAGATTGAGAGTAGGTTTAGGAGGCGCAGCGGCATGACAGTCGTTTCCTCAAGCCATTTGCCCTTGTCTATACTTTAGACTTTGAAAGCTGGCTTCTAACTTGATCAGAAGTTGGGGCTCAAGTTTTGCCCACATACTATCTTCGGTGACAAGTGTTATGGCTTTTTTCCGCTCTTACATTGCTCCCTTCCTGATTGTGCTGACCTTTTTAGTGGCCATGCTCGCGGTCAGTGCCCGCATCTTTTTGCCCAGTGACATGATGGCTCCCGCGCCGATTGAGGAGCCCATCGGCCAGCTCGAGATTTCACCCGCCACCCCCACAGCTAACAGCGGTGCAGCGCCTAACATTGCTGCCGGGTTGTCCGGGCTGATCGCCGCAGTCGTCAGGCGGGCTTAGTCAGCTGAATGGCTTTTCCGGTTGCTGGCTATGGTGTACGACGCGGTTCCCGGTCGGAGCGATCGCTGTTAGTTAAATTTCTCAGCCAGACTTATCAAGAAATTGCTGGCACGCAAACATTCCATCACTTAACGCAAACGGTCGATCGCCATTTATCTGAGCAGACCCCGTTATGGTGGGTCGAAACTGAGCCCGCGTCTCAGAGTCCAGTCGGTTGTTTATGGTTAGGCAATGCGGTTGATCAGCAGCGCGGCGATCGCCATAGCTATGTGCTGGTGCTGTATGTCTCGCCAGCACACCGCCGCCGTGGCATTGCCACGGCCTTGCTCCATCAGGCCCAGGCTTGGGCTAAAGCAAGAGGAGATTATCAAATTGGGCTACAGGTCTTTGTTGACAATCCTGGGGCGATCGCGCTCTATCAAAAATTGGGCTATCAAACCCATTCCCTCTGGTTAACTAAACCCCTGTAGTCAAGACGGACAATAATCAGCGGCAGCGGCACCTCGACTTTCTCTTGCCATTTACGGCCTCTTACTAACTCGCTTGAAACGCTGCTTTTGCCCCAAGACGCAGGCATCCGCAGTAACCTTTTGAGAGCGACCGCTGCAGAGGCACCATGATTTTTCAGCGAACCATTCCGCGCAGCGACCTTCTGTGTTTCGCACTCTTGTGGCTGGCAGCACTGGGCTTATTTGGCCTGGATTTAGGTGGCGTCCCGCTACGCGATTGGGATGAAGGCACCGTGGCTCAAGTCGCTCGTGAAATCAGTCAAGGAGGGACCTGGACAGCTTGGCTACATCCACAGCTATGGGGAGCCCCCTACCTGAATAAGCCCCCCCTCTTGCACAGCCTCATCGCCGCCGCATTTCAAAACTTCGGCATCCATACTTGGGTGGCTCGACTACCCGGAGCCGTGTTGACCGCCACCTCCGTACCGCTGCTCTATCTTCTCGGGCGAGAAATCTTTCCCACGCGCACCTATGCGGGTTTGGGGGCAGGCATCTATCTGACCTGCTTACCGGTAGTGCGCCATGGCCGCTTAGCCATGCTAGACGGAGCTGTCACCAGTTTTTTTATTGCTCTGTTATGGCTACTGCTGCGATCGCGTCGTCACCCAGTCGATGCTCTGGGAGTCGGCATTTGTTTCGCCTTAATGTGCCTCACCAAAGGCATTTTAGGAATTTTGCTCCTCGCGATCGCCCTGTTGTTTTTACTGTGGGACACCCCAAAAGTCCTGCGATCGCCCTATCTATGGGCCGGTTTGGCTCTCGGCAGTTTGCCGGTCATTGGCTGGTATTTCTTACAGTGGCAATATTACGGCCAGCAATTTTTAGATGTCACCTTGCTCAACCAAAATTTTGAGCGCGTCTGGAATGCCGTTGACAATCACCAAGGCCCCTTCTGGTACTACCTGCTGGAGTTGTTGAAATATGGCTGGCCCTGGCTAATCTTTTGGCCGACGGGTCTCTGGCTCACCTGGCAATCGCGTCATCAAACCTGGGGCAAGCTTTTGCTCGTGTGGACGGTGGGATATCTGCTCGCGATTTCGCTCATGGGCACCAAACTACCCTGGTATATCTTTCCGCTGTATCCGGCGATCGCCCTCACCGTCGGAGTGGCCCTCACTGCGGCCTGGCACCGATATCAGCACTGGAACGGTCGCAGCCTCGCCCTCAAGCAGATTCCTCCAGTCTGGTTTTGGCTGCTGGCCCTGTTTAGCCTAGTAGGCATGGCAGGCGTTGTTTACGTCAGTCCTTGGGGGGGGGAGCCGTCCATAGCTTTAGCACTCACCTTTGGCACCGTAGCAATCACCTCAGGCTTGGCCGCGCTATTCAGCTCGCGCCAGCAAACCCGGTTTATTCCCATATTGGTGGTGGGGCTTTATCTGGCCCTGGGCAGCTTAATGATCTCTGATCACTGGCTGTGGGAGCTCGGCGAGTCGTTCCCGGTGCTGCCGATCGCGAGCCTGGTGAATGAGCAGGTGCCACCGGAGCAACCAATCTACATGGCCTATGGCTACGAACGCCCCTCCCTCAACTTCTATTGCGATCGCCGTATCATTGCGTTACCAGCCGCAGAGTTGGTAGCGCCCTGGCAAACGGTTAAGCCGCTATACCTGCTGGTTCAAGACCCGACTCCTTTTCAGACTGCCGCTGCTCAGTTCACCGAACATGCCCAGGCAGACGAGTGGCACCTCATCTCAAACCAGGCCAGTTAATCTCCGCTTTTACTCGTTGACCTGCCGGTGCAAGATCTAACCATTGAGGCAAATCCAGAAGGCAGGCAACCAGAGTTGCCCCGCTGTTTCAGAACATCGGGCCAATTTTTCCAGCTTAGAGTTGCCCCTTTGCTTTCATCCATTTCAATGCTTCGCGGCGACTCAATGGGGCGAGCTCAGTTGAATCTACAAATGATTTGACGGTTTCTGGAGCAGTTTTAGAGTATTCTCGCAGCGCCCAGCCGATCGCCTTTTGAATGAAAAGTTCTGAGGAGTCTCGATTTTCTATCACCAGTGCAAACAAGAGTCGCTCGTCAGTATCGGTTTTGTAATCAAGCTGATACAGCAGCGTGGTGCGCCGTAACCACAAGTTTTCAGAGCACCGCCAGGGCGCCAGGGTGAGATCGCGGCCCGCTGGATATTGCCGCAAAAGTTTGCCTAAATTGTGGATAACAATAGAATCCACCGTATCCCACCAGGACTTGGTGGTAATCAAATACGCCAACAGTGGCACAGACGCTAAGGTCAGCTTTTTTTGTGATTTGTCTAAGAGAGTGAGTGCCGCATACTGATATTCTCGCTCGGGCCAGCCCCATAAAGCTTTTACAATCGCTTCAAGGTGCTCTGGCTCTGGCAAACCCTGTTCCGTCATTAACTCTCGCAAAAGTCCCTTAGCGGCGGGCGACTTAATCCCCAAAAACTCAAACTGGTTGCGCATATACGCCCGCATCGAAACTGCGGCATCAGGGTTGGCTTGTCCTCATACAAGCGCCTCAGAGCCTGCAGATATATCTCTACTGCCGCCATCTCAGACTTTGCCTCCGAATACCTTCACCCTGAACCTTCAACTGTTATACCGCTCTTGAATGCACCCCCAAAACGAGAAGAGTTTCCAGATATTCCTTTGATTGAACGTTCAAAGAGCACATAAAAAAAAGCGACGCAGGTATCGGCGCCGCTCGTCCTTCAGATTAAGTGAAACAATTCAGTGGGTTCTTCACTCAAAAATCGCAGGGGCCGTGATCGCAGCCATTCGCTCAGGCGATGAGATCGCGCTGAACATGGGCTGACCAGGCTGATCCGCAATCAGCATGACGGTGTCTTGCACTCGATCTAATACCGCTACGGTTTTAGCATCGTAGGTCTGAGTCGCCAACTTAGGATACAGACCAATGCCAATGACCGGCACTAACAGGCAAGCTGCAATGAAACCCTCACGGGGGCGAATATCGAGCATCAAAGGCGTCTTCTCAACCACTTCGCCCGTGCTGCCGTAGAAAATGCGGCGCAGCATGGAAAGGAGATAAATCGGCGAGAGAATCACCCCAACTGCCGACAACACAATGATGCCGACCTTGAAGGTTGTGGTGTAGGCATCGCTAGTGGCCATCCCTAAGAAAACAGCGATCTCGCTGACGAAGCCGCTCATGCCAGGCAGAGCCAAGGAAGCCATTGCCGCTGCTGTAAAGAAGGCAAACGCCGCCGGCATTTTGCGAGCCATTCCCCCCAGTTCAGACATATCGAGCGTATGGGTTCGTTCGTAGGTCACACCAGAGAGGAAAAACATCACCGCGGCAATCAAACCGTGAGACAGCATTTGTAAAACTGCACCACTCAATCCGATGGTAGTGATAGCCGCAAAGCCAATCAGCACAAATCCCATATGAGCGATCGAAGAATAAGCCATGCGACGCTTCAAATTATCCTGTCCAAAAGCATTCAGGGAAGCGTAAATGATGTTGATCACTCCGAGAATTGCAAGGAAAGGAGCCACATACACGTGAGCATCAGGCAACATCTCAATATTCATGCGAATGATGCCGTAGCCAGCCATTTTGAGCAGCACTCCAGCCAAAATCATTGACACGGCTGCGGGAGCCTCACTATGGGCGTCAGGCAACCAAGTGTGAAACGGAAAGATCGGGAGCTTGACACCAAAGGCCACCAAGAAACCCGCATAGGCAAATAGCTGAAAGGGCAACGAATATTCCTTAAGGGCCAAATCAGCGAAATTGAACGTGACGGTGTCGCCGTAGAAGGCCATCGCCAGAGCAGACACCAAAATAAAAATAGAGCCGATCGCCGTGTAAAGAATGAACTTGGTCGCCGCGTAACGCCGCTTCTGGCCGCCCCATATTGAGATCAGCAGATACACGGGAACCAGCTCAATCTCCCACATCAAGAAGAACATCAGAATGTCTTGACAGAGAAATACGCCAACCTGCGCGCTGTACATCAGCAACAGCAGAAAGTAATAGAGGCGGGGTTTAGAAGAGATATTCCAAGAGGCCAGAATCGCCAGCGTCGTCACCAAACCGCTCAGGACGACCAAGGGCATCGATAAGCCATCGGCGGCCAGAGACCAGTTCAAACCGATTTGAGGAACCCATTTGTAAGATTCAACCAGCTGCAGCCCAGAGTCTTGAAGCGAAAAGTACTGGGCAAACGTATAGATAATCAGTGCAAACTCAGTCAATCCGACGGCCAGAGCATAGGAGCGGACAGCCTTATGACCCTTGGCGGGCAGTAGCGGAATTGGCAAGCTTGCCAAGAAAGGAAAAAGGACAATCGTGGTTAACCACGGAAATTGTTCACTAATCATGACATTCACGTGAGTTCAGATGAACAGTTGCACATAGAACGCCGGTTTACGCAGTTATCTAGCCTAAGGCTGATGGGATACATCATTAAAAATGTGCCTTCTCCTACTCACCGCAGCCCCACCTCAACCACACGGGTCGGAAGAAGTCAGCAGATGATTCGGAACTATCGAATACACGATGACTAGGCGAACCAACCGGAAAATTCAAAGTGAGCATTTTTACTCACTGGCAACGAATGGCTCTAGTATACGCAACTTCATTAACTTTTGCGAAGGTGAATATACCTGATTATTCTTTGATCTTCATCTGCACGAAGGATCTGCAAGGATTTCAGAGCCAGACCTGTCACTGATGACAAAAATCAATGAGCATAGACACTTCAAATTATGTAAACGAATGTCAATGGTCTCGATTGCAAGAATGAACCTGAAATTCTCTGTAGGAAAAATTTTCGGATCAAGGCCGATTTCCTATCAGAAATAAAATTTTCTGATTCTTGGATAATTTCTGATCGACTGCGACATCGATGAATGACACAATTTTTACAATCCCAATATCCTGAAAGGTGTCTTAAACCGAGATCGGGAAGTTTATTCCTTTAGACTCTGACCTTGATTACAGTCAAATACACAACGAGCTGCGGCAATATCGAATACCTGTAATCACTCAATGGCAGTTCGGATTCTCATGGTGAGGAATACTTGCCTTGAGACAGAGGAATCGCTCACTAAAAAGAGCGCCTTCCTTGGAAGGCGCTCTTTTCTTGCAAGCTCACTCAAGCAACGGTTTCATCCAGAGCTTGAGATTATGTAGCAGATTAACCAGCCATCAACCCGCACCGGATAATTCAGCAACTTTTAAGGTAAGAACGGTAATGCAGCAACTCCTGCAGCTTGAGCAGGCAGTGCAGCGGCAGATTCTTCAGAGCTGCCCACATTTGCTCCAACTGGCAATGCAATTTCTTCACCCCTTTCCTCTAAAACAACCAGTGGAGCACTACCCGGTCGATTCTCAATGCGCTTAACTAACACAACGCCATTTGAGAGACGATCGCCCACTCTTACATAACGGCTGGTGGGCTCATTAGGCGCTTTGACAATGGCATAGGTCTGGCCATCAACACTCGCCACACCGGAAATTTCGACCTGAGAAGCAGTGATAGTGGGTGGTGGCAAATCCGGCAGGGGCTCATTGGGCGCTGGCCCAGCTAGCCCGCCAGGCTGATTGGCACCCGGCTGGGAGCCGTTGGGCTGTCCTGGGGGTGATGCGTTGCCGCCATTGGCATCATCAGGAGCCGGGGGGGTTGGTCTTGCCGGTGGGGCGATTGGCACGTAGGCGTAGGGGTCAGAGCGCTCTTGGTCGATTTCTTTAACCCGTTCGTTCGGGTCAGTTGAGGGTAATAATTCAGCGCGGGCGATTTCAGCGGCGGTTGGCAACCCTGGCAAAATGGCTTCCTGGAACAGCTCACCTTCACCCTCTGCAGGGACAACCTCAGCCGCACCGTCGGTAGCGCCGTCAAGTTCAGCGTTGGGATCAACAGGAACTTCTTGAATAGTTAAATCATCAAGGTCTTCAGTCGCTTGGAACCCTTGCTGAGCTAACCACCCGCCTAAAAAGGGCAGAGCCAGCAGCGTTGACGCCAAGCCCGCTAAAACCATAAAAAGACTGTTTTTGGCCCACTTCCGATTCCAGAATTTGACCCAGTAGACCAGCATGGCTGGAAAAAACAATACAAAAGCGAGGAGTGTCAGCAGTCCCCAGACAGAACTCACTCTAAAGGCATCGACAACCCCAGTGATTCCCCCTACTGTCACCAGCAGAGAACCAATAAGAACTAATATCAAAAATGCAATAGCGCCCATGGCTCTGCCTCCTCACCTTCCTTAGCTAATGCCCCTCAACAATAGCTCAGTTCACAATATATGGAACGCTTTAGACGGTTTCGTCTTCAGGTAAGGCGGTCATCAGACTTTTGAGGTGTTTTAGACCTTGCTTAACTCGTCGAGAAACCGTCACAGAACTAATACCTAGGCGTTCAGCCGTTTCTTTTTGAGTCAGGTCTTGCAGAAAGACAAATTCCAAAATGTTACGCGTTCGTTCTTCAAGCTGTTGCAGCGCTTGATGCAACCGCAAGCGATCTTCCTCCGCGAGCTGAAAACTCCGGTACTTTGGGTCAGGTAACAGATCTGACAGCGAGGCTGAGTCGGTCGCTTCGTCTAGAACGGGGGCATCTAGACTCAGTAAAGAACGATTACGAATCGCCAGTTTGACTTCATTCCATTCTTCAGCAGAAATTTCAAGGAAGCTGGAAATCTCTTGCTCAGTGGGCTGCCGATTCATCTGGGCACGCAAAGTATGAACCGCCTGCCGGGATTGATGCGCTAGCGTTTGCCACTTACGGGGAATGCGGACAGTGGCGCTGCGATCGCGTAAATAGTGTTGTATTTCACCGCGAATGTAGGGGACGGCAAACGAGCTAAAAGCAAATCCTTTGGCAAGTTCAAATCGCTCGATCGCTCGAATCAGACCGATACTGCCAACCTGCATCAAATCGTCAAACGATTCTTCTGATTGACGCATCCATCGATGCGCCTCATGTCTGACCAATCCTAAATTCAAACTAACCAAACGGTTGCGAACTTCGGGAGATTGCGACTGATGGTATATGTGAAGCAGCTCAGCCGTTTCACCTTTTAACTCTGAATGAATTTTGAGGGCCATACTGATCCCATAACGAATGGACTTGCCTGTAGATGGAGCAGTAAATGAAAAATCCTGCAGTTGGAATACTGATGGTTTTCGATATGGGCCAGTAGATGCTTGTCAACTGTACCTCAAAATGCAGACATGATAAAAAAGCCGTGCATCCTCATACCTCCTAGTAAGCTAATCGATCCTTATGAAGGACAACAATGTGATTTTCACGGATTTCGGAACCGCTAGATCGCAGACCAAACCTTTTATTCCCGCCTCAGAGGCCCCGAATTCAGAGACTTTATAGAGCTGACTGCCGTGGTCTAAGAAGGTCTCGAAACAAAGCTTTCACCTGTTGCCAGGCATCTGCTGTCGCGGCGGTCACAGAAAAAGCCGTGGCTAGCCTGTGGGTATCGATAAATACAGTGATCGACGCCGGCTTGCGTCAACGCTGCTTCTAGTTGAACGATCTCTGCTGACGCAATCAGGGGATCTTGGAGTCCAAAAAAAGCATGTATTGTGCCTTGAATCTGCGGAGTTTGGCTCAGGGTAGGCGGGCCGCCGCCGGGGGTGAAGGTGCTAATACCCGCACCATAAAAGGCAGCCGTCGCCGCAATCTCAGGCAAGGTAGCGGCGAGATAAGCCACGTGCCCGCCAAAACAAAATCCGATGCAGCCAACCTTTGCCGCCGAACCACCAAAGTGATGGCGTCCATAGGCGATCGCGCCTTTGATATCTTGCAACAGCTCACTGGCTTGGGTGCCATTTTTATAGTCACGGCCGAGCGCCAAGTCAGCGCGGCTGTAGCCCACCTCAAAACCGGGCGCTTGACGATGATAAATATGGGGAGCGATCGCGATGTAGCCTTCGCCAGCCAGACGCTCCGTCACGTCGCGAATGTGTGCATTGACCCCAAAGACCTCTTGGATCACAACGATGAGCGGTAATCCCTGAGCGGCGGTGGGATGAGCTAAGTAGGCCGGAATCGTGATCCCGCCACTTTGAAGCTCAACTGTTAGTTTTTGTATATCCACTGGAGGCTCCGACTTTCTGTTCGTTATTGCCAGCGCACGTCACCTTCAAACGTAACCGGTTAGGCAGTTTCGCAAGCCCGCGATGGAGGACGTTTCTTTATGATAAGGATTGCCAGTCGTCGAGCCATAGAGCCGGATTTGATTATGGGCCAAGCTATCGGTGTAATTGAAACCTCGGGCATGCCAGCAGCACTGGTTACCGCTGATCTATTGGGCAAAGCCGCCAACGTCCGCGTCATCGGTCTGGAGAATACGAATGCCGGTCGCATCAGCGTTTTGATTCAAGGCTATACGGGAGATGTGCAGGCGGCGATCGCGGCAGTGGTTAAGACCTTGAAACGTCATCCTGGCATAATCCTGTTGGGTCACCATGTGATTCCTTGTCCCGATGGCCAGGTCAATCTGCGCCAATGGCACTTGGGCGACCGTCAAACAGCCCTACCGGACAGCGTCGAGTGGCTGGATGATTGAGAATTAGCGGGGTAAGTGCACGGATAGACGACTTTTTGGGCGAAAAAGTGTCAAATTTTATTGAATTTACACTACTTATTGGAGTGAGTGATTCAGCCTTATGTGAGTAAGGTTGACGATAGTGCCGTCAAAACAGCCACTTTACGGCGAAAGCTACCTTCTGCGTCGGTGTTCCCTGGGAGAGCCAACTGTGCTTAAGTTTCACATTCAGACCGATAGCGAAATTCCCGCTTCAACTCAACTGTATGACCAATTGTGGTTCGCGATCGCCTCGCGGCAGTTTCCACCGGGTTATCGACTCCCTAGCACGCGTCAACTTGCCATGCAAACAGGGCTGCACCGCAATACCATCAGCAAGGTTTATCGGCAGCTTGAGGAAGCGGGTGTGGTTGAGGCTCAACCCGGCTCCGGCATTTATGTCAGGGCACATTCTTCGGTCGAGAGTTCGCGCCCCCATTTGGGACTCTGGGACAAATTCCCCAAGGCTCGCAAAGTGGTTGAGGATGTGTTGGATGAGCTGTTGCGCCAAGGGTGCTCACTCAACCAGGCACGCGAACTGTTTTTTGCGGAAGTGGATTGGCGGTTACGCTGCAGTGCCAGGGTATTGGTTACGGTGCAAAAGCAAGATCTAGGCGCTGGCGAACTAATTGTCAGAGAGCTGGAGACGGCTTTACATATTCCCGTACAGCTCGTGGCGCTGGAAGATTTAGCCGATGTGTTGTCTCAGGCGCGGTCAGGGACGGTGGTGACCAGTCGCTACTTTTTGGCGGAGGCAGAGGCGATCGCCGGGCCGAAATCGGTGCGGGTCATCCCTATCGATATTTATGACTATAGTCGCGAGTTAGGTTTGCTCAAGGATTTGTCTCAAGATACCTGCTTGGGCATGGTGAGCCTGAGTTCCGGCATTCTGCGAGCGGCGGAGGTGATTGCTTACAGCCTGCGAGGCGAAGATATTTTAGTCATGACGGCGCAAACAGAAGATGCTTACAAGCTGAATGCGCTAGTCCGGAGCGCTCAGACGATTGTCGTGTTTGACCAAACCAGCCTGCCGTCGGTGAAACAGGCGATCGCCAGTGCCCGTGAAGATCTGATCAGATCGCCACAAATTGTTGTCTGCGAAAACTACATTGGCGAAAAATCGATCAATCTATTGAAGCGGGAACTGGGGTTAGATGGGTAATCTCGGTCTGGGCCTCAGACAATAGCGTCAGCTGTGTGCTGACCTTAAAAGACTGCCGATGCTGAGGGGAGCGGCCCAGCTTAGCGATCGCAGCGCGGTGTTTGGGGCTCCCGTATCCTTTATTAGATGCCAGGTCGTAGCCCGGATAGCGCTGGTCTAAGCGGACGATCAGCGTATCTCGCCAGACCTTAGCCAAAACGCTCGCAGCGGCGATCGCGATGCAGGTCTGATCGCCTTTAATCACGGTTTGTTGAGGAATCCCGAGCTGGGGAACCGACTGATTGCCGTCGATTAGGCACAACTCGGGAGCAATGCTCAACCGATTGATCGCCCGCTTCATCGCTAACAGTGACGCTTGCAGAATATTCAGCCGGTCAATTTCGCGAGCGCTCGCCCAGCCAATTGCATAGGCCTGGGCCTGCTGCTGAATTGGATTAACCAATGCTTGACGGCGAGCCGGCGTTAACCGCTTACTATCGGTAACGCCGAGCTCGGCTAAAACAGCGGTTGTCTTCGCAGTCAGAACGACGGCACCGGCCACCACGGGGCCAAACAGGGCACCTCGGCCCACTTCATCAACTCCTGCCGTGGCGATCGCACCAGCATTATCCTCTAAGGTCATGGCCAACCGATGCGGTCAGTGCCGACCGACTGCGATTAGGCATCCTCATCACTCGCTGATGACCGACGACGGCGACGGCGACGGGTCGTCGGCTTCGGGTCTTCAGCTTCCACCGCTTCTGTCGCCACGGTTGGCTCTTCAACCTGAACGGCTGGGGTGGGGTCGGGTACAGGAGCGGGCGCAGCCACCGGCTCATCCGCCGCCAAATCAACCACTTCGGCATCAGGCACTGGCGCAGTCTCAGTCACCGCTGCCGCCGCTTTAGAGGACCGCGATCGCTTAACCAAGATCGGGGCCTCCGCAGGCGATGAGGCCGCCACCGCAGCTTCCGTTGGTGTTACTTCAGCCTCGGTAACCGCAACGGGTTCGTTACTCCCTTCAGGCACTTTCTCTTCCGGCGCTTTCTCTCCCGGCAACACGACCTGCACAATCGTGTTCTTGGCATCCTTGACCTCTTGGGGACTCAGAACCAAAGGCGAGATCCCCATCACGGCAAAAACGCTTTGCTCTTCAGGCGTCATTTCAACCGTCACTTTTTCCGGTGGGGCGGGGGCCTTGCGCTCGTTGCGACCATTACGGCCACGACCGGAGCGGTTGCTAGTCGTCGGCGCTGGCCCGGCAGTTGCCGGCGTTTCTGGCGATGATGGCACCGGGTCGGGAACAGGCGCTGGGGTTGGTGTCGGCGTTGGCGCAGTTCTAGCGTTATCACCATTCCGGCCATTGCTGCGGCTCAGCGGCGGCGCATCGCGACGGCGACGGCGACGATTCCCTCGACCACCTTTAGATTCTTGATAGTTGGGATGATTGAGCAGATCAAGTTCCTGCAGATCGGAATGAGGTTCGAGATCTTCGGACAAGTTCTCTTTGAGAGACGGATGTGCCCGGTTACCAAAACTCGCCGACTCGCGGCCGCTATCAGTCGCGGGGACATCAACGGTAGCCGACTCACCCGGCAAATGGACGAGATGCCCTAAACCATTACAGGTGGGACAAGGGCGACCAAAGAGTTCGTAAAGATTCTGACCTTGTCGCTTGCGGGTCAGCTCAACCAACCCGAGCTCCGAAAGTTGAGAAATCTGAGGCCGAGATTTGTCCGATCGCAGAGCTCGGTTAAAGGTTTCTAAGACCTGAAGTTGGTCTCGGCGAGCATCCATGTCGATAAAGTCAACAATGATGACGCCGGCCACATTCCGTAGTCGCAGCTGCCGAGCAATCTCTTCTGCCGCTTCGCAGTTAGTCCACAGGACAGTTTCGCGCGCAGTCGCAGATCGCGTAAAAGAACCGGAGTTAACGTCAATCACGATGAGCGCTTCTGTGGGCTCAATAATGATGTAACCGCCCGAGGGAAGATCAACACGCGGCTGAATCGCTTCGCGGATAGCTGCATTAACCCGGAAGAATTCCAGCAGCGGCACGCGATCGCGGTGATGATCAATCAGCACCCCCGAGGGGATGCGACCGGCATTCCAATTCATCAGATGCTGCTTGACCCGCTTAAGCCCGGTGTGAGAGTCCGTTACGATGCGGTTGACGTCCCCACTGTAGACATCTCGCAGCACCCGCTGGATAAAATCATCATCGCGGTTGAGCAGTTCCGGCGGACGCCGGGTCACCGCCTCCTGCTGCACCGTTTCCCACTGCTTTTGCAGCGATTCCAAGTCCTCAATGATGGCTTCTTCGGGAACGTCCTCCGCTTCAGTCCGAATCAGCAGCCCCATACCAGGCGGCTTCAGCAAAATCGCCAAGGCCCGCAGCCGGTTGCGCTCTTGCTCATTCTGAATTCGTCTGGATAGGTTGACCCCCTTGCCATAGGGCATAAGCACTAGATAGCGCCCAGGCAAAGTCACATTGCCCGTCAGCCGCGGCCCTTTGTTACCCGTTGGCTCCTTCATGATCTGCACCAGCACCTTTTGCTGGGGAGCCACGAGTTCGGTAATCGACCCCGCCGCTCGCTTCAGCCGCAAAGGCCCCAGATCAGTCACATGCATGAAGCCATTGCGTTCACTATCACCAATGTTGACGAACGCCGCATCAATTCCGGGAAGTACGTTTTCGACAGTCCCTACATAGATGTCGCCAACCTGGTGAGTCCCGGTGGCAACGATGAGTTCCTGTATCTGGTCTCCTTGAAAAACAGCCGCAATGCGATGCTGTTCAGCAATAACGATCTGCTTGGGCATTCAACATCCTCAAAACTCATAAAGACTCTTCTCCTTCCTCTAACGTCACAGGAGAGAATCAGCGAAACAATTCTGTCTGCAAAAGCGACCGTGCCATTTCACAAGCAAATCAGCCACATCAAAAGCACTAGCACAAAGACCGACACTCGTAACAGACCATCCTGAGTCGTCCAACAATCTCAGGCAGTCATTTGAGTTGGCTTTCCTAGTACCACCAAAATCTTTGTCGAATCTAAGAAATTCTGACAGAAGCCTTTGGTAATGCGTCTGCACAGGCCGCAAGCTGCTTGACAACACTCAAGCCTGAAAGCTCAGTCGCTTCTGTTGGGAGCATTATAGCGCTAGCGAACCAGAACGAACAGACTGCAGCATCCAGCCGACGCTCTAGCCCTGAATAGGCAATCGCTAAGCGCTATTAACTTTTATGAAGTAGCTTTATCAGACAACTGCCGCGGGTTCTTAGGATGCCGTCAAGACCGGTTCCGGCTTGTTGGATTTTGGTGCCGGTTTGCCCACGTTGGGAGACTCGACGCGGTTAAGCAACAACACGATGACCGGATAGCGCTTGGGCAGCTCTTTCCGAATCAAGCGGCGCAGTTCTGACTCAATGGCCGATTTCAAGCCATCCTCCTCAAGACCATTTTTCGACGACCGCTCTCGCAAAATCCGCCCAATCAAATCAGCGACCTTACTTTGAAAGCGCTCAATGTTAAGGGTCTGAGAAATGCCGCGAATATCGACGCTCGGAGGCGTCATGAGCTTCCCGTTGCTGCTGACAATCGCCGCCACGGTAATGATGCCGTCTTCAGCCAGCTGTTGGCGATCGCGCAAGGTATTGCGATCAACCACACCCTGACGAGAAGAATCGACGAGTTCAATGCCCGACGGCACCTTGCCGCCGACACCAATACTGCTTTGAGTCAGCTCAACAATGTCGCCGTTATCGATGATGACCATGTTTTCCGCCGGTACCCCCATACTTTGGGCGGTCTGCGAATGCTTGACCAACATGCGGTGTTCGCCATGCACCGGCAAGAAGAATTTGGGCCGAGTCAGCGCCAACATCAGCTTCTGATCTTCTTGGGCACCATGACCGGAGACGTGAATGCCCTGATGCTTGCCATAAATCACCTTGGCACCCTTCATCATCAACTTATCGATGTTGTTAACGACGGAGATCGTGTTGCCGGGAATCGGGTTGGCCGACAAGACCACGGTATCGCCTTCCCGAACTTTGATATCACGGTGAGAACCGTTAGCAATGCGAGTCAGCGCCGCCATCGGTTCCCCTTGCGACCCCGTCGTCAAAATCATGACGTCGCGATCGGAGTATTGCCGGAGATTGCGCAGGGGTTGAAAGCGATCTTCTTCGCACTTGATGTAGCCCAGTGCCCGCGCATGGGCAATTACGTTGAGCATTGACCGGCCCAGGACAAAGACCATGCGATGATGCTTTTTGGCCAGTTCTAAGATCATATTGACGCGATGAACGGACGAGGAGAAGGTCGTCACGATCAAGCGTCCATCGGCCTGAGAAAAGGCTCGATCAAGGTTAGGAAAGACTGAGCGCTCGGACGGGGTATGGCCAGGTACTTCGGAGTTGGTCGAGTCGCTAATTAAGCAGAGAACGCCTTTTTCGCCATATTCCGCCAGCTTTTGCACGTCGAAATATTCACCATCCACCGGGGTATGGTCAAACTTGAAATCACCCGTATGAATCACCACGCCCAACGGGGTATGAATGGCGACGCTGCAGCTATCGGCGATGGAATGGGTGTTGCGAATGTATTCCACCATAAAGGACTTGCCGAGGCGAACGACGTCGCGCGGGCGCACAGGTCGCAACTCGGTGCGATCGCTGACCCCAGCTTCCTCTAACTTGCCTTCCAACAGAGCCATGGCTAGGCGGGGGCCATAGATCACGGGAATGTCAAACTGCTTGAGATGAAAGGCAATGCCACCGATATGATCCTCATGGCCATGGGTGACAATCATGCCCTTAATCTTGTGCTGGTTTTCGCGCAGATAGGTCACATCGGGCAGCACAATATTGACGCCGTGCATGCCATCGGTCGGGAACGCTAAACCCGCATCCAGGAGAATAATTTCATCATTGATCTCAAACACACAGGTGTTTTTGCCAATTTCATGGAGCCCGCCAAGGGGAATGATTTTGAGTTTTGAATCAGAGTTTTTTTGAGTCATATAGTTTCAGATCGAGTAAAGAGCGCCAAAAATGGCTGTACAGAAAACTTTCGAAAAGCCAGAGTCAAACCGGCGATGACCAGGAAAAAAGGTAGAGCGACTAGGAGCAACGGCCTGCCGGGCGTTGAAACCGACGCGGCCTTGGCTCAGGGGTCGTCAAAGCGAGGCCATTAAAACTGTCCGCAGCGGCTTTTTTTGCGGTTCAGAAACAGGCGAAACTGCGCTAAATCAATCGCAGCGGCGGAAACTGAAAGAATTGGAACGTGAGCCATAGGGTTACGAAGAACCAGAATAAATGTTGATAGCAAGGCAGATGAAGTCTATTTGATTGTCAAAAAGCTTGAACTGGCTCGGACCTGGGACTAGATAGTCAAAACAATTGCGGCAATAGAGCCTTCAGCTCTTGCTGAACAGCATCGCTCGCAGATACCAGGGGGGAACGGAGAGAACCGACCTGCCAGCCCTGCAGCGAGAGCGCCGCCTTGACCGGGATGGGATTAGGTTCGAGAAAAAGTGCTTTGAACAGGGGAAATAAGCTCAGATGTTCCTCGGCTGCTAGCCCTATCTTACCCGCTTCAAAGGCTTGAATCATAGTTTGCAGGCGATTGCCGACTAAATGACTAGCAACACTGACCACGCCGCAGCCACCAATTGCCAACAGCGGCAGCGTCAGAGAATCATCACCAGAGTACAAAGAAAATGTTGATGGCACCTGTGATTTCAAATGGCTGGCGTAGTCAAGGTTGCCGCTGGCTTCCTTAATGGCGACGATGTTGGCCACCTCAGTCAAACGAGCGACGGTGTCAACGGCTAATCCACAACCAGAACGTCCGGGTACATTGTAAAGCATTACCGGAGAGTCTGGCACCGCTTCGGCGATCGCCCTGAAATGATGGTACAGCCCAGCTTGAGGGGGCTTGTTGTAATAGGGCACCACTTGCAGGGTGCCATCGAGCTGCAGAGCAGCGGCTTTGCGGGTCGCCTCGATCGCTTCTTGGGTCGAGTTAGAGCCCGTACCAGCAATGATTTTGGCGCGATCGCCCACCGCTGATTTGACACATTTGAATAGCTGAAACTCTTCATCCCACGATAGAGTCGGCGATTCCCCCGTCGTGCCACAGACCACCAAGCCATCACTGCCGTTATCGGCCAGATGAGCCGCGAGCGCTTCTGCCACCGAGTAGTTGACACTGCCGTCATCCGCAAAGGGCGTCACCATGGCGGTCAATACTCGTCCGAAATATCCCACGCTGACACAATCCTTTCTCAGTTCAAGAGTGCTTTAAAGGCGAGTGCCGGTGCAATCGACTCAACCCTCCGGCTAGGGTCAGCAATACGATAGCAACCATCAGGCCGGAAGACCATAGCCTCCAGGGATGGAATATCCGCTAGAGGGGCCATCAGCTAGCAACCGCAATCTGATGGGATCAACCTGCCAGCCTCCCTGTTTCAACCAAGCGAGGGGCTGAAACCGCTGTACAGACGATGAACGCTAACGGCTCATAGCCTCGACTGTCGTCTCTGCCAGCGTGCCCTCAGAATGGCAACGCTACCTCTGAATTCACGACAGCACCGGGGCGGTAGGCTTGAGCCACTGCTTTTGCACGAGCAACTCAGCAATTTGCACCGCATTGAGGGCGGCACCTTTGCGAATCTGATCGCCGCTCAGCCACAGCTCTAAGCCGTTGGGATGAGAGAGATCTTGACGGATACGCCCCACGAGGACGTTGTCTTGACCGCTGGCGTCTTGAGGCATCGGAAAATAGTTGGCCTGCCAATCTTCGACCAGGGTGACTCCAGGCGATTCCCGCAGCGCTGCACGCGCCCGTGCCGGGGCAAAAGGCGCCGCAAACTCTAGGTTAATGGCTTCGGAATGCGCCCTTAAGACGGGCACCCGAATGCAGGTGGCGGTAATCCGCAGCGTCGGCTCGGCAAAAATCTTGCGCGTCTCGTTCACCATCTTCATCTCTTCTTGGCAGTAACCCGCCTCATCAAGTGGCGAATTGTGGGGAAAGAGATTGAACGCCAACGGATAGGGAAACGCCTTGGTGGGAGGCTCAGTGCCCGCCAAAATCGCTTGGGCTTGTTCCTTCACCTCTGCCATCGCTTGTGCCCCAGCCCCACTGGCTGATTGGTATGTCGCCACCACCACCCGCTGAATGGGTTGAATCTGATGCAGTGGCCAAATGGCCAGCGCCATTAGAATGGTGGTGCAGTTGGGATTGGCAATGATGCCCTGATGGTCAGCGGCGGCTTGCGGGTTAACCTCAGGCACCACCAGCGGCGTTTGCGGTGCCATTCGAAAGGCGCTGGAATTATCAATCACGACCGCTCCAGCCGCAGCCGCTTTGGGTGCCCACTCGCGGGAGATACTCGCTCCGGCAGACACCAGCACCACATCGACATCGTCAAAGGCGCGATCGCTCAAAGCCTGCACGGTGATCGACTGATCGCGGAACCACAGCGTCTTACCAGCTGATCGGGGCGAAGCCAACAGTTTTAGTTCAGCCACGGGAAACTGACGCTCTGCCAGCAATGTCAATAGCTCGGCCCCAACGGCCCCAGTCGCCCCGACGATCGCTACCCGATATCCTTCAGACCCCATTGTGTTCTCCTTAACTTCTCAAAAACTTCTCAAATTTTCCGACGGGGCTGCTGGATACAGCGCCCGCTGACGCTCCCGACCAAGCACCTGGAATGATCTCCCATCCCCCCTCAGGCCTCCGAGCACATCCTGAAATCGTCTCATTTTTTGAGCACCTGACTCTTAAAAGATGCCGCCGAGAAGCGAGGTGTAGTTGCCACGTGAATGCAGTATGATAGCTAACTGCCGTTAAATTTCAACAGCTCTAGTACTCAGAACGACCTTCCTTTTGCAGGGGTGTTCTTTTAAATTTTCAACGATATTGCACAGGAAGTAGGACTCTTCATGAAAGTTACTCAAGAACAACTGCCCGACAGTCAAGTGGGGCTAGAAATTGAAATCCCCGCTGAGGTTTCTAAGCAAACCTATGAGAAAGTCCTACAAAAGCTGATCAAAACGGTGCGGATTCCGGGATTTCGACCGGGCAAAGTGCCCCGTCAGGTGTTTCTGCAGCGCTTTGGCACGGCACAAATCAAGGCCACAGCGCTCGAAGAGCTGGTACAAACGGCAGTTGAACAGGCCATTAAGCAAGAATCCATTGAGGCGATCGGCAACTATCAACTCACCTCTGAGTTTGAAGAGCTGATTCAGCAATACAGTCCCGGTGAGGTGCTGACCTTTCAAGCCTCGGTAGACGTGCCGCCTCGAGTCACGCTAGCCCAGTACACTGGCTTGAGCGTGCAGGCTGAAGAGATTAAATATGACGACAGCCAAGTCGATGAGGTGCTGGAGCAATATCGGCTCAATTTGGCCACCCTCGTGCCGATTGAAGATCGCGGCGCGCAAATGGGGGATGTAGCCGTCATTGACTTTGAGGGCAAGATTGAACAGGCCGATGGCACCTACGAAGCCTTTGAGGGCGGTAGTGCCGAAGACTTTCAACTGGAGCTCAAAGAAGGGGGCTTTATCGATGGATTTGTCGAAGGCATTGTGGGCCTGACTCTGGACGAAACTAGAGAGCTCAACCTGACGTTTCCCGAGAGCTATCCTCAAGAAGACTTAGCCGGTAAGGCGACTCAGTTTACCGTCACGCTCAAAGAACTCAAAGAGAAGGAATTGCCTGAACTCGATGACGATTTGGCCGAAGAGGTGAGCGAGTTTGAAACGCTAGCAGAGCTTCGCACTTCCTTAGAGGAGCGTTTTCAAACTGAAGCCAGCGACAAAACTGAAAGCAATCAGTTCGAAGCGCTCTTAGATGAGCTGCTGAAGCATTTGGAAGCGGAGATTCCGGAAACTCTGATTCGGCGCGAGGCGAACCACCTGGTACAGCAGGCTGCCGTGCAGCTCAGTCGCCAGGGCATTGACATCAACAAGATGCTGACCGCCGAGATTGTCGAAAACATGCGCGATCGCTCTCGGCCCGAAGCCATTGATCGGCTCAGACGCACCTTGACGCTGGGCGAGGTGGCCAAGCAAGAATCCGTCACAATTGACGAAGCTGACCTCAAGGCTCGGATGGATGAAATGATGGCGGAGGTCAGCAATCCCCAAGAGGTTGATCAAGACCGCTTGCAAGAAGTCGTCAATGAAGAGCTGCTCCAGGAAAAGATCTTGAAGTGGCTGGTGGCGAATAACACCGTAGAGCTGGTGCCGGAGGGTACTTTAACCGCCGCTGACGCCGCTGACGCTGAAGCCGCCGATAGCGAAACGGCACCCGCAGCCGCTGACGCACCGACCACGATTGAAGCCGAAGCGACGCCCGTTACAGAAGTGATTGAGCCCGAGGCGGCACCCGAACCGGCAGCCGCTGAAGCCCCTGACGCAGAACCGGAAACAGCTGCCGCTACGGCAGCGTCAGAAGAGGCTGCGGCACCGGCAGACGAGACTTAGGCCGCCGGCGGCCATGGGTAGCTAGGTCTCACTAGCCGATGGATTTACCCCGGTGCTGAGACCTGGCTCATAAAACTCAAAGATTAATGAAGCCAAAGAACTGCCATAACCGCCAAACTGTTCTAGACTTTGGGCGGAAACGCGGCGAGTTTCTGAGTAGCCGATTCCTGGCTTCTCAGGTACGCTTGTCGAGGCTTGAGGCATAATGTTGTTCAGAGTCACTGCCAAGATTTTTAGCAGGGCTTCTCAGCTTTTGGGAGGCTTGCGATGAACGGGTGAAGCGTAGACCCAGGTTTCGTCACTTCGGATCGGAGCAACCTTTGAAAAGCATTGACGTCAGAAAATTAACCGGTTGAATGGTGTTGCAATCTTTAACAAACCACCCTGTCTCTAGTCAAAATCGTCTTTCCCAAGGGCTCCACAACATGCTGCCGATGGTGGTAGAGCAGTCGGGTCGCGGCGAACGGGCATTTGACATCTACTCGCGCTTGTTGCGAGAACGCATCATCTTCTTGGGAACTCCGGTAAATGACGCGATCGCGGATGCGATCGTAGCTCAGCTCCTGTTTTTAGATGCCGAAGAACCCGAAAAAGATGTCCAAATCTATATCAATTCGCCGGGGGGGTCGGTGACGGCAGGGATGGCGATTTACGATACGATGCAGCAAATTCGCCCCGATGTCGTGACCATCTGTTTTGGCTTGGCCGCTAGCATGGGCGCGTTTCTGCTAACCGGCGGCGCGCCTGGTAAACGGTTGTCACTGCCGAGTGCTCGCATCATGATTCACCAGCCGCTGGGGGGCGCTCAAGGTCAGGCTGTTGACATCGAAATTCAGGCTCGGGAAATCCTTTATCACAAGCAACGCCTGAACGAGCTCATCGCCCACCATAGTGGACAGCCTTTAGAACGCATTGAGGCCGACACTGAGCGTGACTTTTATATGTCGGCGGCAGAAGCGAAGAATTACGGTTTGATCGACCAAGTGCTCGAACAAGACTCACTGACCATGGCTACGGCGGCTGCGGCATCGCAATAGGGGTACACCATGTCTAAGTACGACTCCCATCTCAAATGTTCCTTTTGTGGTAAATCACAAGAGCAGGTTCGGAAACTGATTGCCGGCCCTGGGGTCTACATCTGTGACGAATGTGTAGACTTGTGCAACGAAATCTTAGATGAGGAGCTGTTTGACTCTGGGGCCACGGTGCCGCAGTCAGTGCCCCGGCGCGAACAGATGCCGGAGCGCCGCCGCACCCCGTCACCGATCGCCTTCAACCAGGTGCCCAAACCGCGCGAGATCAAGAACTATCTCGACGAGCATGTAATTGGTCAAGACGAATCCAAGAAGGTGCTGTCAGTGGCAGTTTATAACCACTACAAGCGCTTAAGCCATCTGCAAAGTCAAGGCGACAATGCGGATGAAGGTCTTGAGATTCAGAAAGCCAACATTCTCCTCATTGGCCCAACCGGCTCAGGTAAAACTCTACTGGCTCAAACGCTGGCAAGAATCCTCGATGTGCCGTTTGCCGTAGCAGACGCCACCACACTGACCGAAGCGGGCTATGTCGGCGAAGATGTGGAAAACATCCTGCTGCGTTTGCTGCAGGTCGCCGACTTAGACGTGGAAGAAGCTCAGCGCGGCATCATCTACATCGATGAAATTGACAAGATTGCTCGCAAGAGCGAAAATCCCTCGATCACCCGGGACGTCTCGGGTGAAGGGGTACAGCAAGCGCTGCTGAAGATGCTGGAAGGAACTGTCGCCAACGTGCCTCCTCAGGGTGGTCGCAAGCATCCCTACCAGGATTGTATTCAAATCGACACGAGCAACATTCTGTTTATTTGCGGGGGGGCGTTTGTCGGTCTCGACAAAATGGTGGAGCAGCGCGTCGGCAAGAAATCTATGGGTTTCATTCAGCCGGGCGACAGTCAATCCTCGCGCGAGAAGCGCACGGCAGATATTCTGAAGCAGTTGGAACCCCAGGATCTGGTCAAATACGGCTTGATTCCAGAATTTATTGGCCGGATTCCTGCGACAACGGTGGTTGATCCCCTGGATGAAGACATGCTCGTAGCCATTATGACCGAGCCGAAAAATGCCCTAGTCAAACAGTTCCAAAAGCTGATGGGCATGGATAACGTGCAGCTTGAATTTAAGCAAGATGCCGTGCGAGCGATCGCTCGGGAAGCCTATCGCCGCAAAACGGGGGCACGTGCCCTGCGCGGTATTGTTGAGGAGCTGATGCTCGAAGTGATGTATGAGCTGCCCTCCCGTAAGGATGTGAAGCGCTGCATGATCACTCGCGAAATGGTCGAGCAACGCTCTACTGCGGAGCTGCTACTGCACCCTTCCTCTTTACCCAAGCCTGAGTCTGCCTAACGCACCCCAAGATGCCCTACGTTTCAGTTGCTGACGTTGACCACTACTACGAATGGCTTACCGAAAAGGGGGATTCAGAGCCTGGTAGTAAGCCGGTCATGGTCTTTATTCACGGTTGGGGGGGCTCCTGCCGCTATTGGCGCTCCACGGCCCAGGCATTGAGTCCTCAATTTGATTGCCTACTCTATGACATGCGGGGATTCGGGCGATCGGGCATTGCCGCCGAAAACCGCGAGGCCGTTTTGGCGCGCGGCTATGAGCTCGAAACCTTTGCCGATGATCTGGCCGCGCTCTTAGATACGTTCAACCTAGAGACGGTGTGGTTGAATTCCCACTCGACCGGGGCTTCCGTCGCCGTTTTCTTTTTGAATCAGTATGGCCATCGCGTTGAGCGGGCGATTTTAACCTGCAACGGCATTTTTGAATACGATAAAAAGTCCTTTGAGGCATTTTATAAATTTGGCGGCTACGTGGTGGGTTTCCGTCCGGCTTGGCTCAAGCGGATTCCCCTGGCCCCTCGCGTGTTTATGTCTCGTTTTCTCAGTAGTCCGATTCCTGCCGCTGAAAAAGTCGCTTTTCTCGAAGATTATTTAGCCGCCGATGGCGATGTGGCCTTAGGGACGGTCTACACCGCGGTGAGTAAGCGGGCGACCGAAGTAATGCCCGTCGCCTTTAAGCAAATTACCGTCCCGAGTTTGTTGGTATCAGGGCAATACGACCAGATCACGCCCGCTAAGTTGGGGAAGGCGGCGGCAGACTTGAATCCTGAGGCGATTAAGTATGTCGAAATCAGCAATACGGGGCACTTTCCGATGCTAGAGGCACCGCAAACTTACCTTAAGGAAGTCCAAGCCTTTCTCCAAGCGGCTTAGGGATTAACCAAGATAACAGCCCATAACCCGTAGGCTAAAAAACCACTCGCCAGCGGTACGGTGAGGTTGTCAATGCCCCATTTGGAGAACGACTCCAACAGCGTTGCTGACAAGGCCACGATGAGGGCGATCGCGCCCATCGTCAGAGTAAAACCATGGACGCTGCCTAAGACCAGCCACCCCGCCGTGAAGCTTACCAAAGCCATTGCGCTGGTGCCTTCCCAACTCTTTTTCATTTCCCAGACCTGATAAGGATGGCGACCAATCGACTGTCCGACCAGGGCCGCCATGCCATCGCCCCAGGTCATGGTCAAAATGCCGAGTACGGCGAACTCGGGCAGCCCCTGCGGCCAAAAGGTGGCGGTCAAGACGCCAATACTGACGGCATAAAAAAAGGTGCCGAGACTGGTGCGGCCAACGCTGTTGATGCCGGGCAAAATTGGCAACCAGTAAGACAGCAGCGCCACTAAGCTGAAGGCGATCGACGCCATAATGCCCATCCAGGCTGGGGTTTGTAGCCACCAGGCCAGCAAAATTACATTACCGGCCCCAATATGCACAATTTTGCGGGTGATTTCGCCGGAAACAGAGTGAGTCAGATACAGCCCCTGAGAAATCAAACCGACCACCCCCAACCAGGCTCCCACCAGCCCAATCTGGAGTACGGGTAACGGCCACCCTGTAAAATTTAGTAAGGCCTCAAGCAAGATCATTCCTCACCGCTGTGCCCTCACTCTACCGTTTTTGTGGCGGGCGAGAACCGCGCTGAATATCCTGTCGCCAAGGCTTTTCTCGACAATCGGCGGCGAACTCTTAGCCGCCCTTAACAGCATCGATGGGGCTCGATGGCCCGACATTGGCAATTCCTCATCACAGACAACGACAGTACAAGGTATGGCAGAGAGATTACAAAAAGTGTTGTCAGGCTGGGGCATTGCCTCCCGTCGCCACGCCGAAAGTTTGATTAAAGCGGGGCGAGTGTCCGTCAACGGTCAGGTCGCTGAGCTGGGACAAAAGGCGAATCCGGAGCACGATCGCATTCAGCTGGATGGTCAAGAACTGAATGCTCAAAATCACCCTGAAAGCCACTACTACCTACTGAATAAACCTCTAAGGGTCGTCTCAACCTGCCATGATCCGCAAGGTCGGAAAACAGTTCTAGCGTTTTTGCCCCCTCACGTTGTTCACCATCAAGGCATACATCCGGTGGGACGGCTTGACTACAACTCAACCGGAGCCCTGTTGCTGACAAATGACGGCGATCTCACCTATCGGTTGACGCATCCGCGCCATCATTTCCCCAAGACCTATCGGGTGGTGGTCGCCGGTCAACCCAGTGCCGCGACCCTCGATCGCTGGCGACGCGGGGGCAGGTTGGGCGATCGCCCAACCCAACCCGCCCAAGTCACGATGGTGGCTCCTCCGAGCTCCCATCAGACCGAATTAGAAATCGTGCTTTGGGAAGGGCAAAATCGCCAGATTCGCCGTACTGCCGAACAGCTAGGTCATCCGGTCAAGCGATTGCATCGCCTCGCCGTGGGGCCGATCGCCCTCGGCAACTTAGCGCCCGGCAAAATTCGACCGCTCACCCGACCGGAACTGCATCAGCTGCGGCAGGTATCCACCCAAACTTCTGCCCCCAGTAATGTCACAGAATCGTAATTTTGGTGGATACTAGGCATGTCGTAATTTTTGTTTATAGAAGTCACGTTATATATTTAGTTTGCGTCTTCAGAAGGCTTAATGAAGAAACCGTCACCCGATAATCACCAGCTCTACCACGATCAGTTGGTTCATATTGGTCAGATCTTGCGAGGCACTCGCGAGACCAAGGGCATATCCTACGAAGATTTGACTGAACAAACTCTGATTCGTCTGAGCTTACTCAAGGCGCTCGAAGCGGCTGATGTTAGTCAGCTACCGGAGCCGGTCTATACCCGAGGGCTGATCCGTCGCTACGGCGATAGTTTGGGGCTTGACGGGGAAGCGCTGGCCATTCAATATTCCACACCGGCGACGGCGACGGTGGCCTCTCGTTCATTTTGGCGGCTGCCAGTAACGCCTCAATTGCGTCCGGTGCATCTGTACCTGACCTACATCGTGCTGATTGGGATTGCGATTAGTGCGCTGTCCTACACGTTTCAGCGCATGAACTATCAGAACAGCACGCTGCCCGTCTTAGAAGGGGAAGTCGCCGAAGAAGCCACACTACCAGAAGCGGGAGCCGGCACGCCTGAAGAGGCCTCGCCGACAGAGGCGACCTCACCCACAGCAGGAATTAATTCACCGATTCGGGTGGCGGTCGAGCTGCAGGGGCAGTCTTGGATTCGCGTCACCACCGACGGCCAAGTTACCTTTGAAGGCATTTTGAAGGAAGGCGCAACCCAAGTCTGGACGGCAGAAGAACAACTCAAAATCCGCGCGGGGAATGCGGGCGGCGTCATGGTGTCTTTTAACGAAGGTAACTCTCAACTGTTGGGACAACCGGGCATGGTGGCTGAAGCGGTCTACCCACCCAATACGGCCAGTTTGACGACTCCCTAGTAATCGTTAGTAGGCTGTGGTTGAGTTTGCATATCCTTCCTGGGGCTTGGGGTGCCAGGGGAAAGGGCAGACACACTGGAATGGTGGCATTACTTCTGCCGTTGCAGTGCGGTCGGCGCAGCTAACACACTGCAGCAAATTGAGGAGTTTTTCAAACCGGGGTTCAACCAGTAGGGCTTGGTATAGCAGTCGCCAGTCCGGTTAGCTCAAGACTGCGAAGCCACTTTTCTGGGGACACCTAGAAGCACTCTGATCCTAAGCGCATCAGCAAAGTGACCAGCACAATATAGTTCCCCTGCCGGTTCAGGGGGGTATTGAGACTCTGATCACTAGGAATCCAAATCAGTTGGCGCGCTGCCAGAGTCGAATCACTTCGTTCACCAGGGTGCGATCGGGCGGTGTCGTAGCCTGGATTGCAGGTTCAGGCTCGACACCGGGGATATTCTGGTTCCAGGGGCTATTGGGGACGTCGGAGATCGCCACATCAGGATTAAGCGGTCGAAAGCCATGCTGCACAAACACCGCCTGCTGTTCTGGCGCGATCAGAAAGTCGATGAACTGCTGACCGGCCTGAGCGTCTGCGGCACTGACATCCCGGCGGGCGATCGCGGCGGTAGACACCGTCTCGATCGTTGGATCAAGGTAGTAAATCTGGTAGGCCGCGGCTTTGCTTTGTTGGGATTGCTGCCAGCGGTACAGCGCGATGCTTTCGTAGACGATCGCGATATCGGCGTCGTTGGGGCCGCGAGCAATAAATTCCTGCAGCAGAATGTCGGTAGACCGGGGTGGTTGATAGACCGATCGCTTGACCAGACCAAACAACGCCCCGACCTCGGCCGTATTGAGGTTGGCTAAAGTGAGGGTTTGATTGTTGAGCTTGGCCTGTGACCAGAGCGATAGCGCTAGCTGACCACTGTTCGATCGTTCAGGGTCGGTGGTGAGGAGGTCAAAGCTGCCCCAGTCGCCATTGCCGCCGAGGGCTGACCAGTTACCCTGGGTGACAGCGGTCTCCAGACGCGACCATTGAAACTGATTGTTGGGAAACAGGACTTGTCCGCGCTCTGGCCAGACCACAGCGACCAACATCGTTTTGGCAATGGGCTGGGGCGCATCGTAAAACGGCTCGTCACCATATTGTGTGCTCCATCGCTGCGCCAGTTCGTCCAGCAGCTGACCGTTCGCCGGAATCAGTACAGTCGGCGTAAAGTCGTTTTGGTCATCCAAATAGTTGTTAACGAGGTCTTGAGAGCCCTGCAGTTCGATTTGTAGATCCAAGTTTGGGTTGGCCGCTTCGAAGCGCTGTTCAAGCACCGCCAGCGGTTCCTGCAGCTCCGAACCGCTGACCACGGTCACCGTTCGATTTACGCCTGGCAGCGGCATGTAGGCCAGCCCGAAAGCCCCGATCGCGATCGCAGCCGAAGTTACCATTCGAAAAGCCGGTTTCATCAATTCCATCTCCGCATAGTGTGTCCGACCATATCGCTGCCATAAACCCTTTATTGAGGCGTCATCAGCACGTCCATGCTCTCTTGCATGTTATTCAGCTCTAGGCCCAGTTCCCGCAGTTCGTCCGTTTGGAGATCGCTGTCAAGGTCCGCCGAGCGCAGCTTATTTTGCAGTTGCTGTAAGACGCCGCCCGCATCCACAATCAGCGTCGATAGATTTACCACCTGAGCCTCACGGGCGTCTTCCCCCTGCTGGGCCAGTTGAATATTGCGCTCTAGGCTCGCCGCTAACCGCTGCCACTGTTTGCGGGCAACCCCCGTACTGATTTGCTGTTTGTGTTGGGCTTCTTGCAATTGCTTCGCCAGATTTTCAACTGACAGGAGCGACCCTCGGCCACTGAGTCGGGTGGCCATTGCATCCAGTTTGGCGGGCAGCTCACGGGTGCGATCGCAGGCGTATTGCACAATCCCGAGCAGCTCCACCTGATGGGTTTCAGTCAGCAAGTCAAGCGACTCGGCCTGCAAGTCGTTAGCCTGGCCGGCCAGGCGCTCGGCCCGCTCCTTGGCCTGGCGCAGTTCAGCCTCCAGGCGAGGATTGTCGAGCCCCAGCGACTCGGGCTCGCGGCCCTTCAGCACGGCGCCGCCGACGGTGGCGATCGCCACGGCTCCTGGCAGTGCCACGACGGTGGGTAACTGTAGCAACCGCACTCCCGCCACTAAAAAAACGCCGCCCGCCAGCACCGCTAAAGGATACGCCAGGGGATTGGTGAGTTTCATGGGCATCCGTTAAAACTCCAGCTGAATATCTTGCATCAGACGCGCGATCGTATCGGGGTCGCCCTTGGCATAGTAACCGCCGGTAGACTCAGAAATTTGGGTCAACACGTCGGGGTTGAAGTCACCTTCGTCGCCATAGCCCACGGTAAAAAACGCAATCCGCTCGTCGGTTGAAAAATCAGATTCTTTTAAACTCGTGAGCAGACTGTCAAACGGCACATCAGAGCCAGAATCCTCGCCATCGGTGAGCACCAGCACAGCGTTAATAGCATTTTGCCGCAGGTTGGCTCGCAGCCAGCTCTGGGCGTCTAAAGACGCGTCATAGAGGCGGGTGCCGCCCTCCGCCTGCAGGCTATTGATAAAGTCAAAGCCACGCTGCTGCCCCTCGGGTGTGCCATCGACCAACACCGGGGGCCGAATCGCTTCGTCAAAGTCAATCAGCGCCACCTGATCGTTAGAGCCCAGGGTCGTGATGTAGGTTTGCAGCGTGTTTTGCACTGCTGGTAGCTTATTCCCTTCCATCGAGCCGGAGGAATCTACCACGATCGCCACGAGGGAAGGCTTTTTGGCGAAATCGGCCCAAGCGGTAATCATCTCGTCTACCACGGCGGCTTCCGGCGGCCGGTAGGAGTCATAACTGGCGTTGGGATTAACTCCAAATTCAGGACTAAATCGGCTGCCCAGCGCCACTTCTGGACTGCCTGGACGCAGTCCCAAATCGGTTGCCAACGTCTGGATTTCTGGAGTTTGCAGGTAGCCTAAAAACTCGGTAGCCGCCGCTTGCTCAACCGCATCGACCCAGGGTGCATTCAGCAAAATTCCGCGCATATTTGAGGTAAAGGTCGCCTGCGGATAGACCGCGACATATTTGGGTTGCCCTGGCTGTAGTTGGGCATTTGCAGCGATGACCGATGACTCATATACCGACCCGATAGAGGCCCAAAATGGCCCGTTAGCCGCCATCGCCTCTGCCAGGGAGCTGGTTGAGGTGCCATAGCGCGTAATCTTTTCCTGAATTTTTTGAATATCGCCCTGGTAGGTGGTGACATCGGTAGCAGTGAGCGTTTCGGGACGCTTGCCCGACACCGAGGCGAACTGAGCCACTAGGGTCTGCAGACCAGAGTTCGATCGCGTGGGGGCGGTGTGCACGTAGTAAATATTTTGTGGCGGACTGGCGGCATCCAGGTCCTGGTGGGTTTGGGCCTGGGTGAGAGCAACAAAAAGATCATCTACCGACTGTATGCTTGGGGCCAAATCTTCCCGCACCATAAACACCATCGGGCTGTAGGCCAGCAGCGGAGCGTCGGTGATCGGGGGGACGTAGTCAGCACCGGGCGCTGCTTGCTGCAGTTGATACAGCAGCTGACTATGGTAAATTTCACCGTCTACAGAGATGAGTGTCGGTAGCCCCGCGGCTTCAGTATCCAAAGTACCGGACTGTGATTGCTGCGCGTAGGCGAGCACTTGGGCAACAACATCGCCACTGCCTGCGGCCTCACAACTGATGTAAAACGCTTCCCCGGACTCTAAGACGGGGCTATCAGCGTTAAACCGTGCAGCGGCCTCATCACAAAAGTCATGCAGGGCGCTGCCCACCATGACATTGACCTCAACCCCTGAACTGCTACTAAATTCGCCACCAGAGTCATTACAGGCCGCCAAGCCGCCTAAGGTGAGGGCGATCGCCGCCGTTTTTAACACAGAATTACCAAATGTCTGCATGAATTTTGGGTGTTATGAACAATACCGCACAGTCGCCCAGGCCACAGCAAAGGCCCTCAAAACAGTGACGCAGATGCCACGCCCGGCGCCCGGAGAAAGCAATGACCAACCATGAAAAAACCCTCATTAAGATACTGTTGCCCATGTCGAGACCGATGAATTAAATCGCCCTCATAGGTCACTAACGCCACCCCAGAATGCCCAAAACCAGCCAAATTCAGTCGTCTAAGCACCATCTCAGTCAGGCTTCGTGCTGATTGTTGCAGGCGATAATAGCGGTCATGATGCCCTCATCCATCAGCATGAAGCCCAAAAGTCAGGTTCAGGTCAATAGGGCGGTGCTGGAGTTAGCTACAGCGTACAAACCGGCGATTACTTATAAAACGCCAATGATGAGGCTGTGCCCAAATCCGCGCCTTGGTTGGGACGGCAAGAACTGGCTCAGGGAAACGATCGCTTTCAGGCTCAAGGGCAGTCCCAAATTCTGGGAAAGTCGACTGCACCAATGCCAAATCGGGCGATCGCACCAGCCCAGAAATAAGCGGCCACAGGCCTAGACCATCCGCCAGCCAGTGGCTGTCTGACCTTAAATCAGAGGATTGAAATTTTGAGATGGCTCAAATGGTCGATTCGTCGGCACCGCCTTGAGACGACTGAGTCACCAGGCTAGCCAAATCGGTTTGCCCCAGCTCCAGCCAGCCCGCCGCCGATAACGCGGTCTCTGGCGCAGGCGCAGTACTCAGGGGCCGCCAGAGCCGCTGGATACTCTGCCAGAGCAGCGGCAGAGCGCTGACCCCAATAAAGCTGGCGACGACTGCACCAATCACAATATCGGCCCAGAGCCACTGCAAAAAGGTGACCGCGATCGCCGCGAGAATGGCTCCAACCGACCCCAATAAATCCGCCAAGATATGCAAAAATACGCCGCGCAGGTTCAGATTTTGCCGCATATCGCCGTGCAGCCAGTACAGATTAAGCCCATTCACCAACAGCCCCAGCAAAGCGGTAATCAGCATCGGCAGGCTCAAAATTTCAGTGGGTTGTCCCTGCCAGTGGGCGAGGGCCTCGCGGCCAATCCAAGCAGCCATCGCCAATAACGCCAGCCCATTAATCAGCGCTGCCACGAGTTCCAGCCGGTGGCTACCCGGTGCCTGGACGGGTGATCGCTGAGCCAAGGCGGCCGCCACGATGGCCAGCCCCATCGCCAAGCCATCCGTCAGCATATGACCCGAATCAGCCCGCAACGTCAGGCTGTGGCTCAAGCTCGCCACCCATAGCTCGATCCCCGCAAACAGCGTGACACTCACCATCACTAACCCCAGCCACCGGAGCTGGCGGGGCGCTGGCTGACAGTCTTGACAAGGCAATAAGGGTTTCACAGAGGCGGTCACAGACTCAATAATTTGGCTTAAGAATACCCGATGTCAGGAAAGATAGAGCGATTTGAGGTGGCCGCTTGCCCACGGATCATCATCGCGCCAAAACCCAGCCAGGATGGCAGCTGCCTCAAACCGTAATTTAGTTTTAGACCTCGACTCAAGCCCAAAAGTTCCCCGACCGGTCCCGATGACACCTTGATCTCTAGCGAGTCGGAGCGGCCCGAAGGCGAGGGCGATCGCCCGATAACCGGAGATTTCATCAGATATGACTGAAGCAGAATGTTAAACTGGCATCTGCGCTTTAGTAGGACTGCTGCCCCCGATGCCTAAGCGGGTCTTATTTATTAGCAACGGTCACGGTGAGGACAACCACTCGGCCTACGTTATTCGTACGCTGAAAAAGCTGGCTCCCGATATTGACATTGCTGCCATCCCCATTGTGGGTGAAGGAAACGCCTATCGTCGCTTGGGCGTCCCCATTTTGGGGCCAACGCAGGTGCTGCCCTCGGGCGGGTTTACCTACGTCAATCGGTGGCTCTTGCTGAAAGATATTCGAGCCGGGCTGTTAGGGCTAAGCTGGCGGCAAATCAAAGCCCTGCGTCACCACGGCCCTCAATTTGATTTGGTGCACGCCACCGGCGATTCGGTGGGCCAAACCTGCGCTTACCTGACCCAACGACCGTTTATCTCTTTTATTTCGTGCCTGTCGGCCCTGTATGAGGGCCATTTGCAAACGGATTTTGTGATGCGCTTTGTGGTGCGATCGCCCCGCTGTCGGGCCATTATCACCCGCGATCCTCACACAGCCGAAGACTTGAGCCAACAAGGCTTTGAGAAAGTCCACTACGGCGGCATTCCCTCCCTCGACTGGCTGCTGCCCGAGGGCAAAGACCTATCGCTCAAGCCCGACGTGCCGATGGTGGCACTGTTGCCCGGTTCGCGCATGCCTGAAGCCGTGCGTAACTTCAAACTGCAGATGCAGTGCGTCGCAGAAGCGGCCCAATTGATGGGCGATACCGTTCAATTTCGGGCGGCCCTGGTACCGGCCCTGATGGCGGCAGTACCGACGTTGGCTGCCGAAGCGGGCTGGCAGTATGAATCAGGCCGACTCTTTTGTCCCCAAGACAACGGCGCGATCGCCGAGATTCTCTGCTACGACAACGCCTTCAACGACATCGTTTGCCACACCACCATCGTCATTGGGATGGCCGGGTTGGCCGTCGATCAGGCGGTGGCGCTCGGCAAGCCAGTGATTCAAATTCCGGGAGAAGGGCCGCAGTTTAATTACGCCTTTGCCGAGGCCCAAGACCGCTTGCTCGGGCTGTCGGCCCAAACCATAGGCCAGGCTCCGGCGGACCAAGCTACCCTCCGCGAAGCCGCGCACTGCCTGCAAAAAACGCTGGCGGATCAAGACTATCTCACCGCCTGCATCGATCATGGTCGGGCGCGCCTCGGCACGCCGGGCGCTTCTGAACGCATTGCTCAACTCATTTTAGATAACCTGGCTGCTGATACCGTCGCCCCACCGGCTGAGGTCATCGAGCCCAAACGAGGAACGATCACACCGTGACCCCTGCTGCGCCCCGCCGGCAATCCAGCTACCGACAGCTGACGCCCTTTATCAAACCGCATCTGAGTCGGTTTTTGATCGGGTTTGTTTGCATTTTGGGGTACGTGTTATCGACGGTAGCCCTGCCCTATCTGGCTGGCCAAGTGGCGCTCTATATGGGTCAAGGCAACGTCGAGGAGATGGCCTACTGGCTGGGCCTAGCCGGGGTGATTTTCCTGATCCGCAGCGTCTTTCAATATTGGGAAAACATCATCATGATCCGGGCGTCGCTCGACGTGACGCTGGACTTGAGAACGGGAATTTATGCTCACCTGCAGCGGCTGGGGCTGGATTATTACGAACGCAGTCAAACCGGTGACCTGAGCTATCGCCTGACGGAAGACATCGATCGCATCGGCGAGGTGATGCACAAAATGTCGCAGCAGTTCGTCTCCTGCGTGCTGCAGCTCATCGCCATTCCGATCTACATGCTGTATCTCAACTGGCAGCTGACCGTGGCGGGCCTCGTCATCGCGCCGCTGATGGCCTGGCTCATTGGGGAATTTGGCAATCGCTTACTCAAACTCTCCCGCAAAAGTCAGAGCCAGATTTCGAGCTTATCCGCGTTGCTCACCGAAGTCTTGGGCAATATGCGGCTGGTGCAGGCCTTTGCCGCCCAAGAATTTGAACAGCAGCGTTTTGATCAAGAGGCCATCCACAATCGCAATGCGCGCTATCGCGCTGAACAGCTCAAGGCATTGCAGTATCCCATCGTCGGCTTTCTCGAAGCGATCGGGATCATGTTTCTATTCTTTCTTGGCGGCTGGCAAATTGCTGAGGGCAATCTCACACCACAGGCGCTGGTCAGCTTTTTGGCGGCGATTGCCCTACTGCTGCACCCCATTGACTTAGTCACTCAGCACTACAACGAGTTCAAACAAACCGAAGCCTCAGTAGAGCGCGTGTTTGAACTCATGGCTGTCACGCCCACCCTCACTGATAAGCCTGACGCCAAGCCCTTGCCGCCGGTGACTGGTCGCGTACAATACTGCGACGTTTCCTTTGCCTATGACCCGAGCAAGCCCGTTTTGCAGCACCTTGACCTGCTGGTGCATCCTGGTGAGGTGGTGGCGCTGGTCGGGTCTTCGGGCGCGGGCAAAACCACGCTGGTCAACCTGCTGATGCGCTTCTTTGACCCGAATGAGGGGCAGGTGCTGATCGATGGCATCGACCTGCGCGATGTCACCGTCAATAGCCTGCGACGGCAAATTGGCATTGTGCCGCAAGACATCACCCTGTTCTCTGGCAACATTGCTCAAAACATTGCCTATGGCGAAGTTACGCCAGATGCGGCCCGCCTTGAAGCCGCCGCCCAGTTAGCCAATGCCCACGATTTTATCACCCAGTTTTCTCAGGGGTATCACACCTGGGTGGGTGAGCGGGGCGTGAACCTCTCAGGGGGACAGCGGCAGCGCGTGGCGATCGCCCGCGCCCTGTACTTTAATCCCCGCATTCTGATTTTGGATGAAGCCACCTCGGCGCTGGATTCTGAATCAGAAGCGCTGGTGCAAGAGGCGTTAGAGCGCGCGATGCAAGCCCGAACCGTATTTATCATTGCTCACCGGTTGAGCACCGTTCGCGAAGCCGATCGCATTATCTTTTTAGAGAAGGGCACCATTCTCGAATCGGGAAGCCACGACGAGCTGCTCAGCTATGGCCAGCGCTATGCTCAGTTCTATACCCAGCAGTTCAAAGCCTAAAGCCACGCGGTCTCAGCAAATCCCGGCTCAATGGTCATTGAGGAACGCCGATAGGAAACGCGGATCATGCAAATTTGGGTTGATGCCGACGCCTGTCCTAAGGTGATTAAGGAAATTATTTTTCGGGCAGCGAGACGGGTCGCCGTTAAAACCACGCTGGTCGCCAATCAGGCCCTGACGATTCCCGCTTCGCCTTATATTGAGTCGGTGCAGGTCAAAGCAGGACTAGATGTGGCCGATGGCTATATCGTGCAGCATCTGGCGGCCAAAGACTTGGTGGTCACGGCTGACATCCCCCTCGCGGCAGAAGCGATCGCAAAAGGCGCCTACGCGCTGAATCCCCGTGGCGAATTTTACGATGAAGTGAACATTCGGCAGCGGCTCTCCATGCGGAATTTCTTGGACGAATTGCGCAACAGTGGAGTGGAAACCGGTGGCCCGCCCCCGTTTAACCAGCGCGATCGCGAAGCGTTTGCCAATCAGCTTGATCGCTTTCTCGTCAAACACCTCTGAACGGTCGATCAGGCCCCGAAGGATGGGCGACTTGGGTCTCTGAAGACTCAAACCAGAGGGTCGAAATCAGCCATTAAGGTTTCCTCTCGTTCCAAAGTTGCTTATGCTGGTTAACTGGTGAGTCATTGAGCAACCATGGATACCCAGGCAATTCGCGACCGAGTCGAGATGATTCGCAGCAAGCGTGAGGTTTTGCTGAAACTACTTGAGCAACCTGACATCGGCATGTTGAGAATCGATGTAAACCAAGCCCTAGAGGAAATGGACGATCTGCTAGCAGAATTTGAGACGGTTTTCCCAGCTTAGTTACCCGCCTGGCTTGAGTTTGCCGATGGAGGGATAACTCACCTCTCGGCGGCGGTCTGACCACAAACTGCTCACCCAACCCTGTCGTCTGGGGTGAGTCACACAACTCTGGCCCCGCCGATTCTGCAGTAGGATGAGCTGACAATAAAGCCCATAGCAATCCTTTCTGTTACTTGAGTGGATGGCTTTATCCCAACGGTTTCAGCACTCTGTTGTCAGCCCAGCCCAATGGGGGCTAGCCTTCATTCGCCAGCCCTCATCCACCCCGTTTTTTATTCTGTGATTTGACGATCAAAAAAAGCTGATGGCCAATACGTTTACCGTCGAAATTAATCACCAAGGCACTGTCACTCAAGTTCAAGTTGCTGAGGACAAGACAATTTTATTGGCAGCGCAGGAAGCCGGCCTCGAACTGCCCTTTTCCTGTAATGCGGGAGTCTGCACGACCTGTGCGGCGCTCATTCATGAAGGCACTGTCGATCAGGCCGAAGGGATGGGCGTTGGACCGGATCTGCAAAGTGAGGGATACGCCTTGCTCTGTGTGGCCTATCCGCGCTCTGACATTCGACTCGAAACCGAGAAAGAAGACATTGTGTATGAAAAGCAGTTTGGCCAGCCTTCCTGAATCATGGCCGAATTCAGGCCCAGACCTAGCCGCTCAACCAGTACTGTTGGCGCTATTCGATCACTGAAAAAGTCTAAAGCTCGCTTTTAGAGGAAATCTCACCATGACAACCCACTTTATTACGGCTGAAATTGATCTAACCGAAAATCCGGCGGAGCTGCCTCAAAAAGTCGAGGCGGAGCTGCAAAAACGGGGTGAGCCCCTCCGCTGGGCGATCGCGAAGGTGGATGAAGCAGCGCAGACGGCACAGGTCGAAGCCGTTGTAACGGATAAGTAGCTGCTAGAGGATGAAGAACGCCAAGCAGCCGCGCCGTAGTCAAACATTGATTGCAGTGCGGCAGGCCAAGCTGCCCATGCGGCCTCACGCCTCTCTTGAGTTTTACCAATGCCTACACCCAGCCGCCCCTACACTGCTGTCCTCATCGTGCCCACCGGGGTCGGGGCAGCCGTGGGGGGATATGCCGGCGATGCGGTGCCAGTGGCCCGCGCGATCGCGCAAGTCGCTGATACCCTCATCACCCATCCCAACGTGATGAACGGGGCGCAGCTTTATTGGCCGTTGCCCAACGCCCTCTATGTTGAGGGATACGGGCTCGATCAGTTTGCGGCGGGGACTTGGGGGCTGCGACCCGTGCATCGTAACCGCATTGGTTTGCTGCTCGATCAGGCCATCGAGCCACACGCGCGGTATCGGCACCTGCAGGCGGCGGATGCCGCGCGCGCCACCCTGGGCTTAGAGATGACCGATTATGTCATCACCGATGCACCCGTCGGCGTCACCCTGAAAACGGCCGAGTCGGGCGCAACTTGGGGCACGATTGCCAACCCCGGCACGTTGCTGAGAGCAGCAGAAAAACTGATGCAGTTAGGCGCGACGGCGATCGCCGTCGTTGTCCGCTTTCCTGATGATGACGGCTCAGACTCTTTGCAAAATTATCGTCAAGGGCAGGGTGTTGATCCCTTAGCCGGTGCCGAAGCCGTGATTAGTCACTTGCTGGTGCGTCAGTTTCAGCTGCCCTGCGCTCACGCCCCCGCCCTCAGTCCCCTACCGTTAGATCCGACGTTATCGCCCAAATCAGCGGCTGAAGAAATTGGTCACACCTTCTTACCCTGTGTGCTGGCGGGTCTCAGCCGCGCCCCTCAGCTGGTGGCAGCGACAGCCACCTCAGGGGGAACTATTTGGCGCGACCAAGTAGACGCTGTGATTGTGCCAGCGGCAGCATTTGGCGGCAGCGGCGTGCTGCATTTTAGCGGTACCTCAGCCCAAATTATCGCGGTCGAAGAGAATACCACCACGCTAGCCGTCCCCCCAGAGTGCTTAGGCGTGCAGGTCTGGCGAGTACGCTCCTATCTGGCAGCGATTGGGGCAATGGCAGCGCACAAAGCCGGCATCAGTGCCGGGGCGATCGCCCCGAAGATGGCCCCCCTACAAGCTGCCCCAATGTCTGATGATGGTAAAAAAGCCGGTTAGCTTTTGTGACCGTCATCTCTTGGGATACAGTAGAGCTGGCGCCAAGCGATGCCTTCGTTCATGGGCTCGGGATCGGGCAACAACGGTTGACGGCGAAGCGATCGCTCCGGTAAAAGACACCTCTAAATTTCTATGGCATCAGAGACTCCAGACAATGCAGACACACTGCCCGAGGCCCCTGAGGCATCTACTGACACTGCAGCAGTGTCAGGAAACGATACGCCTGCCTTTGGGTTAAACGACTATGCCGAGCGCATCAACGGTCGGTTTGCCATGATTGGCTTCGTTGCCCTGTTAGTCGTGGAACTAATTACCCACCAAACTTTCTTCGCCTGGCTCGGGTTCTAGTGGACTGTTCCCTATTGCAAGGGCACCACGGAGGACTGCAGGGTTAGCGGACGACCAGGTCATAACGGCCCTGATCGGCGGTTGAGTAGCCGTTCACAATGACCAGGAAGCTTCCCGTCGTCGGCACCGTAAACGAGACGGCTGAGTTAGTCGAGTTGGGGCCAATATCATCATTTTCAGCGACCAAATTACCCGCCTCATCAACAATGGCCAGATAGGTATCAAATTCCTGACTTTCGAGCGTGATGGTCACCGTTTGCCCCGCTTGACCGTCAAAGGTGTATTGGTCATAGAGGGTATCGTCGGGGGCAATGTCATCCCCAGCTTCCAAACGACCACTCTCCTGCAGGATATAACCACTCGGTGATGGCGTCGTCGCCGTCGGCGGGGCCGCCCCATCGACTTCAGCCAGCCTGAGGTCATAGCGACCGCGCTCGCCGCCAGCAAAGGAGTTAGCGATGATAATGTATTCGCCATCTTCCGGCAGCGTCGTGACGAGACGAGCGTTGAAATCGCCAGCGCTGTCATCGTCCTCGAGATATAAGCTGTCGCCCGATTCACTCAGCAGAATCAGGTAAGCATCGAGATCCTGACTCATCATTTCGACCGCCACCCGTTGACCCTGGCGACCTTCAAACACATAGGCGTTGAAAAAACTACCGTCGGGCAAAACGTCGCTGCCGTCGTCGAGCTGACCCGAGATGATATCGTTGAGGGCGATCACTTGGGGTTCGCGGCCGCCACGGTTGCCGGCTGCACTCGCGGTGGTCAGGGCCGTGCCCGCATTCACCTCAGCGATAAACGTTTGCACCTCTTGCACTGGAATCGCAAAGCCAATGCCGATATTGCCGCCGCTTTGTTGCGTCGTAAAGATGGACGTGTTGACGCCAATGAGGCGACCATCGCTGCCCAACAGCGGCCCGCCGGAATTACCGGGATTAATTGCCGCATCGGTCTGAATCAAGCCGCGCTCGGGGTCAATGCGGCTGACGATGCCCGTGGTGAATGTCCCGGATAAGCCAAAGGGATTGCCGATCGCAAAGGCTTGTTGTCCGACCTGCACTGAATTGGGAGCGGCAATGCTGATGGTGGGCAGCCCGGACGGATTGCCCCGCAGTTGAATCGCGGCCAAATCGACGCGGCTACTGGCAAATCCCACCACATCACCGGTAAACTCGCGGCCATCAGCCACGCGAACTTGGACAACCGTGTTTCTACCCACCACGTGGGCGTTGGTCAAGACGAGACCATTGGTGGTGATGATGCTGCCGCTGCCGGAACCATCCTCTGCTTCAATCGCCACCACAGCCGGGCTGGCGTTGCTGTAAACCTGAATGTTGGTTTGCTCAGAGGCATTTTGAGCGATCGCCATACTTGACAATCCCCAAGTAGAGGCCAGCTCTGTCGGGGGCAACAAGGCTCCTGAAACCGTGAGACCAATCGCGGTACCGAAAACGTAAGCGCTGGAGCGAAGACGACGAGACCAAGGATTTTTCATTGTCTTAGATGGCTTTTGGGTAAGGCTGTGAGGCATTGTTCAATACCATACTGAACCACGGCAGCAGTATCCGGTCTGAGTCCTCAATTAATTTTGCTTGAGAATCAAGAGCGATCGCCACTGTTCTACAAGAATTCCCTGAGTCGAGAATGTTTCCGACATCAGGGAAGCTTGATGATTAGTTCCATCTTGCTCTGCCAGCTTCATAGAACCGACAAAGTCGCTCAGTCGATCTAGAGCCCCGAGGGTAATTCGGGCGCCTTCAGCTTCGGCAAGAACGCCAGAGGCTGCACTTCCTCAGTGGCGGCAAAGGCGCGGGTGCGCAAATTGTCAGTTAACCGCAGGGTCGTGGTGTCATACACCTGAGTCAGCATCTTGGGATAAAGACCAAAGCCAATGATAGGAATCAACAGGCAGGCAATGATAAACACCTCGCGCGGTTCCGCATCAATCAGGGCCTCGCGCTCAATCAGCTCTTTATTTTCTGAGCCGTAGAAAATCTCTCGTAGCATCGTCAAGAGATAAATCGGGGTCAAAATCACCCCAACCGCCATGAGTAAGACGGCGATCAGTCGAAAGGTAAAGGAATAAGCATCGCTGGTGGCAAAGCCGACAAAGACCATCAGCTCAGCCACAAAGCCACTCATGCCCGGTAGCGCTAAAGACGCCATGGAGCAGGTAGTGAACATGGCGAAGATCTTCGGCATCTTCTTGCCGACGCCGCCCATTTCACTCAAAATCAGCGTATGGGTGCGATCGTAGGTGGCCCCCACTAAAAAGAAGAGACTCGCCCCAATCAGCCCGTGAGACACCATCTGCAGCACTGCCCCACTGAGGCCTAGATTCGTAAAGGAGGCAATCCCGATAATCACAAACCCCATGTGAGAAATTGAGGAATAGGCAATCTTGCGCTTTAAGTTGCGCTGAGCAAAAGACGTTAGCGCCGCATAAATAATATTGATAATGCCGAAGATCACTAACACCGGGGCAAAGATGGCATGGGCATCGGGTAGCATCCCCAAATTCATGCGAATGATGGCGTAGCCGCCCATCTTTAGCAAAATACCGGCTAGCAGCATATGTACTGGAGCCGTGGCCTCACCGTGAGCATCCGGCAGCCAGGTATGCAGGGGAAAGATTGGCAGCTTGACCGCATAAGCAATCAAGAAAGCCGCATACATAAAGAGCTGGAACTGAGTGGTGTAGTCCTTGGCGGCGAGGGTCGTCATGTCGAAACTCACGACATCGCCGTAAAAGGCCATCGCTAAAGCCGCCACCAGAATAAATAGCGACCCACCAGCGGTATACAAAATGAACTTGGTGGCAGCATATAGCCGCTTCTTGCCGCCCCAAATCGACAGCAGCAGATATACCGGGATCAGCTCCAATTCCCACATGAAGAAGAACAGCAGCATGTCTTGCACGGCAAATACACCGATCTGGCCGCTGTACATGGCCAACAGCAAAAAGTAAAAGAGCTTGGGCTTGAGGGTGACCGGCCAAGAAGCGAGGATCGCCAGGGTGCTGATGAACCCCGTCAACAAGATTAGGGGCATTGATAGCCCATCCGCACCAACTGACCACCGCAGATCAAGCTGGGGCACCCAGGTGTAGCTCTCAACGAGCTGCAGGCCAGAATCATTAAAGTCATACCCCAGATAAAACGCACTGACCAGTAAGACAAAATCAATGAGACCGACGACCAGGGCATACCACCGCAGAGTTTTGCCGTCTTTGTCAGGAATGAAGGGAATGAAGAGGGCTGCAGTAATCGGCAGGAAAATAGTGACCGTCAGCCAGGGGAATTGAGCAAGTTCCATAGGATATTTTCTAGGGGTGCTTTGAAACGAAGATCTCTAGGGGCTGTTATCAGCGGCGGGCGAAATGACTTTCCCAATCAGGGGTAAGCTCTCAGCAAAGTTTGGGGAGCAGCTATGCCTGTTCTCAAAGTTGCTAGCTCTAATTTGGGGACGCGCCCTAGTTAACAAAACGGTAGGAGAGAAACAGGAGTCTTCAAGGCAGAACCTACTGAAAACTGTAGGGGGGAATTCTGGCAACTCCGGAAATCGCAATAAGTTTTTAATCTATTCAAGGAATTTCTAGCGGCGGGGGGGGGGGTAAAAGGGTGAACAGAAAACAAACCCCCAACAAAGGGGTTGGAAAAAACCAAAAACAGG
>CALCCA010000114.1 GCA_937899725.1 uncultured Halomicronema sp.
CTCAATGCTTCATGTCCGTTCTAGCATCTGTAGTCTTAATCCGAAGAATTGGTATTACTGGCGGCGGCCCGGTTACCGCTGCCGTTAGACGGCATCAAGATTTCCGCTTCGGCCATCTACTCTCGGCTCTAAAGAGACATTAGAAACTTCCCGGAAACTCACAGTCTCTACAATCACTCGCCGTGGTGCGAACGTAATCTGTAGACTGTGGTTAGCTCAGGTTTCTGCTGACTCATCCAAATTTTTCGGGGACTTCACTAAGATTCCATGGTTTTCCATGCAGACCTTGGAATCTCTTGACTTCATTGCTGTGCAGAGTCGTTACCCTACTTGTCGTTCTAGGATATTGCAGACTGAGAGGCAATAACTACAGCCTCTGAACTCGATTCTGTAGCGCGTTGCACCATTTTTTTCCGTTCATCAATAAAGCGATTCATTTCTAAGGCGAAGTTAGACTGTTGTTGAGCAACAGAAAATACCGCATCACCATTCAGCACCACGAGTTCCACATCTTGCAGTGCCGTCACAGAAACCCAGCTGGGTTCGTTGCGCAGTAGCGACATTTCGCCAAACAGATCACCGGTTTCAAGGTAAGAAATTACCTGGGTACTACCGGCATGATCAGGGCATGAAAGGGTGATTTGGCCTTGAAGTAAAATGCAAATCCCGGCATCAATCTCACCAGCGTGAATAATGGTTTCACCCGCGCCATAATATTTCACCTCTGCCTGATGGGCCAGGGTGTCGAGCACGGTTTCATCCAGTAGTCGAAAAATGGGTAAAGCCGCGAGGGCTTTCAAAATATCAGGGACATAATCCTGACCATCAGACGGATAATCCGGCAACACATAATGTTTCTCGAAGGGCATCGGTGGCATCAACCGATGGCGTTTTGCCGCATAATAGACATTCGTAATAAACTGCCCCTGAATGGTTGACGCATTCGTGAAATCAGCAATGCAATATTGCACCTCATATTCGGCTTGATGATCGGTAAATTTCAGGGGCCGAACTTCCGGCTCCGGCTCCGCCAAGATACCCTCTACCGCCAGTGCCGACGCCTTGAGAACGGGAATGACCCGATTGGGCGCTTCTTCATGGGAAAAGTTAAAGGTGACGCGATCGCCGTGGAGCGGATAGAGCAACGTGTAGTTATAGATGGTCTCCTTACCCAAAACTCCATTGGGAATAATCACCACATCATGGTCAGGCGTCCTCAGTCGCACGGCCCGCCAATTCACTTCTAAAACTTCGCCTTCGACATCATTAACGCGAACCCAATCCCCGACCTGAAAGGGCGATTCGAAAATGAGCAAAAATCCAGATACCAGGTTGCTGAGGGTATCTTGCAGGGCCAGAGCAATGACTAAAGACCCCACCCCCAGGGCCGCAATGACTTTGCTTAAATCTACCTGCCAGACGGTCGCTAATAGATAAGCCGCAACACATAGAATAACCCCGACCCGCGCTACCTGAAAGAGCAAATTGGGAACATCAATTTGCCAGTCATACTGCCGATTGCCTGGAACCAGAATGCCATTTACCAGGGCAATGAGGCTGTAGATGATGGCCAACCCTAGCGCTGTGGAAATGATTTGTATGGTGATGTCTTCAGCGGGTACATGGAATAGCTTTAGGGTCACCAGGAGAATTGCTAGGGGCGGCAAGACAAATACGCGGATACTATGAAACATATCCGCTAACGGATGGTTGCGCAGACGTGAAACGATCTCTCCCAGGCCAATTGAGCCAGCTGGGACGGCCATGATTAAAATCAAGGCCCACGTAATTTGTATCTGTTCCATGGCGACATCCCTAGTTTTCAGTGTCGAGTGAATTCAAATGCTTAATCATCAAACGGGTCAATGCCCAATTCTCCGGCAAGATCACCCACAATTGAGGCTTCATGAGTGGGTGCTGATGACGCGACTTTAGAGGACTCTGGAGTCGGTTGAGCCATCACCGGATCGGTTTCTTCGCCTGTCCGATTATCTGATGATTCGTCTTTGTCTAAGAACTCTGGAGATGATAATTCAGTCTTCATTTCAGTCTCTAAACCCTCTGAAGATAACCCCTGAGCCAAGCCGCTGGTGAGTTCTCCTATCAGATCGGTGAGGGCATCTTTGCGGAGTATCCAGGTGTCGATTTTGGCCTGACTGTCCAAGGAAAGACTGTTGCCTGGTTGAAAGTCATAGAACCCCTTGAGGCGATCTCGCACCATTTGAGTAGTCACAATGCCACTCGTGTCTGTCGTGTCAATGAGTTCACTAGCAATGGCCACCGGCTGGCCCAACAGGTCATAACTCAACGGTTGATTGCCCAGCACACCTGTAGCCACAGTGCCCGTGTGAATGCCCAGGCGCAAACTCAGGCAGGTTTGATGACGACTATTGAAACCTTGGATGAGATCCAGCAAATTGAGGGCGAAATCCATCATTCGCTTTTCATGATCCAGCCTGGGTTTGGTGAGACCACAGGTGGCGATGTAGCGATCGCTAGCAAATTTAAAGGGCTCGACATCATTGCGCCTGGCCGCCTGGTTAAAGGCACTCAATAGCTCCGTCAGGTATTGAGTCAACGTGCTAGCGGTCTGCTGTTCAGACAGGGAACCCAAGCCGACAATTTTGGCAAATAAAACGGTGACCTGCTGGGTCTGGGTGGCAATCAAGGATTCTTTGCGCTTGATGCGCTCGATAATCTCACCGGGCAGAAGTTTCTGCAAAATATCCTGAGCATCATAATATTGCTGCTCAACGTGGTTGATTTGTTGGCGCATTCTTTGGACAACTGTATTGAAAATAGCGGCCAACTCGCTAAATTCATCGGTGGAGTCAAAGAACACATTGGCATCTTCTTGACCCAGCTCTGCTTGTCGGGAGGCTGCAATCAGAGTATCAATGGGTTTCACAAAATTAGCAGCAATAATACTGGCCAAAAAGGTCAGAGCCAGCATCAAAATCACGGTTGAAATGAGCAAATAGGTTTGGAGAGAATAGACGGACTGATAGGCTTCAGCTAGATCCATTTCCGATAAAATCGCCCATTGTAGCCCCGGTAAATTCACAGGAGCGTAGGAACTCAGCACCGGAACGCCGCGATAATCTTTTATGATCTGGGTTCCTTCCTGCCCGGCGATCGCTTCTTGTGCTGCTTCTGTATTCACTCGCTGCAGCAAAATTGAGGTATCTAACTGATCAATCAAATTGACGATTCGACTGGGCGTACCCGTTGAACGCAGCGCTTCTTCATAGCCGGCTTTGTCTTCAATCAAAAACCGAGAGATGGAGCGCATCAGATAATCCTCACCCACTAAATAGGTTTCTCCAGACTTACCCAATCCGTCTTGCTCCCAGTGTTTCCCTCCCGTTAAGACCTGATTGATTTCGTTGACCGGCATCTGTACCGCGAGAATGCCGACAAAGGTGGGGCCATCGTAGATCGGCCCCGCCAAAAATGCTGCTGGAGCCGCATAGGAAGGCTTGTAGGTTTTGAAATCGGCAACTTGAATCGCGCCCCGATCAGGATTATCCTGCACTGCTGCGACGATCTCAGCCAAATTACTGCGGCTGTAGGGACCATTGTCTAGATTGGTGGCGTAATCCGTTTCTTTATAGACAGAATAGACAACGTCTGACGTGCGGGGATCAATTAGGAAAAAGTCGTAGTAGCCAAACTTTTGAATGAGGTTTTGAAATAGGTGATGGTACCGGTTATGAACAGCGGTGTAAGCGCTGCCATCACTGGCCTCTGTCAGCGCATCCTTATGCCCCACTGGATGGGGATTGGCCGCAATGTAGTGATATTGCAGATAACGGGCTGCATTGCTTTTAGGGGCGTAGGTTGCATAATTCGGCGTACCCGCAATATGTTCAGTTAACTTGGGAAAAAAGTTCTGCTCATAATAATTACGAATGCTACTTTCCCAGTCGGTTGGAGTGGTTTCCTGGTTGAGCTGGTCATAGGCCGAATCAAACTCCTGCACCGCCGATACCACCATGCGGTCTTCACAGAGCGTTTCAACATGGTTTTTGAAGGTGGTGAAATAGGATTCAATCTGATAGGCCTTTGAGGCCCTAACGCTCGTGAGATGGTCAAAAATATTTTGCTTGAGCTCTGCCCGCGCCCAGCTCCACCCTAAGAGACTGATCGAAATAATCGAAATCAGGCTGACACCCAGCAAAATCACCTGAATTTTTGACTTAATGCTGAGATGACGAAGGCCAATCATGACGGTAATCCATAGGGTGACAGCGGCAGCGTTAATCAGAGAATATCAGATGGATAAAAACTGCCGGATACTGATGTTTAGAGGACTCGTTGGTGGATAGGCAGCGACGATAAATCGGACTCATGACCTCTGAAATTAATTCTCTGAAACTGGGCTACAGATCTTCCTTTCGATTCCGCTCAAGGAACGTCGGCTGAGCGGAGTCGTCAGCCCCACAGGCAGGCAAGGCCAACACGTAGTGTCTCCTACTGGGAGAAAGCCGACTTGTCTGTGTAGCTGTAACTCGTAGAACTGGTATGAAACCTAAACACTGGCTCAACGCTTGCTCGGTATGCTGGTTTCTCATCAGCAACTTAGACCTGACAAAGCTTCCACAATCACTGACGTACAGAACTAGCGAATTCTTATTGGGCAATATGCTCTATGCCAACCATGAGACATCGTTCTTACTCGGTGATAAGGCTCCCATTTTCTTCTTTCGAGCACTGGAAATTGGGACTTGAAAAACTCTGGGCGGCCTATGTAAAATATCTCGACTGTAGTAAATACAGTTGTCTCTGCAAGTAAAATAATTGCTAATCTGAGGTCGCAATTGTCAGCGACTACTCCTAGCCAAAAGGCTACAGTCTGAGCACTGGCGCACACTCGGTGCGCAGGCATGAGGATGACGTTGCGGTTATATCTGTCACGGTTCCAAATTCACATACAGCTAGAGCTGGTCATCGCTGGGCTGTCTGACGCTGAGCTACCACGAGCGGTTAACCCAGGCGTCGGGACGGTAGTAACCGCCGAGTTGTTAGACCTCTAGTCCTCTTTGCTGTCAATGCAGAAGCACCCGAGCCGGGCGCGGATTTCTGACTGGTGGTCGATGGGATGGCGGCGGCTAATGCAACAGCTTCGGAGCTTGTTGGTTTTGAGCGCTCCAATAGATCGCTCAAAACCCCAACCAGGGAGCTGTCTGCCCTATCACTCCCAGCAATGTATAGCCGCCCCTTTTGCATCGTTTGGAGGAGAATGTCGTGACGCGATGAAAGATGGGTCTCTAGTACTGATTCAAGAAGTGTTCGGCTGCGGCCTGGAAGATCTCTACAAGCTCTGGCTCCATGTAGCGGTACTCATCGGGAATATCCATCACCTCAATCGGCTTATCGGCGACAAGGGAACGAAACTTCTCCTGTAACCGTTGGTGGTGCTGGGATTCCATCACAAAGATGTAGTCAGCCCATTGAATATCCTGAGCGGTCACCTTGCGGCGGGCTTTGTCACTGGTGCCTGCCGATCGCACTTGTAAGGTCGGATACCGGCGCCAGACCACTTCTGCCGTCGGACTGCGCCACTGATTGCGACTACAGATAAACAGGATATTCATCGTGCCTCCATCGCGATCGCTGAAATCTTGCAGGCTGATTCCCAATTCTCTGAAAGAAGACGACCACTCTAGCCCCCTACCCCTCAGCTCCCTGGCGTTTTCAAGATTGCTTTAGGCGTCCAAACACTGAGCATTGTGCTTAGCCTCAGACCCTGACCCCACCTTTTAGCTATGCCGAATAGCCTATGCACTCTTTGAATAAAGAAAACTCAACGTTTTCCCCCGCTTCTAATTTTTCGCCCTTAGGCTCAATACTGTAAGCAGGTTCCGTATTCTCTGGTCATGCTCAAAGCTCCCCCTTCTGCTGGTGCCGCCGTCCCGCAAGACAGCGCCGATCGCACGCCGCCACCTCATCAATCCTATGTGTTTGACGTCGGCGGCATGAAATGTGCCGGCTGCGTGCGAGCGGTGGAAAATCAGCTGACTGCCTGCGACGGGGTGGTGACGGCCACGGTGAACCTGATTACCGAAGTGGCCGTGGTGGAAGCGGCCAGCGAGCCAGCGATCGATCCGCAATCCTTGGCCGATCGCCTCACCAAATCGGGCTTTCCCTCACAGCTGCGGGCCAAAGCCGCCGATGGTGAAAGCAGCACGTCGGGGTTGGCCGACTGGTTAGCCCGGAAACAGCAGGAAAATCGAGAGCAGCTGCAGCGGCTGGCGATCGCTCTGATCTTGTTAGCGCTCTCGACGATGGGGCATCTGCATCATCACTTGGGCTGGGTGGCGATGCCGGTGTTGAGTGACCTGTGGTTTCACTTCGCCCTGGCGACCTTGGTGCTGTTGTGGCCGGCGCGCGGCATTTTAGTCGATGGCTGGCAAGGCGCTCGTCACCTTATGCCCAACATGAATACGCTAGTGGCTTTGGGGGCGCTGAGTGCCTACGGGGCCAGCGTGGTGGCGCTGCTGTGGCCCCAATTGGGGTGGGAATGTTTTTTTGATGAGCCGGTGATGCTGCTCAGCTTCATTTTGCTGGGGCGGACTCTAGAGCAGCGAGCGCGATTTCGCGCGACGGATGCGCTGCGATCGCTGATGGCGCTACAACCGGCCAAAGCGCGCCTGATTGGCATGCCCGATGCTGAGGGGGTGACGCAGCCAGGGGTGGAGATTCCCGTCAGTGCGGTGCAGTCGGGCGAATGGTTGCAGGTGCTGCCGGGGGAGACGATTCCGGCTGATGGAGTAATTGTGGCAGGGCAAACCACGGTTGACGAATCGATGCTCACGGGCGAATCGATCCCAGTGGAAAAAGCGCCTGAGGCGGCGGTCGTGGCGGGCACGCTGAATCAGACCGGCGCGATCGCCCTGAAAGTGACGCAAACCGGTGGCGCGACCGTGCTGGCGAAAATGATTCAGCTGGTGGAAGCCGCCCAAACGCGCAAAGCGCCGATTCAGCGGCTGGCTGACGTGATTTCGGGCTATTTCACCTACGGGGTGCTGACTATTGCCACCCTGACGTTCTTATTTTGGTATTTTGTCGGCCTGGCCGTTTGGCCCCAAGTGATGGATAGCGCCTTAGGGGCGATGCATGCCGATCATGTGATGACGCTGCAGTCGTCTTCGTTGCTGATCAGCCTCAAGCTGGCGATCGCCGTGCTCGTGATTGCCTGCCCCTGTGCGCTAGGGCTGGCGACCCCGACGGCGATTTTGGTAGGCTCGGGACTGGGGGCCGAACGGGGGCTGCTGATTCGCGGCGGCGATGTGCTCGAAACTCTGAGCCAGATTGATACCGTCGTGTTTGACAAAACCGGTACCTTGACTCAAGGGCAGCCGCAGGTGACTCACTGTCAGGCACTGGAGGAGTCGCTGACCGACGACGAGTGGCTGGCCCTAGCGGCAGCGGCAGAAAGCGGCACTCAACATCCGCTGGCGATCGCGATTCAGCAGGCGGCGGTAGCGCAAGCCTTGGCGATCCCCACGGCGACGGATTTTCAAACTCAGCCGGGTCGGGGCATTGCCGCCACGGTGACCCATCAAGGCATGGCCCAACCAGTTTTCATCGGCAATGCCGACTGGCTGGCGCAGCAGGGCATTGCCATTCCCGAGGCGGCGACTAAAGCGATGACGGCGATCGCGCCGGGCCATACGGCAGTGTACGGCGCGATCGCCGGTCGCGTTGTGGGCCTGATTGCCGTGGCCGATGCGGTGCGGGCGGAGGCGGCGACAACAGTGGCTGACCTGCAGGCGCAGGGGCTGGCTGTGCAGATGCTGACCGGCGATCGCTCAGCAGTGGCTCAGGCGATCGCCCAGCCCCTCGGCCTTGCCCCCGAGCACATTACCGCGGAGGTCTTGCCTGCGGGTAAAGCCGAGGTGATTGCTGACCTGCAGCAGCAGGGACGGCGCGTAGCTCTGGTCGGTGATGGCATTAATGATGCACCGGCCTTAGCGCAGGCTGACGTGGGCATTAGCCTTAGTTCTGGCACCGACATTGCCACCGAAGCGGCGGATGTCGTGCTGATGAGCGATCGCCTTACAGAAATTTTGACGGCATTGCGTCTGGGTCGAGCAACTGTTGCTAAAATTCGGCAAAATCTAGCCTGGGCCTTTGCTTACAACTTAGTGGGCATTCCGGCTGCCGCTGGGGTTTTGCTGCCGGTCTATGGCATGAGCCTGAGTCCCGCCGTGGCGGGGGGGCTGATGGCCTTTAGCTCAGTGACCGTGGTGGTGAACTCTTTGCTGCTCAAGGCCCAGCGTCTAGAGCCACGCTAACGTACAGGGAAGCCGCCATGATTCGCTCGCGCTCAAGAACCCGCCTGGTCTTTTTGCAGATTGGTTTTGTGGCTTGGGGGGCGTTGGCGTTAGGGGCGATTGGGCTGTTCTTTTTGCAACCCCAGAGCCAATTTGCGGCGAGTCAGCTGCCCCTAATAACGTTGGCGTTATGGCTGGCGGGCATTGGTTGCGTCGCCTTTATCCTCGCGGGTTTGCTCACCCAAAAAAGCCGGATTTACATCCTCTTTTTTGTCGGCGTGTTGGTGCTCTTGTTGAATGGCTTGGCTTTCTTTGGGGCTTACACGCTCACCCACTTTAACGACTCGATTTTGCCGGGTCTGGCCTTTGCCCCCAAGCCTGAGAACGCTCGTCAGCCCTCTGAGTTTGGCCTCGACTACGCGACTGAACGTATTGCTATCAACGAAGACGAATGGCTGGAAGCCTGGCGTATTCCGTACTACGGCGAAGCCAAGGGGACGGTGCTGCTGTTTCCCGGCAACGGCGGCAACAAAGCCCATCAGCTGATGCTGTCTGCCAGTGTGTTTAACCAGTTGGGCTACCACACGCTGATGGTCGATTTTCGGGGGCAGGGCGGCTCTAGCGGTAACAGTGCCACCCTGGGATTGCGTGAATCCAAAGATGTGGGCTATGCGATGGCTCATGCTGAGACCATTGATTTGCCTAAACCCTATGTGGTTTACGGCGTGTCGGCGGGCAGTGCGGCCATTCTCAAGGCGATCGCGAATGGTCTTGAGCCCGATGCCGCCATTCTAGAGATGCCGTTTGCCTATTTTATGAACGCAGTCAAAACCCGCATGAAGGCCCAGGACTTCCCCACGACCGGGTTGGCGGAACTGCTGGTGTTTTGGGGCAGCGTGCAACATGGCTACAACGGATTTGCCCACAATCCCGCCCGCTACGCGAAGTCGGTGACGGTACCAACGCTCATCCTCCATGGTGAAAAAGACCGCTGGACGAGCCTGGAGGAAGTCAAGGCTATCTATGACAACCTGCAGGGTGACAAAGAACTGGCGGTCTTTCCCAATACGGGACACAGCCTCCTAGTCACCGTCGATCAGCCCCGCTGGACTAAAACCATTGGCGACTTTTTGAACAATCAGTGGAATGTGTAGGCGACCCTAGCAATTGCTCAGCCCATTCTCGTCGTTCAGAGAGCATCCTGATCGCAGGGGTTTGGCAATGCCAAACCCTTTCAGGACAATTGATGCCTGGCTGATGAATAGCGATACGTCTTGACGCAAATCTAAATGCCTGAATAATATGTAACTAATTACGTAACTGACTCTATAGTCTATGGACTTCTATTCTGAAATTGGCAAAGTCGCATTGGGTAGCCGTCTCCGGCGATTGAGTGAAGGACTGACAGAAGACGGGGCGAAAATCTACGCGCTCTACGATGTGGCGCTAGAACCCAAGTGGTTTCCGGTGATTTATGTGCTGATGCAGCGAGGTAGTGCGGCTGTAACAGAGATTGCTCAAACCATTGGTCAATCCCATCCCTCAGTGAGCCAAATGGTGAAAGAGATGAGCCGTCGTGGGCTGGTCGTGACCGCTAAAGACAGTCAAGATGCACGGGTCAACGTCGTTAGCCTGTCTGAATCTGGTAAGCAACTGGTGCCCAACTTGGAAACACAGTGCGCCGATGTAACGCAGGCGGTGGAAGATCTGTTGGCAGAAACCCAGCACGATTTGTGGAACGCGATCGCCGAGGTGGAATTTCTGTTGGCGCAAACCAGCTTTTTTGAACGGGTGCGAGCAGTTCATAAGGCCCGTGAGCAGCAAACTGTGGCAATCGTCGATTATCAGCCCGCGTTTCACGATGATTTCAAGCGGTTGAACTACGCGTGGATTGAACAATACTTTCAAATCGAAGCCGCCGATCGCCAATCACTAGAGCATCCAGACGACAAGATTTTGAAGCCGGGCGGACACATTTATATGGCGCTACAGGATGGCACCGTGGTCGGTACCTGTGCGCTAATCCGCCTGAATGCAGAGACTTATGAGCTGGTCAAAATGGCGGTCGCAGAAACGGCTAGAGGTAAGGGTATCGGCTTGCGCCTTGGGCAAGCCGCGATCGCCAAAGCCCGCAAACTCGGTGCAACCAAGCTGTTTTTAGAGAGTAATACGGCTTTAGCACCGGCCATTAGCCTGTATCAAAAGCTGGGCTTTCGCAAGGTGATTGGGCAGCCCTCGCCCTATGCCCGCTGCAACATTCAAATGGAATTACCCCTCGCTTGAGGGCGGCTGATCCTGTCTTTTGCTAGTGGGAGGACGCGCCGTGATGCATAGCTGTCACCAAGGAGTCTGGTGGCGGCGGGGCCTATAGTTGAGGGTCTAAAAAATCAGTAGCGGCTAAGAGAGACCAGGGGCAGACGATCACCGATCTCTGCTATGTCCTCGCATCAGCGGCCAGAGAGCCCGGCTTGCCGTTAAACTGTGAGCAGACGTAACAAAATGTAAACTTTATGGCTGTCGGGCATTCCACAAATCAGCGAGTCGTCGTCATCGGTGCCGGTATTGGCGGACTGACGGCTGCCGCGTTGCTAGCCCGGCGTGGTTACGACGTTACCGTGTTTGACCAAGCCTATGTGCCCGGCGGCTGTGCCTCAACCTTTAAGCGACGCGGTTTCACCTTTGATGTGGGCGCGACGCAGGTGGCCGGGTTAGAGCCAGGCGGCGTGCATCAGCAAATCTTTGCCGAACTCGACATCCCGCTACCGGCGGCAACCCACTGCGATCCGGCTTGTGCGGTTTATTTGCCGGGCGAAACTACCCCGATTTCGGTCTGGCGTGATCTGGCAGCCTGGCAGGCTGAGCGCCAGCGCCAGTTTCCGGGCAGTGAGCGATTTTGGCAGCTGTTAGCCACGCTATTTCAAGCCAGTTGGCGCTTTCAGGGACGTGAGCCGGTACTGCCTCCCCGTAGCCCCTGGGATTTATGGCAGCTGGTGTCAGCAGTGCGACCCGACACGCTGATTACCGCGCCCTTCACCTTTTCCACGGTGGGGCAGCTTCTCCGCGCCTTCGGACTGCAGGGCGATCGCCGCCTCAAAACCTTTCTCGATCTGCAGCTCAAGCTGTATTCCCAGGTGGGGGCCGACGAGACGGCCCTGCTGTATGCGGCCACAGCGCTGGGGGTTTCGCAAGCGCCCCAAGGGTTGTTTCACTTGAAGGGCAGTATGCAGGTACTGAGCGATCGCTTGGTGGCGGCGCTAGAGCGTGATGGTGGCAAGTTGCTGATGCGCCACACAGTACAACAGGTGCAGTCATCCCAAGGCCGTGTCACCGGTGTCATCGTGCGCGATCAAAAAACAGGTGATATCCGGACGCAGCCTGCCGATATTGTGGTGGGCAATGTCACGGTGCAAAACTTGGTCACGCTGCTGGGTGACGATGCACCCGCAGGCTATCGCCGCCGGGTGGAAAAACTTTCTGATTCTTCTGGGGCGTTTGTGGTGTATTTGGGGGTCGATCAGGCGGCGATTCCCGCTGATTGCCCGCCCCATCTGCAGTTCCTCTATGACTATGACGGCCCCATCGGCGAAAATAATTCTCTCTTTGTATCGGTCAGCCGCCCTGGCGATGGCCGTGCTCCTGAGGGTAAGGCGACCGTGATTGCCTCTTCGTTTACCGATCTCAAGACGTGGCAGCAGGACGACTACGATCGCCGCAAGCAGCACTATACCGACACCGCGATCGCCAAGCTGGGAGAGTTTTTTGACCTCAGACCCGAGCATATTATTCACTGCGAAGCGGGCACGCCGCGCACTTTTGAACGCTTTACGGGGCGCGATCGCGGCGCCGTTGGCGGCTTGGGCATGCGCGTCAGCACTTTTGGTCCCTTTGGCTTTGCCAACCGGACGCCGCTGCCGAACCTGTGGCTGGTAGGCGACTGTACTCACCCTGGCGAGGGCACGGCAGGGGTTAGCTATTCGGCGCTGACCGCAGTCCGCCAAATTGACGCGGCGTCCTAATCCTCATGTTCTTGAGGAAGGCGGCTCCCGCTGCCGTTCAAGCAACTTGAGGGTGTTTACCGCCGTGGGCTGCCAGGGCTGGGCACTGCCAAACTTCGGCGGTTTGTCCATTATTTAGGAACGCCTTGCTTACAGCAGAGACTCTTGCTCAACTATGCTGCGGCTGAGATCGAGATGGGGGTTGGGCGTGCCGTTGACGGTGAGATATTCTAGATCGATTAAGAAGGCCTCCAGCGCGGCCGGAAAGTCTGCAAAGGTTTCTGCAACCTCACCGGCAGTGTTGTAATGCTCGAGACCCCAAGTATCGGTAGGGTCGTAGTGGGCCAGCATATAATCCCAGCCCGACTCATATTCGCCGAGCATGATTTTTTGCGCGACGTAACCGGCGAGGATGCTGTTCGCACCTAGCATGGGCTCCTGTAAGGTTGAGGTGTAAGTGCTCTGGTACATGTTGTCGGCGTTGGCTCGCAGCATGTCGCTAAACTGCTGGCTGACATCAAGCAGCGTGCCGCCGCGGAACGATAGCACCAGCGTGGGCGGCCAAGAGCTGGCATAGCTGCCAAAGGCGTAGAGAAAGCGGCCATCGGAGCCCACCAGTTCGCTATAGCCATCTTTGTCGAGGTCTTCAAACGAGCCGACAGCACTTGCGTCGAGCGGATACGTTTGGGTGCGGTGCAGGCGATCGCCCTGCCAAGAGTACAGGCGATAAATGCTGCAGCAGTGCGCCCCACCGGTATAGCGATGAAAAATAACTTCGGGTAGGCCATCTGGGTCGAGGTTTTGGAGGCTGAAGTCGGCAAACATAAAATCAGCCTCTTCACGGTGACTGGCTTTTAGCTCGTCGTTGACGTAGACCTCATAGTTGAGGGCACCCCGGTCATCAGTGGCAAAATCATTGGGCCGATAGTCGGTGATGACGACCTGCATCGCGCCTGCCGAGAGGGTTTGATTTTGTAGGGGCGTCTCTCCGAGGGAAAGCTCTGTCAGGGGTGCAGCGATCGCGGGTGACAGCGTACCGGCAGCGAGGGCGATCGCCAGGCAAGGGACGGAAGGCAACTGCATGGATAGGTTCCTAAGTGACTCGACTAAGCAGGGTAAACATGACGGTGTAAAACCGGAGTTGTGGACATCAGCGATGTCTATTCGACTACTTCAGTCTTCTCCGGGGCGATCGCTGATTCAGGCCGAAAATGGTGATCATACTGAGGCTCAAGTGCTTCTCGTCTCTCAGCCCAGACTACATCCAGGTAAACGGATTGAAGCGAGGAGCGATAGCACTTCCCTCTGTATCTCAACCCACATACCGACTTGGCCTCAACGAGCAAGTCTGCGACGTGTCTCGATCAGCCTGTGCAGGGTGTTGACCGCAACATTAAGATCGAGGCGTTAGGCCAGAGTGAGCATTATGAAAACGGCAGCAGAGTCATCTAGCTTTCAAATCACGCAGTTAACAGCGATTAACGTGGCCAAGGCCAGCACCATCGGGTGTCTAGTCGCTTTGGCGATTATCTACGGTGTGTCAGGTTCTCGGCAGTTACTTTATCTGTGTTTGCACATTAGCTACTGCGTTTGGTGGCTGCTGGAGCAATGGCTGTTTCCCGATCGCCGCCGCTACATCTTTACCGAAAAAACTGGGATTCTCAGCGCCGTTTTTATCTTTCTATACGTTGGAGTGTTTTATGCCTTTCCGGGTTATTTGGCATTCACCAATCCGCAACCGATTAGTGATTTGACGATCGTGATCGCGCTGCCGCTATACATCTTTGGCAGTTTGATCAACACCAGCGCTGACGTGCAAAAAATGACGGCCAAATCGATGGGAGTGGGGCTCGTTAAAGATGGGGTCTGGCGATCGGTCAGAAATATCAATTACTTCGGTGATTTGATGCGCTACACCAGCTTTGCCGTGATTGCGGGTTCACTTTGGGCATATTTGTTGCCTATCAGCGTTCTGCTGCTCTATGTTCAGCGGATTCTTCAAAAGGAGCAGTCAATGGCTGACAAATATCCAGATTTTGCTGCCTATCAACAGTCCAGCCGTCGCCTATTACCCTGGATTTGGTAATTCGAGAAATCGCGAGATCAAAGTGTGACAAAAGCGATTGCTCTCTAGCTCTATTCCGGTTGAATGCCGAGATTGCGGATGCCCTGCAATAGCCGCTCTGCTTCTGCCGGTTGGGTTTGCCGATATAGCGCTACCGCTTGCCGAAAGGCGGCGATACTTTCCGGCATCTTGTTGAGCTTAAACAGGGCAACTCCTAAATTTTGATGCGCCGCCGCATAGGTCGGATCGATCGCGATCGCCCGTTCATAGGCCGCGATCGCCCCCTCCAGATCGCCCAATCCCCGGCGGGCAATGCCCAGATTAAAATGGGCTAGGGCAAAATCGGGGGCAGCGGCGACGGCGGTTTCGAAGGCTTGGCGGGCGCTGGCATAGTCTTGGCGAGCTTGATGCAGACTGCCTAAGTTGAGATAAGCACCCACCTTGAGGATCTCAGCAACGGGCTGCGCTAGGGCTTTTTGGTAATGATCCACCGCGATCGCCGCCAAACCCGCATCGCGATAGGCCAGCCCCAGGTGATAGTGCAGCTCGTAAAGCGTTGCGGCATCGGCAGTGGTATCGGCGAGGCCCTTTTCCAATAGCGATCGCCCGGTTTCCCAATCGCCAGAACTGCCATGTAGTGCGCCTAGCTTGTTGCAGATATAGGCATCGTGGGGATGCTCGGCCAGGTAAGCCGCCATGATAGTTTGTGCCCGCTGAAACTTATCACGCTGGGCGATTGCATCGGCTTCGTAACCCGTATGGCTCATTGCCACTTCGGGCCAAAACACGACCTGCCAATGGGGCTCAGCCTGCAGTAGACGGGCCACGCTGTCATCTACTGTCTCGTGATAGGGGCGCTCAAAGCGCAGGTCGGCCCGATTGCGAAACAGCCGCGACACCTCGGAATAGGGGGACTGATCGGTGTTCACTTCGTGGCGCAACCAGGTGATCATCACCACCGACGCTAGTGCCTGCTCCCCAATAGTGGCTCCGGTGCGCACCTGCTGTAGGAGCGTTTGGCCGGACTCGGTGAGGGTTTCATCGGCATCCAGCACTAAAATCCAGTCGCCGGTCGCCAGCGCGAGTGACTGATTGCGGGCGGCAGCAAAGTCCTGAGTCCAGGTGGCAGTTTCGACGCGCGCGCCAAATGCTTGAGCGATCGCGATCGTGTCATCCTGCGAGCCGGTGTCTAACACCACCATTTCATCCACGCAGTCTTTGACGCTGGCGAGACACCGGGGCAGGTTGTCGGCCTCGTCTTTCACAATCATGCAGAGAGAAATTGTCATGGGCGGGCCACCAGTGAGGGAGCAGTGCAGCGAGCGGTACGGTTTTGTCGGGGTAGATCCAGCCCAATCCTGAACGTCTGCTAATCGGTCGCGAGGCGCTGGCGGGCCGCACTCAGTGCCTGCCGCACTTGGTCAAACCCGGTACCGCCAAAGCTGTTGCGGGCAGCGACGACCTGATGGGGCGCGATCGCCTCATAAATGTCGGCCTCAAAGGCCGGGTGCAGCTGTTGCCACTCGGCCAGCGTCAGGTCTTTGAGCAGTTTGTTCGCAGCTAAACACTGCCGCACGACCTGGCCGACCAGATTGTACGCCTCGCGAAAGGGGACGCCGCGAGCGGCCAAATAATCCGCCACATCGGTCGCGTTGGAAAAATCCGTCGTCACTGCCATCGCGAGCTGCTCGGTCTGAAATTCCAGCCCTTCCTGCAGCAAAATCGTCATCGCTGACAAGCAGCCCTGCACGGTTTGAACCGTATCAAACAGGGGTTCCTTATCTTCCTGCAGGTCTTTGTTGTAGGCCATGGGCAAGCCTTTCATCATCACCAGCAGGCTTTGCAGATGGCCAAACACGCGCCCGGTTTTACCCCGCACCAGCTCGGGCACATCGGGATTTTTCTTTTGCGGCATGATACTGGAGCCGGTCGAACAGCTATCGGTGAGTTTGACAAAGCTAAACTCTGACGATGCCCAGAGAATGATCTCTTCCGACAGGCGCGAGAGGTGGACGCCGATCAGGCTGGCGGCGGCGGTGAATTCGATCGCAAAGTCGCGATCGCTGACGCCGTCTAGACTGTTGCGATAGATCTCGTCAAAGCCCAGCAATTCTGCCGTGTAGGCCCGATCAATGGGAAAGGGCGTCCCCGCCAGCGCCCCACAGCCGAGGGGGGAGACGTTGACCCGCTGCCGAATCTCCCCAAGCCGTTCCCAATCGCGCTGGGCCATTTCGACATAGGCCAAGAGATGATGGGCTAAGCTGAGTGGCTGAGCGCGCTGCAAATGCGTATAGCCGGGGATCACGGTTTCCAGATGGCGATCGGCCTGATTGAGCAGTGCCTGCTGAAAGCTCCTGAGCTGCTGACGAATGACATCGATCTGCTCACGCAAGTAGAGCCGGATATCGGTGCCTACCTGATCGTTGCGAGACCGAGCCGTGTGCAGCTTTTTGCCTACCGCACCGACGATTTCCACCAGGCGATGCTCCACGGCAAAGTGAATGTCTTCATCGTCAATGGTCGGGATAAACTGGCCTTGCTGATATTCCTGCCGAATTTGCGCCAAGCCGGCGGCCAGTTGAGCCGCTTCATCGTCAGAAATGATGCCAGTCTTGGCCAGCATTTTGGCGTGGGCTTCAGACCCGCTCAGATCGTGCTCAATGAGCGCAATGTCAAAACCAATGCTCGCGTTAAAGACCGCGATCGTCGGGTGCAGAGCCGACTCAAATCGTTGGCTCCAGGCTTTGGGGGCAGGGGAACTCACCAGAAAAATACCTATTCTGTCAATATGAACGTTTTCAGAATGCCACGGCTACTTGTAGGTAGTCACCCCGCGCAGCAAATAACCCAACACAAAGCCGACTAGCAGCGCCCAAATTTGACCTGATTGCACGAAGGTATTGAGGGCGTTGCCTAAATCGCCCACGACGTCTTGGTCAAACTGTTGCGCCAACACCGTGGCTGTGCCTTGCTGGGGCGCTGCTGCCAGGCCGGGGAATCCCGCGATTGTTTCCACTACTGTTGCCGATGGTGTGAATTCTGCCATGTTGAGCAGTCGTAACTCCAAGTTCATGATTGGGGGCCTCATAGCTGGATGGTATGAATTGAAGCATACCCACGTCTTAAAAGCGTATTTCTTCTGCCCGCAGCGGCAAAATTAGGCAGGACAATAGTTAATGCGGCTCAAGGAGTTGCTCGAAAAGAACATTCTCAATGGCAGAAGGGTGACATTGCAAAACCCTGACAAACAGTTGTCTGTCCGGCAAAGATTAATTGAAGCGCCGCTCTCTTAAACGGGCGAGTTAGAGTGCCATTTTCCAGCGCCGGGGCTGATTGTCGGAATGCGTCAACGGCCTGAATATCTCTAGATTTGGGGGCGATCGCTCCAGTTTGAGGGCTGAATTAGTGGAAGGTTCAGAAGACAGTCCGCTGCTGCCCTAATCTTGCTCAGATTGGTCAAACAGGTTGAGCTGCAGCTCGGGCTTGATGCGCATGACCACGAGCGTGACGTCGTCATCGGTATGGCGATCGCGGCCGACAAACCGCTGCAGCATCTCAAACAGATATTCCAGAATTTCTTGAGCCGAGTTGCGGTTGTGGCACGACCATTTGAGCGCGTTGATCAGGTTGTCTTCATCCATGCGCTCGCCCTTCGGATTCGCTGCATCGGTAAAGCCATCGGTGTAATAGAGAATGGTGTCGCCGGGCTGCAGCTCCACCTGCTCTTGGTAATAGTGGGTATCAATATCCAGCCCCAGCAGCATGCCCACTGTGTCTAATCGCGTTACGGTATTGCTGGCCGCGCGCCACAGCAACGGCGGGTTGTGAGCGGCGTTGCTGTAGGCTAAGGTGCGCGTTTTGGGATTGTATTCTCCATAAAATAGCGTCACAAACCGGCTAGAATTTTCCAGATCCGTATGCATGACGTGGTTGAGGTGGTGCAGGATCTTGGCCGCAGAAAAGCTGTGCAAGACTTCGGCCCGCAACATGCCCCGCAACATGGTCATGATGAGTCCGGCAGGCACGCCTTTGCCCATCACATCGCCGACGGCAAAGCTCCAGGGTGAGAGGGCCGACTGCCGCGTGTCGGGATGGCGAATCTGATCATAGGTGGTGGGAATAAAGTCGTAATAATCGCCGCCTACTTTGTTGGCCGTTTGGCACTGGGCCGCGAGATCCACCCCCTCAATGGTGGGAAAGGTGCGCGGTAGCAGCTGCAGCTGAATCTCGGCGCCAATTTCGAGTTCTCGGCCCAGCCGCTCTTTATTCCGCAGGGCGACGGTCAGCTCTTCGTTTTCAATCGCAACGGCGGTTTGATCGGCCACCAACCGCACCAGCTTTTGTCGAGTTTCCGTCCAGCCATAGTCAACTTCGCGGCTAAAGACATACAGCCGACCGCGCTCGACGTTTTTGACAATAATGGCGGTGCCAAATACCTGAAACTCTGGCCCGAGGTAGCGGTGGACATAGCGATCTAAGGACAGCATGGCTGTGCGGGCAATGTCGATCGCGCTGCCCGAGGGAGAAAATGAAGCTGTGACCTGCCGCGTTGCCGCCTCTAGCGCCATCTTGACTTCTTGGCAATGATCGTCACTCTGGCAGTGCAGTCGCTCTAAGCGCACCTGACCATCAGGCTTAAACAATACCAAAGCCCCCCCACTGGCATCAGTGACGCGGCTCGCAATCATGGGGATCAGCTCTAAAAACTGATTAAGGTTGTTGAGGCTGCGCAGGGCAAAGCCGAGGGAACTCAGCAGGTCTTGAATCTTGAACTGTTCCCGCTGCAGACGGGTCACCAGTTCTTTCATGGCGAATGCCGGCGTGGCCTCGGGACGAGCCTCGGACCCAGACGTATTTGAAGATGAACCGGATGGCATAGGCAGTGCGGTCATGGAGCTCCGGGAGCACGGCTGAAGTTGCTCACTTTTCCTGAAGTGAGCTTATTGGGGATTAAGCATAGCACTCCTGATTAAAAGCGATCACCCGAATCTGATGCGTAGAAATCCGGGTTGCAAAACGCGGATTTTGTCTACCGCTTTGGTGACTTGAGTCAGTTATGCCGACCCGTCAGATGGGGCGGTACGGAGCGGTGCCAAGCCACGAGTTAGAGGGAGCAGATCGCCAGTCATCACACCACTGAGTAGCGTAGCGGATGGCAAATTGCAGTGCCGTATCTAGACGATCAGTTTGCTGCGGATAGGGCACTTGCGGTCGGGCAATTTGGAGCAAGCGCACCCCCAATTCAGCCGCGATCGCCTGTTTGTGATCTTCCCCCCCGGCGGTGCCCGAGGCTTTGGTCACGACTTGGGTGATGTGCCACTGCTGCCACAGCGCTTTTTCTAAAGCGGGGCTGAGAGGCGGACGCAAGGCGAGGATGCGATCGGGGGCAAATCCCGCCGCCAGCGCGGCGGCGAGGGCGGGCGGTGACGGCAAAATGCGGACAAACAGGTCAGATTTGGTCTGCCAAGGGGCAAAGTGCGGGAGTAAGCGTGAGCCGATGGTTAATAACGTCCGCTCTTGACTCAAATAGTCTGCCTGCCATAAATCAGCGAACTGGGCGAGCTCCACCCAGCCCGGTCGCCCTCGCCGATCGCGCCAGGTTTTTAAGGGGGGCTCGATCGCTGCTCGTTCGTAGCGCAGGTAGGGGAGCTGGTGGTGCTGGGCGAGGGCGATCGCCTGGCAGGAAATTTGCGCCGCAAAGGGATGAGATAGGTCTAAAATAGCCCCGATTTGATAATCGCGCACAAAGTCATCGACTTGAGGAGCCGCCACCTGACCGACCCAAATCTGGTCAGCCCACTCCGGCGGATAGAGCGATCGCGCGGCTTCCGTCGTCACCGTAATTAGTAGCGCCGCTGGCACGAGGGTGGCGTCAGTGCCGAATGCGGGCAGGCGGGCGACCAGCTGGCGACTTTCTTGGGTGCCCCCAATCAGCCACAGTCGCCGTCTCATGGAAACGTCACCTTAAACAGATGAAACAGCTCACCCTCGCGCTCTTTTTGAATTTTGATGCCAGTGGCCTTGAGCTGTTGCTTCCACTGGGCGATCGACACCAGTTCAATCTCCGCGCCCAGGTACAGTTCTAAAATGGCCCAGTCTTCGGCCAGGGGCTGGTCGGGGTCAATCACGTCAAAGACAAACGACGCTCCTGGCTTCAGTACTTTTTTCACCGCCGACAGCACGATGTCCCAATAGTCCCATTCGTAATAGCAGCTCACCCCGGTGGCGATCGCCAGATCAAACTGATCGGCCTCATAGGCGTCTAATTGATGAGCGGCAGCCTGGCGCATCCCCTTGTAGAGTTTGGAATTGAGCTGTGAGCCCCGTGCATTGACCATCTCACAGATGGCCGGGCTGATATCTTGGCCATAAAACCGCGCGTCCCAATCCCGCCAGGGATAAAACAAAAAGCTGCCGCCACAGCCCAAATCGAGGCAGTGCTGCAGCTTTTTCGGTTTCGCAATTTCCCAAAAGGGCGAGGCAATGCGCGGCGTCAAGCGCCTCGCCACCCAGTCTTGAAAGATGGGCAACGCCTCAACTGCCTCGGGCACTTCGACCGTGGTGCCGCGATATTCGCGATCGTAGCGGGCGGCCACAGCGTCCAAGCGTTCCGGCAAAGAAGTAGAAACCATAAGGGGTGAAGACGCGATAGTTATGAGCGTCCTGTCATCCTAGGGCACGTCATCCATTAACTCCAGCCCTAGGGCTGGCGGTCTAACTGGGCCTGCTCCCTGCGGTCAGTGAGGGCCTGCGCTCAACGTCTGACCTGCGATGTATCCCATCTAATCGATGACTAGCCTTAGCCCTTGAGCGCCTTATTGAAATTTTGGCGATACGATTTGTTGAGGGCGAGATATAGCGGCCACAGTAGCGTCAAGTTGATCTTGCCCTGACTAAAGTTGGTGCGGTGAAACCCCCGCCAGAAGCGCCAAGCGCCAGTCCCATAAACGATCGCCAAAATCAACGTAATTAATGGTCCCATGACTGTTTCCTCGACCTTACAGGTTTTGTTTCCCTTACCCTTTAAAATAGCAGCGACCCCCCTGTAATGCTGCCACGAGACGAATCGTCATTCAAACGGGCGCGTCCCTGGGTCAACCGTTGTGTCCCAGACTGCGGCGCAAATCCGTCTATGCTGTTCGGTAGATGTGACGTTAGCCAACGATGATCAAAAATACTGACAATTTTGCCGCTAGTTCCTGAAGTGCGGTAGTTGCAATGGTGTGAATGCCTTCGTCATGTGCTCCTTCATTGCATTCAGTATTTTAGCGATATGCCCTTTTAAAAGTACGAGGAGAATCTAATGCGTGCAGTACTAATGGCCGGTGGTTCGGGCACCCGGCTACGACCCCTGACCTGTGACCTGCCGAAGCCCATGGTGCCGATTTTGAATCGCCCCATTGCCGAGCACATTATCAATCTCCTCAAGCGCAACGGTGTCGATGAAGTCATCGCGACGCTCTATTATTTGCCCGACGTCATGCGCGACTATTTTCAAGATGGTAGCGAGTTTGGCGTGCAGATGACCTACGCGGTGGAAGAAGATCAGCCCTTAGGCACAGCGGGCTGCGTCAAAAATATTGCCGAGCTGCTGGATGAGACCTTTTTGGTCATTAGTGGTGATGGCATCACTGACTTTGATCTGCAGGAGGCCGTGCGCTTTCATAAGGCGAAAGGGTCAAAAGCTACCCTGGTGCTAGCCCACGTGCCGAATCCGGTCGAGTTTGGCGTTGTGATTACCGATAGCGATAATCGCATCCAGCGGTTTCTCGAAAAGCCCTCGACCAGTGAAATTTTCTCCGATACGGTGAATACGGGGACTTATATCTTGGAGCCCGAAGTGCTGGAGTATCTGCCCAGCAATCAGGAAACCGATTTTTCGAAAGACCTGTTTCCCCTACTGCTCGCCAAAGGGGAACCGATGTATGGCTATGTTGCGGAAGGCTACTGGTGTGACGTCGGCCACCTCGACGCCTATCGAGAAGCGCAGTACGACATCCTTGATCGCAAAGTCAAGATGGAGCTGGAATACTACCCCGAGCGATCGCCTGGGCTCTGGGTCGGTCAAAATACCGAAATTGATCCCACGGTTGAAATCGAGCCGCCGGTGATGATTGGCGACAACTGTCGCATTGGGGCCGGGACCAAGCTCCGGGCGGGGACGCTGGTTGGCGACAACGTCACGATCGGCAATGATGCTCAGCTCGAACGCTCAATTGTGTGGAATGGGGCCATCATTGGCGAAGAAGCCTACCTCCAGGCCTGTGTGATCTCGCGCGGCACTCGCGTTGATCGGCGTGCCCAGGTGTTAGAGGGGTCGGTCATTGGGGCGTTGTCAACAGTGGGTGAAGAGGCTCAGATCAGCCCCAAGGTGAGAGTATGGCCCAATAAACAAATTGAGTCGGGAGCCATTTTGAACATCAACTTGATTTGGGGCAATACGGCCCAGCGCAATCTATTTGGGCAGCGGGGGGTATCGGGCCTGGCCAATATCGACATTACGCCAGAGTTTGCCGTGAAGTTGGGGGCCGCCTATGGTTCAACGCTCAAAGCGGGTTCTTACGTGACGGTGTCGCGCGATCAGCGCAGCATTTCTCGCATGGTATCGCGAGCCCTAATCTCCGGTTTGATGTCGGTCGGCATTAACATTCAAAACCTCGAAGCGACGGCGATTCCCTTGGCCCGAGCCGTGATGCCGTCCTTAAACGTGACGGGGGGCGTGCATATTCGGCTGCATCCCGAACGCCCTGATCATCTGCTGATTGAGTTCTTTGACGAGATTGGTATTGATATTCCCAAGGGAAAAGAGAAAAAGATCGAGGGCGCCTATTTCAAAGAAGACTTGCGGCGAGCTCAGATTCATGAAATTGGGTTGGTGGCCTATCCCAGCCGCGTGATTGATGTGTACTCCACCAAGTTCGAAGAGCATCTCAATGTCGAAGCAGTGCGCAGCAGCAACTCTAAACTGGTGATTGATTATGCTTACGCGGTGTCGGGGGCGGTCTTACCCGTGCTGTTGGGTAAGTTTGATTGCGACGCCGTGGTCTTAAACGCCAGTCTCCGACCGAATGCGGTTTCGGCGGTTGAGCGTGAAGCGATGTTAGGGCAGCTTGGTCAGGTCGTGCAAGCGCTGCAGGCGACCTTTGGCGTGCAGGTCTCAGCTAATGGTGAACAGTTTGTCTTGGTGGATGAGGTGGGAACGCCGATTCGAGGCGAGCTGTTAACCGCGCTGATTACTCATATGGTGCTCACGGCGAACCCGCGCGGCACGGTGGTGGTACCGGTACATGCGACCGGGGCGATCGAGCATATTGCGCGCCGTCACGATGGCAGCGTCATTCGTACGAAGGTCAACCCCACCGCTCTGATGGAAGCCTGCCAAGCCAATGAAAACGTGGTCTTGGGCGGCAGCAGCGATATGGGCTTTATCTTTCCGCAGCTGCACCCTGGTTTTGACGCGATGTTCTGCATTGCGAAGCTGATCGAGATGCTGACCATTCAAGAGCATACGCTGGGCCACATCTGGTCAGATTTGCCGCGCATTTCCCATCGTAGTCAAACCTTGCGTTGTCCTTGGACGGCGAAGGGCGCTTTGATGCGTCACCTGGTCGAAACTCACCCAGCGGAACAGTTAGAACTGGTTGACGGCGTCAAAATTCTTGATCCGAATGTAGATGGCTGGATTTTAGTGCTACCAGATGCCGGAGAGCCGTTAGTGCACATCTACGCCAATAGCGAAAATCGCGACTGGGTCGATGAAAAACTCAACGAGTATCGGCAGCGAGTTTTAGCCTTTATTGAACAAGAGCAAGGTATTCACCAGTCCTATCAGGAGACCGCATCATGAATCACTGCATGCTAATGGCTGAGATCATTGCCGCGCCGCAGCTGCGCTATACCCAAGACAACCAAACCGCGATCGCGGAAATGACGGTGGCTTTTCCGGGGCTGCGGGCTGAAGATGCCGCCCAACGGCTCAAGGTGATTGGCTGGGGTAACCTGGCGCAGGAAATTCAAGAGCAGTATCACACCGGCGATCGCGTGTTGCTTGAAGGGCGACTGTCTATAAACACCGTCGATCGCCCTGAAGGCTTCAAAGAAAAACAGGCGGAAATGACGGTGCAGCGCGTGCATCGCCTGTCTGACCTCAGCACCTTGAGCATTCCGCAACCGGCCGCAGCCCCCGCGGCCGCTGATGCTTCTACGGCCCCTGCGGCCGTCGCCAGCGCTCCGCCGAGTGCGGCACCTGCCCCCGCGCCGAAGCCTGACGCCGAAGTTGATTACGACGACATTCCTTTTTGACGGTCGACGTGGCTCTATTTTGAGTTCGGGGTAAGGACGTGAGGCCCGCTTGCCCTCCCCAGAGAGGAAAGCAACGGGGCTTGACTTAACCTGAACTGGCCTTAGTTAAGGATGAACTTTAAATGGTTTGGGTACTCGCTAAACCGTTAAACATACCCATGGAGAAATTCGTAGGGCTCATCTTCCCAACAGGGTTCCGGGTAAGCTCGGGCCAAATATCGGTGAATGTCTAGGGTAATCTCGGGCAGGCGATCGCCATCAAACATCTCCGCCAAAGCGGCACTGTCGCGGGCTCTCATTGGAGCGATTGGGCTGGCGTGGCTCACGCCGAGACTGGGTGAAGTCCGCTGTGTGCGTGAAACCAACGGGATACCTGTATCCACTCGTTGCATGCCGTTCTGTGGGAGGGCTGCAGGGTAGCTCAGAGGTTCAGAAGTCTCAGAGGAAGACCGCAACGACTGGGGCTCAGTCCTCCCTAATATTGACGGACTTGATGTGAAAAAGCTGTCGTCGGTGCCCGGCGAGATAAACCCTTCATCCATGAGACGTTCTGGTAGCTGCTCAACACAAACTGCTTGGCTAACGTCGGTATCGCCGAAGTTCCAAGGATTTACAACCCTCTGAGGTCATTGATTTAAGCTGATTGCCAGGGGCGATCGCAAAATGGCGATTCCGTATTTCCCGCTAGCCGCCCGCATCCGCACTGAGCACCCATAGTCATTTATACTGTAACGCGCGATCGCGGATTTCAGGTTAATCCTTCATGACGCGGGCTCCCAAAGATGAAAAGTTGAGTGGCCGTTGTGGGGCTAGGGTGGTGGATTGAAGGAACCTCTGGTGGCGATTTTGAGTGCTCTCTGAAGACGCCAATTCAGCTGCCCAGCATCGGTTGCCAGCGCAATGCCCCATGACGCGATCGCGCCACTCCGCACCTTGAAATCGTCGGATGTCATCCGTGCCGCGATGCCCTGCATCCAGCTTATTCTTGGGGTATGGGGAATGCTTCCTCCGGTTCAGGGACAATATTCTCCATGGGGTTTCCCTGGCCTGGGGCTCCCCAGTGATTGTCCGCTCGCCTCAGGTGTTCTCGCATCAGTATCAGGCGGAGCCGTTGCCGACCAGCGTGGCGGGTGCCTGTAGCTGCAGCTGACATTGAAACACTTCGGCAAATGCCTTTTCTAAAACGCTCTGAACCTCAGAACGGGTTAGCTCGGGGCGAAACTGCACCAGACTGCCCACCGGTTTGTCTTCAATGCCACAGGGGACAATGTGCTGAAAGCCTGATAGGTCAGGATTCACGTTGAGAGCAAAGCCATGCATGGTGATCCAGCGGCTGACCTTGATCCCAATGGCCGCTACCTTGTGCCCGTCAACCCAAACGCCCGTCAACCCGGTCAAGCGCTCGCCAGGAATATCGAACACCGCAAGCGTGCGAATCACCACCTCCTCAAGCTGCCGCAGATACCAATGCAGATCAGGGCGATGCCGCCGCAAGTTGAGAATCGGGTATCCCACGAGCTGCCCCGGACAGTGGTAAGTCACTTCTCCACCGCGCTCAATCTTCACCACTGGGGGCATGTGGGGTTGAGGCGTGAATTTGAGGAAGGTTTCAGCTGATCCCTGCCCTAGGGTGTATACGGCTGGATGCTCCAGCAACAACAAAGTGTCGGGGCGAGTTGGCGCTTGACGCAGCGCCTGCAGGAGGTCTTTTTGCCAGGCCCAAGCGGTCGTATAGGGAATCAGGCCCAAGCGGTACAAACGGCACGGCGACGGGGCGATCGCGGGCACATCAGCCCCGCTTAAGCGACTCATAGCAGATCCGCAGTCCTTCATGGAGAGAAAAATTCAAAAAAAGCAATCAAGAAATATCAACGGTTGCAAAGGATTCTGAAGGCAACTGTCGTCCAGAATACAAGGTGTTAGGGTGAAATCAGTAAGGAATATCGTACGGAGGCGACTCTATGAAGCTCGTGATTCAAGGCAAAAACATTGAGATCACAGATGCCATTCGCAGTTACGTCGACCAGAAAATTTCCAAAGCTGTTCATCATTTCGAACACCTGACTAACGAAGTAGACGTCAACCTGTCAGTGGCTAAAAATGCTCGGATAACCCCCAAGCAAAGTGCTGAAGTCACACTCTACATTAACGGTGCCGTGGTCAGAGCTGAAGAAAGCAGCGAGAACCTATACGCAAGCATTGACTTGGTCGCTAATAAAATTACCCGTCAACTGCGGAAATACAAAGAAAAGCGACAGAATCGTAATTCTTCATCAGTGAAACCTAACGATGCATTGGTCACGACTGAAGATCCGACTGTTGATGTTTCTCAAGTATTAGCCAAGGCTCCGGTGTTGCCTGAGGCTGTCGTGAGAACCAAGTATTTCTCCATGCCACCAATGACCGTTCACGACGCTCTAGAACAGCTTGAACTGGTCGATCACGACTTCTACATGTTCTTAAATGCCGAGACGGGTGAGATCAACGTTGCCTACGAGCGCAACCACGGGGGTTATGGGTTACTGCAACCTCGGCAAAATCACCAAGCGAATCATGAGGATAGTCGCCAGCGGGCGGTCTCGGCTGCTTAAAGCCTGTCTCCCGACGACGTGCTCATGTGGCTAATTAAGCTTCCCTCCTCCCCAAGCCAGGTCAGCCTGATATCTTGAGGGGGAGGGTTTTTAGTTGCGCAGAGCTTTGCCGGATGCTCTTTTTAGGCTTGTCCGGCCGCCAGTAGCTGATCTAGCTGGCCCCGCTGGTCCAGCCCATAGATGTCATCGCAGCCACCGAGATGCTGCCCATCGACAAAAATCTGAGGGACAGAGCGCTTACCGTGGGTTCTTTCGGCCATTTTGTCTCTAGCGTCTTCGTCACCATCAATACAATACTCGGTGTAGTCGACGCTTTTTTGGTCGAGCAAGGCCTTCGCTCGAATACAAAACGGGCAGCGACTCCAAGTATAAATTTCGATGTTGGGCGTTGCCATAAATTCACACCTCAATCAGTGGTTCAAATTTTCTGCTAATTATCCTAACCTCTGAGACCCGAACAATCAGTCAGTCGGCTCACTTAATCAAGCGCATCACGATTCTCTGAATGGGGGGTGAAGTTTAGCTCACTGCGTCATAAACCGCCTCTAGATTTGGTCACTGGTTATTGCCGATAGCCACTACGTTGTCACCATGACTCCAGAGCCAGCACCCGTTGAATTGGGAGACAGCAGGGGGCGAATGTGTCAGGCTTAAGAGAGTGGCACTGCTCAACTCAACTTTGTGATCGAGCTACTATGTCTGATGGCCTTTGGGGACGGTGAACTGTGGCGTCGCAAACTCGGTTCGGGGAATATATCGGCTGATTGAGCAAGTCCGACTTTAGAGCTGCACTAGTCGTGACAGGGCTCACCAAAAAAACGTGACGCAGCTTTGGTCGAGCTGTGCAACGTAGAGCCTTCGTGAAGTCGGGGCAAAATCAATTGAAATCGCTATGAGGCCAGGGGGTGACGCCCCCCTTCGTTATGGGTTGATGCGCTACGCTGTGGCCTAAGAACAGCAATAGCGCAGTGATATCGGCGGGCAGTTCCTTTTTCAATTATTGAGGTTTTCCTGCCGGAGAATCCAGGAGGGGTGGTTGAGAGGGCGTGGCGTCACGCTCTTAGCGATCGCCTACAGCGGGCACAGCTCGTGAGGTTTTCCATCGGCTGGGAATTCTTAGTTGTTGTTGAAGGTTTGCGATTCAGATTAGTCTGATGGGTAAACTCAGTGCATCTCCGCCCTTCAAAGTCGGCTTTTTCCCTGTCTGATGTGGATAAGGAATGTCATATCCGCGATGAGAAACAAAATTTCTGTGTGAACATCGATTGTTCAGGAAATACAGCTGGCTTTATTGAACCTCGCGAGAATTTTCAAGCCTTGCAGCGTGTTGCTTGTTCTAGGTTGTTGATTGCAATATGAAAACGGGAACTCATGTTTGATCCCAAAGCTTTGAGTGAATACGCTCTGTCTAATATGGATTCTCCTGATGAGGATATCCAGAATAGTTTGAACCTATTTCAAACGTTCAGACGACTATATGAGCAAAATCCGGCATTGCTCAATGAGATTTTGAGCTTAGCCACGGTTGATAAGCAGATGCCGGTGCGTCCTGGCAATTTTTCCTATGTGCTAGGGCTGGTGACTGACAAACAGGCACTGTTGATCACCAACGTTTCTGAAGATCGATCGCAAATCTTCTTGCAGCCTCAGCTCAAAAACCAAATCTGGACGTTTGGTCGTGATCCCAATCAAGCTTCTTTGCCCATTCGCGATCGCCGTCTTTCGCGCTGTCATGCGGCTATTCGCTTTGACTCAGCCTGCGGGTTTATGCTCCATGATCTGGGCAGCACCAATGGCACGTACGTCAACGGGGTGCGGATTCGACAAAGTCACATTTTGAAAGATGGCGATCTGATTCGCTTGGGCAGCATGAACTTTGGCTTCTTCACCGGCTCTGAGTTTCGGCGTGTGGGGTCACCGTCGCCCGAAGTGGTGAGAGTGCTGAGTGAAAATACGATGCCACCGACGGCGCCGATGGACACGGTCGAGATGCCAAACATGGATGAGCAAGATTCACTCCCAGCGAATTTAGAGCAAACGCTGCGTTTCATGAACCAAACTGATTTGCTGCAAGACTAATGCATGGCTAGGGGCTGACAGCCTTTGCTCAGGCCCGACGCGGCATGGCCGATGGGCCGTCTGGGGATCAATGACCGGGGCGAAGATCGGCCCGACGATGTCGAAGACTGGTTTGACTCATCTCAGCAAGGGTTGCGATCGCCTGGTGGGTCAGGTAGACGCCTGCCAGCCGTTAACCACAGCCATTAATTCCTGGGGGGAATGCACCTGATACGCATTGATGCCCAAGCGACGAGCCGCTTCGACGTTGCGCTGGCCATCATCAAAAAAGGCGATCGCTGCTGGTGTCACGTCAAGCTGAGTGACAACCTGGTGAAAAATCGCGGTATCGGGTTTCATGAGTCCTAGCTGGTATGACAGAAACAGCTGATCAAACTGATCGAAAAAATCGTAGCGATCGCGCAGCTTTTGATAGTGGGCAGGATTCGTATTGGACAGTAACGACAAATGATAGCTGTGCTTAAGCTGACCCAAAATTTCATCACAATCTGTCATGGGGGCCTGCACGAAGTTCAAAAACTCTTGCTGTACTTCCGCCTGAGTCGCTGTCAGGTCAAACTCTCGAATGAAATCTGTCGCAAACTCGTCAAAATTGGTGCGTCCTGATTCAAAATCGACTGGGGCACGAGCGCTGATCCACAGGTGATGTAGCTCATCAATGGGGATCGCACGACCGAGTAACGCACTCATGCGCTCGACCCACTCTAGCTGCACCAACACCCCACCCATGTCAGCAATCAGATGCGTAATCACCAATGCTTATGCTCCTGTTGTTTAACCCAAACTTAGCGGTCACTGTCAGGCAACCTCACAGCATGTCGCGATTTCAGGTGAGATCGACATCGATTGAATCTTCGAACCGCCGAGGTCGAGATCTTGCCCGCTTGTCATCACGACAGATCGCCTTTGTCACCGTCTATAAAACCACATCAGCCGGAGAAACTTGCAGTGCCTCCGGCTGATAGTGTCGAAAACTCCAGTTCAGAATTTTGTGACAAGGCGCGTTGTCTAACGAGCTGGGTTTGCCAGTCCTGAAGCCCTTTAGACTAAGGTGCCTCCGTCGAGCTTACGCACGGCCACCACGGCGGGACGCGGGGCGGCATTCGGCTGTTTGCTGGGCCAGTTCGAGCCGAGGGGCACGTTGCGCTCCTGCGTAAAGGGCTGACCGTCAGTCGTCTTCATCGCAAACTTGCGGGTTTCAAATGCCCCGCTTGTGCGAATGCCATGGGTTTCGCCCGGATGCTGCGCTGCCAAGAACAGCGTGGATTGATCTGGCGTGATAAACGGCCCGCACATTTCACATTCCATTGGGCCATAGCCAAACATCAAGGCCTCACCCGCATGGGGGCCAGAGGTGGGAATAAACCACACCGAGTTGTTACCAAACAAGCCACGCAGGTTGGACTGGCTCACGGCGCTCCCGTCTGCTGCCATGCGGCTGGGAACTTCTCGATTGTGCTTACTGGTCGACATATCGGTCACCATCCACAGGTGACCATTGCCGTCGATCTCTAGGTTATCGGGGTTAGAGAACCCGAGACCGCCCTCAGCGGGCTCACCGCCGAGACCCATCATTTCCCACTGGAAGGTCATTGCGGCAGGGTCACTGTCCGACTCTTGGAGCTTCATGATCCAGCCGTGCTCGTAGGGCGTTTCGCCGTTGGGCCCCTGAAAAATGTCGTTGTGGGGGCCACCGTCGCCCCCTGGTCCCCCAGAGGTAAAGGCGATAAAGAGCGTGCCATCAGCAGCTACGTCGGTATCTTCGGGACGGGCAGTATTCGTGGCTCCGGCCGCGTTGGCGGCAAAGTGAGCGTCGATGAGGATGGCCCCCTGCATCGCTGCCGCCGAACCTTCGTACAGGTCGCCAAGCGTGCTGTATTGCTGGGCGAAAGCCTGCATGTCAGCATCCGTCTCGATTTTCATCATGCCGCCATCAGGGCGATTGGGCATCGTGATCATGCCCCCCGCTACTTGACTTGGCATATCGGGCGCCACCGGCGTATCTGCTTGGAGCGGAATCCACGTGCCGGTGTCATCGGCATTGAATTTTGCGGCATACAGCATGCCGTCAGCGAACAGCTCGGAATTGGCCTTGCTGGTCGGATTTATGACGGTACCAGCGCTGACAAACTTGTAGAGGTGACCGCCGCGGCGATCGCAGCCGGAATACACCGCCATTTTGCGGTCTGCCACCGCCCGCACGGCCACTGCTTCATGACGGAAGCGGCCCAACCAAGTGTGCTTGACGCCGTAATCACTGGGGTTGGCTGGGTCAACCTCCACCATCCAGCCGTACTTGTTGCCCGCGTAGCCAAAGCCACTCCCTAACCCGTCAAAGCCATCGGCGCTCACCACAAAAGGCTTGGCGTCAATGGGCAGTGAGGTGCCATCGCTGTAGACCGGTTCAGGCACGTAGTTTTGGAAGTTTTCTTCGGCGCTCATGACGGTGCCCCAAGGGGTGGTGCCCCCGGCGCAATTGTTGAAAGTGCCGATAATGTTGTCGCTGAGATCGTCAATGTAGCCCTGGCCTGAGGCTTTGGTGAAAACAGCGAGCGCTGGCCCCGTGGCGGTGAGATAGCGACCGTCTGTCAGACCTGAGATGCCCGAAATGCGGCGATCGCTCTCAGAGAAGCTCCGCTCCCAGGCTCCTGATTCGTTGCGGCGGATGGCAAGCACGCCAATTCCCACATCAGTCAGCGCCTCTTTGCCCAGCTCTAGCATTTGCGCTTTGAGGCGATTGCTCTCAGACAGTCCAGCGACATCAATGCCGTCTTCACCGGCGGCTTCAATTGCGGCTTGGATGTCTTCTAGCGGCAGGTTGCGGCCAATCACCTCGGGGTAGGATGCCATCCAGGTAGCTGCGCTGATGTATTCGAAGTTGATGGTCAGATAGCCTTCGCTCGGTGCCGTTTCGACAAACGAGAGATAGTCGTTGTTATACCCAAACCGAGAATCACCCAGGGTGTCACCCCATGCACCAATGACGTCATAGGTGTAGCCTGATGGCAGCACCAAGTCATCCCGCACCGCATATTGCCCCAGCCGTTGAGCTTGTTCGGTCAGCGGGAGGCCCCCACTCAACACCGGCATGGGCCCCTGAACGGGCTCAAAGGGTAGCGAACTGGCTAGTGCTGGTGCCCCTTGAAACAGATCTGCGACGGGCTCTCCGGATCGACCCAAAGGCCCCAAGGCAGTTGCCCCGGCAGTCGCTCCCATAAACATCAAAAATTGCCTGCGGTTAAAACCCATGGTCCTCTCAACTCTCTCTCTTCAACATTTTGATTAGGGCTGCTGAAGCCTCGGCACGCTGGATTTTTGCCCGACCGTAAAGTTTAAGATCTGAGGCAACTGGCCATCGCGTCAATCGCTCAGCATCGATTGTTCAATGCCTGAAATGCCAGCATTTAGAGGTTTCTAAACGCTCACCAGTTGAAGACTTTATCGGTTCAAGATTAATGCTAGGTAATCGTAACTTTATGACTTGGGGAATTTGGCGGATCCACGCGTCAAAACTGGCAAACAGGCGTAATCCTCAGGACTGATGAGCTCTCTTAGCTTTGCTGCTGTTCGAGTGGTCAGAGCACGCCAGCGATCAGAGTACGCCGACGGCGAGCCGATCAGGATGACTGAACGATTGGGCCAGGTGCTGCCCTGGCGATCGCTCAACCCAAAATCGCGATCGCCATCTTTTTAAAAAGCGTCTAAACAGACCGTGCCGAGAGAATTGCAGAGGTCAATGGTGATGCGGGCGAAATATTGGCCGTCAGGGCACGACGGTAGTCTCTAACAGAGTGGCGATGATGGCTGTGGCCTGGTGGCCCCCCGCTGGAATCAGGCGATGAGCCAGCACGTAGGGAGCCAGGTGTTTGACGTCATCAGGGGTGGCGTAGTCGCGATCGCTCAAAAACGCAAACGCCTGCACAGCGCGATAAAAGGCCACGCTGCCGCGCGGACTCGCCCCCAACGTCACGTCGGGATGTTCGCGGGTTGCCCGCACCAGCGACAAGATGTATTGCTTCACCGACGCTTCGATGCGCACCTGGGCACACTGCGCCTGAATCGTGGCCACCTCTTCGGGCGTGATGCAGGGCTGCAAGTCTTGCGATCGCGTCGCTGTGGTTAATCGATCCAACATTTGCGATTCCTCTGATTCAGAGGGGTAGCCCAAGGTAAAAGACAGAGCAAAGCGATCCATCTGGGCTTCCGGCAGCGGAAATGTGCCCTGATATTCCACCGGGTTTTGGGTCGCAATCACAAAAAATGGCGTCGGCACCGGACGCGACACCCCATCCAAGGTCATCTGATGTTCTTCCATCACCTCTAGCAGGGCGGACTGGGTGCGGGGCGTGGCGCGGTTGATTTCATCCGCTAAAAGTACGTGGGCAAAAATCGGCCCCGGCATAAACTGAAACTCGCCGCTGCTGGGGTTCCAAATATTGGTGCCGGTAATATCAGCAGGCAAGAGATCGGGCGTACACTGCACGCGCTGAAAGGTGCCGTCAATGCAGCGAGCGAGCGACTTAGCCAACAGCGTTTTCCCGACCCCCGGCACATCTTCTAACAGGGCATGCCCACCCGAAAAGAGCGCCACCAGCACCAACCGGATGGCGTCCTCTTTACCGACCACAGTTTTGCCGAGGTTTTCTATCAGCTGATGCACGCGATCGCCCATATCCTGGTTCCTTAGGGAGTATGGCCCTATGATGCCCCGCCATCCGTAGAATTGCCCACTTACAAGATCGCGGCAGCGGCTTCGCAATCGGCCTGAATCTGGGCTTTGAGGCGATCGAGGGACGCAAAGCGCTGCTCGGGTCGGAGGAAGCTTTGGAGGGCGACGGTCAGGGTCTGGCCATAGAGGTTGCCCTGCCAGCCGAGCAGATGCACTTCAATGGCTTGATGTTGGCCATCAACGGTGGGGCGCACGCCCAGATTCATGACGCCAGGGAGACCCTGGCCTGGGGCGGCTCCCGGCACATCGTAAACCAATACACTGTAGACCCCCGTGCGGGGCAAAAATTTCTCGGGCGGGAGCTGCAGATTCGCCGTGGGAAAACCGAGTGTACGCCCCAACTGTTGCCCTTTGACGACCTGACCAATCAAGCGATAGGGGCGTCCCATCAGCTGCTGCACTGGGTCGATATCGCCGGTACACAGAGCTTGGCGAATGCGCGAGCTACTAATGCGATCACCGGCCGATTGAGCGAGATCGACCACCGTGACGCGGGTGCCGTGTTGAGTCGCTAGCCGTTCTAAGAGGCTGACAGTGCCCGCTCGCTGATGGCCAAACCGAAAGTCTGACCCGACGCTGATGTGTCGGGCCTGTAGGCGCTCAAGTAAAACTTTTTCGACAAAAACTTCGGGCGGCAGATGGACAAGCTCAGCATTGAAGGGGAGGAGCAACAGTTGGCGAACGCCGAGCTGCTTCATCAGTGCTGCTTTTTCGGCTAGAGGGGTCAGCCAGGGACGAACTTCGCCGGTAAAGAATTCTTGGGGGTGGGGATAAAACGTCACCACCGTGGGAATCGGCGACGGCGACCCCAACGGTAGTTCAGCCGGCGGAGAGGCAGCCTGAAAGTCACAAGGCGCTAGCAAAAAAGGGCAGCGATCGCTGTAGCCTTGCAGGGATGAAAAGGTGAGTGGTGTGGCTCCCGGTGCGGGCGCGTCAGCGGTCGCTGCGGCGGTCGCTGCCACAATGGGATGGATGACGGTCTGATGGCCAAGGTGCACACCGTCGAAGTTCCCCAAGGCAATGTCCGTTGGGGTGTGAGCCGTTGATAAGGAAGACGTGATCCACACGTTTACATTTTGACACAATCCGGCACAGACGCCAGCCGTCTTGAGCCAGTAGGCCACAAAGTCACTCTGACAGGCACAGGCATTGATGTTGGTGCTGTCATGGCCGGGGCTCTACAGCGCAATCGCGTGATCTGAGCTAAACCACAATTGCCGGTTCAGGGGCCGACATTAGGTCAATGACCATGCCCTCTTTAGCCACCACGCTATTGGGAAACTGCTCTGCCGTATCCTGCGCGACTTCATCCATAAAGTCGTCATTATGCAGCGGGTCATGGTGAAAAATGACTAGCTGCTTAACATTAGCCGCCTTCGCAATTTTGACCGCCTCTTGCCAGGTCGAATGGCCCCAGCCGACCTTGCTCGACTTTTCGTTGTGGTACTCGTTATCGGTGTAGGTGGAGTCGTAGATCATGACGTCGGCATCGCGTGACAGCCACAGCACGTTCTCATCCAACCGGTCGGGAAAATGTTCGGTATCGGTGATGTAAGCAGCCGTTTTGCCATTCCAACTGACCCGATAGCCGACGGCTTCGCCAGGGTGGTTGAGCAAGGTGTTTTCAACCTTGACGTCGCCAACCTTCACAGTTTCGCCGACATCAATGTCGCAGAATTTCATGTCGGCTCCCATGATCTGCAGCGGCACGGGGAAGTTGGGGTGTAGCATTTGGTCATTGAGGCGCTGCTCAATGGTGGAGCCGTTGGGAGCGATCGCCCCATAGATATTGATCTTGTTGCCGGGCACAAAGGCCGGCACAAAGAACGGAAAGCCTTGAATGTGATCCCAATGGGAATGCGTAAAGAACATCGTCGCATCCATCGGCATCTCAGACAGCAATTTCAAGCCCAGCTCGCGCAGGCCCGTGCCGCCGTCAAAGACCAATAAGTTGCCGCCAACGCGCATCTCAATACAAGACGTGTTGCCGCCGTAGCGAACAGTATGGGAGCCTGGGCAGGCAATGCTGCCCCTAACTCCCCAGAAGCGGATCAAAAACTGGTTCTCTGTATCAGACATGAGTGTGCTGCTGCAAAATTGGCGAGTCGCTACGGAATATGCCCCGACGCTGACGATTAATATCCCTAATAGTATGGAAAATATTTAAAACTAACTTCTTCAAAGTGTTGCCCCAACATAATTCTATCTACTGTGTTTGTGGTGAATCTTTACAAAGTCTCAAAAACCGGCTGCCAGGATTCTTCTGACTCTTATGGTTTCATCTCAGAGCCCAGCTGATCAGGATGATGCAAGGGGCGATCGCCCTGCGATTGCCATGCTTGCAATTGCCCAATGCCCAGAGGGGACGTCAGATTGTAGTGCAGTGGGGTCAAGGTGATGAGATTTTGACGAATGGCGACCACATCAATGGGGACGTTCTTTAAGGTACCAAACTCCGATAATCGCTGCAGTTGCTCTGACAGTAATTGATAGCTGTCTTCCTGGTGAGCCACCTCTTCTAAGACTTCTCCAGCGAGCCAGTAGTAGGTTTTACCGCGTGGGTCAATGCGCTTTTCAAACAGATCCACGTAGCGGCGCACGCCTTGACGGGCAATCACGCTGCCCTGAATGTCGGTAGCCGTCACCGCCGGAATATTGACGTTGAGCAACAGCGGTTGGGGAAATGGCTGGTGCGTCAGGGTGTCAAGCAGCGTCTGCGCAAACTGGGCAGCGGGTTGGAAATGCTCTGAGGTAAAACTGTTGAGGCTCAATGCGATCGCCGGAATGCCCTCAATCAGCCCTTCCATCGCTGCCGAAACGGTGCCGGAATATAAGACGTCGGTGCCCAGATTGGCGCCGTGGTTGATGCCCGACAGCACCATATCGGGCGGCTCTGGCAAAATGGCCCCGAGCGCTAGCTTGACACAATCTGCCGGGGTGCCAGAACAGGCCCAGGCGGCTACAGCCGGGTGAAAAACCCCTTCGACCGCCTCGGCGCGAATGGGCTTATGTAGCGTCAAGCCATGTCCTGTGGCTGACCGTTCGCGATCAGGACAGACGACTGCCACCTGATGGCCAGCGGCGGCCAGGGTATCGGCCAGGGTGCGAATGCCCGTGGCGAAGACACCGTCGTCGTTGCTAATGAGCAGTTTCATAAGATTCCGGTTAGGCCACTGTAAAGCAGCGCAGTTTAAGAGTGATTATCTTAAACCTTGGCTAATATTGCCGACTCTAGCGCTGGTCTGAGGGTTCCCATTTGCAGCCTGCGCGCTGCGCGATCGCGGCTCCCATAGATTAAAGTAAAGATGTTCTTATTCTGATTTCCCATTGCGGGAGAACGTCTAGCACCGGTTGCGTTCAGGTTTTAGTCAAAGCTGCGCGGCGCGGCCTGGCTTGAAGAGAACGCGCTGTGATTCGTTCTCGGCTTCCTTCTCCCTATCGCCATCATTTAAGTCTTTTGGTATGTCTGAACCCTCGATTGATTTAGAATCTGAGCTGCAATCTCTACAAGCCGCTGGCGCAGCCGCGATCGCCCAGGCGACCGACCGGGAATCTTTAGAGAAAATTCGCCTGGATTATCTCGGTAAAAAGGGCAAAGTTTCTAAGGTTTTGGGCGGCATGGGCAAGCTGCCCGCCGCCGATCGCCCCCGCATTGGTGCGTTAGCCAATCAGGTCAAAGAGGCGATTCAAACCCGGTTAGAAGCGGGCAAGGCTGACTTTCAGCAGGCTGCTATCAATGCTCAGCTGGCGGCAGAAACGCTGGACGTGACGATGCCGGGCGTTTTCGCTGCTCAGGGCCGGGTGCACCCGATTAATAGCATCATTGACCAAATCACCGAAATCTTTGTCGGCCTTGGTTACACCGTCGCGGGTGGGCCAGAAATTGAGTCCGACTATTACAACTTTGAGGCGCTCAACTTTTTGCCCGATCACCCTGCTCGAGACATGCAGGATACGCTCTATCTGCCCAATGGTGACCTGCTGCGCACCCACACCTCTAACGTGCAAATTCGCTACATGAAAGAGCATGAGCCGCCCTGTCGGGTGTTAGCTGCTGGGCGCTGCTACCGGCGCGATACGGTCGATGCGACCCATGCTGCGGTGTTTCACCAGATTGAATTTTTTGCGATTGATAAAGGCATTACCTTTACCGATCTGCGGGGCACGATTCGGGCGTTTATTGACGCTTTGTTTGGTGATATTCCCATTCGCTTTCGGCCCAGTTTCTTTCCGTTTACAGAGCCTTCGGCTGAGGTCGATGTTGAGTGGAACGGCCAATGGCTAGAAGTGCTGGGCTGCGGCATGATCGACCCCAACGTCATGCAAGCCGTCGGCTATGACCCGGAGGTCTACACGGGCTTTGCCGCTGGCCTGGGCGTTGAGCGCCTAGCGATGGTGCAGCATGAAATTGATGATATTCGCCGCCTTTACAGCAGTGACTTACGATTTTTGCAGCAGTTTTAAGGCTACCTAAACGCTCAACTGGTTGATCGGGGACTGTTGGCCGATTGTCAGTGAGGGCAGCACCTGCTGGACACCGTCTTCCACGATGGCATCACGACTTCGATGCGGATGACGTTTGTTCGGCAATGATGGTGACCGCTGCCTGCAGATTATCGACAATAAAGTCAGGATTGTAAGCCGCTAGCCGATCGCGATCGCGAATGCCGCTCAGCACCGCAATCATCGGCAAGTTGTGGGCCTTGGCGGCCTCAATATCCGCTTCCGTATCACCGACCATCCAGGTTTCTGAAACGGGTGAAAGTTCGGCCAGGGCTTCGCCCACCAGCCGCGTCTTCTCAATTACGTCATGGCTTTTGACATATTGATCGGGCAAGCAGTAACGCACCTGAGGGGGGAAAAAATGCTCTAGCGCGTATTGTGACAGCGCAAACCCCAAGGCATATTGCCGCCGCATCGTCACCACGGCTAGATGCTCAGTGAGGTGCTGAATGCGTTGCAAAGCCTCAACCGCATGGGTGACGGGGCAATCATATTTGAGGTAGGCGCGATTGTGCACCATCTCTCGCCGCAGCAGGGCAAATCGCCGCGCCTGGTCATCATGCAGCCCAGAGATCCCGCCAATTTGACGCTCTGGCACCTGCGCTCGCTTGAGTCGCCAAAACTCCCGCTTGGGTAGCTGAGTCACCGCCTGCCCCGGCTCGCGCGCGGCCTCAAGGCAGTACTGGTAAACCTGGTAATACCGCTCTGACACATCCATGATAGGACCGTCAAAATCGGTGAAAATGCGCAACATGTTCAGCAAATAGCCTCAAAGCGGAAAAGGGTCAGACAAGATCGCAACAGGCTACGCCAATGAAGAATTATTAAGGGAGACCCTCACTTATCTTGCCACTTTGTCAGACTACGCGGTTGGCGATTCGGTGGTTTGGGTAAATCTGTTAGCCATCGAGCCTAGTGGTTATCGAGTGAGTCAACCCCATTTATTCAATAACTGGACTCAAGCCCCAAAGAATGACGCTCGATCACGCGGCGTGTTTGATTATCCCTCTTAACCGCACCTACTTGGGCAAGGCGAGGTGCTTTTGTTCTAGACAGAACGATACAATTTACCCAGTAAAACCGAGTAAAAAATCATGTTTCGGAAGATATCCCTCGGGAATGTCCTGCTGACTGTCGGTGGCATTCTGACAGTTGTTGGGTTTGTGGCTTATTTTCAAGACAATTCCACCCTCAACTTAGTAGGCTTTTTCTACGGTATTCCGGTGTTGCTGGGCGGACTCGCGTTGCGCGCCTCTGAACTAGAACCGGCCATCTATTCACAAGCTACGACGCCTGCAGTGGTCGCCCTGCGCGAACAGCAAGCCACGCCGACCCAAAAGCAGGTGCGCAGCGACGTCACGCGCTATCGCTATGGGCAAGACGCTCACCTCGATGAAGTTCTGGAACGGCTCGGGCTCGCCCCTTCCGACGAAGAGCGCCCTGAGTTAGTGGCCGTCCGTGAAGAAGACATTGATGGCGCCTATGCCTTAGTGCTGGAGTTTGAATCTGCTTTGATGCCAACTGCTAAATGGCTTGAGAAGCAGGAGAAAATCGAAAAGTTCTTTGGCCCTGATATTCGCGCCGACATTTGTGAACCGCAGGAACATCGGGTCGATTTGGCTCTCATCGCAGTGGCGACTCCTGAACCGGTGGAAGCGGCCTTGTAAGGGATGCTGCAGCTGGTTAATCAACTTGCACCAAAGTGACGGGCTCTGGCTGCGTGAATATCGGCGCGATCGCATCTTAGGCGAGCGCGCCACGGTTGACTGCTTCTTGGGGGAATCGCTCTGAATCTGCCTGCCGCTTTTCCTAATTGTTGGTGAGTCGGGGCCGGTTAATGCTGTGTGGCGCTTTTTCAAGGGGGGTGTCTGGAAATATCGCCTGACTTTGGTGAGAGGCCCGCAGCTCAGTAATGTTGATATCGCGACTAGGAAAACTGATGGCAATACAACAGACTTTTGCTGTGAACCAGGTTAATTCATGTCTGGTTGGATAGAGCGTGCAGCTTAATTCGACCTCTGGTTCGTTAGCACTTTTGCTGATTTGTCTATTCAGTAAATATCAAGTTTCGTAGATTTTTAGACAGTACTGAAATTATCCTTAAAGGCGGAATTAAATCTCAATAGGCCGTCGGCGATGTGGAGTGTTGGCGCAGCTATGCCGACGAAATTAGCTAAGGCACTACCGTAAACTAAGCGATTGCTCCAGCCACAGTAGATACCCTGCGGTTAGGGGCAGCCCTACGACATGGAGTGGGCGGAGTATTCTGCCAGACGAGCCAGGTCTACGAGGCTGAAAATTCTGCCATATGGTGCTTTCAGCCATCCGTGGTGACCTCCTCAAACGGTGGCTGACGATCGGGTGAAAACCAAGACTGGGAATTAAGCAGACATTTGAACTGGGATACTGAAAATTCATCATGCTAATTTTCAAAGCACTTAATATGAAGAAATGTATTGGCGAAAGTGACCATATTTAAAAGCAAAGGGTTCGATAAATATCTCGCTTGAAAAAGTGCGAGCAAACAAAAAGATAAAGTAAAAATGCTTTTGTCGATACAGTCTTTTGGCGACGAAACTGGCGAAATACCTATAGCAGCAGATCGCTGTATGGGAAATGTTCATCGAGCTTGACATCTATTCCAGTAGTTGCACTGCGGCGAGTCTATTCATCGCCTTAAGGCGGGCTGGAAATAGTGCTGTAAGGCTTGACGCTGTCGATATAGACGGCATTGGATTTGAGCATTCAGATCCTAGACAATGGGTTAAGTTGCGCAGTGCAATGCACCCGTTCCTACCATTGGGCTGATCCCATGCTTCGCATCAGCTCGCTACTGCGAGTCTTCGGGCCCGCCATCCGTTGCTCCTTTCTATTGGTTAGAAAACTCGTTTGAGGAGGCTCGTTTATGCACGTTGCAAAAGATATTACTCAACTCATTGGCCGCACGCCGCTGGTGCAGCTCAATCGCATTCCTCAGGCAGAGGGCTGCCAAGCGCAGATTTTGGTCAAGCTAGAGGGTATGAATCCCGCTGCCTCGGTAAAAGATCGCATTGGGGCCAACATGGTGCATGCGGCGGAGGTGGCGGGCACGATTACCCCGGCTGAGACCGTGCTGGTAGAGCCGACCTCGGGCAACACGGGTATTGCGCTGGCCATGGTGGCGGCGGCTAAGGGCTATCGGCTGATTCTCACGATGCCCGAGACGATGAGTCAAGAGCGTCGCGCCATGCTCAAAGCCTACGGGGCGGAACTGGTGCTCACCCCCGGCAACCTGGGGATGAAAGGGGCGATCGCCCAAGCCCAAGCCCTGGTTGATCAACTCCCCAATGCCTTTATGCCGCAGCAGTTTGAGAATGCAGCGAATCCGCAAATTCACCGCGAAACCACGGCTGAGGAGATTTGGGCCGACACGGATGGGTTGGTCGATATCGTCGTCGCGGGTGTGGGCACCGGCGGCACCATCACGGGACTTGCCGATGCGCTGAAGTCGCGGAAATCCGACTTGCAGGCGATCGCCGTCGAACCCACGAGCAGTCCCGTATTGTCTGGTGGCGATCCCGGCCCTCATAAGATTCAGGGGATCGGCGCGGGCTTTGTGCCCGGCGTGCTGCAGGTCGATCTGATCGACGAGGTGGTCACGGTAACCGATGCCGATGCGATCGCCTACAGTCGTCGCCTAGCCCGAGAAGAAGGCTTGCTGTCCGGTATTTCCACCGGGGCGGCGTTAGCAGCGGCGATCACCGTCGGTCAACGTCCCGAAAATGCTGACAAGCTGATTGTCATGATTCAGCCCAGCTTTGGTGAACGGTACCTCAGTACGGTGCTGTTCAAAGATCTAGAGCCGGCCTATCCTTCCCTGGTGCCTGACAGTCTTCCGGCTCAATATCAGCCCAGTTCCACCTCTTGAAGCGGCGGCGCTGAAATCATCCTTGCCAGACCAGCAACCTAACCTGCAGGGGTTTGGCAGCGTCAAACTCCACCGATCTGCCCATTATTTCTGAAAAATTCCCTCACCTCCCCTAGCCATGACAGAAACTACCCCCAATCCTGCTGCGCCCACGCCACGTCAAACTCGCTATTTTGCCTTGGTTGATCGTTTGTTGGCCTGCCCCAATGGCGAAGAACCCGAGATTCTCAATGCTGAATCTGATCTGCTCGACGCCGAGTTTGTGCAGGTGTTAATGCAAACGGCCAGCTACTTTGCCCATCAAGACAATGGTGACGCCGCTAAATTTTTGATTTTCATCGCCCGCGAACTCAGTCACCAGTTGGGGCTCTATCCCCAAGCGCCCGCGCAACCCCAGTCTTGATCGCTGTCGCTTATCCACCTTTCTAGAACTCAGCGACAAGGCCGCTCCCCCGCTGTCGTGGCCTCTTTTATTAAGGGGGCTCTGGCCAATTTGAACTGGGATGTTCCCCTTTTCCTAAGCGCAGCCATGCCCGAGGGGCTTTAAGGGGATTGAGGGGGACAAAGCATGACTGATGTATAAGCCGTAGCAACCCTGACCCTGAGGTGTCTCGATGAAACGACGACAAATCACGCTGTGGCTCTCGCTGGCAGTGCTTACCGGGGGCGGTGCGATCGCCTGTGGCCTGCCCACGGCTTCTACCCTGCCGACTGCCGATGTCGCCGGTACCGATGAGCCGGTAGCACTGACCGTTTCTGCCGCTGCCAGCGTGCAAGATGCCCTCAAAGACGCTCAAGTGGCCTATCAAGACGTCGCCCCTCACGTCACGATCACCTATAACTTTGGCTCGTCTGGTTCGCTGGCCCAGCAGATTATCCAGGGTGCGCCGACCGATGTGTTTCTTTCTGCCTCAACTCAGTGGATGGATGAGGTGGCAGCTCAAGACCAGATTTGGTCTGGCAGTCGGCAAGATCTGCTGCAAAACGATATTGTGCTCGTGGTGCCGCCGGGCGAGACCGCCATTAAGGGGTTGGCCGATTTGACGCCCACTGCTGTGGATCGAGTGGCGATCGGCGAGCCCAACAGTGTGCCCGCTGGACGCTATGCCAAAGAAACCTTGACTGCCCTAAATCTGTTTGACCCGCTGCAGTCGCAGTTGGTGTTTACGAAAGATGTGCGACAGGTGCTGGCCTATGTCGAAACCGGCAATGTGGATGCCGGGCTGGTTTATGCCACCGATGCCCAACTGTCTGACCAAGCTCAGGTCGTGGCGACCGCGGCGGCGGACACCCATGCCCCGATCATTTATCCGATCGCCGTGGTGCAGGATACGGATGAAGCCGGGGCAGCTCAGGCGTTTATCGACTTTCTCGCCAGTGAGACTGGGGTGGCGATCTTTCAAGGATATGGTTTTGCCATGGCGGAATAAGTGCTGGCACTCCCGGCGTCCTGAAGTCGGATCGAACGCCTGTCGCCAACTTCCTACAAGCCGCACATGATGTTTGGGCACCTCCCTCATCTAACTGCTCTATTGCTCTTGTGCCCATGCTCGCTGACCTGTCTCCGCTTTGGATCTCGCTCAAAACGGCCCTGACCGCGACTCTGCTGGCAGCGCTGTTGGGTATTGCCGCAGCGCGGTGGATGATCAGCGATCGTCGCCGTGCCCAAAGGTGGATTGACGGCCTCTTCACGCTGCCACTGGTGCTGCCACCCACCGTCGTCGGATTTTTGCTGCTGCTGCTGTTGGGCAACAATAGCCCGATCGGATGGTTGCTCGACGCCATGGGGATCACCGTGCTCTTTACCTGGGCTGCGACCGTGATCGCCGCCACGGTCGTCGCCTTTCCGCTGATGTATAAGACGGTGCTGAGCGCCTTTCAGCAGATTGACCGTACGCTAATCAGCTCGGCGCGCACCCTCGGCGCGTCAGAATGGCGTATCTTTTGGCAACTCTTGCTGCCTTTGGCTTGGCCAGGGGTGCTGGCGGGGACAGTCCTGGCGTTTGCTCGTGCCCTGGGCGAGTTTGGGGCCACCCTGATGGTGGGGGGCAGCATTCCGGGCGTAACGCAGACCATGCCCATCGCCATTTTTTTTGCGGCAGAAGCCAGACGCATGGGGGTAGCACTGGCTTGGGTGCTGCTGATGGTGACGATTTCGCTGGTGGTTATTGCCGGACTCAATCGTGGCGATCGCCAATCTCACCTCACGACAGCGCGACCCAGTCCCCTGCTGCGACGACTGTTTGACCAGGTGTATTTTGGCACCACTCTTGACCGTTATTGGGCGCGATCACCAGAATTACCCCTGCCGCCCCTCGCGGCTCCCACTGTAGATTTTGTGGCCCCGGTCTCGACCGCTCAATCTACATCTGCCGTGCCGCCCCGCGCGCGCGGCGCGCCGACGAGCCCGACCGCTTTATCGACGGGCGCTCCCCCATTGGCGACACCGGCCCCCGCCCCCAGTGTTGAACTGCAGGTCAACCTGGAGAAAACGATCCCCGGTTTTCATCTGCAGGTGCAGTTTGACACTGGAGAGCAGCCCCTTGGCCTACTCGGAGCATCGGGCTCGGGCAAAAGTATGACCCTGCGCTGCATTGCCGGGCTAGAAACCCCCTCTGCCGGGCATATCATTCTGAATGGGCGAGTGCTCTTTGATGCCGACAAGCGGATCGATGTGCCCAGCCGCGATCGCAAAGTGGGGCTGGTGTTTCAAAACTATGCGCTGTTTCCTCACCTCACCGTGGCGCAAAACATTGCCTTTGGCATGCAGGCGCTCCCCAAACCTCAGCGCCCCGCCGCCGTCGCGAACTATCTCACCATGATGGAGCTGACGGGGCTGGGCGATCGCTATCCTCATCAGCTGTCGGGTGGGCAGCAGCAGCGGGTAGCCCTGGCGCGGGCGCTGGCCATTCAACCCGATATTTTGCTGTTAGATGAACCACTTTCGGCGTTGGATACCTATTTGCGTAGCCAAATTGAGCGGCTGCTAGTTGAGGTGCTCTCAACCTATCCTGGCGTGGCGCTGTTCATCACCCACAAGCTCGAAGAAGCCTACCGGGTCTGCACCGATCTGCTGGTGTTAGACCAGGGGCGCGCGATCGCCCACGGCCCCAAAGCCACCATTTTTGCCAGTCCCCCGACTTATCAAGTCGCCAAGGTGACGGAATGCAAAAACTTTGCCCACGCCCGCGTCCTCCAGGAGGATCGCATTGAAGTTTTAGAGTGGGGCTGTGCGCTCCGGGTAATTCACCCCATCCCCGTTGACCTCAACTATGTCGGCCTGCGCGCCCATCACATCCAGTTTGTGAGATTGGGCGATCTCCCCAATACATTTCCCGGCTGGCTGGCCATGGTGAGTGAAACTCAGCACCGAGTCAGCCTCTATCTCAAGCTCCACAGTCCCCCCACCTCAACTCAGGACTATCACCTGCAGGCCGAGGTCTATCGCGATCGCTGGGATCTCCTGAAGGGCCGTCCTCAACCCTGGCACATTCACCTCGACCCCACCCAACTTATCCTGCTAACTGATTGAGTCGTATCTTGCTCTTGGCGGCAGCGACCAGTGGGGGCTGGTGGAGGGTGGAGAGGAGAGGGTAGATATGTCGGTAGCGCAGCGATGCCCTGAATTCAGGTTGTCTTCAGGGTCAAGGCTCATTCTGCTGGCGCGATACTCCCAACGGTGAAAATACCTTTGCCCGTTGTCGTGGGAACTGTGGGGCATAGCCTTGTTCAGGAGGTTTGAGCGATAGTTGGGGAACTGCCCCTCTACAAAACCTTATTTCAGAGTAATGCTCCCGATTGATCGCACGCGTGCGATCAATCGGCTCCCTCGCCCCCTTTGCTCCCCTTGCCCCTCAGCACTCCAAGCTCTCACCTTCCACTCCCTACCCCTCACCTCCCATTTAGTAAGAAACCTAAACACAGTCTTATTTTTGGAACATAGACCGCCCGTTGGGAAAAGATTTTGGCTAGACTAATTTCAACTTGCTCGATGGCCTGCTCACCACCCACGCTGCTGAGTTGATGCCCTGCAGCTTTGAGTCATCTACCCGATCTGCCTGCGCCCACCTTCGTTGACTTAACCTATGACCTCTTCTGCCAACCGCCGCTGCCCCTCGCTGATGGATCTTGCTCAGGGGGTGATTGCGACCTCTCTGCTGACAGCATTTGCGATTGCGAGTCCCGTTCGGGTGCCGACGGCTGAGGCGATCGAGGTTTTAGAAGATAATCCCAAGGCTGTGCTCGATGAAGCGTGGCAGCTGGTACATCGAGAGTATGTTGATTCCACCTTTAATCAAACTGACTGGCTCGCAGTGCGGCAGCGCCTGCTGAGTCAGGAATACAGTTCGACAGAAGCGGCCTATACCGCCTTGCGAGAGGAGCTGCGTCGCCTCAACGATCCCTACACGCGATTTTTAGACCCGCAAGAATATTCCGACCTCTCTGACCAAACTGCTGGAGAAGTCTCTGGGGTGGGGCTGCAGCTGCGCCGCGATGACCAGTCTCAAGGCATTTTTGTGACGACGGTGTTGGCTGACTCACCAGCAGAAGCTAGTGGTCTGCGAGCGGGCGATCGCATTTTGTTGGTCGATGGCCAATCGACTGAGCGCTTGAGCACGACAGGCGTTGCCCGACTGCTGCGGGGGGCCGATGGCTCACAGGTTACCCTCACCTATTCGCGGCAGAGCGGCCAGCCTAGCTCGGTGATTTTGACCCGCGCCCGCCTCGAACTGCCGACCGTGGCCCATCAGCTTAAAGAGGTGAACGGCTATCGCATCGGCTACATTCGCCTGGATGAGTTTAACGGCCACGCAACAGAGCAAATGGTGGAGGCCATTACGACCCTCAAGGAACAGAATGCTGAAGCGTTTGTCTTAGACCTGCGCAGCAACCCCGGCGGGTTGCTATCAGCCAGTATTGAGATCAGCCGACTGTGGCTGCAGCGGGGGCCGATTGTGCTAACGCTCGATCGCGATGGCGACCCGGCAGAAATCAGCGCCAACCGCTCCGCTCTGACAGATTTGCCGATGGCGGTGTTGGTTAACAGCCGTTCTGCCAGCTCTAGTGAAATTTTGACCGGAGCCCTGCAGGATAACAATCGGGCGACGGTGGTGGGCACAACCACCTATGGCAAAGCTTTAGTGCAGTCGCTCTATGGTCTTTCCGATGGGTCGGGGTTGGCCGTGACGATCGCCCACTATTACACCCCCAACGGCACTGACATTAGCGAACGCGGCATCACCCCAGATATTGAGGTTGACTTGAGCAACGTTGAACTGCAGGCGCTATTTAATGACCCGGCCCGGTTAGCCTCTGCTCAAGACGTGCAGTTTGTGCAGGCAGTTTCGGCGTTGGAGTCGACCATTCAAAGCTATCGAGCGACGCCGTCTGTACCCAGTCAGCTAGGCCTCTTCCCCAACGAATAAGGTTAAGCCCTGGGTATGCCGAACGGTGGTATGTCTGTTCAAAGTACTGTACCGGCATACTTAGTCTGAGTGTCGGCTCAAGCTGATGCAGGATCGTGATGAGAGAAACATCTACAAACCCTGTTTTTAGGGAACTCGTCTTTTTGAGATGGTGCCTATGATGAAATAGGGTGAAATTCCGAACCTAGTAAACATACGATTTTTAGTCGAAAGGCTAAATTTCTAGCCGAGTAACTTCTCTGATTTGACCGGGAAAATGAAATGGTTAGGGTGGTGCTCTGGTAAACGTACAGAACTTCCCTTTACGAGCTTTTGCATCACAAGTGACGTACAACAACCTGGTCGCCCGGAGTCATGCAGCAGATATAGGGGATAAGGTCTGGAAACAGATGTTATTCCCTATATCTAGCAAATTAGATCCAAAGATAAGGATGTAATTTGCTAGATGTGATGCTGTGTGTATAGTTATATTCCAAAAACAAATGGACTCCTTATGGTGAATAAACAGCAATTTACATCAGAGATTATTGCGCCAAAAACGCATAAGGTGGTTGTGTATTTTGTCAATGAAACTGAATTGGCTGCACTTGAACGTGGAAGCATTTCATCTCTATATCTTACGTTTGGACTGGCGTTGCTATCTATATTCTCCTCTTTTGCAATTGTTCTTTTTTCTACGCCCATCAGTTCTGATCGCGTCTTTGATGTATTTGTAATCGTTGCATCAGTTTCGTTGATTTCGAGCATCGTGCTACTTACAATATGGCGAAGAACTGATGATGAAATTACTAGCATTATACATACAATAAAGAAACGATTTCCAGAAGGCGAGCAACTGGAATCTACTGTTAGATATGATATAGATTTTGATGAGAAGAGTATTATTTCTGACCCTGAAGAGTAGCCACAGATGAAATTTATACATACAGACTTAGGAAATATAAAGGGCGGCGAGATTGTTGAAATAACGCTTTCTGGGAATGCTGCAAATGTCCGTCTAATGGATAACTCTAACTTCCAAAGTTATAAAAGCGGACGAAAGCATCGATTCTATGGGGGCCATGCTAAGAAATCGCCTGTTCTTCTAAAGGTTCCACGTGCTGGTCATTGGCATGTGGCGATTGATACGGGAGGCTATTCCGGTAGAGTTAATGCTTCTGTCAGAGTACTACCTGGTGCATTACCAGCTTTTAGAGAAGCACCTTTATCTTCAGTGCCAAGCTTATATCAAGATCATCTTGAATTTGGCGAATCAAGGTTTGATGCAATCGAGAAAGAATATGATGTCTTTATTTCTCACGCTTCTGATGACAAAGATGAGGTGGTTCGTCCATTAGCTGAAGCGCTTAAAAATGAAAACATATCTGTATGGTATGACGAGTTTGAGCTTAGAATTGGCGACAGCCTTAGACGAAAAATTGACAAAGGAATCGCTACAAGCAAGGTTGGTTTAATTGTTCTGTCGGAAAAATTTTTTAAAAAAGGGTGGACAAATTATGAACTCGACGGATTAGTTACTAGACATAATACTGAAGAACAAATATTACTCCCAATCTGGCACAATGTAACTAGGAAACAGGTAATTGACTTCAGTCCTTCCCTTGCTGATAAGGTTGCTCGTAGTACAGCCATAAACACTGTTGAAGAAATTGCATCGGAGATTGCTGAATTGATACACGGCAAAGAATAGTTTTTTTAATGGAATTACTTCTTTTTTTCTTGTGGACTAGCAAGTAGCTGTAGGATACGTTCTCAACTGCGATTCCTAATTGCTCCGCCGATAAATTTTCGAGAACGCACCAGATCAAGAAATTAAGCAAGTGCGATCCATACACGTACATCATAACCAAGCATTGTTTGGTTATGATGCAGAGGTCATCTTCGGTGGGTGATAGGCAACGTCAACTTCTAAAACCAGGAATAGAAATGAGTACATACCCAAGAACTTTCTCGCACATTGGGATTTCTGTTCCTGATGTAGAGAAAGCTGTTGAGTTTTATCGTGCAGTGATGGGTTGGTATTTGATCATGAAGCCAACCGTGATTACTGAAGAATCAGAAACACCCATCGGTCAAATGTGTATTGATGTCTTTGGGGCTGGCTGGGGCTCTTTCAAAATTGCGCACATGTCCACCGGCGACAGAATTGGCGTGGAAATGTTTGAGTTTAAAAACAACGAGAAGCCAACGGATTTCGAGTACTGGAAAACGAGCACATTTCATTTTTGCGTACAGGATCCAGATATAGAGGGTCTGGTAGAAAAAATATTGTCCCATGGCGGCAAGCAAAGAATGCCAATCCGTGAGTACTATCCGGGTGAAAAGCCCTATCGGATGGTTTATGTAGAAGATCCATTCGGTCTAATCTTCGAGGTCTATTCTCATAGCTATGAGCTGACTTATTCGCAGGGTGCATATTGAATGCTGCCAGGGCACTGCTGGCAGTGATGAGCGATCTCCAAAATTTCCCCCACGATCTAGTGACTCACCGCGCGAAAGATTGTGCGAGCCAACTAGAGCTTGGTCTACGGATATCGAGATCGCTCGCTTTCCTCAAAGATAAAGCTGGTTGGTATCAGTCCTGAAGCTTTAGGTTCATGAGTCGTTAGACAACGATCATCAACTTGAAACAAAGCTTCGAGAAAAATACTCGTCCATCAACCCGAACTATTTTTCAAATAGTGATCAGTTGATACTTCTAGCCCTTGAGTACAAGCTTAACAGCACCCACAACTCAACAATTGACATCTCCTATAATCCGCATGTCTCTGCCAGATTTGATTAGGTAAAAAATGGGCCTAAAAGTATTGGTAGAAACTTTGGGCTGCGATTCTGAGGTGAAAGTGTGACACAGCGACAAGACTGGGGGGTTGCCGATGATGGCCAGGTGCAAGCCTGTACCGCTCCTCGAGAATGGAATTTACTGGAAACGCCTTACCACTTTCATCGTTTTCTCACACAGGTAGAAGACGTTCTTAAAGAATCACCCAACGAGCATGACTGTCTGCCGGCTATTCGACATCTCGTCCGTAAGTTAGCCCTCAACTCCTATTGGTTGCAGACGCAACACCCTGAACTCAGCACTTTAAATGATGTGGCGATCCAGACGCTCTACGACGAAATTGGTTATCCCCTCACGGTTCAAACCAACACTTACCCGCCTGGAGCGGTCTCTCCGGTGCATAATCACGGCACTTGGGGTGTGGTGACCCTGCTGCAGGGGCAAGAGAAAAATACATTTTGGCAGCGCACGCCAACTCCAGAGTCCAGAGATAAAGTGACTCCAGCAGGAGAAAAAATCTTTTGCCCTGGAGATGTCATCAGCTTTTCTCCTGGGGCAATTCATTGTGTAGAGGCCGTTGGCGATACGCCGATGGTCACCTTTAACCTCTATGGGGAAACTCATAGCAAGGCCCGGTTTGAGTTCGATCCTGAGACCCATCAAGCCAAAAACTTTTAAGGGCCGCGCCCTGTTGTCGCGATCGCCGCCAAACGGGTTGTCCTCAGCGATCGGGCAGACACAAGCGTTTATCTGCCGACCCCGTGACCATGACGAATCCTTTCCAGACGTTGTCCTATGAGTCGGCTTTTGAATCTCTCGGCCATGAATTCTTTGATATGGTGCGGCCGGCGACGTTTCCCCAGCATCTGCTGCGCTTCCGCAACAACGCGTTGCTCCCGATATTGGGCTTGTCATCCGATCAGGTTAGCGATCGCCATTTTATTGAATGCTTCGGTCAGTTTCAGGGCGCGCCGTCGTGTCTGGCCCTGCGCTACCACGGCTATCAGTTTGGCCAGTACAACCCCTATCTGGGCGATGGTCGAGGGTTTCTTTGGGGGCAAATCCGGGGCGCTGATGGGCATCTCTACGATCTGGGCACCAAAGGGTCGGGTACGACGCCACACTCTCACGCGAGAGATGGTCGGTTAAGCCTCAAAGGGGGCATTCGTGAAGTCTTGGCAGCGGAGATCCTCCATCAGTTGGGAGTGCCGACTGCTCGGTGTTTGAGCTTAATTGAAACTGGGGAACCCCTCCAAAGAGACGACGAACCTTCGCCTGCCCGCTCTGCCGTTATGGTTCGTCAAAGTCGTTCCCATATTCGCTTTGGCACCTTTGAACGGTTGGCCTATTACGATCGCCCCGATCTGATTAAGCAGCTACTTGACCATGTCATCACTGACTACTATCCAGAAATCTGGCAAGACCCTAATCCATACCCTTTGTTTTATGCTGTGTTAGTCAAACGGGTCGCCCAATTAGTCGGTCAATGGATGGCCATTGGATTTTGCCATGGCGTGCTCAACACGGACAATATGTCCATTGTGGGGCAAGGGTTTGACTACGGCCCCTACGCGTTTATTGAGACCTACAATCCTTACTTTACGGCTGCATCGTTCGATCGCTCGGGTCGCTATAGCTATCGCAATCAACCCGGCGCTTGCCGCTGGAATCTGGAAATGCTGCAACGGCCATTGTCTGCTGTCATCCCGTCATCGGAGATGATAGGCAGTCTGAAGCTTTTTGCGGAATTCTATACGCAGGCTTACAACCAAAAACTGTTGAATAAGCTAGGATTTCTGACCCTATCCCCTGATTTGGCTCAAGATTTAATTGGCATCACGCTAGAGCTTTTGCTGATCACTAAAATTAACTATCATGAGTTCTTTGATGGGCTCACACAACGATTTTCAAGGCAGTGGTACCACGACTCAATTCATATCGAGCAAGACCTCAATAATTTGATTTCTGGAGAGCAGCGATCGATGTTAAGAAATTGGTGTGAACTCTATCATGGGATTTTAGCAAGACATTCTATTGACGAGATCGATCGAGTCGGACAAAACTTACAGAAGCATAATCCTACAGTGACTGTAACGAGTACTGCTCTGGAGGAAATCTGGGAGGCTATTGCTCAAGAAAATAACTGGCAGCCCTTGGAAACTTTTCTGCAACGACTGTACCAGCCCAATGGGGTAGTCCTAAACAAGTAATGATGCCTGTAAAGAAGCATTGTAGTGATGAACAAACATCCAAATCGCTCCGATGTGATTTTCCAGCTTCTTGGAAAAAGAGAGCGCTTTTCTGACTAAACGTGAGACTCGCTGCCTGACCGTACAGTTGAATCGCTCGATGGAGTTGGTCTGGCCGGTTTCTTTGCCGACTGCTCGGTGCCGTTTGCTCGGAATGACCTTTTTATAAGCCTCCCAAAAATCTGTGTAGACGACTGCACATTGGCGATAGACCGCTGGTAACGAAGCCCAAAGCTGTTTGGCGGCTTCGCGATCGCGCTGACCAATCTGGACTCCGGCAATCTCGCGGGTGTTCTCATCGATGGCTAGCCAGAGCCATTGTTTGTTCCCTTTATGGTCGACAAAAGACCACATCTCATCGGCTTGCAGCGTTAACTTGCTTTTTTTTGGCAGATATATGAACCTGTCGAGGCACCTCGGCGTAGCGAGCGTTGACATAATCCTGTAGCCATTTTTCAGACACCTGAGCGACCCGAGCAATGCCTGCTAGAGCAATCCGTTCCAGTAACAGACGGTCTATCCAAGCTTTCTTTTCATCCGAGATCACGATTTTGGTTGGATTCTCAATGAACTGTCGTCCACAGTCTTGGCATTTGAATCGTTGTTTACCATTGTGGATATGACCGTTTTTGACAATCTGCTGACCGTTACACTGTGGACAATTAAGCATAGAGATGACTCTGGTTAATGACTTATGCTCTATGCTCTCACCATCATTACGTCTACAGGACTACCCCCAATGGAAAGACATGAGTGCAGTGACCATCAACTTCCCACTTTGAAAAATCTCTTTTGCCCTGAAAAGTTTTGCTCGACGGCCTCTCGCTTTCAATCATCTGGCTTTCAAGCATCTGTAAGATGTGGTCGAAGCAAGCTTAAATCATCGCCTTGCTGCTGCCACATTCCCGCCGGTCAGGAATGTGGCTTCTCAATGCTGAAGCAAGTGGCGAGAGGGAAGCATGCTGCTGCTGAGTCTTGTTCTTTGGCCCGTGGCACTGGCGCTGCTGCTCAGCTTCACACCGGGAAAATGGTACAAGCTATGGCCGTTTGAGCTTATTGGCGCCGGCTACCTCTGGTTTGCCGCTGTGACCGGCATCCTATTGCTGGCACTGGTGTTATTTCGGCCCCGTCCTCCGCGCCGCAAGGTAATGCTCGTCATGGCGCTAGCGCTCGGCCTCTATGCCACCACCATGGGCACTTGGTATGTCCCACGGTTGCGAGACGCTAGAACTGGGGACGTTCCGTTAGCAGTCATGACCTACAACGTGAATTATCAAACGTGGAATACTGCCGCCGTGACTGAGCTGGTGAGAGCCCATCCTGTCGATATTTTTGGGCTGGTTGAATCTTTCAAAGAGCAGGCTGCCGAACTGCGAGACAATGTTCAAGACCTGTACCCTCACTACTACCGCGCTACTGGTGGTGGACTCAGTTTATTTAGTCGCGACCCCATTGCCGAGGCCACAACAGAGAACTTAGGCACCCAGTATCACAGCCTGTTTGCGATCATTGATGTCAATGGCAAATTAGTGCAAATTGTGGTGGCTCACCCGCTAGCGCCGGTCTCGATATATAACTTTGTCAATCGCAATGAGGCGATGGGGGCAGTGGCTGCTTATGCGGCACAACAACCCATCACAACGGTGATTATGGGAGACTTCAACCTTACCTCGTGGTCAATTTATTTTCGCAACTTTATCCGTAATTCGGGCTTGCGTAGCGTCAATTTAGGGCATGGTCTCAATCCAACCTGGTTTTATAATGGCGCTAGACGATCTCTGTCACACCTTGAGCAGATAAAACAGGCGTTCAAAATTCCGATCGATCATATTTTCGTCAGTCAAGATATTCGTGTCGATCAGGTGATCACGCCCTCTTCTGGGGTGTCTGATCATCGTCCAGTGATTGCCAGGTTGCGTATCATATGGCAGTTTGTGCCGCTGTGAAGAGCTGAGCTTGGCTAGACATGCCCCTGCGATCGCTGATTTTCAGAGGTTAGATTGAGGAGCAGAAATTTAGCTTTATTGTCTGCCTTAGCCTGTGGCAATGTTCTGCCCTGCTGTGAAAAATGAAACTTTAACGTCAGGTTTGAAAATGCTTGCGGCCACCGAACTTTATTGTTAGATCTTCACAGTTGAGACCAATGTTACGCATTAGATGTGCTACTGGAGAGGTAGAGATTGAGGGAACTAGAAAAGACTATGCTGCGCTGCGTTCTCAGCTTAATCAGCTCATAAGCGCGCCTGATATTTGGAGCATCGAGTTTGTGTGTGATGCGGCGTTTGACCCCTCGCCCTATGAACAAAACTGTCAGAAAATGAAGATTGAAATAGGGTCTGGCCCCAATGAATTCAGCGTCTCTGACTCGGTTCTGAAGGTTGAAGGCTCATCAGCGGCATTAATGAATCTGGGTGAAAATCTTCCTGATGACAGTGAAATATCTGAAGGAATAATTCAATCCCATCATCATTATGATGTCTACTCTTTTCCAGAGTATGTCGCTAGTGATTCTCCTGCCGTTGTGTTATTACTCAAGCCATGAGTTGACGAAAACTCTCTTTAAAGTGGCCTTTCAAAGAACACTCAGGTTAAGCGGTCAGATGTATTGGCTTGGTGGCTACTCTTACCTCTGACCGTTAACTGTTATGGACACCCCTGCCAAGCATGACAATACCCGAACACATTGTCGGAGCTTTTATCGATGCTGCTGTGCAAAATCGACCAGCGGCTCTGAAATTGCTGCAACAATATCCAGCCATGCCGACGGCAAAATATCGATCAGAGACGGCACTACATTTTCTCGTGACAGAAGGGTTCCTTGACGCGGCGATCTTCTGTATTCAGCATAGATTTGATATCAACAGCGTCAATGATTTTGGTGATACGCCGCTATCGATTGCCTGTCAGATTGGTGACGCCAGCCTGGTCGATCAATTACTGGCTCACGGTGCTGATCCGAATTTAGCGTCTGCAGTCAGGGATTGCCCGCTGCATTGTTGCCTGCAGCTGGGTCGAACAGATTTAATGGCGCTGTTACTCGATGCGGGGGCAGATCCGTACTACGTGACTGATTTAGAGGAGACTATCTTTGATCTAAACCCGAACGACGATTCAAAACGACGGAAGGTCTCTAATTTTCTTGCTGATCGGGGTATCGATATCGCTAACACTAGCCCAGATCGCGGATAACAAATGATGTGCCGGAGTGGCAGGTCAGCCAGTTTTCATCAGGTTGAGTGACTCATTCACCCAGTAATCCCAGGCATGAGATAGCAAATTGATACTCATTAGAGGCTTTTAGAAACAGCAAAACAGCAGAAGAGTTCTGTTCGACAACGTGCAGATGAGATTAAAGAGTACCGATGTAAAAACTTGATCGCTGGGATCTTCAATCACAGCGATCTTAAAAATATTGGCACCATCATTCGAAGTGGATCTAAAACGCATCAACATGATGATGTGCAGTCACAGTATTAATGTTGGCTGAATAGCTGTTTCTGGGAGGTTGCATGCCATTGGGCTCACAAGCTAACGTGAAATCAATAGCGAGACTGTGCAGAATTTTGTGTAAGCGGTCTAAAATCCCGATAACTCAGGAGACCGCATCATGTTCCGGAACAAACAAGTCTCGAATCGCGCCGATGAGCTGCTGGATGAGCTGTTATCAGACTGTCAAAGTCCAGAAGAGATTCTTGGCGAGTCCGGCTTACTTAAGCAGTTAACCAAACGCCTGGTAGAACGTGCTTTAGCCGGAGAACTTAACCATCATCTCAAAGAGAACAGTGGCCGTTACGACACCCGTGATTGTCGTAACGGCTACTCATCCAAAACGGTGCAGTCAGAACATGGGGAATTAGAGTTGGCGATTCCGCGCGTTGGCGCTAGCCTGTCCAGAGGACAATCGCCAAAGCACCTTTGAGCCCGTGTTGGTACCAAAGCATCAACGACGACTGAGCGGTTTGGACGAGAAGATTCTGGCGCTGTACGCACGGGGGATGAGCACCCGAGATATCGCGTTGCAACTGGAAGAACTCTACGGCACCCAAATCTCACCGGCCATCATCAGCGAGGTGACCGATACGGTCAGTGAGGACGTCAAAGCATGGCAGCGCTGCCCTTTGGACGAACTGTATCCCATTCTCCTCCGGAGACGCTGCGCGAACGTTTATCTCGATGCCCTCTACGTCAATATCAAAGTCGCCGGACGGGTCAGCAAACGCGCGGTCTACGTGGTGCTGGGCCTCAACCGCGAGGGCAACAAAGACCTACTTGGTCTCTGGATTGGCGAGGCGGAGGCGGAGGGCGCGAAGTTTTGGCTCAAAGTCCTCACGGACCTCAAGAATCGGGGTCTGAAGGATATGCTGATTGCTTGTTGTGATGGCCTCAAAGGCTTTCCTCAAGCGATTGAAGCCGTGTATCCCCACACCCAAGTGCAGCTTTGCATTGTCCATCTGATGCGCAACTCGCTGCGCTATGTCCCTTGGAAAGATAGCAAGGCGGTCGCTGCTGACCTGAAACCCATCTATCGAGCCGCCACCTTGGAGGAGGCAGAGACTGCTCTGGAAGAGTTTGCCGCTAAGTGGGATGAGCACTATCCAGCCGTGAGTCAAATCTGGTTACGACATTGGGAAAACATCATCCTCATCTTTGATTATCCGATGGAGATCCGCCGCGTCATCTACACCACCAATGCCATTGAGTCAGTCAACCGCTCATTGCGGAAGGTGGTTAAGACCAAAGCTGTTTTCCCAATGAAGACTCCGTTTTTAAGCTGATGTATCTGGCGATGAACAACATTTCAAAGCGGTGGAATCGACCTATCAAAAATTGGAGGGCTGCCCTGTCACACTTTGCTATTCTGTTCCCAGAACGCTTCAAAGTTTGAACCCAAATCTGCTTACACAAAAATCAGAAGACTCTCGAAAAAGCCGAGTTTGTCGCCATTAAATGCACAGACAACTGAGATTCGTACGTATAGTACAGCAATGAGTCAGGAAGACCGAGACTACATGGTCGAGAGTGGCATGTAAAGTGGCTGGCGGCAGTCTGTTGAAGCTCTCGTTAGGCTTGTAGAGGCAGACAATTAATTGCAAATGTCTCTCCCAGAGCGGCGATCGTCCCTTTTGCCCCTTTCAACAGCTATCTGGCTTGCTTAACCCGTTGCTGAATCAGGTCGCTGAAGTTGGGAGCCCGTCCTAAGACGCAGCGAGGCAACCTGTTTTGACTATGGTGCATTGTCAAAAGTCCGACGGCATCGTCGAGAAGAGCCCGTTTACTCTGGCCTGAACGGAGTGTTTAAGCGGGCATAAAGATTAGAGCGACCCCGAATATAGGAGCGCAATAATAGGTTCAGCAGTGAGGAAGTTTTCAGCATGTGGGAACGATTCAAGCCGCGATCGCCAAAAGGACGGAGCAACCGGTGGTGGCTGATGGGCGCGATCGCCACTCCAGTCTGTCTCGGGATGTTGTGGTGGCTGTGGCTACTCCCTCATCGCAGTCTGCAACCCGATGAGAGTTACCGCTCCCACAACGAAAGCGCACCCCTTGTTCACCCCCATCGTGAAGCCTCTATCATCAATCTTGGCACGATAGCAGCGGTTGCCGCTGGAGTTTTCCTGTTACTCAAATTCCGCAGGGCCAAAAGCAGTGCAGAGACCCTAAACCTCAGCGGGGCCGACTTCTGCGGTGCTGACCTTCACAGTGCTGACTTCTGTGGGGCTGATCTCAGCGGGGCTAACCTCAACGGGGCTAACCTCAGCGATGCCAACCTCAGCGGGGCCGATCTCAGTGGAGCTGACCTCAACGGAGCGGAGCTGAGCGGAGCTGAGCTGAGCGGGGCTAACCTCAGCGGGGCTAACCTCATCAGTGCCAACTTGCATGGTGCTGACCTCAACAAGGCTGGGCTCAGGTATGCCAACCTCAGCGGGGCCAACCTCAGATATGCCAACCTCAGTGGGGCTGACTTCAACTGTGCCAACCTCAGCGGTGCTGACCTCAACTGTGCCTTAATCAGTGATGCCAACCTCAGCGATGCCAACCTCAGCGGGGCCTTGCTATTTTTTATTAATTCACGAGCAGCTCTTAATCTTGAGCCGTTTCAACTAAAGGCTCAACCTTCACCTTTTTTATGTAATGTTGCTCTGCCTGCTTATGCTCAACAACCTCGTGTGAATCCCAATCGCGATTGCGATCGCATTCCTCAACTATTGAGCACTCGCTATGATATTTCACTCGAAGAGGCTCAGGGGATCGTCGATGAAGCGCGACAACATCACTGGGACTAGCCAATTGAGATGCACCAGAGTGAGTCATTGATGCGATTCTTCAAACTGAAGTGACTTTGGCTATTGCATTCACACTGCCAGGCAATTTCTGCGATCTCCCCTTGCATCTCCTTCCACAACTGCTTAGCCCGCTTGATGCGCTTTTACCCTCGACCTAGTAAACTCAGTTTCCGAACCTGAGGTCGTGGATAGATAACTGCTAGCGTTTAGAGAATCAGGCTCATCAGTCACATTTGCGGTATGACAGCGAATAAGTAGGGCATCATCCTTGAAATCTGATATCAGCTATGCGATGAGCTCCGAATTACGGATGATTTATGAACTTCGAGTGGGACGAAGCAAAAGCATCTGCCAACCAGAGCAAGCATGGCGTGTCATTTCTCGAAGGCACAGAAGTATTTGCAGACAATTATTCCTCCTGTGTGCAAGACCCAGACCATTCGTACGAGGAGAAACGTTACCTACTCTTTGGGCTATCCTCAAAGGGAAAATACTTGGTTGTATCGTTTACCGAAAGGCCGAACACTATCCGAATCATCTCAGCGCGATGTATGACTCGTCAGGAACGCAAAGCCTATGAGCAATGAAGACACCTTGAGAGCCGAATACCCAGCCGATCTGATCAAATCGGGTGTGCGCGGGAAATATGCGAGTCGTTATCGAAAAGGCACGAATGTGGTGGTGATAGATCCCGACCTCCACAAAATCTTTCCAGATTCAGAGTCTGTCAACCGTGCGCTTCGTCAGTATGCTGAGGAACATCAAATCTCGCAGGCATAGTCCGTCCTAGAGACTATACTGATTGCGTCTCGAAAGCGTTTGTGAAATGACTCTGGCTATTGAAGCCGCACTGCAAGGCAATTTCTGCGATCGCCCCTTTCGTCCCTTTCAACAACTGCTTGGCCCGCTCGATGCGCGATCTCACCTAGCCAAACAAGCTCGTTTTTCCGTCTGAGTGACCAGGCAAATGATGGGATAACACCTCCCATTCCTAGAATTAACTATCAGATTTGCTATTTGAAGCCCCGAAGTCATGGGGTTAGGCAGCAAACCCCTGTAGAGTCGGGTATTATCCATCAGATCTGCAATATAACCTCAGGTAAATCGGGGATTATCCATCAAATCTTACGTTAGATATATAGGATGCGCCTATCTTCTGCGACGTTATCTAGTGATATATGGCCTCGATCGAAACTAAGCGAACTTTCCGACTTCAAGTAGTCCATTCCTTATGCTGGGAGCGTGATCCAGACTTGGGGGAGATTAAACAGCAACTCTCGTATAGTGGAAAAACCGGCATCGCTCGGGTTCGTTTCTCGTTGTATCACGGAATTAAAGCAGAACCGGGCGCCGAAAGCCTTCCGTGTCACCATACAGAGCTTTGGCAACTATGGGGCGGAGCAGACCTAAACCGAAAAGAAAGTTCCCCAATCTCGCAACTGCTTTCAAAGGCGTTATCTTTGCCTGGACGCACTCTGTTCAGCCCTGACACATTGATACAGTTTGGCAAAGATGAACTAACAGACCTATCTCCCGATCAGGTCGAAGGTGCTGTACGGGAATTAAAGATGATGTTTACCGAACTTGATGGGCACCTTAGGCATTTCTTCGAGAATATCTCTTGGTGCGTAGGTGCACGATCTAGTAGCCGACTCTATGAGCTTGGATGGCCGGTCATCGACTCAAGTGACCCCCAGGGTATTTTGACTTTCACTTCAGACCTACGGTGACTCGGTGGAAACGCGAATCGATCGATCTTTCCAGGCATATTCCTGAAGCTAGAGCCCCATTTTCGTCTGCTCTTTTGGGTGAGGCGTGGCAGGCTCTAGAAAATAGTGATCGCAGCGCATTCGTGATAGCGCACATAGCAATAGAGGCGGCGACAAAAGAGTGCGTTGCCAGTATTATTCCTGGAGCGCGTCACATCGTTGACGGTGTTCAAGCACCGCCCCTACCTAATTTGCTTGAAATGCTCTATGAAAATATAGACGAAGACTTGGCAAGCCGGTTAGGGGATGAGGCTGTGTGGGGGTGTAACTCTGGGGAATTCTGTGCTGCTTCGAGATGGGTTCGAAAAAGAGCAAATCTCCGAAACAAGATTGTGCATGGACACGATGAACTTTTTACTGCTGATGAAGTTGTCAATTGGCTCAAGCTATATGAACAACTCATCACTCTCCTCTGGCTTGCCAGGGAGCGCCATGAGGGCTCTTCGGGACCCGCACAGAAGTTGTTCGACGACAGTTGGGCTACCTAACAAATGCATGCAGTCGGACAAAATTGCTTGCTATGCTCTCAATCTTACCGCTGATGCATGGCTTTATCTTGCAAATCTAATTTTTACGATAATTGTTAGGTGTCATGCCAGTCGCATCCTTAAAGTGCTTGGTGAAATGGCTTTGGCTGTTGAAGCCACACTGTAGGGCAATTTCTGCGATCGCCCTTTTTGTCAGCGGCAATAACTGCCTGGCCTGCTCGACTCGTTGCTGAATCAGGTATTGATAGGGCGTGATGCCCATCGACTGTTTGAACAGGCGGCTGAAGTGAAACTGACTGATGCCCGCTACCTCAGCCAGGTCAGCTAACTTAATGGATTGGTCGAGGTGAGCGTGGATGTAGTCGGAAATTTGCATAATCTTGCGATCGCCCAACCCACCTTCGTAAACCGCCACGCGGGGGTTGGCCGTTGAGTATTCGCGCAAAAGATTGACTGCCAACACATTCGCCAAAGATTCTACATAGAGCTGCCCCACCCAGCTGTCGCCCTCATGCAGTTCCGCCCGTAAGAGCTGCAAGACTTGCTCTAGCTGAGGGTCGCGCACCCGAAATTCTATGGTGAGGTTCAAGCGATCGGGTTTGCATCCCTGCGAGCCACCGTCTCGGCGTTATCGCTGGCTCGTCCCGTCATGACCATCATGGTGATCGGCACGGCCTTTAACATCGTCGGCAACTATAGTTTGGGATGCGGCAAATTCGGGCTGCCGCCAATGGGGCTAGCGGGGCTGGCGCTGGCTAGTGTGATTGCTCAATAGGGTATGTTTATCGCCCTGGCGCTGTACGTTTGGGTGCATCCCCAGCTGAGTCAATACCGCATTTTTCAAGGGTTCCATCGCCTGCGCCTCAAGGTGCTCTGGCAGGTGATTTGGGTCGGCGTGCCCATCGGCATCTTTTCGGGATTGGAAGCCGGTTGCTTCATGGTGATCATGTTTTGGGTCGGCACCTTGGGCACAGTCGCCTTGGCGGCGCACCAAATTGTTTTCCAAACGATTGTCGTCGTGTTTATGCTGCCGTTGGGCATTTCTTAGGCTACGACGGTGCGCGTCGGTCAGTGGCTGGGACGGCTCGATGTGGCGGGCATTCAGCAAGCGGCCTGGGTCAGCATCGGGCTGAGCACAGCGTTTGTCATCGGCGTGTCGATCTCCTTTCTCCTCTTTCCTCAACAGGTGATTGGCATCTATTTAGATGTCCAAAATCCGGATAATGCGGCAGTGATTGCGTTAGCGCTGCCCCTCCTCCTCCTCGCGGCGATCGCTCAAGTCCTCGACGGTTTTCAGAAAGCGATTTACGGCTCGCTGCAAGGTTTGCAAGATACGCAAGTGCCCATGTTCCTCAACGTGCTGGGCTACTGGGGCGTGGGGTTGTCAGTGGGCTATATCCTCGGCTTTCAGCTTGGGATGGGTAGCAAAGGGCTGTGGATTGGGCAATCGGTGGCGATCGCCGTGGTGGCAGGCTTGTTTGTCTGGCGACTCCGGCGGTTGATCGCTCAACGACAGGGGCATCACCCGTTGCTGGCGATGCCACCTTCAGCCTGTGATTAAGGCCAATGTTCTGAAACCAGGAAGGCGGCAAATCTGTCTGGCTCGGCTCCCCTGAGTTGCTCAAACGGCATCGGCAGCAGGTTGACGCTCAGTGCTGGGTCACTTCAAACTCTCTAATACTTTTGCGATCGCCGCCTTTGACGCCTTGAGCGGAGCCCCCTTGACGCCGATCAACTCAAATGTGGGCGACCGATCGAGCAAGATGACTAAGGTATAGGCTGCCGTCTGCAGTTGGCTTGCCGGTGCCTGCGGATATTCACGCTTCAGGATCTCGCCCACGGCCCAGAGCATCTTGTCGTAACTCTGTCGCAGGCGATCGCGCACGGTTTTGGATCGCGTCGCATAAGCCACGATCTCGACCCAAAGGATTTCCGTCCGCTCAAGCGCATCCTCTGAACCGTAGAACGCGTCAACGAGTTCCATGAACCCTGCCGACGGTGCCAGATTCGCCAGAGCGTCATTCGTGCGCGAGTCAAAGGCATCAACGATGCGCTGGGTCATCGCCTCGACCAAAGCCTCTCGACTCCCGAAATAGTGGCTGATCATTTTCCGATCCATCCCCAGCACCTGAGCGATGTGCTGAAACGAGCTGCCCTCAATGCCCCGCTCCAGGATGCACTGCTCGAAAGCATCGAGGATGTCCTCTCGCCGCTCGGCGGCCAGGTTTTTTCGTCCCATGACAAACACTCCTATATGTGCGATCGCCGACCATCCCTCCCTGAGACTACAGGATGCCGATAAGGGTTGACAAAATAAATTCACCATCTGTAGAATCAATTTAAATTCACCAGATGATGAATTTTTAAAAGCGTCAATTTGAACTGAGTTTTCGGCGTGAGCACTCCCAAGTGTCCGCCCTGAAAACCGTATAGGAGGACATCATGAATCAAGGCCAAACCATAGAACCGGCAGCTTTCGACACAATTATTGTGGGGGCAGGATTATCTGGGCTGTATGCGGCGCGGGTCTTATCCCAGGCGGGGCAACGCGTCGCTGTGCTCGAAGCCCGCGATCGCGTCGGGGGTCTCACCTGTTCCGAATACAGCGAGTATCTCGGAGAGCACGTCGATCTGGGCGGTGCTTGGCTGGCCGATAATCACACGCGGATGCATGAACTTGTTCAAGAATTCAATGTGCCTTTGATTCGGCAGTTTGTCACCGGTAAAGAAGTGGCGATGGACGGCGAAACTCGCCATCTGGGCGAAGTGGGTAGTTTTCCTGGACGGGAAGCGGTGCTGCCAGAACTCCAAACTGTCATGGCTAAGTTAGACCGTGAGTTAGCCGACCTAGACATTAACGCACCTTGGACCCATGCGAAAGCCGACGAACTTGACGCTATGACCTTCGCTGGCTGGATGAATCAGAACGTCGAGTCTCCCGGCTTACACACGTTGATGACCGCCAGTACCAATGCCTTCTTTGGGATCAGACCAGAAGAAGTCTCCTGCCTCGAAGTCATGCATTTGTTCAAAACCTGCGGCGATATCCTCTTAATGGGTGACACCCATACGGGTGGCCAGTCTGCCCATATGATGGGCAGCCAGTTGGTTTCTCAAGGATTGGCCGCAACGGTCAACGGGGTCGTATCACTCAGCTCACCCGTGCGCCGCATCATCCAAGATGATCAGGGTGTCACCGTCGAGTGTGACGAAACGACTTGGCGCGGCCAACACCTGATCTGCGCGCTGCCACCGGTGATGATCAATCGGCTTGAGTTTGAGCCAATGCTGCCCGCCTACCGCCGCGAATTTCATCAACGCTGCCCGATGGGCCGATATGCCAAGGCTATCCTCACCTATGAGACGCCCTTTTGGCGCAATCAAGATCTCTCGGGTGTGGTCATGAGCATCGACAACAGCATGACTGGCATCTTTGACCTCGGCGACACGGAGTCACAGCACGGGGTGATTACGGTGCTGTTTGGTGGGGAGACCTCGATCCAGTTGGACGACGCGACTGAGACTGAACGCGACCAAATTATTCTTGACCAAGCCGCCAAAGCCCTAGGCGAACAGGCCCGCAATCCGGTGCAGATGGTCGTCAAGCAGTGGGCGGCTGAACCTTGGTCAAATGGCGGGGCTTGCTCCTACATGACACCCGGAACGCTCACGACGATTGGCGATCGCCTCTGGGAGCCCTGCGGCCGCATCCACTGGGCCGGCACTCACCTATCAAAAGTCTGGCGCGGCTATATGGAAGGGGCCTGCGCTGCGGGCGAAGCGGCAGCCAATGCTGTATTGGCCGCGTGAAACAAGGGCGTTCAAGTTAACGTTTGCGACTTCAAAGTGTCTTACACTGCTCAACTTTGTCGTTATCAGGACTTACGCATTGACAGAAAAGAGCAGATGACAGGTACTGTTTTCGGCGCTTTGAGCTTGATTTTGCCCCCACCTGAACGGACCTCAGTCAGAGGGTTGCTGAGCATCAAGGGCTGGAACCCTCTGCTAGCAACGATCCATAGATTATTCCGTTTGTACAGTGCGTAAGTCCTGGTTATCCCGGACTTAACTCAACAAGGATTTAGCATGAAAAATATAGTCTTTTCGAAATTTGGTGACCCCAAAGAAGTTCTTAGTCTTCAAGAGAGTGGGTCTTTTCCCATGCCTGAAGGCACGGCACGCGTTGATGTACTGTGCGCGCCTGTGAATCCATCCGACATTGCCACCATTGAGGGGCGTTATGGCGATCTTCCTGATCCGCCCGCTACACCCGGATTAGAAGGCATTGGGCGCGTTCGTGAAGTCAATGGCACGGGCATTGATGTTGGCTCCCTTGTGTTGCTACCTGGCGGTGGGACTTGGGCCACCGAAATGGTGCGCAATATTGAGGAGCTTGTGCCTCTGCCGCACGCGGATGTGGACCAACTTTCCATGCTGACTATTAACCCAGCAACAGCGTATCTGCTGCTGCGAGATTATGTGGAACTCAAGCCAGGCGATTGGGTGATTCAATCCGCCGCCAATTCAGCGGTCGGGCAATATGTGATTCAACTGGGCAAGGCTCGTGGGATTAAGGTGGCCTGTGTTGTTCGCAGCGAAGCGGCAAAGGCCAAATTGCTGGCAGATGGGGCAGATGCGGTTTTCTTAGACGGACCTGATTTGATAGAGCACGTCCAAGCAGCGATCGACAACAAAATGCGGTTGGCACTTGATGCGGTGGCAGGTGAAACATTTGGACGTCTGGCTGAGACTCTTGAATATAGCGGTACCCTCGTTTTGTTCGGCGGTCTTTCCGGCCATCCCGCTCAGATCGACGATGGACTGATCATTTTTAACAATGTGCAGATTAAAGGATTTTGGTTGCTGCCCTGGATACAAAGTGCCTCCACTGAGGAGAAGGCCGAAGTCTATTGGGCACTGACGCAAGAAGTCATTGCTGGGCGACTTCATGCAGATGTTGCGGCACACTACAGCCTTGATCAGTTCACCGATGCGATGCGGGCTTACGAAACACCAGGGCGCAACGGCAAGATTCTTTTCGCGCCCAATGGCATCTGAAATAGATCGATTAGTTGGGTGTAGCTCTTCGGGCATGTCTCCGCTAGAGCGAGCTCGTTGCCCAATTATCCTAAGCCTACGCCTGCCTAACCGTGTATCGGAGCAAGTATGAAGGGTTAGATGTCCAGCTTCGTCCGAAATGATATTCCCTACTTAACTTTATTTATCTACCTTCTTTGCCGCAATGAGGGCTGCCATGAAAAGCAAAGTTTTCTCGAAATTCGGTACTTTCACAAACGTTCTCAATGTTCAAACGTCTCAAACACTCGCTTAGGAAATTAGCGTCATGCGATTGCTCAAAGCAATTAAGCTTTCCCGTTTGGTTTTGGCCGTTGCGATAACGCTGCTCATGGCTGACACAGTACCCCACCCCAGTTTGTCGAATGGACTCCTCGAAAATTCCTGGGGTCTGATAAAGGGCGAGCCTGCTACGGCTGCCCCCTCAGCAACAACAATCGCCGACCGCAGCGGTGGCGATCTCCTCCCTCTCAACATTGACCCGTCCTTTACCCTTCGGTGAGAACCATGTTTACCTCTGCCAACCGTTCGTTGACCGTTGATCAGCAACAAGCTGCCGCTATCGTCTTGGGTTATGCATTCGCCCAAGACTCGTTTATGGCCTATATGTTGCCCGATGTCCTCACTCGCATACAACAGCTCACCAAGCTCTTTTTGCCAGTCATTCGCTGTAGCCAACGCTATGGTGGCGTTGACATTACCCCTGATGATGGCGGGGTTTTGGCTTGGGTGCCGGGCAAGATTTTTGCCAGTCCACTCAAATTCCTGGAACGCTGCCGCAGCGGGATGCTCTGGCTCCCTTGGTCAGTTGGGCGATCGGCTTTGAAGCGGCTCATGGTTCACGATGACGTGTGTGAACGGGCCCTCATCCACCATGCGCCTAAGGACTTTGCTTACCTTTGGGCAGTGGGTGTACGTCCTGACCAAGCGGGCAAAGGCCTTGGCAAACAGATGATTCAATCGGCCCTTAATGACATGCGACAGCAGGGCTACACCACTTGTTGGCTATGCACCGAGAATCCCCATAATGTGGACCTTTATGAACACTTGGGCTTTCAGCAAGTGCACACCGAAATTCCCTCGGGTAGCAAACAGCAGTATTGGTTGATGTTTCAAAACCTGTAGAGAGTACTTCGCGCGCCTGATTGGATCGATGAGATGACTAATCGCCCATACTTAAATTAGGACAAGAAACATGACTAATCCACAAACCAACGTCTCGCTTGTTGAGCAACTCCCTGCCCTCATTCCCAACAGACTAGAAGAGGCCAGAGAATACTTTCGCGATGACTTTGTTTGGCACTACATTAATCCTGAACTGCCGCAGCTTCAAGGCGACTATGATGGCTTAGAGGGCTTGAAAACGTTTTTTATGAAACTGGGTGAGTTGACCAATAACACTTTTAACGTTCAGATCAAACAAGCCTATGCTGTGGGGCACGAATTTGTCATGGTGCATGCCTGTCCAAGCATGACAATCGACGATTACGCTTTTGAAACAGATGCTGTGGTTGTCTGGAGAATGGTGGATCAGCGCTTTAAGGAAGCTTGGGATATTCCAGGGTTGAACTCACTGCGCCCCCAGTAATTGATGATGATACTGCTTGCCTTCTGCCTTCTGCCTTCTGCCTCCTGCCTCATACATAGGTGGCTCAAAACTCGGCAATCTAACAGCCGATTATTGCACCAGAGTCCTCAAACACTTGAGTTCTGTCATCAACCTTCGCCGCAAAAACTGTTTCAGGCTCAAACACTAGAATAGAGCCGTCTTAATAAACCATTGCTCTTTCTACGAGTGCCATTATTTGAAATGGCAGATAGAAACTGGAAATAGAAGCAAGTCTCTAAACTCCCTGATTAGTACTGCTGACACAATCATGCCTATTGTTACTGTGAGATAGAGTATTGTTCTTTTTCTTTCAAGCCTTCACACTCTTCTAGTATCTCCTCAGCATATGAAGACGAAACATCAGTTGCGGCAATTATTAGGAATTGTTCTGGCCTTACTGGTATCTTTTCTATTGACAGCAGAGGCCGCTTATGCCCGAGGCGGCGGCGGTGGTGGTGGCGGATGTTTTGCTGGCGACACCCCGATTTTGACACCAGCAGGTTACAAACCTATCAGTCAACTTCAACAAGGTAGTCAAGTCATCGGGTACAGCCTGTCTAGCCATCAACCTGAAATTGGAACTATTGGGACAGTCCAAGAAGTTGCAGCAACTGAATATTACGTCATCAATGATGCAATCAAAGTAACTGGAACACACCCTTTTTACGTTCTTACCCCCGAAGCAATAAAACAGGTTGAGGTAAGGCAGCTTAAAATCGGCGATCAACTCCTGGGAAAAGAATCCAACCTGCGCATTTCTAGTCTGCAACATATTGGTGAACCCATCACTGTCTATAATCTGGTCTCTGTCACGCCTAACCACAACTTTTATGCTGGAGATTTCCTGGTTCATAATAAAGGTGGCAGTGGTATATCTTCTAGCACTGTCGATGGTAGACCGTTTGCCTATCCTGGCTTTAGAGCCGTTTTATTTTTGGTAGTAGGCTTGCTGCCAGGGGCTTTTTTTCTAGAAATTTACAACTTTATTCGGTTTAGGGGAAGGGCATTTACAGAGGATGAAGCTCTGATCAAACATACTCAGGCAATTTCTCCAGAATTTACTAACCAATATTCAGTTCGCTATCGGTGCGGTGATGATCTCTGGGAAACAGTTCCTCTTAAATCAGCCATTGATCCTCAAGAATACCAACATCATCTGAGTGATGAGGAACTTTTCGAGCATGTCTGTCTTTTGTTCACGCAATATCAGCAGGATTGGATGAACAAAAATTTTACGGCAATGAAGCAATATATTTCAGAGCCTTTCTATGCTGAGCAACACAAAATTTTTTGCCAGAATTATGGAAAAAATACGGATATCATCTACCAAGCTGAAGTATCTGAAATAGCTATTCTAGATTTCAGCGAAGATCGGGATCGGTCTCTGTTTGAAGTACAGATCAATGCCAGCATGACTAATTTCGTGACTTCCCCTAAAGGATATGTAGTTAGAGGTGAACCCTGTCTGCGATCGTTCACTGAATATTGGAAATTTCGACTGGATTCTAACAAAAAGTGGTGGCTGACTGACGTCAATCCAATATGCATGAGCAAAAAATAATGTCTGCAGTTATTTAACGAGCTAGTATTTTCAAAGGAGTAAATTTCCTCATCACACTATGAATAAGTTTTTGCCTAGTATATGTGCATTTTTGCTGTGCCTCTTCACATATGGGTGTATGTCACCCAACTTGTCATCGCTAGAGAAAATGGCTGGTGAACAACGGCAAATGCTGCTCGAAAAGCTGCCCATTTCTGACTTATGCAGCTATTACCTCAATCCTGAACTGCAGGGAGAAACTGCCAGCATGATTGCTGATCTTCTGAAAATACGTGGAGTCCAAAGCTGCTCGTCAGAGGGCGTTGATAAATTGGTTTCAGCTAGATAAAGGCTCTTGTGTCGGAGCTACATCTCTGCTGTCTTTAGAGCATTAGGTTTAGAAAAAGCAAAAACATATTCCTGAAACTAGAACGCAACCGATGGAGAATGTAACCCTCTATGACTAGCCATTTGAAACCGATCATCCGTTTGGTTTTGCGTAGCCGTCTATAAGCTGCTTGAGCTGAGTACTCACTGGCCCAAATTTATTATGATGTCACCTTCCCATCGCTGGACCTGTCAAGTAGTCAAGCCTCGAACTTTTGGGCGAATGTTCATCGGTGCCACTGCTGTGCTGAGCTTAACAGCCTGTACCTTTGATTTAGATGATCCGACTGGGGTGCGACAGCGTCGTGCGGAAGCGCGTTATGCAGAGTGTCAACAGATTTACACCATTACAGGAGCACACACTGAGCAGGCTGGCACTGCTTATGAGCAAGGTTTAGCCGCTGATGGCACTCGTACGCGAGAGGGCTTGCTCGCAGAAGCTGAGGTCCCTCTTCGCACTACAGAGGTGCTAGAAGCGTTGGCATTAGAAGATGAGAACCTACAAAGTCTGAGCTTCAACCTCACGGCAGGGTTGCGGCAAATGGCTGAGGCCAAGCGGGCTATGGCTCCTTTCGCCGATGCTGAGCGGACGATTACTTCTGCAAATGATCGTTCAGTCGCTCACCAGGCCAGCATCGTTAAACAGGATGAAGCTAGCCGCGACTATGGTGGTGTGCTCCGTGCTCTCGAAGCTTACTGCGACGGCGATGAATTTCCCCCTGCTTTGGCAAGCCCAATCCTGTAAGTGATTTGCAGACCTGCTCAAATTCGATGACTCGCGAAACGATTCTCTCCTTATTTTTGTCCGATGAAGCTTCACCATTAGGTAATCAGGTGAAGGTTGCTTAAAGTTGGAACTTACCCGATTGGGACGCACTCATAGATCAGTAAATTACGTCACTGTTAATGCGGAGTAAACGATGAAACGATTTTTGGTCTGGAGCGCGATCGCCCTGCCACCTACCCTGCTGATTCTGCTCTCCCTCAAACCGCTAGAGATTAATGCGCTCCGGTTGCTCGGCTGCTTAGCAGTGATATTCCCGGCAGTCCTGATGGTGGCATTGCTGGCAGTGCCTGACCTGAGGTCTCAAAAACGCTTTCAACGACAGGCGGCGGTATCACTAGTCCTGGTGGTTTCGGTCATCGTGTTCAATTGGCCGCTGAGAGTCGCCTACGCGTTCTCGCGTCCGGCCTTTGAACAAGTCGCCGAACAGGTAATGGCAGGAGAAACCCTCACAACACCCCGACGCATTGGCTGGTTCCGGGTTCAACGTATTGAGGCTCCTGGCTTTGCCGCCAATGGGATTGCTTTTCAGGGTCTGCGTCTATGGACTGGTATTCACCCCCATGGCAATTCTGGTTTTGTGCGATCGAGTCCTGATGATTTGCGGTTCAATCTGTGGAGCCATTTCAAGTTAGATGAGACCTGGCAGTTTATTGCTGAGGACTGATCGGTAAAAGCGAAAGTCTTCCTTGCGGTGATGAGGGCTTTCAGATATCTCTGCAGCCATGACTCTTGCCATTCCCCTTAGTGAACGGTAGTCACCGGGCGTCCCGATTGCCGCAGCGCCAAAATCGTTGCGCGGCAGTGGTGAGCAACCTGATCCATTTCCGCTGCAGTGGTGAAGCGGCCCAGGCCAAACCGCAGGGAAGCATAGGCCAAATCATCCTCTCGACCCAAGGCTTTAAGCACGTGAGAGGGGGCGGTGCTGGCAGAGCTGCAGGCAGAGCCCGATGACAGGGCCACCACGGTTCGCAAGGCCAGCAGCAGCGCCTGACCATCGACCTCAGCAATGCTGACATTGAGATTGTTCGTCAGTCGCTGGGTCGCGTGGCCGTTCAGCTCAACGCCCGGCAGAGTTTGTAAAGACTGCCAGAGGCGATCGCGCAATTCTTTCAGACGCGACTGTTCGCCCTCCTGGTTGGTCCAAGCTAGATGCAATGCTTCACCGAAACCGACAATTTGCGGGGTATACAGTGTCCCCGAACGGCGACCGCGCTCGTGACCGCCGCCATGCAGCTGCGGGGCTAGGTTGACGCGCGGATGCCGCCGCCGCACATAGAGCGCACCAATGCCTTTGGGGCCGTAAACTTTGTGAGCCGTGACTGACATTAGGTCGATGCCCTGGGTCTGCACATCTAACTCAATCTTGCCGATCGCCTGGGCTGCATCGGTGTGAAACAAAATGCCGCGATCGCGGCAGCGGCGACCAATCTCCGCCAGCGGCTGCAGCACGCCGATTTCGTTATTGGCGGCCATGACGGAAACTAAGACGGTGTCGGCTCGCAGCGATCGCTCCAGTTCTGCCAAATCAATCAGGCCATCGGGCTGCACAGGCAAGTACGTCACTTCAAAACCCAGCGTCTCTAAATAGCGGCAGGGGTCGAGCACGGCGCTATGTTCAGTCTGTACGGTGACGATGTGGCGACCACGGCTAAAGTAAGCTTCGGCGACGCCCTTGATGGCGAGGTTGTTAGCCTCCGTCGCGCCGCTGGTAAACACAATTTCTTCGGGGGTGGCGTTGATCCCGGCGGCTAAAATTTCTCGCGATCGCTGCACGGCGGCTTCGGCTTCCCACCCATACGCATGGGCCGAACTGGCCGGATTGCCAAACTGCTCGGTAAAAAAGGGCAGCATCGCCGCCATCACCTGTGGATCAACGGGGGTGGTAGCATGGCAGTCTAAATAAATGGGTCGCTTTTGTGTCGTCATAGCCTGATTGAATGAATACCCCCGGTCATAGTCTTCTCAATTTAGCGATTCTCGGTCGAGCGCCGCGGCCAGAGTTGACCTGGCCTATTTTGATCGGCAGCTGGCTGCCCGATGCGGCGCTGTTTGTCTTCTACGCTTGGGCGCGGTGGTCGAACATTCCCGAAGCGCAGATTTGGGATGAGATGTACTACGAACCCTTCTGGCAAGATATTTTTGCGATCGGCAACTCGATTCCCCTGGCGCTGTTCGGCCTAGTGCTTTTCATGGTCTTAAAGCGCCCCCGACTCACGGCAGTTTGCGCCAGTATGCTGCTGCACCATCTCGAAGATCTGCCCCTGCACCATGACGACGCCCACCGTCATTTTTGGCCCCTGACCGACTATCGCTTTATCAGCCCCGTCTCTTATTGGGATAGCGATCATTTTGGCCGCTATGGGGCGCTGGCTGAGCTGAGCTTAGTGGCGTTGGCAAGCATCGTGCTGTGGCGACGTCTGCGATCGCGCTGGAGCCGCGGCCTCATCCTGCTATTTAACGGCCTCTATCTGGTGGTGTACTTTGTGGGCTACTTGCAACCAAGCTTGTGAACCCACTTTTGACGGCACTGCAACCTAGCCCAGGTTATACCCGTTCTCAGTGATCGGACTCCCGATGCAATCTTGGCAACGCAGACGAGCCGAGGGGCAGGGACGCCAGCTCTGTAGCCTTGTTTCAGAGAATCGGTATTACTTGTAATTGGGATTCCTGGGTGACTAGCCAATGACAAAATACACCTTGCCCCGCCGCTTTTCTCTCTCGCTCCCCTTGCTCCTCCGCTCCCGTCGCTTTCTAAACCCTTTGCTCCCTGAAATATCAGAGCTTGGAGCCAGAGTGTTCTTCTTCCCCCAGCTCTCGTCAATAATAAAAGCACTGTGGTTGTGAGTGTTGATCTATGGCCCGTCTGTCGGCTGAACTCGAAACGTTCTTTTTTGATGAATCACGCAATGAGCAGGTGACGCTAGCCGATGTTCTTGCGTTGGCGGGCGAGCGCACCTTTGGCTTTCTGTTTGTGCTGCTGGCGTTTCCGTCAGCGCTACCTGTACCGGCACCGGGCTACTCTATCCCCTTCGGCATTGTGATGTTTTTGCTGGCGGTGCAGCTCATCGGTGGACGGCAGCGGCCCTGGCTTCCCGATAGTTGGAAAAATAAGGGATTTAACCTCAAACAGATACAAAAAATCGTCAGTACGGGACTGCCCTGGCTCAAGCGAGTGGAAGTGCTTTCACGGCCTCGCCTCACCACTGTCTGCACCAGCTATGCCGGTCGAGCCGTTTTAGGTTGCGCGATCGCGCTGATGGCCATGTGCATGATGGTGCCGATTCCGGGGACAAATACCATACCGGCGATCGGCATTTTTATGACGGGGCTGGGTCTGTTAGATGATGACGGCTTTATCAGTTTGGTGGGTTTGTCGATCTGCGCATTGGGTGGCAGCTTAGTGGCGGTCATTCTGTTTGCCGGGGTGCAGGGCGGTTCCGCTGCTTTGAAATTTATTCTTAACGGTTTTTCGACACCTTAAACTCGGCAAAGTATCGGGATCACAGTTTTGTAGCCGTCGTTACAATGCATGGCGATGAGCAGCATGATTGAGCTCAGCAGGATGGGGCAATCGTGATTCGAGTTCGGCGTGAGCGCGTCACAATTCTCAGAGGATCAACGATTTCATCGAAGAAATGCGGCTATTTGCGATCGCAGCCTGATTTTCCCGATGATCGATTTCCCCCTAAACGATGGCTGGCTAGAGCGGCTGAGTGGCTCAGGAGATCACGACAAAATTGATGATTTGCAACAAAACATTGCGGATAGTGAGGTGATCTTCAAGTAATTCTAAGAGACTCCCAATGATACCTATTGAATGTCTACGATAGAGGGGTAGGTCAGGTGATGCCCTGGAGGGCGATATGGATAGGACCCTGTTGCTTCTCTTAATTGTGAGTGGTTTGCTCATAACGGTATTGGCACCCCACGCAACGCTCACGCTACTGGCCATCGTGGCGTTGTCGGTGCTGACGATTCGGGTGTTTTGGGCGATCGTTCAGTCCTTTGAGGAAACGCCGCGATCGCGGCGTGCGGCTGATTGATTGCCACCAAGACTTGCGTTTGACTACCGGTTATAAAGCACGAGCTTAAAAACTGTCATAAGTGATGGAGCAGCCAATGGGCCGCTCCATTTTTTTGTGGAATGCGATCGCCACCAATGCCTGAATGCTCGACTCAGTCAGGCTGTGCAGTGCGACGTTAGAGCGTTACCCCGCATCTGCACCATCAGCTTATAAGTAGAAAGCCCTAACTATCGTCGGGGGTGTCATCGCCTCGCGTGACGCACTAAAGCCAACCCTGGTGGTGCGTTGGGCTGTCACCACAACGCACCCCATAGCAATTTTTATTTATGGCTACCTACTGACTAGTTCTACAAATTACAGCTACCCAGACAAGTCGGCTTTCTCCCAGTCGGAGACACTGCGGGTTGGCCTGGCCTGCCCGTAAGGCCGACGACTCCGCTCAGCCGACGTTCTTGGAGCGGAGTCGCAAGGCAGATCGGTAGTCCAGTTTCAGAGAATTGGTATTAGGAGTGGCATGATGCCTCGCAACACTTCGATTTGCCCTATGAGACAGTGCTGGCTGCTCAGCCAGAAGGGGTGCTCCTGGGCGGTCTCAGCGCCAACACAGGTGACCTCAACTGAGACTAAATATCATCTCGTTGCTCTCTTCGTAACCCAGGCTGGCATAGAGCTTTTTGCCCGTATCCGAGGCATGGAGAACGATTTTTGTGCAGCCAATCTCCTTTAGATAGTGCGCTGTCTGCTGTATGAGTTGGGTCGCCACCCCTTGTCTCCGGTAGGCTACATCAACATAGACACCCCAGATATAGCCCTTCTGATAGGCCTCGCTGACCATGGGATACAGTTCTAAGATTTGACCGCTAGCGGAGCCAATAATTCTGCCCTGGGTTTCGGCAATGAACCCCTTGTAACCCAGCTCTTGGCGAGCCCGCTCAATAAAGTGAACGGTGGTTTCGAGCCAATCATGTCGAATCGTGTCACTTGAGAAACCGAGTTCAAGGGCAATCAAGCGCAGATGCTCGGCAATTACCCCGTCATCATTTTTGTTCGCTTCACGAACCGTCAACATCTTTTTCGCCGTAAAAATCATGCCCAGCATACCGACTAAGAGCGGCGTTGGGGTGAGGGTGCTAACACCCGATCGCCCCGACTGAGTGCAGTTGTTTAGAACGAGTGAGGGGCGATCTCGAGTGACGTAATTCAAGCGCCGGTGATACGGAGTTTGATAGGATTTATAAAGTCTTGGTCGTAACTTTTGAGTCACGGCATTGATCAATATCAATAGTATTGAAATATCCCTGGCCGCCGCAGACAGCGCCTAGATGGGCCATGAATTAGAGCATTTTTGCTTGATTTGTTGGCGTCTTTTTTGTGAGTAGCAGCAGGGTTTTCCGATCCACCCTACAATCAGCTATGAGCTGGACTAGGTACCGGTAGCATGACGGCGGTAGATGACATTACTCAGAGATGGTCAACTAAGTTGGCAGCTGAGCTTGCCGAAGAGAGTGATAATTCCCGGCAAAGCATTTTGGTGTGGCTGTTAGGGCCAAATCCTGAGCGGTTTGATGAAGCTGTTGACGCCACCAAGCAGAAGGTCTTGGCTCAAGCGCTGGAATATCGCTATCAAATTTTGCGGCAGCGCTATTGGAACGTCGGCCCTGACCGCGCCTATCGCAACCTGATAAAACGGTTGAGCAGCCTATTTTTAGTGCGTAGCAAAGTGCGCACCTGGATTGCCCTCAGCCGCGATCGCCGCCGCACCGTGACGGATGTACTGCAGGAAGTGATTCAAGAAATGCTGCAGAGCGATCGCTATTTAAAAGAGCAGGTGCGCTGGATTGGCGAATGCTCGCCGCGATCTCAGGTGCGGAATCTGCTGATGTTGGCCACGATTGAAGAATACTGTCTGCGGCCCATTCGCAACCAGCCGCTGTTGGTCTATCGCTTTGTCAACTATCTGCGGCGATCGCAGCGCGGTGGCATGACCAATATTCCCTCTGGGGAAATGATTCGCCTAATTTCCGAAGAGATTGGCACCGATGACCCCGACTCTTCGATGAGTTTGTTGGATGTCGAAGCCGTCTCGAAATATGAATCGCAAACCCAGGCCGAAGAGGCCCAGACCATGCGAGAGCAAGTCAAAACAGGGTTTGCCACCTACCTACACGACACCCTTGATGCCACCGCCGTGCAGTGGCTCGAACTGCACCTGCAGGGGTTTACCCAAGAGATGATTTCTCAGCGGCTCGATTTATCCACCAAGGAAGCCTACCGCCTGCGCGAAAAGATTCGCTATCACGCCATTCGGGTGTTTACCCTCAAAGAGCAGCCTGATCTGGTGTTGGGCTGGCTGCAGACCTCTTTAAAGGAGCATAACTTGGGCCTGATTCCCGAACAGTGGGAAGAGTTTCAAGCAGCCTGCAATCCGCTGCAGCGAAAGATTCTGCAGAGTCTGAAATCGGGGCAAACCTTTGACGAAATCGCTCAATCAACTAACCTGAAGCCAAAGCAAGTCACCGGCGAGTGGGCTCAGCTTTATTTGGATGCGCAAAACCTGAGGCAAGAAGCGAACAGTAGCTAGTCCTCTACGGCAGACATAACACTCCTATGCCAGATTCTCGGCCCCCTTGCCCCCATGGCTCCCTTGCCATCGGCAACGGTCGGTGCAATCACGCCGCAGTCTACTAGTTATGCCGGTCGCATCGCCAGGACTCAAGTTTGATCAGATGACAGGAAGGGATATGGAGCCGCTGTTAACCGTTCAAGATCTGAGTAAAACCTACGGCCCGATCGCCGCCTGCGATCACATTTCGTTTGCGCTCTATCCCGGTCAGGTGCTGGGCATTATCGGTGAGTCGGGCTCGGGCAAAAGCACCCTGCTGAACTGTATTGCTGGTGAGCTGCCGATTGATGATGGCGCGATGGCCTATCGCGATCGCAGCGAGACTCGACTCGACCTCTGCACCCTACCCGAACCCCAGCGTCGCAAGCTGATGAAAACGGAATGGGGGTTCGTGCGGCAAAATCCCCGTGATGGGTTACGGCTAGGCGTCACGGCGGGAGCCAATATTGGTGAGCGCCTGCTGGATGTGGGCGAGCGTCATTACGGCAACATTCGCACTGAGGCGCTGCAGTGGCTGAATGAAGTCGAAATTCCGGACCAGCGGATGGATGACTTCCCCAGTACGTTTTCGGGGGGGATGCAGCAGCGGCTGCAGCTGGCCCGTATTTTGGTGACGCGACCGCGCCTAGTGCTGATGGATGAGCCGACGGGCGGGTTAGATGTCTCGGTGCAGGCCAAACTGCTGGATTTGATGCGATCGCTGGTGCGCACGCTGCACCTGAGCGTCATTCTGGTAACCCACGATATCGGGGTGGTGCGGTTGCTGGCCCACCGACTCATGGTGATGCAAAACGGTCAGGTGGTCGAAGCGGGCCTCACTGATCAGGTGCTCGATGACCCGCAGCATCCCTACACGCAGCAGCTAGTGAGCGCTACGCTGGTACCGTAATGCGGCTTGCTAGATTACAGCTATTGCCAGCCTGTTCTCAGCCTCTAGCGAGCTGCATTTTTATGTAAAGACAGTGTCGATGACTCCGCTGGAAAAGCATAGACCAGACCTCCGAAAGACTTGCTAAAACGGAGATCATGCCTAGAAAGATTCGAGAATTGAAGGCTCAGATCGCACGCGAAGGATTTATTTTCTTGCCCAAGCGCGGTAAGGGTAGCCATGAGCGTTGGAGGCATCCTTTAGTCAGGAAAACATTGACAATTCCAGGGAAAGATGGAGACGATGTGCCACCCTATTTAGAAAAGCAATTAGCAAAGCTACTTTCTGAACTAGCGACATTAAGAGCGGAGGAAGATTCATGAATCGCTACAGCATGATTGTTCAATGGTCAAATGAAGATCAACTCTTTTTGGTGACAATTCCAGAATTTTCTGAGCTTGTCGTGATGCCTTGTACTCACGGAAAAACTCGTGAAGAGGCCATTCGCAATGGTGAAGAGGTGATTGAAATGTATCTAGAAGCTTGGCAAGCGGAAGGTGAAGTCATTCCCGAACCCAGAACACTCCAGGTCGCTTGATGTCGTAGGTGAATCCAGCTGCATAACAACGCTCACGTACCTGACCGTTGAGAGGACGTCTGTCAGGGGGGCGATTGCTGGTCAACCGGCTGATGGTGATGCAAAACGGTCAGGTGGTCGAAGCGGGCCTCACCGATCAGGTGCTGGATGTCCTCCGCAGCATCCCTACACTCAACAGTTGGTCAGTGCGACGCTAGGGCCGTGAGTCACGATGCTGCTGGCAGATATGCTCTGGCAAAGCAAGGAGAACATGGAAGCAAAATCTTCAGCGACAGATCACAGCTCTTTATCATTCATTCATTGATTGGACTTGTAGATTACCAGATTATTTTCTGAGAACTAGCAATTATCAAGACCCTGCCCATCGGGCCTAACCACCCAAGTACATCTTTTCTGGTTAGATAAAAACCATCCATGTTGATTACGGATATACCGTTCTGTCATGAAAGGTCGTTTTTGAGGCTTCGAATTAATATTTTGATATCCATATATGTACTCTTGCAAGACTGATAAATCCTTATTGAAGGCGTATCTTGTTGAAGAGTAAGAATTCCATTGGCCGCCAGATCTGAAAGTAATATAGAGCTGCTTTTTATCTTCATCAAAGCTTGGATAGCCACCAACTATCTTGGTATTTTCTTGAGACCTTGCTATCTCTTGTATGACTTCTTCCGACCGATGTACTGTATGAACGTCAAGTGTCTTTAGTTGTAAAGGCTCTGATTGGATGCCACTTTCATTGGAAAATACGAAAAAAGTTCCTCCACCCTGATAAGCACCGGTGTAACAGACGAAATATAGAATGTATTTTGTCGCGGCGAGTTTCCAGATGTCTTCAAGTGTGCTTGTTGCACAAATCTCTACGACATTTCTCAACTTTTCAGGATTTTCGAGTAGCCTTTTGATGACTGATTTCCTCGCAATCAATCGTTTCATTGGTTCGTTGTATCTTTCTTGCCATTCTGTTCCAATCTGGCGCTCCAAGCTATGAGTCAAATAAGCGACTGCTATTTCTTTATTTTGGCGTTTGACCTGATTTAAAGAAAAGCCTCTTTTGCTTAGGAATATTTGTAGTGGTTTTGATTGAAGGCCAGGGAACTTAGGCTCCATTCCCAAAAACTTGACTTCATTCCGCTTGTGTTCAATGTCAGTAACAATAATCGTACTGATGACTGTGAGCAGAACAGTAGTAACGAGCAAACCTAAGAGCTGTAGTCGAAATCGTCTCATAAGATTCTCTTGGATCTGCGAAGAAAAACAATCGAAAACGAGATCTCGGTTCAAGTTATAGCCCTTCTGTGGCGAATCTTTTATGGTTTGTTTGTTCTTAAAATAATTAGAAAACCCTAATTGCTTGTGGGATACATTCGCGATAGCGTAATGCATCCAAGCCCCATAGAACAGTGCTTTACGGCTTGTCTAACAGTACCCTGCGTATTATAGACGTATAGAAACTTACTTGCTAAGAGGCAGCGCAGTATGCTCTGATCAGCTCGGCTACCGCATTCCTAGCAAATCTACTTTCTGAATTAGCGACATCAAGAGCAGAGGAAGATTCATGAATCGCCACAGCATGATTGTTCAATGGTCAAATGAAGATCAACTCTTTTTGGTGACAATTCCAGAATTTTCTGAGCTTGTCGTGATGCCTTGTACTCACGGAAAAACTCGTGAAGAGGCCATTCGCAATGGTGAAGAGGTGATTGAAATGTATCTAGAAGCTTGGCAAGCGGAAGGTGAAGTCATTCCCGAACCCAGAACACTCCAGGTTGCTTGATGCCCTTGGTGAATCCAGCTGCATAACAACGCTCACGTACCCGACCGTTGAGAGGACGTCTATCAGGGGGGCGATTGCTGGTCAACCGGCTGATGGTGATGCAAAACGGTCAGATGGTCGAAGTGGGCCTCACGGATCCGGTGCTGGATGATCCGCAGCATCCCTACACGCAGCAGTTGGTTAAGCGCGACGCTAGTGCCATAATCCGATCACCCAAGTATGACATTCGTCTGCCTAACTTCAGCGTTTAGCGTTCCGTATTCCTCGCGGGCAGATTTTGCCAAAGACCGGCTAAAAACTGTGGGCCGTGCCTGCGTTGAGATACGTTATCTTGCCGAGCTGTTGGTAGAGACGCTGTCTTCAGATGCTGATGAGGTCAGCAGTATTCAAATCAACTTTTGAGGCTGAGTTGAGTGGCGGTGACTCTTGTTTGATCCGCGAAAGCATCTAGAAGCGGTTTGCCGAGCTGCATCAATGAATCCACGATTTCTTGACCTGCTGCTTCTGGCGTACCGGCATCAAAAGGCGGGTCAGGCATATATTCCATCATCAGCTGCGTCATCTTCGCCACCTCTTCACCGCAAAGCAAGCCCAGCAGGGTTAATCCAAAATCGATTCCTGACGTGACACCAGCCCCCGTGACGCGATTGCGGTCAATCACTACTCGCTGAGGCACAACTTCAACTCCGAGCATTGCCAGTTGATCTCGAAAGACCCAATGGCAGGTCGCCTTGTAGCCTTGTAACAAACCTGCTGCCGCTAAAATCATTGAACCTGAGCAGACGCTCGTCACGTATTGAGTAAAGTTTGACTGCTGTTGCAGAAAGCTCAAAATTTCCGAGTCTTTCATCACCTCAATTTGTCCCATTCCCCCACCCGGAACGCAAATCACATCCAGCGGTGGACAATTCGCCAGAGTTACGGTTGGCGAAAAGATGAGACCCTCGTTGCTGGTGATAGGGGTCAGCGTTTTCCAGATCAAATGCACTTGGGTATTGGGTGGAAAAGCCAGAACTTGATAAGCTCCCATCACATCAAGCTGAACGACGTCAGGATAAACGAGAAAGCCAATTTGGAGTTGAGACATTACTCTTTGTTGTTTGAAACGTCTGGTTTATGGAACGATTGTAGGGAAAGGCGGTCAACGCCAATAGACCTCAAGTGGGTACACTTTTCCTATGCCTCGCTCTCTTTACCCGTTGTTTCAAGCGATCGCGACTGCACCCACTGAGCAGGCACTGCGGTGCAAGGTGATGCATCATATCAGCGAGTATTTCGGGGTACAGCGCTGGGGAATTTATCTTCTAGATGCCAATAACGATTTAGCCAGTATTGACACCAGAGGGGTGTCAGATACATTTATTGAGCAGTATCAAAAGTTTGGCAAATCTGTTGATCCAGTTTTGAAATATGTCTTGGCACACCATGCTCCAGCTCATGAAGAATTAGTGTTGCCTAAAGGAGCCTGGAAACAGAGCGAGTTGTATCAACGATGTTGTTCCATCCATAATCATGAGCATATTATGACGGGGCCGCTAGTGGGGCACGGTCATCTAGTTGGCACAATCAACTGTGCACGGATTGGTCATATCCCGGCATTTAATCAGTCTGATCTTGCTAATTTAGGCGCAGTTTGTACCCATTTCTCTGCCCGCCTTGCTGAACTGCGAAAACTGCCTTCGAAGGCTAATCCACTTAGAGATCGTCTGACACCCAGGGAAATTCAGATTGCTAATCTTGTGGCAAAAGGGCTCACTAATGCAGAAATTGGTGCAGAGTTATGGATTACTCAAAATTCTGTCAAACAAGCCCTAAAGCGCATGTTTCGGAAAGTAGAAGTTTCTGCCCGGACGGCAATGGTCGCCAAACTGAAAGACACACCCTAAACGTAAATGAGATTAGTGGCAACGCAAAATAACAAGCCAATGAAGCGAGCGGGCAAGAGAGCTTAGCATGACTGCAGAAATGCTCCATCGCTGCTTATTTTAACGCCAGTTCGGGTTAAGCCAAACCCCGTTTCTTTCCCCTCTGGGGCTAACCTTGTAGGGGTTTTGAATTCTGCCCTGGCATCGATGGGGTAAGTATGCTCTTGTCCGATGGCCATCTTGGCCGTCCTGAGTCATTCATCGCTTTTGAGCAAACGGGTGATGGAGGCCGGCTAGGAAGCCTACCCGACCGGTGTTCTGAGGTGCTTGAGCGAATGGGAAGCGGCGATCGCGATCACCCTTGCGGAAACTGAAAGAGTGAGCATATCGTTTTTTGAGGAAACCCCTACAGGATTAGCTCTGGGGAGGGGCTAATGGGGTGGGTTGAACCACTCTCAGCGCGAGGATCGACACCCACCCCGCCTTTGGCACCCCTCCCCAGAGGGGATTGTCGCCTCAACAGGCTGGTAAGCCTGCCTCATACCCTTATCCCGAACTCAGGTTATTTTAGTTGCTTGCTCGACCGCCACTTGGGCATCAGGCATTAGCTGTCCTGATGCCCAAGTGGCACTGGTGAAGTCGGCCTCGCGCAAAACCGCATTGCTCCGGTCAGCAGTACCAAAATCCGTACCATGAGGATCGACAAACCGTTTCTCTGATGCCTGCTCACGCCTTAAGTCATCACTCTGCTTGCAGTATGCGCCACCAGGGTACTCACCAAAAGTACGGGTCGACTAACTGAGCCCATAGAGGGTGAAGGCGGCCCAGTTGGTAGGGTGCTCAAACTGTTCACGGGTGGCGAGCATGGCTTGCCGCAGGGCGATCTCCCGGTTGGGTTCCGTTTTGAGGGCTTCGTAAAACGCCGTCATCATCACGGCGGTGGGCTCATCGGGAATCGACCATAGCGTCACCATCACGTTATCCACCCCGGCGGTGAGCAGCGATCGCGACAGACCCACGACGCCATCGCCTGTGATGTTGCCCTGCCCGGTGTTGCAGGCACTCAAAACGGCCAGCTGTGCGGTCAACGACAGGTCTAAAATTTCAGCGGCGGTCAAATACCCGGCATCGGTGGGTGTCGGTGCCAGCGCCAGCACGCCGGGAATGCCTGTGCCAAAATCGTCCAGCAGGCCGTGGGTGGCTAGGTGAATGATGTCCGCCTGTTCGATCGCGGCCATGACGGCAGACTTGGTCGCGGCATCGCCAATCAGCGGCTGTGTGTTGAGTGTCGCGGCCACTGCCAAAGCTTCAGTCTCGGCGCCGATCAGGGGCTGCAGCGGTTGGCCGGTGTTCGGGTCGGCGGGCATGCTGGGGTTGCCGACCACCACCGCTGAGCCGCTGCCGATGGTCAGCGCTTCCGGTCGTGTGGGAGCGATCGTCAACAGGCTTAGGGCGGGGGCAAAGACCAAGGCGTGCTGTTCTAACAGAGCGGTGCCGGAGCGATCGACCAGCGCCGCAAAGGGCACCAAAAACAGTTCACCCTGCGGCACAATGACGACCGTCGCCTCGGGGTCGGTGGGTAAAAAGGGCGCGATCGGTTCAATCAGCAGCTCATACAGCCGACTGAGGTTGGCTTGAGCGGGAGCGATCTCCGGCGTTTGTCCGGCGATGACGGGCTGCACTCCGAGGCCGCGTCGAGGAATGTTCAGCGCTTGCCGGTTGTCTTCGACCCAGGCGGCGATCGCCTGCCCTTTGAGCGATTGGCTGACAAAGTGTACGGTGCCGTCGGGTTGCACCACCCAGCTGTAGAGATCCGCGCCGACTACGGCATATTCCACCAGGGTGACGGCTTGCGTTTGGGCCAACTGGCGAATTTGGGCCATGGCGGGTGGGGCCAACTGCTCGGTGGGTAAGGCTTGCCCCTGTAGCGTCAGGCGGTGCGCTAGGAGTTCGATAAAGGCGCGGCCCCGGCCCCGCTCTGAGGCTTCCAAACTCGCTTCTCGGTCGCCCAGTTCGATTAGCGATCGCTGCCAGAGCTGATAGGTCTCGGCCTGGGTTTCCGCAATAGAAATTTTGTTTTCATCGGTGAGGCCGGGGCGCAACGATTCCCACAGCGCTACGGTTTCCGCTAAAGCGTCAGCGGCGGCCTGAGGCTGATCGGTTTCGAGGAGCAGCGTGCCCATCGCGTTCAGCGTTGCCCCCGCACCGGGTGCGTTGTCGATCTCGCGGTGTAGGGCAAGGGCTTGTTCGTAGCGAGCTAAGGCCGCGTCAACCGCGCCCGTCTGCGCGGAAAAATTGCCGAGGGCTTGCAAACTGCGAGCCTGACCGGCGCGATCGCCCAATCTTTCGCTCAGCTCTAGGGCTTTATCGAGATAGGTGCGGGCTTTGTCGCGATCGCCCAAGTTGAGATAGGCCATGCCGACCCGCACCAAGGCGATCGCCTCACCCGTGCGGTCATTCCCCCGCCGATAGCTGGCCAGACTCTGCTTGGCATAGCGCAGAGCCGGGGCATCCTCGCCGAGCTGGTCATAGGCGAGTGCCAGGCCGCTGAGGATGTCGCCCTCGCGCGGGGCGGGCCGCAGCCAACTGCGATCGCGCGGGGTTAATTCGGTCGTAATGGCCAAGGCGGCTTCCAGAGCGGTGACGGCTTGGCCATTACGACCGAGGCGACTGTAGGTGACGCCCAGATTGGTGAGCGTGTCGCTCTCGCCTTGGCGATCGCCCACCTGAGCCCGAATCGTGGCGGCTTGCTGATAACGATTGAGCGAATTGGCATATTGGCCGAGGCCGTCGTAGGCGTTGCCGAGGCGATCTAGCACATCGGTTTCGCGCAGGCGATCGCCGCCAGTTTGATAAATCGGCAAGGCGGCCTCAAACGTCGCCAGCGCGGCGGTGAATTCGCCCTGATCGAGCTGTGCTGTCCCCGTTTGATACAGTTCAGCGGCATCGTCACTAAACACACAGACCGTGGCGGGGAACACCGGACAGGCTTTGGTCGCGAGGGGATTATGGCGCAGATCCAGCTGATTCAGATTGGCCAAACTGGCCAATGCCTGTAACTGCACTAGGCGATTTTCACTCAGGTCCAGATCAATCAGGGTTGTCAAACCAGCTAAGCCATCCACCGCTGTGAGCTGATTGTTGCCCAAGTTCACATAGGCCAGTTGAGACAGGCCCGCCAAGGGCTGTAGATCGCTAATCTGATTGTCGGCCACGTACAGTTCTGTCAGGTTTGTCAGGTTGGCTAAGGGGGCGAGCGATCGCACCTGATTGCTATTGGCAAAAAGCACGGTGAGCGAGGGGAGTTCTGCCAGCGGGCTGAGATCGCTCACCTGATTCTGATCAATAGAAAGGGTGGTGAGACGATTTAGTGAAGCGATCGGGCGCAGGTCAGTAATCTGGTTGTCCAGTAGATAGAGGGTGGTGAGCTGGGGTAGGTCAGCCAAGGGCGTCAGATCGGCAATCTGGTTTTGACCGGCATAGAGAGTCGTTAGCTGCGGCAACGTTGCCAGTGGACTCAAATCGGTCATCTGCCGCGCGGTCAGGTCCAATTCGGTCGTCGCGGTGAGAAAATCTTGGGCGGTCTGGCAGTCGGCACCGCCGCTGACGGCGAGCAGGGCGTCAACGGTTTGGCGCGTTTCAGGGGGCAGATCAGCCGATCGCTCACACCAGGTGACAAACGGCTCGGGCGGAGAGGGCACGTCTGCCCACAGGGCCGGACTCACGGCCAATAGCCAAGCGCAACAGGCCAGCGCCGCGATCGCCCACCGGTTTCTCTTCATGGGTTGCACCGTCCTAAGGTGTCATCGGGCAGCCGCGTTCGGCACAGATTGGCCCCCGCCAGCTGGGCTCCGGCTAGGTTCGCCCCGGTCAAAATCGTGTCCGTCAGGTCGGCATTCCTCAGATCGGCATTCCTCAGATCGGCATTCTCTAAGTTGGCACCGACCAAGTCCGCATCCTGCAGGTTGGCGGCGGCGAGGTTGGCTTCTGCTAAATAGACGCCAATCAGGTCAGCGCCGCTAAAATCGACCCCCGCCAAATCGCAGCCGAAGCAGGTATTTTGCAGCCGCAAGCGGCGCAAACTGATGGGAGTTTCGACCTGGCGGCGATCGCCCTCCGTGATCGGATTGTTGTCAATATCTAGCTCTGTGAGCTGAGCCAGGTCGAGCAGCGGTGTCAGATCGCTGACTTGATTGGAGTCGAGGCCGAGGTCGGCTAAATTATCCAGCTTTTGCAATGGCGCTAGCTGCTCCACCGCATTGCTATCCAGACGCAGAACGATCAAATCTTCCAGAGACGAGAGGGGTGCGAGATCGCTGATGGCGTTGTCGGATAGGTCGAGAATTTGCAGTTCGGACAGGGCTGCGAGCGGCTGCAGATCGACAATCTGATTGCGGCTTGCCTCCAGCTCTAACAGGTTGGTCAAGGTGGCTAGCGGGCTCAGGTCTTGCAGGCGATTTTGATTTAGATACAAGCTTTCCAAAGTGCTCAGTGCCGCCAGCGGTGTGAGGTCAGCGATCGCATTATTTTCCAGCGAGAGCACTCTGAGCTGGATGAGCTGACTGAGCGGAGCCAGGTCAGTAATTTGATTGCTGCCCAAATACAGTTCCGTTAGATGGGGCAGCGTGGCCAAAACACTCAGGTCTTCAAGATTGAGCCCATTCAGCGTCAGATAGTCAGCAGCGAGCAAAGTATCATTTGCGATCACGCAATCCGCTGTTTTGAGGTTGGTGAGCAGAGCATCCAGGGTTTGCTGGGTGGCCAGAGACTGGCGATCGCGGCCCTCACAGAGTTCGAGAAATGAGGCAGCATCGTCCGCCGGAGCGGCTCCGTTGCTTCCCACCAACCCTAGCAAAGCCCCGACAATAGAGACTCGACCCATGATTGGGAGTGAGCGCCGGAATCCCAGCTCAGCAGCGGAAATAAGGTTCATTAACGGGAACTTGCCAAAGAAATTTTTTCGAGCTTTAGTAAAGACACCCCTCGGTCGGGTAGAGATCTTTAGCACCCATTAATTCAGTAAGTTTGCGGTGCTGGGGTGGCATCCATCTCCCCGGTTCAGTTGTAACTCATCCCTATGCCTCCATATCAACATCTTCGAGAGGGTCGAGACCCGGTCTGGGCCTCTAAGGTTCGTGCGATCATTTGGGGCACCGCTGCCCTATTGGTCAGCGCGCCCGCATTTGCCGACGTGCCCGAACAAACCCGCGTTGACGACATTTTGGGCAATTCCAGTGAGCTGCGTATTCGGCGCAGTGGCCGACCCGAATCGATTCAAACCGGGTCAATTTTGCAGCAGGTGCGCGACGCCCTGATTACGGTGCCGCCCAACAATGCGCGGGCGCTACTGCGGTTTTTAGCCGCTGATGGCACCGACCTCAACTTTTACGTGCAAACGAATCCCCATCCTGAAGCTTCGATTTATTACTTTCCCTGTCAGGTGCAAGGGGGCGACTACCTGATTGGCTGGGGCCTGGCGGGTAATGCCAGTCGCGGTTGCGAAAACGGCCTACAGGTGGAACGAGGCCGCTCCGGCGTGACGGGCTGGGGTAAGCCAGCTGCCCCCATGGCGATCGCCCCTAAGCAGCTGGCTCAATCCCCGGTGCGGCAGGTGTCTTACTGCAGTGCGGGGAATGCGACGGGCGGGCTGGGCTTTGCCACGGCGACTACGGGCGACCCCTGTATCGAAGCAGTAGAGCAGTGTCAGGCTGCTGGCGGTGATTGTGACATCACTGCCCTGGGCTCTTGGTGGACGAGTGAACCCGAGATCGAGGCGGCGGTGATCTGCGATGCTGCAACGCAGACGGTGACGGGCACTGGGGATGACATTGCTGCCCTGATGCCGCCCCTATTGGCGAATGCGACCGGCAGTGGCTGTAGCGTGCAAATCTATCGGCCTAATGATGTCGTGATTGTGCCCGCTGCCGATGCGGTGGTGACGGCTCAGGGCAGTGACGAAGTGTTGGTGCAGACCCGCGATACCAATGAGGGGGTGCAGGTCGATGTGCTCAAGGGGGCCATTAATGTGCAGGCCACGGGGCTAGCGGAACCCGCCGTGGTGACGCAGGGCGAACGCTATACCTATGCCAATAGCAGCGGTGAGGTGACCACCTTCGATCGCGCAGCGGCCCTTACCTCAGTGGATATGGAAGTGCTCTGTGCCTTTGCCACCAACTCCCCTGATCGGTTCAGCGTCACGGCCTGCCAAGAAGGGTTAGGGATTGACACGGTGAATTCTCCGCCCATTGCATTTTGCAATACTGAGCAGGCCAGCGGCGGGCAGGAAGGCGATCGCCGCATCGTGCAAATGAGCGCCCGTCAGGGCGAAATCGAACTGGAATATGAGATGTACAACGCCCCGGATCGCTTGCAAATCTGGCAAGACGGGCAAGAAATCTTCGATACCGGTTTTGTGTCTGGCAATGCGGCGCTCACCATTCCCTTTTCGGGTCAGTCGGGCAGCTTAGAGGTGATCCTCACGGGCAACTCCGCGATTGACACGACCGAGTGGGACTATCTGCTGCGCTGTCCTTAGGCTCTCCGTAATTCTCCTGAGTTCACACTGTAGTCCCTGAAGAGAGTGCATAAACCGGCGAATGGTTACGAGTTGGGTGTGCTGTTTTAGTGTTTAGGAAATCCTTATGATGAAGCGTTTTCGCTACGGTCTGCTGGTGCTGCTCGGTACGCTGATGTGTTTGGTCTGGAGTGGTGGGTTCGGGGCGCTCGGATCTAACTCGGTGCGGGCGGCAGAGCCGGTGGAACTGGCCCAATCGGCAATCGGCAATCGGTTAGCGGCGTTTGTCGAAGCCGATCAGTTTTACCGTCAGGGCGATGTGGCCACGGCAGAAACGCTCTATCGCGAGCTAAAGCCAGCATTTTCGGCTGATGCAGTTTCCCAGGTGGTTGAGCCGCTTTATGAACCCGAAGCGCTCGATTCGGCTAGTTTGGCCTACTGGAATGCGGCTCAGCAGGCGATCGCCGCTAATCAAACGAGTGGCGCCGTGGTGGCTCTAGAGCAGTTGGTGGCAGCTGAACCTGCCTTTGTGGTGGCCCCCCTGCAGCTCGCTGAGATTTTGGCAGAGGAGGAGCGCGGCGGTGAAGCTCTGGCGGTGCTGGAGCAAGCAGCGACCGTGCATCCCTATTCGTCTGACATTGTGATGGCTCAGGTCGAGGCGTTGGCAAATGACGGACAGCATTTAGAGGCGTCGATTGCGGCGCGATCGTTCGCCATTTTGAACCTCGATCATCCCCAAGCCGGTGAATTTAGCAATCGAGCCGAAGATGAGCTCAACACCTTTCTCAATAATCAGCGCAACCAAAACATTGCCGATACGGCGATCGGCATTGGCATTGGCACCATTTTTGGCAACGCGCCGTGGGATTCGACCGACAACGCGGTTGACACCTATGAGCGGGTCGCGCGGCTCTTTCAAGATGAGTCAGCGCTGGGGGGCGAAATTGCTGACCAGCTCAAAGCTGACTATCGCCAGAGCGGTCGGCTAGTCGAAGACCCGGAAATTGTCGATTACGTTACCCAGCTCGGTTTAGAAGTGGCTCAGCTGATGGGCCGTGATTTGGATTATGAGTTCTTCGTGATTCGCGATGCCAGCATCAACGCCTTTGCGCTGCCGGGGGGCAAGGTTTTTGTCCACACTGGCGCGATTCGGGCGGCTAACTCGCAGGCTGAGCTAGCGGGTTTACTCGGGCATGAAGTGGCCCATGCGGTGCTCTCTCACGGCATTCAGAGCGTCAACAAGAGCGACATTCTGTCTCAGCTAGGCGAGCAGATTCCCTATGGGGCCATTCTGAGTAACCTGGCGAGCCTGCAATATAGTCGGCAATACGAGCGTCAGTCTGACATTTTAGGCACCCGCGCCCTGGCCGCGTCGGGCTATGCCGCCGACGGCCTGCGCAATTTTATGGCGACTTTGAACGCGAATACCCAATCAAATCAAGCCGAGTACCTCTCGTCTCACCCGGCGCCGGCCTCGCGGGTCGATTATCTGGAGGAGCTGATTCAGCTGAATGGCTATAACCGCTATGCGTTAGAGGGCGTCGATCGCCACCAGGTGATTCAAGCCAAGGTCGCGTAGCGGTCAGCGTTGCATAATTGAGAGGGGCTCAACAGCGCTGTGGTAGCGGGATGAGACTGTACAGTGGCGGCTGTGCGGTCATCGCCACCGTGAGCCAGCGCGTCGAGCGCCTCGTCTTGGCTGCAATGACCTGCTTGAGAGAGAGAAATGTCCCAGCAATCCCTGTTTGCGCAGCGGCGACGGCTGTTGCGGTATTTAGTTGGTGGCGGCGCTGGAGCGATCGCCCTCGGGTTACTCCGCCCGGTCGCCGCTAGTGAAGATGCCGAACTCGAAAATCTCTGTTCGATCTTTCCCAATAATTCCCGCTGTGCCGACTACCTACAAGGAGAGCAGGCCCTGGATCTGGCGGGTAACCCCATCGCGGTGGATGCCCTGCTGCCCACTCTGACGCCGGGAGAGCCATTGCCGGTCACCGGGTTGTCGGATGATCCGGAGCTGACCTATTTGGTGATTGAGGCCGGGCCGGCAATTGCGCCCTACGGCATTCAACCGGTGTGTACTCATCTGGGTTGCACCGTGCCTTGGGATGCCGAGCAAAACCGCTTTATCTGCCCTTGCCACAACTCGCAATACGACGCTGCAGGGCGCGTACTGCAGGGGCCTGCTCAGCGATCGCTGCCGCTAGTGACAGTGGCCGTCAAGCAAAATCAAATCCGACTCATTGACCGCGCTCCGGCGGTTGATCCTCGCTAACCACAACGGAATGAAGCCCAGCTGCCGCTCTGACTGTTTCCTCCCGGCGGCACAGCGTGGCTTCTCACGACGCTAACGACGCGCATGGGCATCAATGAAGGGCAAGGTTTCTTCCTCTTTGATGGCGGCTTGAGTCCATTGCTGAATGCTGGTGAGGGCTTTCACCGCTGTGACAAAGCGTTGGGCTTCAGGTTTGAGTTCAATGCCATAGGTGACAAAGCGTAGGGCGACGGGGGCGTACATGACATCGGCGATCGAAAAATCGCCGCAGAGCCAGGTGCCCTGATGCCGCTGAAAACAGTCTTGCCACAGGGTCTCGACCCGCTGAATTTCGGCTCGCGCCCCGCTAGAAAAGTCGTCCAGTGATCGCTGCTGGCAAACCTTGAGATTTTGGGGCAGTTCTTCGCGAATGGCGACAAACCCCGAATGCATCTCGGTGGCAATGGAACGGGCGTGGGCGCGTACGGCGCGATCGCTGGGCCAGCCGACCGAGGCCCCATGATATTCCCGCAGGTGCTCCATAATCGCCAGCGTATCCCAAACGGCAATGTCGCCATCGATTAGCACCGGCACTTTGCCTGCAGGGGTGTAGCGCTTAATCTCGGCTTGCCATTGTTCGGTAAATAGCGCCAGTCGAATTTCTTCAAAGTCTAGGTGGCTTTCTTGCATAAAAAGCCAGGCCCGCAGCGACCAAGACGAATAGTTTTTGTTGCCGATAATCAGCTTTAGAGACACCCGAGCGGCCCTCTTGGATAGGAAGCCCAGCATTGTGACTGGGGGTTCCTGACAGAATATCGCCTCTCCCCATTCCTATCAAGCGGTCAAGCCGGTTCGCCAGCGACTGCAAACTCTGGCCCAAAATAATTGGGCGTAAAGCTACCGTGCAGACCGTAGGGCACATGGTGCTTGAGCTGCAGGCGGGCGATCGGGCCAGCCGTAATATCTTGAGCGGCCAAAATAATCAGGTCAGAGCACTGGCGGGCGGCATTGTAGGTCAGACACAGTAGCCAGCCGTCATCTTCTGCGCTGCTGCCGGGTCGGGGCACAAACACCGGCTCGCCCATAAAGCCGCGTGGGGCTTCGCTCCACAGCTGTTCCTCACCGGTGGCTAAATCATGCTTCAGCAAAGCCTGCAGCGGCGCATTGCCGGTGGGGGCGTGGGCCGCCCCAATGTATAGATAGCGGTAGGGCTGACCCACCTGTTGCGGATGCAGCGCCGGAAACTCACAGGAGCGCGCGATCAGGCAGGTGGCCTCGGCTGTTTCAGCCGTCAGATCCAGCTCAAAACGCCAGAGTTGACCCGCTGGGACTTTGTCAAAATCGACCGCTTCAAAGGTCATGCCCTCATCCAGCGTGGGAAAGCTGTCATACACGATGGAGTCGACGAAGACCTGGCCGTCTTGCTCAAAGGCGTTGGCATGATGAAACACAAAGCCTGCCGGAGCCTCGATGGACTGAATCGGCTCGTCACTGTGGCGCGGAATCAGAATGATTTTGGTGGTCGCCTTGGGGTTGAACTGCACACATTCCCCCGCGCCCTTGAGCCCCAGCAGGAACGGAAAAGGATTGAAGCCTACCGGATTTTGAAAGAAGACCGCATAGTTGGGCGTGATCGCAAAATCATGCATGAACGCAAAGCCCGGAATGCTGCGGTGATAGGACTTAACGCAGCTGCCCGAAGTGGCAAACTCATGAATCGTGATCGTGCTTGACAGTCCTGTCTTGACGGAAAAATTGACCAGACGCGGTTCCAGGCCCTGGTCAGGTTGCCCCGGTGCAATTCGCGGATGGGCGGCAAAGGCATCACCCGGTTCTAGTAAACCGTCCAGATAGTCTAACCCCAGCGTTTCGAGCGTCTCAGGATCTAACCGGTGGGGTTCCGCCGCTTCCCACAATGCCAGCAGCTTTTTGCCCCAGTAGATCACATGGGTATTGGCGATATTCTTAAGCCGTAGATCAAAGAGGTTGGCCCAAAAGCCGCCCGGTTTTTGGGTGCCAAAGACACCCCGATATAGGGGTTTACCAGCCGCTTTTTCGGCGACGTAGCCCTCGGTTTGCACAAACCGATTGCAGTAGTAGGCCCGCCCCTGGTGAAAGGCAATGCTGCTAATCATGCCGTCGCCATCAAAGGGATGGCTCACTGGCTGGCCCTGCACGTCGAGCAGGCCCGGGCCGTTGCGAAACAGGGTGCCCGTGAGCGCAACGGGAATTTCGCCTTCGACCTCGTCGATCCAGTAGGCAAACTCTTCGGGCTGAGACCGATAGCCGCTGCGCCAATCTTCCATGCCGTAGGACGGGGTGGCCGTAGCGTCAGGACTGGAGGCGGTGGGCAGGGTTTGCATGGTTTTTGTGCGATTAAAGAGTGAACGGACAGGGTCTAGCAGGCAAGGCAGGGAATAGCAGGCAGGATTGGCGGGCGATCGCGCTACGGGACTAAGCGTTGGGCTCAACCGCCCCAATGGCGATGCCAACTGGCTCCTCCGACTCGACGGCAGTCGCTAGAGTAGCGGCCTGACTCGCCGCCAGGGTTTTGCTGGAAATTACCTCATCTTCCCCTTGAGAAGACGTCTTGGGCAGGAGAAACAACAGTGGTAACGGTAGTAATGTCGACATATTTGTTAACGTCACGAGCAGCCATAAATTCTCGAAGTTAGTTTCAGTGACGCCGAGCCAATGGGTTAAGACTGCCCCCAACTCATGGGAAAGCAGACCCGCTAAGTTCAAAATCGACATCAGCAACGCAAACAGGGTCGCTTCGACGCCGACCGGGCAGAGGCGCGCCGATAATACCAAAACTGGCATGAAGGCAATTTGCCCCATGACGGTCAGCACCAAACTATCGCCCAAACTAAACCACTCATCGCCAATGCCGATCGCTCGATTGGTGTGCGTGACTAACAGCAGCATCGAGAAGCCCAGCACCGTTGATAGCACCGTTGACCAGGCAAAAATAGTGCGAAAGGGGACGGCTTTCAAAAACCGCTGAAAGACGCCAATCCCAATCAGCGAGGCGATGCTGGTCACCAGCCGCACCCGGCCTAAAAATTCGGGTTCAAAGCCTAAGTCGTTGGTTGTAAAAAAGAAGAACGCTGCATCAGCGGTGGGAGTGGCCTGCCAGAGAAATAGAAACAGGGCAGGCATCCAAATCACTTTTTGCGTGACGGCTCCTTTGAGCTGCTTAATTTGTCCGCCAATGACTTGCCAGGTTGAGGTCTCAGTAACGGGATCTTCGGCAATCAGCCAGGCTACCCCCGACACCACGATGGGAAAGGTCGCTGTCACCCCAAAGACAAAGCGGGTATCGGCATATTCCAAGAGCAAGCCGCCAAGGTAGGCAGTTAGCAGGCCGCCGAGGGCCGCTGCGCCCCAGGCTAAAGATTGGAGAGAGCCCGCACCGCTCTGCGATTCGCGGCGGGCCCGCTCAACCACTAAAGAATCGACAATGACGTCACCGACGGCCACCGAGAGTGAACTGAGGGTGATCGCGACGATCGCCGCCCAGCCCGTATTCACGACCGTGGCCATGGCTAGCCACGAGGCCGTGCCCAAAAAGCCTGAGAGCACCAGATAGGGCCGTCGCCGATAGCCAAACAGGGGAAACCCGTCGGAGATAAAGCCAAACAGGGGTTTGATCGTCCACGGCGCTGAGGCGATACCAGTGAGGGCCGCCACTTCTGCCGGGGTAAGGCCCAAATCATCCTTGAGGAAAAAGCTCACCGCTAGGCGAGCCAAGCCCAAAATGCCCTGGACGAAGTACACGCTGAGAATGGCCGTTAGCTCTAACGACAGCTCTTGACCAAACAGCAGTCGCCTTTCAACGAAGCGTTTGAGCGCGCCCTGATTGAGAGAAGAATCGGTCATGAAAACCTTGAATGGATACCCGCAGCTTGCCCGGTGAGCCGCTCACACTTAGAGTATTGCGATTTGTTAATCCCCTCCATAATAAACACTTCCCTCTGAACAGGCAGCTATCGCAAGACAGGTTCGGCGATTGGGCGAGGGCGACTGCCTGTTGAGAGAGGCGGGAGAGTCAGGCGTTGGGGGCGTGAGGGGAGTCTGTATTCCTGCTAGATTTGGGCCGGGGTAGAGATCAGACAAGCGGTTTCGTTGTGCGGCCACGTCTATAGAACCTATTTGAGATCTCTAAGCAGTGGCGGCTAGGCGCTTGAGCATCAGTCTGATGAAACACAGATTGAGTTGAGCGGTCGCATGCTCGAGGGTGCGCTCAAAGTTCTTCACCAAGCTCTTGCAGCGTTCCATCCAAGCATTGGAACGCTCGACCACCCAGCGAGCCTTGACCGGAACGAATCCCGTTTGACCCGCTGCCACTTTCTCCGCTTTGGACGGCTTGGGGGAAAGTTCAAACTGAATCTTGCTCATAATCTGTGGATACATCAGCTCCAGTGCGGACGGTAAGGTGTCGGGATGATAGCCATGGTCGAGCAAGAGGGTGGTTTTGGGCAGATGCGCAGGCTTGGCACGGAAATAATTAAGGTTCTGCGTCAACATCGCAATCAAGCCGGCATCATCGGAGACGTTGGCAGGAGTGCAGTGCGTGAAGAAGGGAAAGCCTAAACTGTCAACGGCCAGATGTCGTTTGATGCCGTTGGTCGCTTTGTAGAAGCAGAAGCCTTTCGTCTCAATACTCGCGTTGCAGGTATTCTTCACAGCTTGCGAGTCAATCATGATTAACGTCGTCCACTGCGGCTTTTTTCCGACCTGACCCCGCACCCGCTCATGCAGAGTGGTCATCAGTTGCTCCAGCGTGCCCGCCTCGCGCCACTGCTTGTAGGGCCAATAAACGGTTGAGTAGGGCGGCAAGTCTTTGGGCAAGTCAGCCCAATTACAGCCATTCTTGAGGCGATAAAGAATGCCATCGATAATCGCTCGATAGCTCCACTCTAGAGGGCGCGTTTTCTGTTTCGCTGGCAGCACTTCGGGCAACAGGGGTTCGAGTATTTGCCATTCGGCATCGGTCAGACTACTGGAATAGGCCATGATGATTGCAATTGGCGACACTCCTCACAGATTCACTCAAAATTCAAAAGATCTCAAATGGGTTCTATAGGGTTCGAGCGGTTTGCAGGGGGACCGTTAAGGAGTTGCTGATTTTGGGTGTGAATTGAATCGCCAACCAGAAGAATGACACGAGTTGATGCACCATTGACCGCGGAGAGCGGGCATCTTGCCCGCGGCCTCGAACACCGGACTCATACTTCGGTTCAGCAATGCCGGGGAACCGTTAGTACCGCACTACTCAGACTCTCAGGCCGGATTACGGCAAACTCGATACGGTCAGTTCGGTGTAAAAATTCGCCATTTTGGTGAGGTTCTTGCCACTGTTGAGTTTCTGTTTGATGCTGCATCATAGGACTCATAGAGAGCTTAAGAAAACGCTCAACCTGACCTCTAGGAGATATCAAATGATTGTTCGTTACTGGCATCCTTTTCAAGAAGTTGAAACTCTGCGTCGTCAGCTCGACAGTGTGTTCAATGAAGTCAGCAATGTCATTGAAACTGCACCCTCTGCCTGGACGCCCGCTGTGCGTTTAGTTGAGAACGACGATCGCTATGTTTTGACCGTTCAGCTATCAGGCATTGACCCTGATGTGATTGACATTGAAGCGACTCGTGAAACTGTCGTTATCAGCGGTGAGCGCCGTCAGGCCGAAATTGGCGAAGGCGATCGCGTGCTGCATGACGACATCCACTACGGCAACTTCCGCCGCGTAGTGAATCTGCCCGAAGCCATTCAAAATGATGCTGTTGAGGCTGACTTTGAGAATGGTTTCTTGACGCTCACCCTGCCCAAAGTTGAAGAAGTTCGCAACAAAGTTGTGAAAATCAACCTGGGTCAGTCAGCCGATACGGCGGCAGATTTGCCTCAAGCTGAGGCTTAATTCGACAGGTTTGTAGATGCATAAGTCATGATTTTTCAGAGGCAGCCAAAGCTGCCTCTTTTTTTATGGCAGTTCTGATAGAAGTGCGAGTATTCAAGGAGTGCAGCCCAGTTATGCAATGAGTCATAGTACTTACCCTCGGATGTGGCATG
>CALCCA010000115.1 GCA_937899725.1 uncultured Halomicronema sp.
CCTGATCCTGACCCCATCCCTGATCCTGACCCAGTCCCCGATCCCGATCCAACTCCTGATGGCAACAAGGTATTTCTCTCTGAGAATGGTCAGCTCACTCTCGAAGCGGAATCTGCCACACTGACAGGTGACTGGCAAGCTAAGACGGTTGAGGGCGAACAGTCGGTGCTGTGGGATGCCGCGAAGAGCAGCTATGGCAAGGTACCGACCGGTCAGACCTTAAGCTACCAGTTTGAAACTGATGAGTCAGGCACTTACAGCATTGCGCTGCATTCTGGTCGCGTGAAGAGTGCGATGAATAACAGCGATCGCTACGAAAACGGCAGTAACGGCAAAGAGCGCACGGATACCGGCAACGATGCCTACGTCGCGGTGATTAATGCGGAGACGGGGGAAGTCATCCAGAAGGCGACGAAACTCTTTACTGGTTTGGGCAGCTCCGATCAGGACTTGAAATGGGGCACCACGTTTGATGCCAATCACAAAAAGTCACCGGCAGCAGTTGACTTGGAGGCAGATACTCAATACCGGCTAGAGATTACCGGTCGCTCTGATGGGTATGTATTGGATCGCATTACCCTCAGCAACGATGGCGCTCTGAAGGATACGACTAGGGCTGAGTCAGCCATCAAAGACGGTTCGTCTGGTCAACCCCCCGAGCCACCGATTCCTGAACCACCGACCCCTGAACCGCCAACTCCCGAGCCGCCGACTCCTGAGCCGCCGACCAACAATCCGTTTGAGACATCTTTGATCGGGCAAGCCGACTATGTCGTCTCTCATTTTGATGGCAACAATCGGGATCCTGATGACATTTCAGCTTTACCGGTGGCGGCCGCGATCACCAACGCCGCTGGCGTTGAAGACAAGTCAGTCTTCTTTTACAACAACAATGTGGGGGAACCGAACATTCCCAGTCAGGTGAGTCGCATGCGTGATGGCGCTGCTTTTGCCGAGCAGCTGGGCATTCAGACCTACGACTATCAGGCTGATCTAGCGGGTACAACTCAAGAGTTGGTGGCCATCTTCAACTCGGGCAAGAATGTCTTAGTGCTGGAGGGAGGGCGCATGGAAATGACCTATCGCGCCTTTGAGCAAACTGATCCGGGGAACCTCAAGAACATCACCTTGGTTTCTCATTCCTCTGCCAATGAAAATTATGACGCAGGTGGCACTCGTACCTGGAGTGACTTGAAACGTGACTTTTCTGACGTCACTTTTCTGGATATTAGCGATCAAAATGGCAAGGGCAAGAGTGGCTTCAACAGTCCTAACTGGTCATGGCTAGACAACACCGATGATCCGGTACTGCAAGAAGCACGGGCGTTGATGCAGCAGGCCGGTAACAGTAACAAAGTGAATGATCCTTCTGATGCGGGTATGCATTTCTATGCGCTCACAGGGGATGAACAAGGCAATCCCGCTAAGGCGCAAGACTTTTTTGAACAATACCCGCCTAGTTTTGACGGGTCTTCAACTGACTTAGCTGTGGTTGCGGGTACAGATGCCCTGACTGGGTTATCCGAGCAAAGTCAGTTGGCTGGAGATGTGGATGCCTATGACGAGCTGCTTAACCTTGGCAGCGCCTCTGGTGAAATCGGCAGCACCGAGAACTTGATGGCCGGTGGGGGTGACTTCATTCCCCTGGATATGGCTGCTCTCACGGCGACTGAAGCTGTTGACACGGCATCTTTGGGCAGTAGCTCTCTCACTCAAGAGCAGTCTGAGCTCGATCCGTTTGGCGAAGGGCTACCCATCAATACCAACAGTTCGCCCATGGAGGAAAGTTTGAGCCGGGAACCAGCTCTCGTCGGGTAGCCGACTGAGCAGCCGACCGGCTGACATCGAAGGAGAGGTGTGACTCTGGCCGTGATTGCCCGCGATCGCGCTTCTCCCCAAAGTCCTGTTTTTTTTGAGGGCAATAGAGGTTTAGCCAGCTCTGGTCGCGATCGCGCGGTGGGAGCTGGCTTTTTCGCAATACCATCGGTGCCCCCAGCACTTTTGACCCGAGCGGCTCACCACTCTGCGATCGCCCTTATTAGACAGCGATTCGTTGTCCTTATTTCATCTTTTTCTAGAGAATTGGTATTCCTTAACCTCAATTGAAGTCATTGAGTGGTGTACTCGGCAATTTTTTTCAACCTGAGAAGAGCGCTTTATAGTAGTCAGTAAGTTGAGCCCAAGGGTGCCGTGCTATGTCGCCTCTCAAAATTGTGTCTCTGCTGCCCAGCGCTACCGAAATCATCCAAGTTTTAGGCCTCACAGACTCTCAAGTTGGCCGCAGTCACGAGTGTGACTATCCTGCTGAGGTGCACTCACTGCCGGTGTGTACAGCCCCGAAGTTTAATCCCCAAGGCACCAGCCGCGAAATCCACGATCGCGTCACTGATCTACTGCAATCGGCGTTGAGCGTCTATCAGATCGAGACAGACGTTTTGCGCGATCTGCAGCCCACCCATATTTTGACTCAGGCCCAGTGCGAGGTTTGTGCGGTCAGCCTGCCCGAGGTTGAGGCAGCGGTGGAGTCACTCACGGGCATCGCCCCCCAGATCTTGTCGCTACAGCCCAACCGCCTTGAAGCGGTCTGGCAGGATATTCGCCAGGTGGCGACAGTGCTCTTAGGCGAATCTGGTGAGCCCCGGGCCGAAACGGCGATCGCCGCCCTACAGACCCGTATTCAAGCCTGTCAACAGCGGATGCAAGCGGCTTCTCATCAGCCCTCTGTCGTGTGCATCGAATGGCCCGAGCCGTTGATGTCAGCAGGCAATTGGGTGCCAGAACTGGTGCAGTTAGCGCGGGGCTTGCCGTTGCTGAGCCAAATCGGCCACCATTCCCCCTGGATCAGCTGGAACGATTTAGTGCGGGCTGACCCCGAGGTGATTATTTTGATGCCTTGTGGCTATGACATGGCCACAGCAGCGCGAGAAAGTGCAGTTTTATCGGCAAATTTTCTGTGGCCGCTCATGCGAGCCGTTAAAACGGGGCGCGTTTATGTCACTGATGGCAATCAATATTTCAACCGACCCGGCCCCCGCCTAGTGGATTCGCTGGAAATTTTAACCGAAATTCTACATCCCGAAGTGGTTCCAGCGCGGCACCAAGGGACGGGGTGGCAGACGCTGCAGGACTGTCTTGCGGCTGAGGCGGTCAGTAGCGGCAACTCAGCCACCTGAGTTTGGGCTTGGAATCCAGATTTCAAAAATAATGTCCCAGATCGCAAGGGTTTGGCATTGCCAAACTCTTGCCGAAAATTGTCTGTCTTGAGGATGTTGTTTGAGTGCAAATCCTTGAGTTCGAGATCAGAACATAAACCTCATCCAGATTCAGAATTGGAGTTTTTACATCTGCCCGAACCTCACCGCCTGCGGCACCTCTCCTTAGTAAGGAGAGGTTGAAAACATTCCGATTCCTCTCCTTACTAAGGAGAGGCTAGGTGAGGTTCTAAAACTACAGTTTTCGTCTTGGTCTTGGTTTAGAACTCTAAATAAAGACTTCTCTCCTTATCTGAGCGCCTAGTGCTGCCAAAACGAATCGCTTCAAAAATGCTGAAAACAGCTATCCCAGGTGAGCGGCAGACCGGACGGATCGTCTGGGCGATCGACCAGCAACACCTCGCGCCCGGCTACCACTGTACCTACGATCGCGACATTTTTACCGCAATCGGCCAATAACGCGACGGCCCTCTCTGGCGGTAGGCACAGCACCAGTTCAAAATCTTCACCGCCGTAGAGGCACCAATCCAAGGCCAGTTTGGGACCGACCCAAGCCTGCAGGGCAGGGGGAATTGGGAGGCGATCGCGCTGGAGCCGCGCCCCGACGCCACTGGCTTGACATAGGTAAAGCACGGCGTTGGCCAAACCGTCACTGCTATCCATTGCCGCGACAGTGCTGAAGTCATCGTCTGGCCAGGTGGCCAACCGTTGCACGACATCCAGACGGGGGATCGGGCGCTGGTGGGCCTGAATGAAAGACTGGCGATCGCGCGCTGCTAGCGCCGGGGCGGCATCAGGCCGCAGCAACAGTTCTAAGCCTGCGCGGGAGGCCCCATGCCAGCCCGTGGCCACAATGACCTGCCCCGGCTGCGCGCGATCTCGGCGTAGTACCCGCTGCGGTGTGACGGTGCCAATGGCCGTAATGGCCAGCATGGTCTGAGCCGACTGCACGATATCGCCCCCGACAATGTCGCCGCCATACTGCCGCAAACAGTCGCCCATGCCCTGGTAGACCCGCTTGACCCATTCCACTGTGACAGTGCCTGGCAGGCTGAGGCCGACGGTGACCCCAATCGGCATGGCCCCCATCGCAGCCAAGTCAGACAGATTCGCCGCGATCGCCCGCCAGCCCACATCTTCGGGGGCGGTAGTGCGATCGCTAAAATGCACGCCATCGACCAGCACGTCAGTCGTTACCACCGTGGCGTCGGCACGCGGCGACAATACAGCGGCATCATCGCCCAATAAAGCCTGGGAGCAGAATGGCTGCAGCTGCCGCAACAGGGCCAGCTCACCGATGTCAGCCACTGTGGGCTGAGCGGTCATGGTGACTCCTTAGGTCGTGCCGGGTTCAACCAGGTTGTCTAACCCAGCGGTGACGCGCGCGGCAATGATGCGATCTCCTTGGCCCAACTCTTCCAGCACTTCTTTGTTGTCAACCACACAGCCAAACACCGTATATCGACCGTCCAGCAGATTGAGGCCAGCGGGCGTCAGCTCCGGTTCAAACAAAAAGAAGAAAAACTGTGATGAGCCGCCATTCACATCGCTTTCTGGACGGGCCATGCCCATGACGCCAAAGGCTGAGAAGGGTAAAACGGGATCTTCTAAGTAGCGGCCCAGCTCTTCTAGCGTGGCCCCGTAAACGGGGGCCTCATCGTCTTTGACCAGAATTTCTAACGGCACCGCCCGATAGGCTTGCGTTTTGGGGTCAATAAAACCGTCGGCGTCGCCCTCGGGGTCGCCGGTTTGCAGCACGTAATTATCTTCCGCCCGAATGAACGGCATGCCGTCGTAAAAGCCGCGCTGCACTAAGTCGACAAAGTTGCCGCCCGTGACGGGTGCGGTGTAACCGTCGATCACGGCGGTCAGCGTTCCTTTGTTGGTCTCAAACTCCACCGTGGCGCGACCCAGCAGTTGGGGCAGATTCCGATATTCATCCGGCACGGTGTAAGGAAAGCCACTCACCATCATGGTTTCCAGCGCCCCTACTTTATCCAACAGCTCCGCTCGCTTGAGCCAAATCGTCTCGCGATCGCGGTCTTCCGCCCCGACTAGCATCGGTTCGATGCCCGTCCGCAGCTCATCTAAATAGGTTGCGGCTAACGCCTGCTGGTCAGCGGGAATATCGGCCAAAATTGCCTGCCGACTGCGACCCACCAGCCGATCAAGTTTTTTGAGATCGCGCTTTACAGAGCCCCAACGCTTACTGCGTAGCCACTCTGACAGGCCTTCAAGATTAGCTTGAATCTTGCGAATAGCAGCATTATCGATGGGCAGCGAATAGCGCAGCAGGGCGCGGCCATCGGTAATCGCGTTGCCGGGGGGCAGATAAGCCACTAATGAGGCGGGCAACGCTGCCGCCTGAGCGCTGGCAGTCAGGCCCGCAGCGGGCTCAGCGGTGATGAGTCCCACCCAGATGAGGCAGCCTAGGGCGATGCCAGTTAACCATCGGTTCAATAATTGCATGGGTAATGCTAGCCAAGAGTCACATTCAGCAAACGCCTTCGATCTTGCCATAGTGCGGGCATCTCTAGAAGCATTCTAGAAAGTTGTCGCAGGGGCGGTAAAATGAGGTGCCGATATTCACGATCCATGGGTAGCCAGCGTTATGATTTCCAGCAACGACTTTCGTACGGGCGTCAGTATCGAACTGGATGGGTCAGTTTGGCGGGTAGTTGAATTTCTTCACGTCAAGCCAGGCAAGGGATCTGCCTTCGTGCGGACGAAACTTAAGAACGTGCAAAGCGGTAACACGGTCGAAAAAACGTTTCGGGCTGGTGAAACCGTTCCCCAAGCTAATCTCGAAAAGAAGGTGATGCAGCACACCTATCGCGATGGCGAAGATCTCGTCTTTATGGATATGGAGACTTACGAAGAAGTCCGCATGAGCGAAGCCCAGGTGGGCGATCGCGTGAAATATCTCAAAGAAGAAATGGAAGTCAACGTCATTCGTTGGAATGAGCAAATCCTTGAGGTGGAGCTGCCCAACGCGGTGGTGCTAGAAATCACGCAAACCGATCCGGGAGTGAAGGGCGATACGGCCACCGGGGGCACCAAGCCCGCCATCGTTGAGACCGGAGCCCAGGTGATGGTGCCGTTGTTCATCACCATTGGTGAAAAAATCAAGGTGGATACGCGCAACGATTCCTATTTAGGGCGGGAATCGTGACCCCAAAAAGCGTTTTTTGGTGGAGTCAGCTCCATCTTGTTGGTACGGAGTGCAATTAGTGGAACTGAATTTCAACGAACTGCGTGAGTTGGTCACGACCCTCAGCCAGACCGATATCTCTGAGTTGACGCTCAAAAGTGGTGATTTTGAGCTGACGCTGCGCAAGCCGGGGGCCTTTGTCATGTCCAATGTGTCATCGGAACCGCTGGTTCCGCCCATGGCCCCAGTCATGCCCCAGATCGTTGATGCCGCTCATCAGCCACCGACGGCCTCGGCTACTGCCCCAACTCCCCCGCCTTCTGTTGATTCCAACCTGGTAGAAATTACGTCACCGATGGTAGGCACCTTTTACCGGTCGCCGGCCCCTGAGGAAGCCGCGTTCGTCGACTTGGGCGATCGCATCCAAACGGGGCAAACCGTCTGCATCATCGAAGCGATGAAGCTGATGAATGAGCTAGAGGCTGAAGTGTCGGGCGAAATTGTCGAGATTCTCGTCGAAAACTCCCAGCCTGTTGAATTCGGCCAACCGTTGATGCGTGTGCGTCCTAACTAGTAGACTGTGACGTGATTTCACCCACTATTGCCGATGACTAGGGAGCCATGGGGGCTAAGGGGCAGAGAAACTGGCAAGGTAGTATGACTTCTGCCAGGGAGTTTATGGAGCTTTAAGTTTGCCGCTCTAAATCCAGTCCGCAGGGCTAGACATCCGCGTCGCTATCGATAACAGCCTGGTAATTAACTGGATGTCGAAGAAAAAGCTGCCTTCCGTAGAGTAAGAACTCGCCATGAGCTATTTTCGGCCTGCGATTGATGAGATGACTGGCTACGTGCCTGGTGAACAACCTCAGCCAGGCACCAAAGTCATCAAACTCAATACCAACGAAAATCCTTATCCGCCGTCTCCTCAGGTAATCGCCGCCCTGCAGAACTTTGAGGGTGAGCACCTGAGACGCTATCCTGACCCGCTGGCCACAGAGTTTTGTCAAGCCGTCAGCGAAGCTTTAGACGTTCCAGAAAACTGGATCATTGTTGGCAATGGTAGTGACGACCTGCTTAATCTGCTAGTCCGTGCATGCGCCGAGGGCCGCGATCGCGCCGTGGTTTATCCGACCCCCACCTACGTGCTCTATCGCACGTTGTCAGCCATCCAAGCCGCCACCGTAATGGAGATTCCTTATCCGGCCAGCTGGCAATTACCGATTGAGCCACTGATTGCTGCCAACGGAGCCATCACCTTTGTCGCGTCTCCCAACAGCCCCTCCGGTCACAGTGTGCCTCTACCCGCTTTGCGAGAACTGGCCCAAAGCACGTCAGGCATTGTCGTTATTGATGAGGCTTATGTTGACTTTGCAGAGTTTTCTGCGTTGCCGCTGGTGCAAGAGTTTGACAATGTAATTGTGCTGCGAACGTTGTCAAAAGGGTATTCGTTAGCTGGTCTGCGTATCGGCTTCGGCATTGCTAATCCCCAACTTTTGGCGAACCTCTTTAAAGTCAAAGACAGCTATAACGTTGACGCGATCGCGATCGCTTTAGGGGCTGCCGCCGTTCGCGACCAAGCTTACAAAATCAGCTGTATTGAAAAAGTCAAAGCCTCTCGAACACAGCTAAAAAAAGATTTGGCCGCGCTCGGATTTACAGTTCATGATTCCCATGGCAACTTTGTTTTGGTGACGGCTCCTCAGGACAAGGCCGAAGTGATTTATTTGGCCTTAAAAGCACGAGGAATTTTGGTCCGTTACTTCAAGCAAGTTGGCCTCACCGATAAGCTACGTATTTCGGTCGGCACGGACGCAGCAAATCAATCATTAGTAACGGCTTTAGCAGACTTGCTCTCTGAATAATGCCGCCATCCACTAGCTCGTGGCTAAGGACTGGTTCCCGTCAAACAGGGTTTGCAAAAGCTGGCATCCCAACAGTACAACCCGTCTGTATCATTGAAGCGATGAAGCTGATGAATGAATTTGTGGTTGAGGTGTCTGGCAAAATTGTCAAGATTGTAGTCGAAAACTCCCAATCCGTTGAATTCGGCCAACGCTCAATGCGAGTCAAGCCGAGCTAATCTACCCAAGTCATTTTCTGAGATGGTATGAGCAGCGAGAGATTCAGGGCTAACGTGTTTTTCTGGCTCCAGTGGTTTGCTGTTAGCTCCTTGGGGTGGATTTGCGGGCTTTTGATTTTCTACCTCGTTGAGCCTGTGATGATTAATCCAATCAAGTCTTTAATCATTGCAGATTCCTTGAACTGGCAATCGGGAATGTATGAGGCGTTTTATAGTACTGCTGTTTTTCAGTATGGTTTTCTGCAGTCGCCCGTGCCATCTGACTACATCGGCGTTCGACTCGCGTTTAGGTATGGGTTGCTTTTTGGCACCATTCGAGGCGCGGTATTTGGTGCTGTAGGAGGGGCAATACAGTCGTTGCTGCTGCTGCGCTATCTGCCCGTCAGATTTGTTTGGTTACTCGCCAGCGGACTGGGGTGGGCGATTATTTGGGGGATATTCTGGGGGATAGCCTGCGCGCACGGCGGCAATCAGCTAGATCGCATTCTGAAACAGGAGGTGCAGTACGGTCTCGCTGGAGCCCTTTTCCTCGGCTGCTTGCAGTGGTGGATTTTACGTCAGCATATGGCCAAAGCCTATCGCTGGATTATCGCCACAACTGCCAGTTGGGCGGTCATTCACATGGCTACCGTCACATTCATGTGGCAAACCAGAACGATCCTTACCTTGACTCCAAATGCCATGATGTTTGGGATTTGTAATGGGGCGATTACGGGACTAGCATTAGTTTCGTTGCACAGATTGCCAGAATCCGATAAACAGTTCTCTTAGAGTTCAATTCTTCCATCATGGCGTCAGATTCGATGCCAGCCGACAGTTAGCTAAGAAGCCTGGACCTTGATATCCCTCTTTAGTCACAGTCGCTAGAGAATAAATTCTTGGCTGCTTCTAATCCATTTCTGTATTTTTACGCCAAGGGATAATTTTTGATGGCTACGAGGAATGGTTGTTGCAGATTTTCTCTGGCGAAAGTCATAGAAGAGGGATAACAAAGCATTAATAACGATGCATTCCCCATACTTAGAATGGACAATGTTCTTCTGACATCCCTGTCTTGCCTTAGTGAGGGCATGACCTGGGTGATGGCCTTTCAGGGCTCGAGCGATCGCATCTTTAAAACCTTCTATGCCCTTTGCGGGTTGGCAGTCGTTATGGTTTGCCTAAGATGTGCAATCCAAATCGTTGAGAGAGTTCTTCACAGACCTTGATGCCTCTGATGCTGTTGCCTCGTTGGTCTAAAGGAGGGGAGAAGACAGCGATGCCCATGCGGTTGGGAACCACGCCAATAATGCCACCTCCCACACCGCTTTTGGCGGGAAAGCCCACTCGATAAACCCATCCCCCGGCAAAATCATACATGCCACAGGTATACATGATACTGAGCAGATCCCGTACATAGTCGGCATTGACGGCCCGTTCGCCGCTGAGGGCATGAACGCCATTATTGGCCAAGGTGGCTCCCATCAGCGCCAGATCACGGCAGTCGAGCAGTACTGAACACTGCTGTAGGTACAAATCGAGAGTTTGACCGATGTCTCCAGAAATCATGCCAAAACTGCGCAGCAGATACGAGATCGCCCAGTTATGGTCACCATTCATGCGCTCTGAGACGAAGGTTGGCGTATCAATAAAGACTCGATGACCAATATAGCGGCGATACATATCCAGAATACGATTCAGTCGATGAGCTGGGCCCTGACCCTTGATTAAGCTCGTCGTCGCGATCGCTCCCGCGTTAACCATTGGGTTGTAGGGTCGTTTGGACCGGCTTTCTACCTTGATGATTGAATCGTAAGCGTCACCAGTCGGTTCCACATCGACTTTTTCTAAGACTTCATCCCGGCCCCAATCTTCTAAAGCGAGACCATAGGCAAAGACTTTCGAAATCGATTGAATCAAGAAGGGAACATGCCAATCGCCGACTGAATATATCTGCCCCGATGTCGTGGCAATGCAAATGCCAAAGGAATCACGACTCACCTCGGTTAAATTCGGTTCGCTGATGTAAATCTTGCCATCTCGCCAGGGCAGATACTTATGATGCAACTGCTGCAAGTATTCCAGCCATGACTCGTCCACCGGTTCATCCGCCGACTTCATCGCCTGCGTGCTGATGGCAGGAGACTTGCCTGGCATTTGGTGGGAGTCGGCAGGTGCGGCCTGGACGCTGGGCTTAAACAAATGAAGCTGAAACGTTTGGGAAAGTTGCTCAAACACCTTTACGCCCCGCCAGCTTTTCCTGTGGACACCTAGCGGGGGCGAAAAAACGGCAATGCCCATCTGCTGAGGAATCACGCCAATGATGGCTCCAGCTAGACCGCTTTTGGCGGGAATCCCCACTTTGTAGGCCCATTGTCCTGAGAACTCGTACAGCCCGCAGGTATACATCACGCTGAGGAGGTGCTTAACATAGCGGGAGTCGATTGCCTGTTTTCCCGTCAAGGGGTTGCATCCTCCGTTGGCCAGAGTAGCGGCCATCATCGCCAAATCCTGACAAGTAACCTGTAGCGAACACTGTTGAAAGTAAAGATCCAGAATTTCGGACAGATCACCCTCAATCCAGCCAAAGCTAAACAGCATGTGAGCCAAGGCCTGATTGAGATGATCGCTGGTTCGTTTGGAATGGAATGCCGCTGAATTAACGTCAACCTGCCGCCCTGTGTAGGTACCGAACAGCTGCAGCAGGCGACGGGAGCGCTCCTCAATGCTTTCCCCCCCGAGCAGGCTGGTCGCGATGATGGCTCCGGCATTGACCAGCGGATTGTACTGCTGTCGAGAAAGTTCTCCCGGTTCAATGACTGAGTTAAACGGATCTCCCGTCGGTTCTACCCCAATCCGGCTCAGCACCTGTTCCTCACCCCAATCCTCCAAAGCCAGTCCATAGACAAAAGGCTTCGAGATGGACTGCATGGTAAAAGGCTGTGAGGTATGACCAACATGATACTGTTGCCCATCGGCACTCACGATGCTGATGCCGAACCAGTTGGGATCAGCATTCGCTAATTCAGGGATATCGGAAGCAACGGTTCCCTGATTGAAGGGTTGATACTGACGGTGTATCTGTTGGAGAAAAGCGGTCAGTAATTCAAAGTCCACTTTCTTACCGAACGTCTAATGCTCGTTTCTGAGTCGGCCTGCTTGTCCGCATCTAAAGTTCGAGATCGCCGCCCCGACGCCTTCTGGATAGTAGGCTGCGCCACAGAAAAAGGGGCTTTTTACAACCTGAGTTAAGTGGCTTCCCTGCTCAAAAGATGGATGGAGAGCCTTATCTCTAACAAGCCACCGGCTAAAGACGGGTGTCTAGGCAGTCGCGTCTGAAGGTAGCGGTTGGCGATCTTAGCCGTCGATCAGTCCCTGCTCGACCAAAAACTCGCGGGCCACCTCATCCGCCTCGCGACCATTGCCCGCCACTTCCCAATTGAGTGTCTGCATAGTATCAGCATCAATGACGGCTGAGAGCTGATTCAATAACTCAGCCACCTCAGGATGCTCATCAATAATCTCCTGCCGCATAATGGGCGCGGCGGGGTAAGGAGGCCAGAAGCTTTTGTCATCTTCCAGCACCAGCAGGTCAAAGGCGGCAATTTGTCCGTCGGTACCAAAGCCAGTAGTCGCGTCGATTTCCCCTTCTTCAATGCCTGAGTAAAGCAGACCTGGATCCAAGGCTACCACCTCTTTGAAGTTGAACCCGCCATAGGTCTCTCTCAAACCGGGTAAACCATCATCGCGCTCGGTAAACTCCTGAGTTGTGCCGAAAACCAGGTCACCGCCTTTTGTCGAAATATCGCTAACGGTCTCGATGCCTAACTCGCTAGCCTTAGCTTTCGTCATCACCAATACGTAGGTGTTGTTGAAGTCAGTGGGCTCTAGCACCGCCAAATTGAAGTCTTGGGCGTAAGCATCTTTGACGGTGGCATACACCACATCCGCGTCCATCGTGGAGTCAAATTCCAGGCCCAGATGAGTCAGCAAAGCGGTGCCCGTGTATTCCGGATAAAGATCAATCTCACCGTTGACGATCGCCTGGTGATTTTCGCTAGAGCCACCCGCTGGTCTGTAGTCAGCATCGAAACCTGATTCGTCGAGCAGAATTTCGTACAGATTACCGAGCACGTATTGCTCCGTAAAATCTTTGGAACCAATCCGAATTTTGGGTTCACCGGAGCTGCCGCCGCTACAGGCCGCTATGATCGCGATGGATGTGCCCAGTACAGCACCAACAAACCAGCGTCTTTTAAGCATGAGAGTTCTCCCAAGAAGGTATGACATAGACGATATCGTAAAAGCAGTAGCAGCAAAGGCAACGGGGCAAGGCGGGTGGCACGGCGTAGCCGCTGGTTAGAGATAACCGCTTGCCCCAGGCGGACGGTTTTTGGCAGGCTTAAACCTGGCTGCAACGACAGTGACCTAAGGCGATGCTACCGCCGGTAAATGCTCTGGCTTAGCCTGACGTGCCCGATAGTTCAAGATGAACTCGTAGCCGGTGATGACCGCGATCGCAAATACCGCGGCAATCAGCAGCGCGAGGCCGAGGCGTAGCTGACCGACGCGAGTAACAATGCCGATCGCTAGCCACACCAGCGCGGTGATCGCGAGTCCACTCGTGATCAGTGACATCGTGAAAGCGCCGTGCTTTGGCCGGGGCAGCATAGTCGCTAGCAAACTCAGCAACAATACGGGCAGGCCAATCGCGCGATACTCGCTGTGCAGTCCGGTCAGCACCGTCGGCGTACCCGTGGCATCGACCGAGACATCCCAGGGCAACAAGACCCCAAAGATGAGCGGCATAATGGCCACTGCTAGCAGTACAGATATGAGCCCAACGGCGGCGCGAGTTTCTTCTTTGAGCCCCTTGGGGGTGGCCCAGCGTTCTAAGCGGCCAAAGGCTTCTTCAAAGTAGAACGCCAGCAAGGTGGCCGGCAGCGCCCCAGCCAGCATAATGTGGTCGCGGTTTAGCGAATGACCGCGCAAAATCAGATCGCCGAGACCGCCGCCGCCAATAAAGGCGGCCAGCGTCGCGCTAGCCACCACCACCACGGCCGCCGTGCGGATGCCCGCCATGATGATGGGAATGGCAATGGGCAGCTCCAAACGCGTCAGAATTTGCAGATCGCGCATGCCCATGCCTCGCGCCGCCTCCTTGGTATCGGCGTTAACTTGCTCAATGCCGATGGTGGTGTTGATTAAGATCGGCAACGTGCCAATAAACCCCAGTGCCAGTAAAACAGGGGGCTTGCCAATACCCAACAGCGGCAGCGCCAATGCCAATACCGCCAAGCTCGGAATCGTGCGACCGATCTTGCTGATCGTGAGTAGGGTATCGCGCAGCCAGGGCAGGCGTGAGCCCAAAATCCCTAATAACAACCCCAGCACAATCGAGATCGCCAGGGCCACGAACGTAATTACCAAGTGTTCTTGCAGCGTTGTTGTGAACACTTGTGACTGGTTGATGATGTAGTCAAACATTTTCCCTAGCATAATGCTCTTTTACCTCGCTACCGAGCCGGGTAGAACTCGCTCAATTCGGCTGACGATCGCGTCAAACACAATGGCTAAGAAAGCCGCGCCGATCGCCCCAGCCACAATCTTGTCGTTGCGTGTTCCTCCTGCTGAAATGCCTTCAAAAATTAGACTGCCAAGGCTGTCAGCGCCGAAAAAGGAGGCCAGCGTGGCCAGGCTAATCGTTGAGACGGTGGCAATCCGAATCCCGGCAAAAATGACTGGCAGGGCCAGCGGCAGCTCCACCTTGAGCAGAATGGCGCGATCGCGCATCCCCATGCCCCGCGCCGCTTCGATGATGGCCTGATCAATGCCATTGATCCCAACTGCCGTGTTGCGCACGATCGCCAGCAGAGAGTAGAGCGTCAAGGCGACAATGGCCGGTTTGAACCCAATCCCCACAATCGGGACGAGGAGGCCAAACATGGCGAAGCTTGGCACGGTATAAAGCATGCCCGTAAGCTTAATCACGGGTTCGTAGAGCCATTCGACCCGCGTAATCAAAATCCCGAGGGGAATGCTGATTAAAATGGCGAACACCAAGGTCACTAACGTGATCAGGAGATGTCCCGCCAAGAATTCCAGCACCCGATCCGGGCGTCCCACGCCCGGCACATAATACAGCAGGCCATCTTTAATGCTAATGAGAAATTCGACCAGGTTTTCCATAGTGTTCCGGTAAAAGACCAGGTTTGATGTCCGTTCTATTCTCTGCTGCCGGACCTATCGAGCCAGGGCAGCCGGATGGCTTTGCCGAATTAGGCCTTGGGCATCATCCGCTGAAACCAGGCCAGTCAACTGCTGATGGCTGTTGAGCACGGGCAGAAATCGGATACCGTAGCTCAGCATGGCGGAAAAGGCGTCTCGCATAGTCGCTTCTTCCTCGGTAGTCGCAATGACTGGGCTGAGGACATCAGCGGCCCTGCCAGAGTGAGCCTGAGCGGCCTCCAGCGCGACGTAGCCCACCAATTTGTGTTGATCATCAACAATAAAGACGCTATCCATCTCGTGCTGTCGCATCCGAACCACCAGATCAGCGGTGGGTTCGTCATAGGAACCCACGGTGGGATTGGTCTGCATTGTCTCGCTGACCCGCACGAGTGTCAGCTTCTTTAAGCCTCGATCAGACCCCACGAAGTCAGCCACAAACGAGTTGGCCGGTTGCGAAAGAATAGTTTTCGGAGAGTCGATTTGCTGCAGGTCGCCCCCCACTTGCAGAATACAGATGAGCGTGCCCATTTTGAGCGCCTCATCAATGTCGTGGGTAACAAACATGATGGTCTTTCGCAGCTGCTTTTGCAGGCGGAGAAACTCGTTTTGTAGGCGATCCCGCGTAATTGGATCGATCGCTCCAAAGGGCTCGTCCATGAGCATCACGGGGGGGTCAGCGGCCAGCGCCCGGGCGACCCCCACGCGCTGGCGCTGGCCGCCAGAGAGCTGTCGAGGATAGCGATCTCTAAACTGAGCCGGATCTAGACCCACAACATCTAGCAGTTCGTCCGCCCGGCGGAGTCGGCGCGCCTGACTCCAGCCCAACATCTCGGGCACTAGGGCGATGTTCTCCCGAATCGTGAAGTGGGGAAACAAACCAATCTGCTGGATCACGTAGCCAATACTGCGACGGAGTTCAATCACGTTCTGTTTAAGAATGTTGCGTCCGCCGACAAAGATGGCTCCACTGGTCGGTTCAATCAGCCGATTAACCATCTTCATCGCAGTCGTTTTACCGCATCCGGAAGGGCCAATAACGACACAGGTTTCTCCTTCTGGCACCGCAATTGTCAAGCTGTTGACCGCTGGCGTTGGTGAACCTGGGTACTGCTTGGTGACGTTGTCAAATTGAATCATTGATTCCATTTCATCTATCCAGATTGCGTACTAACCTAAAAAATCGTTTATCTTAAATGCCAACAAACCTTTGTTAGTAAAACCCTGTCAATCCACATTACTTTCAAGGAAAGATAAGCGTCTGTTTCAGACATTACAGAAAAATTTAAGACCTTTTGATAGTACAGTTTTGTGGTCAAAATATTTGCTTTTGAAAGCTTTCTATCAACTTTGGTTTTTGATTCTGTTAAAAGAGCTGATTTTTTCTTGGAATAGGCCCGCTTCTGCTCTGGATTTCTACAAAAACTTCATTGATAGATCTCGCTAACACGGGTTTATGCTGTACGAATGAGTACTTTGACGATTCGCCAAGTCTTGGACTTGCCAATATTTGCTTCTTCACAGCTGGTGGCTGGTGCTAAAGGTCTCGACAATATCGTGCACTGGGTGCATGTCGTCGACCTGACTTCCGCTCACTATAAATGGCAGCGACAGGGTGTTCTATTGCTGACGAGCGGATTGGGGTTTTATGAAAATCCAATCCATCAAAAAACGCTGGTTGAACGACTGGTTCGCTTAGGCTTCGCGGGACTTGTTTTAAGTACAGGACATTACTTTGACCAAGTTCCAGAAGAAGTTCGGAATGATGCCGATCGCTTAGGCTTCCCAGTGATCGAAACGCCCCCTGACTTGCTATTCATTCAAATCACGGAGGTCGTTTTAGGGCACATCGTCAATCAGAACTATACCGTGCTGCAGCGGTCAGCTCAAATCAACCAACAGCTCATTCATCTGGTGTTGCAAGGAGGCTCTTGGAGCGATTTGGTAACTACCTTGGCGCAGTGCTTACAGCGTTCTGTGGCGATCGAATTACCCCCTTTTCAAATTATCGCGACGGCCCCTTGCGGCAGGATTGACGCTGCTTGGGAAAGGATGACTCAGCCGCGATCGCTCTCCGCAATTGTTGATCATCTCGTGCAGGCAAGCGTCTATGAGTCTTTGCAGCAAACGCTACAGCCCCAAACGCTCATCCCCTGCCCCGAACTCGGCATGACGATAGACCGCATGGTCGCGCCCATCGTCGTCAACCAAGATATCTACGGTTATTTCTGGCTGCTGGCTGGCTCGCAGCCGTTTACGCCGTTGGATCAGCAAGCCCTCACTGATGGGGCGACCGTTGCCGGACTGGTTTTGAGTAAAGAGCAAGCGGTTCGTTCCGTCGAGGCTGCTCAACAAGGAGACTTTTTGACCCAACTACTCAGCGCCCAGAGGTGCCTAAAACCGATCGCGGCCCAGGCCCAACAGCTCAACTATCGTCTCAGCGCGGCGCACCAGGTTTTATGGATTCAGCTAGCGGCTCCTCAACCCGAAGCGATGCCGCTCTTACATCCGATGGTGCAGCAAGTCATTGTCCATGCTTATCCTCATTCTTTATCGGCACGTCGGGAGGATGCTGTCATTGTCGTGTTAGACAGTGAGACGGACCAGGGCCAGTCGTTCGCGGCTCGGTTAATCGCTGCAGTCGGCCATCAGACTCAAACTTTAGTGGTTGGCAGCGGCTCGATTTGCCGCACGGATGATGGTGACCCCAGTCGCCTCCGTCGCAGCTACGAACAGGCCCAGGAAGCGGCCCATATTGGTGTGCTGTTGAAAAAAACGGGTGCAATCTCCTTTGATGAACTGGGCCTCCTGCACTGGGTGTACCACCTGACTCCAGAACACCGGGCGGACAATCGCTATCTACATCACGTCCAGACCCTATTTGCCCGCGATGCGCAACGGCACTCTGAGCTGCTCGATACCCTGGAAACGTATTTAGACCAGGGACAATCTGTAGCCGCCACCGCCGAAGCTCTCTACATTCATCGCAATACCTTGCTCAATCGCCTTGATCGGATCGAAACGCTTTGCCACATTAGCCTGCGCGATGCCACACAGTGTTTAAACTTAAACGTCGCGATCAAAAGCTATCGCTTGCATGGTGCACCCGAATAGACTATAGACTTCGGCGTTATTTCACCCACCATTACCGACACTAGGGAGCCGTTGGGGTAGAGAAACTGGAAGGGTCGTTTTACTTCTGCCATGGCGTCCGGGCGCGGCTCGTGTTGATGACGCTTATCGATCTGTCATTTGTCGCAGATACCAGTTGATGAACTCAGTCACTGATGCCTCCATTGAGGCCGATAAGCGACCGGGCCGATAGGCGGATGAGCAAATCCCCGCATAATTGTGCTCACAAATTTGCCAGTCTTGCGCGCTGGTAGCTCGCCAAACGGCGGCGACATCATCCACCGCATAGTCGATGCCTTCAACAGCATCTTGACGGACTAAAAAAGCGACATCAATTTGAGTCTCGTGAGCACTTATGGGAATCACCTGCGTGGTCATCGTGTAGTCGACGTTGGCGTGTCCCCAGAAGTTGGGCATGCCAACCAGTCGCAGACTGCCTACGTCCAGATCGGGCACATCGACCATGGGGGGCGCGGTCAAACGACCATGCAGACTTTCGGTCAGGAAGCCATCGCGCAGGGGCAACCGCGTGATGCGAAACCAAGACCCATTCGGGAAACTCACCTCGTGTGGACTTAACCCCAGCGTTTGCCACCGCTGATAGGCGGCGGCTCGCGTTTGTTGAAAGCGAGTATTCCCATTGCGATCGTCTCCAGGTAAGCCCGCATCGTAGTTCGCCAACATGAACTCAGGATGGGCGACCTGACAGTGATAGCACTCGCGGTTATTTTCGAGAATCGTTTTCCAGTTGGCCTGCACTCGGTAGCGATCGCGGACAATCACCTTGGCTTGCTCCAGCCGATGGGGCAAAAGTTGAGGCGCGATCGCGGCGGCAGGCATGACAAAATCAGGCGGCTGGGGCGAGAGACAGACAAAGATCAGTCCCGCCACTTCGCGAATGGCCGCTGATACGAGTGGATACTCGTCGCAGGTGAAGTCCTCCATAAACCGAGCGGCTTGGAGCGTGCCGTCGAGCTGATAGACCCAGCCGTGATACGGACACACCAGGGTTTTGACCCAGCCGCGATCGTGCCAAGCCAGCTTTGAGCCACGATGGCGACAGACGTTGAAGTGGGCTCGTAAGGTGCCATCGCGATCGCGAATCACAATCACCGACTCGCGCCCAATCGGCAGCGTGAAGTATTGACCGGGCTGGGCCACGTCACAGCTATGACCGGCAAACAGCCATTGAGTGCAAAAAATGGCCTGCATCTCGGTCTCAAAAATCGTTTGATCCGTATAAAAACCTTGAGGCAGCGTCATTCCGGGCGTGTAGCTATCGACCAAAGCTGTCATTGAGTTCATTCTTCATACCCTCAGCGACGGGACAAAATCTTTCTCTAGCAGCGCCGGACGCTGTAATGCGAAAGGTGTTGTGTCGTGTTGAGACACGCCATCAATAGCCAGCTCACTCAAAATTTGGCCGATCAGGCTAGCGAACTTGTACGCATGTCCCGCCCCAATGGCGGTTAGGATTTGAGGGTGATCGGGCAGGGCATCGAGAATGAAATCACGGTCGGGTGGCAGGGTGTAGAGGCAGGTTTTGGTATACAGCTTAGGGCCAACAAAATCAGGAATTTGAGTCTGCAAAAAGTCTTCCAGCTGCTGTTCGCGGCTGAGGTTGGGCGTAAAGGTGCGGGTCTGTGCGGTGACGGGGTCGCCCGAAGCATCGATCGCCGCCTTGGTCGCGACTTCGCCGTAAATCGGAAACCCGTAATAGCTAAAGTCGTCCTTCCACTGGAAAACCGGAAACTGCCCGATGGAGAAGTCCTTTAGGTTCGGGGTGGCATAGTAGGTAACTTGCTCTTGGGTCACCATCAGGGGCACCTGCATCCCGATCGAGTCAAGCAGCGTTTGAGTCCAAGCCCCGGCAGTCACAATCAAGCGATTGCAGGTAAACGTGCCCTTCTCGGTTTTGAGCAGAACGCCTTCACCCAAATGATCGGGCTGAATACTGACGACCGGACACTCGGTCAAGACAGTTGCGCCATAGCTGCGCGCCAGAGAGATGTGGATAGCGTTGCCTCGCGAAGGGTCAACGATACCGGTGCGTTCTTGATAAAGCGCCACTACCTCAGCCTGAGGCTGAAACTGAGGAAAGCGATCTCGGAGCTCGTCGGCATCCAAACGCTCGTAGGGAATAGCAGCCCGATCCATCGCCACGGCATAGTCCTCGACGATCTGCCGGTAGGGGCGATCCTGGTAAGCAATCTGTACGCCGCCGGTCTTCGTCACAGGGGCAATGCCCGATTCGGCCGCGATGGTTTCCCAGGCTTGGTAAGCAAAGGGCGTCAGCCGCGCATATTTTTCCTCATGGTAGGCCAGCCGAATAATGCGGGAATAGTCTTGAGAGCCACCATTGTGATGAAACAGCGAAAACTGCTCAAGTCCCAAAACGTCAGCGCCGGCACGCTTGGCTAACCAGTAGAGGGCAGCACTGCCAATGCCCCCGCAGCCCAGAACGATATAGTCAAAACACTTTTTCATGCGGCTTAGCTCAACCACGGTAAGAGGGATGTCGATGGCGGCTGTAGGCTTCATGATAGGCAGGGCGCTAGCGGGTGCCCAGGGTGATCGCGCACAGCATTTTGGGCCGATGACTGTGCAAAGTGTCCAAGGTTTAATCTGGGTAATGCTTTCCTGAAGCGGCTGGATATGATTGCACTTATCGACCGAGGTGCAGCCGCGATTGTCCATGCTAGGCTGACATCACTAAAGAACTGCAGAGTGCAAAAAGTTTAGTCATGTGCGGCATCGCCAGCGTTTTTGGGCCGGACGTATCCGCTCGATACGATTTTTCATCAATGCTATCCAGCCTGGTGCATCGCGGCCCAGACGATACTGGAGTTATTCAGGAAAGTAACTGGGCCTTGGGCCATCAACGCCTCTCCATCGTGGATGTCAAAGGCGGACACCAGCCAATGCAGGCCGCATCCAAACGACTTTACAGCGTTTGCAATGGCGAGATTTATAACTTTCAGGATCTGCGCTCACGTCACTTCTCAGACTATTCTTTTCGAACTGCCGCCGACAGCGAGGTGCTTCTACCGCTTTTCCAAACGTTTGGCAAAGACCTGAGCCAATACCTTGATGGGATGTTCAGTTTTGTCGTCAGCGATGACAATGAGTGGCTGGCGGGCAGAGATCGTATCGGTATCAAACCGCTGTATTACGGAACAACCGGCGATTCCATTTTCTTTGCCTCAGAACTCAAGGCGCTGATCAACTGCGCCGAAACAATTCACGAGTTTCCTAACGGTTATTACTACCATTCCCAAGCGGGTCTGGTGCCCTATTATCAGCTGCCTGAGGTGACGAATTTCCAGCAAGACGTGGAAACTATCCTCATAGATATTCAGCAAACGCTGGCGAAAAGTGTTCAAAAAAGACTGATGTCTGATGTTCCTGTTGGCGTTTTTCTAAGTGGCGGACTTGACTCCAGCATCATTGCCGCCTTGATGAAACAGCAGGTTTCAGAGTTACATTCCTTCGCCGTTGGTCTGCCCCATTCCCCCGATTTGAAAGCGGCTCGTCTGGTGGCCGAACACCTCGGCACCACGCATCACGAATACGTTTACTCTGAAGCAGAGATGCAGGCTGTTTTGCCTGAGGTCATTTACTATTTGGAGTCTTACGATCCCGCTTTGGTGCGCAGTGCCATTCCCTGCTATATCGTGTCTCAGTTGGCGAGTCAGCACGTCAAAGTTGTGCTGAGTGGGGAAGGCGCTGATGAGCTTTTTGCGGGCTACAGCTACTTTGCTGATTACGACGATCCAGCGGCATTGCATGAGGAGTCAGTGGCTATCCTCCAGGGTCTACACAATCTCAACCTGCAGCGGGTAGACCGCATGACGATGGCCCATAGTTTGGAGGGGAGAGTGCCGTTTTTGGATGTTGACTTTATCGAATGCTGCCTCCAGATTGATCCTCAGCTCAAGCTTTATTCGACCTTTGGGAGCGAAAAATGGTTGCTGCGTAAAGCGTTTGAAGATCTGCTACCCAAAGAAATTGTTTGGCGCGACAAGATGGAATTTGCCCAAGGATGTGCTTCTTCAGGCGTATTGGAAAAACACGCTGAGGTGGCTATTTCTCAACAAGATTTAGCTGACGCGATCGCTCAAGGCTTGCCCGTCAGTAGTCAAGAGGAATTGCTTTACTACCGCATTTTTCAAAAGCATTTTCCTCATCCAGATGCGGCTAGAGTCATCGGCAGATGGGGTGGAACGCTGCATTAACAGAGTTTGTCCTGCCCTGGCCGGGCAGGACAAACTCTGTTAATGCAGCGGCACCAGAATGGTTTTCCAGCTTAGAAAGCATAGCCTCAACAGGCACTTGATACTCTTTGGGAGACAAGGGGAAACGCGCCTTCAACAAACCCCATAGACTCAGGCTTGCCCCACAGACTTACAACTGGACACGGTTCGATTTGACCGCTGTCGGATGGGCAATTGATGACAGCCTCTAACTTGTACGAATTAACGATTATTTGACTGGTCTGATGTTCCTACCTAGTCATCTCATCTGTATCGATGGGCGCACCCACATGTGTCTGTCTCGCAGGGCACCTCTCTCTTTAATTTTGAAATCACCCCAAAGAGAGAGATGCCGTCGTGAGTCAACGCAATTGCGTAGCGATAACTCATCAGGAAATCAAGCAATACTTTTGACGCATCGAGAAGATATAGCAGAAGTCGGAATTCAGAAGTCGGAATTCGGAATTAAAAAACTGATCGGATGGTGATTTCAGCCATCTGGGGTGACCTAATCAAACTGCGGCTTGCTGATCGCCGCGCTGCAAGCATATCTAGAACGGCATAGAGAAAGGTTCAGGCTGTCATCACCCCCTCAATGATCTGGATGTTGACGGCGATTCGTCAGTAGATAACCGCTCATCACTGCAGAAATTCAGAGTGAGGCCACATCCTCATATCCATGGTGCATCCCGAATTTCGCTGCTCTAGATATCGCTTTCGCCTTCAAACAGCGTTTCAAGCGGTTGAGCGTTGATATGACAAACCTCCTGCAGGTAGCGAGAGAGCACGTCATTTTGGCCATGGGTCACGTAAACCTGGCTCGCCCCTGTGGCTTTTACCGTATTGATTAGGCCCGACCAATCTGCATGGTCTGACAGCACAAACCCCCGTTCGTAACCCCGCCGCCGTCGCGCCCCGCGCACCGCCATCCACCCAGATGCAAAGGCCGTTTGCGGCGACTTAAACCGCTTCATCCAGCTTGAGCGATGACCTGACGGCGGGGCCAGTACCAGGTCGCCAGTATATTGATGGCTTTTGGGCATGTCGGCGGTGTTGACCGTGGGCAACATCTGAACGCCTTGCTCACGATAGATGTCGTTGAGGTGGGCGATCGCCCCATGCACGTACACCGTCTGATCGGTGAATTTGGTTAGTTCGCTCAGCACCCGCTGCGCCTTCCCAAAGGCATAGCAAAAGAGAATGGAGGGGCGATCGCGGTCGGTTTGCCACCAGTCGTAAATCCGGCGAGCGGTTTCTTCACCCGTGTCCCATTTGTAAATCGGCAGGCCAAATGTGGCTTCGGTAATAAAGGCGTCACAGGGTACGACTTCAAACGGTTCGCAGGTTGGGTCGGCACAGCGTTTGTAGTCGCCTGACACCACCCATACCTCATCCTGATGCTCCACCCGGATCTGCGCCGAGCCCAGTACGTGCCCAGCAGGATGAAACGAGACCCACGTGTCGCCGTATTTCAACTTTTCGCCATACTGCACGCCCTGCAGCGCGATCGCCTCACCGAGACGCTTGCGCAACACCCCGGCGGCACTGGCCATCGCCACGTAATGCTCAGAGCCCGACCGGGCATGGTCGGCATGGGCATGGGTAATCAGCGCCGTCTCTACGGGCCGCCACGGATCAATGTAAAATCCCCCCGCTTCGCAATAGAGACCTTCGGGCCGAACGGTAATTAGAGACATGACGCCAGGTAAGCAAAAGTATGGTGACAGCAGCGCGATCGCGGTTCAGGGGTGCCCATGGTTCGCTTTGGCACAGCCACTTGAAGGCTGAGTATGGCTGTGCCCGCTCCGCCAACCTTGCTAGGGGCTAAATCCGTTAATCGCGCATGATTTAGCATGTCACTGATAACCGTCCTATAGAACGTTGAGGTCAAACCAGCAGGCTCCTGAGCCGACAAGCGCTATGCTCAGCGTAAAACAGGTTTCCCTGGCGTGGGGGCATCGCCTCGGCCTGAGCGTTCCATCGGTTGAATGAGGTTGGCGCTGCCAACAGCGACGGCGAGCCTCATGATTCGCCCTAGTTCAATGCACCGCATCCGTCTACCCGCTGGACTATCGTGGTGCACCCAGCCCGCGCAATCAGGCCTCAACGGCGGCTACCAGCAGAAACTGAGTGATTGACCGGCGCAGGACTTTTTGTCGCGGGGGGCTGCCGAGTTTGTTCGACTTCACCATGCTGCTTTAAGAGCGCCGCCACCTTTTTGCGAATCATCACGCCTGGGCGATCGGTCAGCATGTGTTCTTCTTGGCTGGGGCTCAGGGGCACATCGTAATCAGTGGATTCGAGGATCTGTTTGTCTTCGAGGGTGACGGCGCGATCAAAGGCAATCACGTCTTGGGCCGGGGTCTCTGCTTCCGTGTCGTTGCGTACGCAAAACTGCACCATCTGAGACACGCGATCGCTGATCGGCGTCATCGTGTTCACAACGATGTGCTCCAACCCATTGGGATAAATGATTTTCAATTTGATGGTAAAGGGCATAAACCAGTCCATCTCTAGGGTGCGAACCGTGCCCCCGGCGTCCATTTTGAGATTTTTTTGCTGCTGCTCCGGATTGACTACGCCCAGCAGCCCCCGCACCCGAATGCCATAGTCAGTGTCCTCAATCTCTAGCGAATCGGGCACCGGATGCTCTTCGCTGCCAAAGGTTGCCGTATGTACAAAAGTGGGATGGGCTAAATCCAGCTCGTTTTCCATCACCCGCAGCCCGGCTGTTTGCCAGGGCTCATAAAATTCGTGAATGAGCCGATAGTCTGAACTTGCCGTTTCATCAATGGGGGGAATGTCGGCAATCGGTTCTGCAAGACAGACCCACACATAGCCATAGCGCTCGGTGCAGCGATAGGCTGGCACCCGATAGTTGGCTGGAATCGTCTTGTCGGCACCCAGCTGCGGCACATGCACACAGGCCCCTGTGGCATCAAATTGCCAACCGTGATAAGGGCAGCGAATATGCCCCTGATCGACACAGCCGAGGGAAAGCTTGGCTGTGCGGTGACAGCAGCGATCGCGGGCGGCGGCGGGCTGGCCTGCACCGTCGAGCCATAGCACCAAAGGCTCCCCCAACAGCTCAAAAGACTGAGGCCCGGCTTTCAAAGACTCGCAAAGAACGACGGGATACCAAAACTGACGAAAAACCGGCTGCTGGGTAACTAACATAGATATCGCTTCAAGGACCCTTTGAAGACTGTATACAAAGACGGCGTAGTGATTGTTGTATCTACCTCTACGATTTGCCCGCTATGGGGCGTGATTAACCGGGAGTGATCACCAGTCTGACCGGAACTTTGGCAATCGTTCGAATCGCATGAATTTTCGTGAACTTGGGCCGATGGATGATGGCGATTGCGGCTCGGAGCTGGCACCCATTCATCACTCATATCTCTGATGCCTGGCAAGTCAGTAGCCATCAATAAACACTGCTGTGGGGGGGGGGGCGACAGCCCAACGCACCGCCGGAGTGGGCTTTGGGGCGTCACGCTAGGCGATGACACACCCGATGATAATTAGGGCTTTCTACTGATTATCGCGCGCCGCTACTCGACTCGGTGAACCGCAGGCACCGGCCAAGCGACGCTCCCTAACTGTGGTCAAAACCGTGCCGCGATTGCCGTCGCCCATGCCATCCCTGTTCTCGTTTGCCGACTCCTCTCGTAGAAAACTGTATCCAGACCTCAGGGCCAACTATTTTGATGAGTTAGAACCCAGCGTCCCACGCTGACAATCGGCACCGGTGCCCTGATGGGGATAACTGCGGTCATCGAATTAACGATTTGCCAGGCAAATTTTCCTGAAGGAGCCGCCGCCGCCGCGTCAAAGGAAACATGCTGCACGGTGGCCCACAATGAGTGCTGAAGTTTGCTTACTTTTAATCCAATCTTTGACAGGAGACTGCGAACCTCCTGTCACGCCAGAATCCGGTTCGATGGCGGCGATCGCGGCCCAGCCAGCAATTGACGAGACCGTGACGGCAACAACGGCGGCGGGGGCGATCGCTCCGGCTGAGTCGCCAACTACACCTCGATTTGGTGAACTGTGTGCCGGAGCCCATGCCGCGCGTTTGGCAGTTTGTGCGGTACCGTCTCAGGCGCAACAAAGCTGGACGGCGCCCCGCTCCATGCCGTCCTCCCCGGCGGTGATTACGCTGGAGAGGGGGCAACCAGCCGCGGCGCCCTCGGCGACACCCCAACCAGCGGTTTCAGTTGCGCCCGCGCCCGCGGTGACGACACCCGTCGCCCTCGATATTCCTGAGGTGCCCCGAGCAGTACCTTTACCGGCGGCGCAGCTGCCTCAGTTCAGTTTGCCGGTGGAGGTTGCTGCCGTCTCGCCCCGACCGGCACGGGTGGCGGGTCGCCGTCCAGGTTCGGGGTCGCAGCTGTATGTGCAGCGACTGTTGGCTTTGCGATCGGGGCGTTCTTACACGCGGTTGTCACCCGACGCCTATGCCGACCAGTGGAATCAAGCGACCCGCCAGCCCACCTACCAAGACTGGCAGCGTTTGTTAGCTCAAGAAGCGCGGGCGATCGCGGGCGGCCAGGGCAGTAATCGCTTAGAGGTGGTGGTGGGGGATTCCTTCGGGTTGTGGTTGCCGCCGGACCTGCTGCCGCGCGATCGCCTCTGGCTCAACCAAAGCATTTCGGGCGATACGACGGCGGGCATCCTGCAGCGGATTTCGACCTTTGCCAATACGCGGGCGACAACGATTCATTTGATGGCGGGCGCGAATGATCTCAAAAACGGCGTCCCAGAGGCGCAAATTGCCTATAACCTGCGGCAAACCGTGCGCCAACTCCGCCAGCAGCACCCCCAGGCGCAGATCGTCGTGTATTCGGTGCTGCCCACCCGCCGGGCTGAAATCTCGAATGACCGGGTGCGATCGCTCAATGCTCGCCTGGCCTCGATCTCCCAGCAAGATCGGGTCGAGTTTCGCAACGTACATCCCCGGTTTCAAGACGAGCAGGGGCATCTGCGCCCTGACCTAACGACAGACGGTTTGCATTTGAACGCTCAGGGCTATGCCGTCTGGCAGCGCGCTATCTTGGCCCGCGCTTGGTAATCGTTCTTAATCTAAGGGTGTTGCGGTATTGTCAAGTTAAGGAAACTTGACTCCGAACCTCTGCATTTGGGAAGCTGAACTAGGGATAATACCTGTCGTGGCCATCCCTTTCCAGCCCTACACAGTTGCCCTTGAGATTCAACGACATTGAGAAAATGATACTTTACCAGGGTGTTACGGTCACCGATACAGCGATCAGAGAAATTTCTTCAGGGCGATGCCAATCAGCTCCTTAAGCAGTGATCGCTGCTAGATGATAAGTGGCATCTTGACGAAGTTTTCATTAGACCTTATTGGCAATAAATTGCTCGATATCCGAATCGACTTGGAAAGAATAGGATTGTTTGACTTCGGCCCAAGAATTGATTAATTTTCTTAATTCCGATTAAGTCTATTAAGCCTAAAGGTGAGGAACCTTGACTTTTGGTGCGCCGTTTACTAAATCGGCAGATGCTCGATATCTCGATGCAGCGTTACCGAGATCGAAGCGTTAAGGGTAGCCCTAAAACTATAAGGACGCGTTGTAATGGTGAATGAAATACCAGAACGCGCCAATGTGATTTTCTAGCTTCTTCGAGAACGATAACGTTTTACGCACAAACCGTGATGCGTACTGCCGCAAGGTGTAATTGAAGCACTCGATGTGATTGGTCTGACCATTGGCTTTACCCACTGCCCGATGCCGCTCAGTTAGCAGAACCCTCTCGTAGGCTTGCCAAAAATCGCTGTAACAAACGGTCTGAGAGGCATGTAACGTAGTCACTATCAGAGATTGAAAAATCGAACTGAGAACTCAACATTGCCCATGCCTGGCTATCCACCTTTGAACCAACACGCGGTCATTGCTATTCTCATGTAAGTAGAAAGCCCTAGCAATCGTCGGGCGTGTCATCGCCTAGCGTGACTCATCAAGGGCAACCCTGGCGATACGTTGGGCATCACCACAACACACTTTAGGACAATGCTTATGGATGGAAACCTGACTTAACACAAACAAACTGCCTCAGAATATCGCGAGGGCGAATACGTCAGCAGATAGAGAGTTGGCAATTGCCTATGGGGTTGAGCGCATCGGCAGAGACCTACTTCAAAACAATCGAATTGACCGACCAAATGGCATTTGCTCAATGAAACTGTCTTGAAATCCTCTGCCAGAGTAAACTCGACAATGCCTAACTAAGCGACTGTGAGCACTTTGTCTAGCCTAGAAAAATTGACCAGCATAATGAGAGAACGCTAAATGGATCCCCTAGTGCGATGGGAAATGCCACGGATTTCTAAGTTTTTCGGCAACGTGCTTCGCGTTTTTCGTGAAAGACTCTTTACGTTAATACGGCGAGTAAGCCCCTCATCTCAAAAAAAATTCCTTCATCCTTTTAGTCATGTTTTAAAGAACAATTCACGTGGTATCTACTGGTGGATCGAACAGCCAGCTGAAACAATATTTGACAGCTCAAGTTTAGTTGTTGTTGCTGGTTGGGCTTGTGCCAAAGCTGGCATCGACAAAATTGACGTCTATCTTGATGAGTTATTTCTCCAAACTATTTATCCCAAATTAGAAAGACCGGATGTTCAGAAGGCTTATCCATCGATAGCGGATGCGGCAAGTTGTGGATTCTTCGAAACCATTCATCTAGGCGCTCAACCAGAAGGAAAATATGTTCTGATTTTTGCTATACGAGATCAAAATGGAAACTGCGCTGTCGCAGAACATGCTATTCAACTCGTTGATCATTCATTGCTTTACCACCGTTACTTTCTGGCGACGTTACCCACTGAGCAGGAGGTGCAAGCAGCGAAAAATATCTTGTGTAAGGATGCTGACGAGCTTCCTTTCTTCGAATGGTGGATTGACGTGGTTGATATTGATCATCTCAGCGAGACAATACAATCGCTTGCTAGCCAAACATATCAGGAGTGGTGCTGCAATTTAGTTGCACCTATTTCACAATGGCCAGAGATTGAGGCTGTAGTGAATCGACTCACTGAAACCTTTCCTATTTCCACGAAAATCTCATTGCAAGAAACGCTTGCTCCCGATGCTGCCCAGATTTACTCTAATCATTACCTTGGATTTTTAACTTCTGGTGAGTTGTTGACACCTCATGCTCTTTTATCTTGGGCTATTGCTCTAAAACTTTATCGACCTGAACTCAGTTATTCCGATAGCGATCAAATACAAGCAGGGGGTCTTCACTGCAAGGAAAATTTTAAGCCAAATTGGTCGCCAGATTACGCCCTTTCTCGCGATTATATTGGCGGTGTTTATTTGGCCCAGAAGAATAAAACCACCATGGATATACTAAGGGCATCTCGCCAGCAAAACGACAGGGACGTCTGGCGTTATGACCTTTGGCTTAGACTAAGCGAGCAATATAGCTCTATTTATCACAGCTCTAATGTTCTATGGTCTGAGCCTTACAAAACTAGTGTTAATCCTCTCATTGTTCAACAGGCACTTGAAGCGGTTCAGTCAGCTTTAGATCGCCGTCATTTAGGTGCTCAGGTAACTTCGGTAGGCAACGGCCTCACTCGTAAAATTACTTGGCCAATACCCCAACTTTTACCTCTGGTATCAATCGTTATACCCACTACGGGTCGTCTTGAATTAGTTGGAACGTGCTTTGAGTCGTTACGGACTCTGACGACTTATTTGAACTACGAAATTATTTTTATTGATAACAGCTGTGGCCATCATCCAGAAGGTATTAGATACTTGCATCAGCAAAATGTTCAAGTCATTGAAGACTCTGGCCCATTTAATTGGTCACGCTTAAATAACGTCGGCGTTGCAGCCGCCCATGGAGAGTTACTACTCTTTCTCAATGATGATATTGAGATTACGGATGGCAACTGGTTGAGTGAGTTAGTCGCCCAAGCTTTACGGCCCGAAGTTGGAACGGTGGGAGCTTCACTTCTGTATCCTGATGGTCGTATTCAGCATGGTGGTGTCTTTTTGGTAGAACATGGAGGCGCATGTGTGCATTATCTCCAGTTTCTTAATCCTCAGAAGCAAATTTATCAAAACCTCCACCAAACTGTGAGAGAAGTCTCAGGCAACACCGGAGCCTGTCTAATGGTGCGTCAAAATGTATTTAGTGCACTCGGAGGATTTGACGAGGACTACACCATTGTGGGCAGTGATGTCGACCTCTGCTTTCGGATTAGTCAAGCTGGCTACCGTAATATTTGGACACCCTTTGCACAGCTTATACATCACGAAAGCGTTTCCAGAAAAAATGCTCCTATTGACCTAGACGAGTTTCGGCTATGGCAGCTTTGGAGAGAGTTTCTAGAGTCAGGCGATCCGTTCTACAGTCCTAACCTTACTCAGAACAAAACGGACTGTTCTTTGAATGAGCTTCCCCATAAGCTATTAGCTATTGCTGGCTCTGATTTCTTGCTCGACAGTTCGGAAATTCTCGGGATTAATCTGATCGGATATATCCGGGCTGAAATGGGAATTGGTGAAGCGACCCGAGGCCTCGCCAACGCCCTTGACATAGCAGACATTCCGTTTGGCGTCGTTGACTACCAGAAATTTAATCCATCTCGCATGGGCGATGATAGCTGGTTATCCCACAGTATTGAAGAGCCTCAACATGAGGTTAATGTCTTGCCTATCAATGCTGACTTAATCCCAGCAGTGGTGGATGATTTGCCTGGACATTATTTTTCAAATCGCTACACCATCGGTTACTGGGTTTGGGAACTCCCCGAGTTTCCTGACGAATGGTTGTCCTCATTCAATCTAGTCGATGAGGTTTGGGTGCCGTCGAAATTTGTGCAAGAGGCGGTGTCTCGCAAATCGTCAGTTCCCGTCTTATGTATGCCTTATGTAATTGACAAGCAATCCACTTCCTATCTCGAAAGGTCTTTTTTTCAATTGCCTGAGTCTCGATTCCTCTTTTTGTGCATGTTTGACACTAATAGCATTAGCGAGCGGAAGAATCCATTTGGAGCCATTCAAGCCTTTCGAAGAGCTTTTGCGCCAAACCTTGATGATGTCGGGCTGGTGATTAAGATCAACAATGCTAATGACGAGACCTTGCAAAACCTATATGGCATCATTGCAGAATATGAAAATATCTACATTCTTGATTCGACTATGAGTCGTTACGAGGTCGATTCGCTGACTTACTGTTGCGACTGTTTTGTCTCGCTGCATCGGGCAGAAGGTTTTGGACTGGTCATTGCTGAAGCAATGGCGCTGGGGAGACCAGTGATTGTGACGCACTGGTCTGGCAATACAGACTTTACTAACTCGCAGAATGCGGTGTGCATCAGTTCTGAATTACGGCGTGTAGGACGAGACTACGGGCCTTATAAAGCTCATCAATATTGGGCTGAGCCTAATATTGATGAGGCGGCTCAGTGGATGCAGCGCTTGGCAAGCGATCGCGCCCTCGCTGAGCGATTAGGCAAACAGGCGCAAGGTGATATTGTTCAACAGTTTTCTCCTGAAACCGTGGGGCAACTGATTCGCCAGCGACTATTTTGTATTCGTCATCATAACTCCGCCCGCTGGTCGAAAACCTAGCTGTTAAAGGATTGGGTAATTGATGTCAGTAATGTTCTGAATAGTTTCTTCAATGGCTATTGGCAATATGAGAACGGCGTCTATTTAGTTGCCGTTGAAGCCCTTGGTAAGCGGGACGAATCCTGGTGCTCTCAGCGGCCATCCCGAATGTTGTCCTCTTGCCCCCGGCCTAACTTGGCTCCTTAAGGATCTCAATCGTGGATCATTCACCTGGCTGCTGCCGAATCGCCGCGACAACGCTCGCACTGGAGCGGATGGCCCTAAAATTGAACGCATTCAAGCTATCAACGTCAGCAAACGTCAATGACGTTTGCTGGGGCTTAGGCGGCAATCGTTGAGGGAAAGTACAGATGCAGGATGCGATCGCGACGGCGCGGTTAGCCGCACTGGCCGAGATTCGAGCCAGCTTGCGCGCCGGGCAGCAGGCCTTAGCCGACTGGAGCGGGGGACCGTTAGCCGTCTCGGCGGTGCCTGGGGCGGGCAAATCGACGGGCATGGCGGCGGGGGCGGCGATCACGATCGTCCGGCATCAGTTGAATGCGCACCGGCAGCTCGTGTTGGTCACCTTTACGCGCTCAGCAGCGGCCAACTTAAAGGCGAAAGTGCAGCGCTACCTGCGCGATCTACAGTTTCCGCTCAATAGCTTTGTGGTGTATACCCTGCACGGCTTAGCGCTGACGATTGCGACCCGCAATCCGGATTTGTCGGGCCTTAGCCTCGATACGCTGACGCTGCTCACCCCAACCCAAAACAATCGCCTGGTGCGTACCTGTGTCGAGCGGTGGATCGTCGAAAATCCCGAGTTGTATCAGCGACTGTTAGAAGGGCGACAGTTCGACGGCGAAGAAACGGAGCGACTGCGGCGACAATCGACCCTCCGAACCGAGATTTTGCCCCAGCTAGCAACGACGGTGATTCACGAAGCTAAGAGTTCGGGGCTGTTGCCCGAGGCGCTGATGCAGTTGGCTCAGACGGTGACGCGATCGCTAGCGGATGACTTTGAAGATTATGACGTGCTGACCATCGCGGCGGGCCTGTACGAGCAGTATCAGACCCTGCTGCGGCAGCGGCACCTGATCGACTACGACGACATGATTTTAGCGGCGCTGCGAGTGCTCGATGACGAGGCGGCACGGCAGTTTTGGCAACGCCGCGTGTTTGCGGTGTTTGAGGATGAGGCTCAAGATTCATCGCCGCTGCAAACCCGATTGTTGAAAACCCTGGCCGCTGATGCTGAGCAGCCTGAGGCACCGCTGAATCTAGTGCGGGTGGGTGATCCCAACCAGGCGATCAACTCGACCTTTACCCCCGCTGACCCCGTCTTTTTTAACCAGTTTTGCGATCACGCCCAACAGCAGCAGCGTCTTGTTGTCATGGCTCAGGCCGGTCGCAGCAGTGCCGTGATGATGGCGGCAGCAAATGCCACGTTGCGGTGGGTCAACCAGTCGGGCCTAGCAGGGACGGTGCGCCCCTTTCGGGAGCAGCTAATTCAGGCGGTACCGGCGGCTGATCCCCAACCGGATGCGAATCCGGCTCCCCTGGGCGGCGGCGTAGAGTTTTATCGACCCGAAACCGTGACCGCAACCGTGCGGCAAATCGCCGCGCGATCGCTGGCTCTCTTCACTGCCGATCCCACCCTGAGCTTCACCATTCTGGTGCGAGAAAATCGTCAGGCTCGCTTTATCAGTCAGCTGTTGAACGATCCCGAGACGTTGGGCGTCGATTTGTTGAGCACTGGCCTGCGACTGTATGACGTGGCCGCGCAGGAGCGACAAACCCACGTGCCCTCGGAAATGCTGACGCTGCTGCAGTTTATTGAGCGCCCCCATTCCCCTGATCGGATGAAGGCACTGCTGCGGGTGCTGGTTGATCGCCAGCGCGTGCCCTCACAAGATTTGAACGTGTTGGCCAAACAGCCCGAACAGTTTTTGTATCCGGGGCCGCTCGATGTGCCGATAGTGGGGGAAACCGCTGAGCAGGTGCGACGTCTCTGTACCGGCCTCTTGCGATCGCGCTTTGAACTGCCGCCCTATCATCTGATTCCTTTTGTGGGGCTGACGCTGGGCTATAGCCAGAGTGAATTGGCGACGGCGGACAAGCTGGCAGCGCGTCTAGCGCAGCAAACCCGAGAAAACAATACTCTGCAGGCCATGATCACTGTGCTGCAAGAAATTGTCGGCTCGGAGCGATTTGAAGCAGTGGATACCGAAGACCGCGACGATCGCTACACCCGACGCGGCCAGCTCACCCTGCTGACGATGCACAAAGCGAAAGGGCTCGACTGGGACGTGGTGTTTTTGCCGTTTTTACATGGCCGCACCATTCCCGGCAACCTGTGGGTGCTGCCCCAGCAAACTTTTTTGGGTGATTTCAGCCTGCCCGAAGTGGCTCGTGCCCAAATTCGCGCTGAGACCCATGCTGCTCACACCGCCGCCCCGATCCCCGATTTGTTCACGGCCTGGCAGCAGGCTAAAAATCTGAAAACGGCGGAGGAGTTTCGCCTGCTATACGTGGCGATGACCCGGGCTAAACGACTGCTGTGGATGGCGGCGGCTGAGGCGTCCCCCTTTAGCTGGAGCAATCCGGACAATCTCACTGCCAACCCGCCTTCTCCCAACCTGCTGCCCCTGATGGAGCAGTTGGTGCCGCTGCGATCGCCTGCTTCGCGCCAACCTTAGGGCAGGTTACCGGGGAGGGACATGACTTTGGGAGGTCCGCATTACCCGGCCATTATGCGTCGCCGATGGTATGAGCGTGCCCGGCCATCGTCCCGCTGTTATAGCAAGCCGCAGTTTGATCAGGTCACCTCAAATGCCTGAAAGCACCATCAAATAGGCTTTTCAATTCTGACTTCCGACTTCTGCATTCCGCCTTCTGCTATATCAGCAAGAGCAGGCTGTTTGGCAGCACCGCTTTTGGGAGCATCAGAGCCGCGATGAGCCAGACTTTGTCCGACACGTTGATTACATCCATGACAATCCGGTCAGTCATGGATTGGTGAGGGCTTTTATGGAGTGGCCATATTCCAGTTTCCATCGCTTTGTTGAGCAGGATTTCTATTCACAAGATTGGAGAAGGGCGAAGAGACTGGAAAACACTATTTCCTGGGTAAAGGCGTTGAGAGAATATGCCAGAAGCTGCTGCCAAAGAATTTATCATTCGCCCTTAATGTCCCAAGGGATAAGCTTGCGTCGTTCATCTCACTGTTAGGGATAATTGAAGTGAAGCTGCGCTCAGCATCCAATAATTGTGTGAACTTCAAAAAAGACTTACAGCAAACGTATGCTTCGAACGCGTCAATAGTCTAGTCTGATATCTTCTTGGGCCTCAGACTTGCCGACTAACATTGCCTGATAAATCATGTCTTGAGAATTGCCAGTGTCTCTTGCTGCTTCTAACTTTTCAAACAAAACTTTAGATATTTCAGAACACTCTTGAGAAAGTTCAGAGACTTTATTTTGAATTCCTTTATCACTACGTTCAGATATCGATTGAATCATCTCCATCGATAATGGAGAATATCCTTCCATCTGGATACATACTTCGAATTCGTAAGTTAGACCTTCGACAGAGATAAGGCTTCTCCCTCGTTCAGGAGGCCGCTCCTTCTCTCTTTGCTGAGATTCCCATACTCCTCTTTCAGAATCATTCATAAATATCACTGGATCATTGCAACCCACTATGGAGATTCCAAAAATAGTTAATATCATTGGATAAATTCTATAGTTCATCGAATGAATTGAACCTCCGATTGTCGTTGATGGTTGATCAGAGGTTGAGATCTGGTAACTCCTAGAGTTTGCCAGGAACTTCAGTGCCCTCACGCCTCGCCATAGGCTGGGCTGATGCAGAGAAACCCAGCACAACTTTGGGGTATCGAACTGTATCGTTCACGCGATCGCTCATCGACTGCCACAAAAACCGATTTTTTATAATTCAAGCGTGATCGCCGCGAGCTGTCATCACTCATCAGCAATGTGCTGCTGCGCCAGCCACGCCTGCAAATCGGCCATCTCCCCAAAATCGAACAGCGCCTCTCCCACCGCCTCCAACGTGGCCAAAGGTAGCTGACTCACCTGCGCCTGCAAGTCCTCTGGCAGCTCCCCCAACTTGCGGTTCAGGAGCCGCAAAATCAGCGACTTAGCCTCTTCTTCACGGCCTTCTTGATAGACACGGGTCTCTCTCATATCCGTGAGTCCCAGCATGGCGGCAATATCCTCTCGGGTTCGGCGGGGAAAGGTGTATACAACAATCGTCTCAATCAATTCTAAAAGCTTCGCGCTGTCAGTGGCGGCCAAAGGTGCTTGCTGCACCTGCTCAATAAGCCCTCTCGCCGCCTCGGGCACTGTCGCCGCCGGTTCTACCATCAACCTCAACGTGCCTAAATCCAGTGACAGCTCTGAGATGGCAGCCAACTCATTGAGATAAACCACCTGCACCTCTGGCGTGGCCAATAGGGTGCCAAAGGTCTCGGGTTCCACCACCTCAATTGCTGGGCTAGGATACACCATCACTGCCCGCCATCGCTGCACCTGCGGATGCTGCCGCAAATAGAGAAAGACTTCTGAAAACAGCCGTCGATACAGCTGATTATCGCGCTGCATCTACACTTCGAGAAAATAAACGGGGGCTTCCGGGCGATTGCTCGGTGGCAGGAATACCCCATCCAGGCGAAAGGCCGCTTGCTTGATTTCCTCTGAGGCAAAGCGATAGCCCTGAGCCTCACTCACAGGCTGGCCGATCAGCTCAAAAAGAATCGTCGGTGAGCTTTGAAACAGGGCATAAAACAGAGAATCGGTTTTCACGACAAGCGATCGCCCAGAGAGCAGCCTGCATTTTATCGTGGATACCGGAGAGGCCCGATCAGACTCAAGGGGGGGCGCTGCTACTCAGACACCTGGCAAAGCCTGCGACGACCAGAGTGATCGCGCCTCGCACGGCACAATGTGCTGGCATCTCTCGATGAGTGCGATCGCTGACGATGAACTTAAGGGTGCGATCGCGCCCTCATACAGAGTCTGGCACTGCTAACGCCCTGCGTTCAGGATGTGCGTTGGAACTGCTAACTTCTGATCCGCTTGATCAGGCCACTCGTCCCCTTCTGTCATGCTGTCAATAAGTCTCGTTGGTGAAAGCCCAGTTATGCCTAATGCCGCGTATGATGCCCTCTACAACACCATTACCGAACTGGTGATGTGCCACTCCCCCAGTGGGGCAGAGCAGGAAATCAACGCCTACCTGTTGGATCGTCTCGCCAATCTGGGCATTGAGCATTGGTTGGATGAGGCGGATAACGTGGTGGCTTGTTTGCCTGGTACCAGCCCAGGGGCGATCGCTATTACCGCCCATAAAGATGAAATCGGTGGCATCGTCAAGGAAGTGACCGACAGTGGCCGCATTTTGGTGCGTCGGTTGGGTGGTGCCTTTCCCTGGGTCTATGGCGAGGGAGTGGTAGATTTTTTGGGTGATCACGAGCGGATTTCTGGCATTTTGTCCTTCGGGTCGCGTCATGTTTCCCATGAGTCACAGCAAAAACCGCAGCAGACCAATCAGCCAGTGACTTGGGAGTCGGCCTGGGTCGAAACTAAGGTCACCCGCGAAGTCTTAGTCGAAGCGGGTATCCGACCAGGAACGCGCATGGTCGTCGGCAAACACCGCAAACAGCCGCTGCGACTAGGCGATTACATCGCCAGCTATACCCTCGATAATAAAGCCTCAGTGGCGATTTTGCTCGCCCTCGCCGAGTGGCTCAAGACCCCAGCCAAAACGGTTTACCTGGTGTTTTCAGCCAAGGAGGAAGTCGGCGCAGTGGGGGCGCTGTATTTTAGCCATCGTCAAAAACTGGAAGCACTGATCGCCCTCGAAATTTGTCCGCTGTCGGATGAATATCCGATCGCCGCTGGGTCAGCCCCGGTGCTGTTGTCGCAGGATAAATATGGCCTCTATGACGAAGATCTGAATCAGCAGCTATGGCAAGCGGCCCAGACGCGTCAGGTGCCCGTGCAGCAGGCCATCCTCAGCAGCTTTGGCAGCGACGGCTCGATCGCCATGACCTTCGGCCATGTGCCCAAGGCGGCTTGCCTGAGCTTTCCGACCGACAATACTCACGGCTACGAAATTGCCCATCTGGGCGCGATCGCCCACTGCATTGACATTCTTGAGCAGTACTGTAACGACCTATGACGCCGCCGCCATTAGCCGGATGCCGGTTCCCTAGAATGAAGACATGACCGCCGGGATCACCGCTTGAATAAAGCTGAGCCTACGGCCGCCAGCCCACCCCGAGAAAGGCGCTTGTGTGACACAGGGCGCTGCCCTGGGTCGGGTGCATAGGCCTACCGAACGCCGAGCCTGAGCGATTAGAACGTTGCTATTAGCGCGCTCTGCTCACGTTTATTCGGGACTCAACTCATTCAGCACGAGCCCACGGCTCACCAACTTCGATTAGGGAGACGCCAAGATGACCCCATCGGTCGCCGATGTGATGACCCGTGACCTCTTCACCGTAAGTCCTGAGACACCACTGCCAGAGGCGATTCAGCTGCTGGCTGCTAACCGTATTAGCGGCTTACCCGTGGTGGCTGCCGACGGCACGTTGAGAGGTGTGCTCTCAGAAGCGGACTTGATGTGGCAGGTTACTGGGGCGCAGCTGCCCGCCTACATCATGCTGCTCGACAGCGTCATTTATCTCGAAAATCCCGCCCGCTATAACGAAGAAGTGCATAAAGCGCTGGGCCAAACCGTGGCCGAGGTGATGAGCCATGATAAGCCCGTCACCACTGCCCCTCAGGTGTCTTTGAAAGAGGCCGCCCAGCTCATGCACCATAAGCATGTGACTCGACTGCCCGTGCTTGATGATGCGGGTACCCTGGTCGGCATTCTCACTCAGGGAGACATTGTGCGAGCGATGGCAGAAAGCTATCAAGACGCGTCTGCGGACGTGGCAGGATAGAGGATGTCAGCTTTTTGTGGGGCGATGTCGTCCCTGTTGTATGACCGAGGAGACCGCCATGCCCCCGACCCCTGAAAGCGTAAAACAGTTGATCGAATCCTCTGATTTGGGGGAGCGCTTGAGCGGCGTCAACCAAGCGCGGGATATTGATCCCGCGATCGCTTACCCCCTGATTGTGCAAGCCTGCAAAGATCAAAATGTGCGCGTGCGTTATGCCGCCGTGAGCCAAATGGATACGCTGGGCCAGCAGGATGCGCAGCAGTCGCTGGATCTCTTACGTCATGCGCTACTGACTGATCCCGAGCCGGATGTTCAGGCGGCGGCAGCCGATGCTTTGGGCGGCCTCAAAATGACGGAAGCCTTTCCTGACTTGGCCTCTATCTATGAGTCCACTGAAGAATGGCTGCTGCAGTTCAGTATTGTTGCGGCTCTGGGTGAAATGGGCGATCCGCGCGGCTTTGACCTGCTAGTGACGGCTCTTGACTCAGATATTTCTCTGGTGTCTACCGCCGCGATCGGAGCCTTAGGCGAATTGGGTGATCCCCGCGCGGTGCCGCTCCTGTTGCCCTATGTCCAAGCCGATGATTGGCAAGTGCGTCATCGCGTCATTCAGGCGTTGGCGCAATTTGATGCCCCAGAAGCGCAAACTGCTTTAGAACAGCTCAGTCACGATACTTCGGAAATGGTGGCGGATGCTGCCAAGCGCCACATGCTGATGTGATGATGCGAACTCACCCCCAGCTGGGTGAGGGGGAAACGCCTGGGGCGATCGCCTCAAAGCTCGTGTTGATATTGATCCCCCAGCTGATCAATATCAATTCTCTGCCACAAGATGACAAATTGGGCACCCTTGTCCTGAGGCCGCTGTGTCGCTCAGATGGTCTTAGCGATCCAAATTATTGAGAATGGGTAGAGCTTTCCCCAGACGCTAATCTGTCAGCTGAGTGATGTCTGGGTCTGGTCGCTTACGTTAGCCCGCCTGATTCCTGAAGTGCAGACAAGTACCCCCGATTCCCCCAGGAAAGGTCGCTTTGCCTCATGGACCGGTTGGTAAGGTGACATCAGGCAGCGGGGATGGGCGTGAGGTAAAGGAGGGATGAATAATTTTTGATGACTGCAGAACGGTAAAAATAAAAACAATTTGGTTAAAGAGATTCTGTTGGTATAATTAGGTAGTGAATGAGACCTTTCATAAGCATATTTGGGTGCGAAAGTAAGTATCGCGAGTACTTCTGACCGTTGTTGTTGCTCCCTATTCATTTGTTAAATACGCAACAACTCGACTTTTTGACAGCAGGCTTTTTTAAGATCGTAAAGTATTGTTAATTCTCTGGAGGATATCCAGTGGTAGCTCTTTTTCAGCCCTCTATTAACCAGAATTGGGGCAGTTTGAGCTTTGTTTCGACGCTTTATCTATGCCCTGTCTTAGATCGGCTGATGGATAAAGTGCCGAAAAAGTGGCAGGCTGAAGTGCGTTTAGGGTTGCAAGAAGCCCTGGTTAATGCCGTCAAGCATGGTAATAACCTTGATCCTCTTAAGGTGGTTTCGGTGCGCTACAAAACCTCAGGCACTCACTATTGGTGGGTGATTGAGGATCAAGGCGGCGGGTTTGACTTTCAGCATCCCTGCGGTTGCGAAGATAGCGATGACGAAGTGGCTGTCAGCGATTGTGGCCGCGGCTTATATATTCTCCGCCAGATTTTTGACGAAGTGCAGTGGAGCCGAGGTGGCCGTGAGTTGCATCTGCGTAAGCGTGCTGATCGCTGGTTTGGCCTACCGCTAGTCGGTTAGGTTTCGCTGCTCTAGGAAGGGCTTAAAAATTAGCGTCTCGACATTGGGTTTGGGTCCTGCCAAACCCTGATAGATAGATGTCTATGCTGGGGATGGATTGTAAGTGCCGATTCCTAGGTGACTGATTTTTTGGCAGTCCCGTGGCTGGGGCAAGGGGGTGCAGTGAGGCTCTGATCGAGCCAGCCCACTGCTTGCTGTAGCCGAGTTAGCGCTTCTTCGGGCTGATCTTTGAGTAAGTAAACCAGGGCGGCGGCAGCTTGTTCTTGGGCGCGAATTTTACGATCACGATTCAGGCGATGCCAATCGTTGGGTTTGATGGCGAGCCGGTTGGCGATCGCCTGAGCCAGTTCTAGTTCACTGAGTTCGGGGGTGACGGCGTTGGGGGTAGAAGAGTTCATAGGTATTGAGAATTGAATGCCGCTATGATGGGCGCTACTGTTATCTTCCATTGTGCATATGAATCGCCGATTGAGGCGTCTAGGTCGTCGTCATAAACCGCGCATCGGTGCCCGCTCGTCAACTTTAGGCGCGTTTTCACCCTCCTCTTCTGATCAAGATTGGCAAACCTTTGATGCCGACTTGACTCAGTTAGAAACTTCGGTAGCGGTTTTGAGACAGCGGTTTGAGCAGCAGCGAGCCCTGTTGCAGCAGCAACGCCAAATTGAGCAGCAGCTGCAAATGCCCGGTCTCAGTGCGCAAGAGCTTGGCAACTTGCAGCATCGTCTAGAGGTGCTAGAGCTGCAGCTCGAGAGTCAGCTATTCGATTGGCAAGCGCTACAGGAACCCTTTTGGCAAGCAGTACGTTTTGGCGGGGTCGGTATCATTGTGGGGTGGATTTTGAAGGCGATCGCCGGAGCTTAGAGGCGGTGGGGGCGATCGTAGTGGAGGAGCGGCAACATTGTCGGTAAAGGTGGAGCAGTGCCCCACCCCTGCGATCGAGGCGCTATTGTTGCGCAACTTCCCCAGCCTCCAGCCTCACTAGCAGCCCCTCAATTCGGTGCCGTTGGTCTAGTTATTGCCCTCGGGCTATTGGGGTGGCTGTTTTATCGTTGACTCATGCTGTTAGACGCTTTAGTAATGCCGTGCCAGTAGTTGGTATCGAACATGTTCAGCTTGCGATGCCTCCGGGGGAAGAGCATGCCGCCCGTGCGTTCTACTCCGGTGTGCTGGGAATCCCGGAGGTTCCGAAGCCACCAACGCTGGCAAAGCGGGGAGGCGCCTGGTTCGAGAACGAAGTAGTGAAGATCCACCTCGGAGTGGAGAGAGACTTTCGTTCAGCTCGCAAAGCCCATCCAGCGTTGCTAGTAACTGACTTGGTGGGCCTGATTGAGTGGCTCAAGGTGCATGACACAGACATCATCGATGATGAGCCATTAGAGAATTACCGTCGAATATATGTCTCAGACCCCTTTGGTAACCGCTATATGTCTCAGACCCCTTTGGTAACCGCATTGAGCTGATGGAGCCCTGTTCCACTGGTTAAGTTATGTCCCCATCTCTTTAGGCACTAGTACTCAAAATTGTGGATCGGCAGCACTGATGGCAATTGAATTCCGATTTCATCTTGAAAAAGCTATCGCAGCCGCCGCCATCTTATTGAAGCCGCCTGGCCAGGCGATGAAATATTTGGGCTGGCTCAAAATGCTTGACATCGCTGATTGCATCGGTGCTTTGTGACTGAGCGCGATGGTGATGGCTGGCAATCAGTGCACCCAGACTGCTGTGGACGAAATGTTTCTTCCAATTCAGCAACTGCGCTACGGTAGCTCTAGACTATATTCCTGCTTTTTTACACGTTGTTTGTTTTATCGACATGGCTGCTATACGTATCGCTAATCTGCTCAAATCCGGTCAGCCTGGTGACTCTGTGACCCTGCAGGGTTGGGTGCGCACCAAAAGAGCCCAAAAATCTCTGTGTTTCATCAACGTCAACGATGGCTCTTGCATGGGCGGTTTGCAGATTGTGGCCGATGCCGACTTGGCTGATTATGACGCCATCATGGCGCAACTCTCTACCGGTGCTTCTGTTGAGATTGTCGGCACCGTGGTCGAGTCGCCGGCCAAAGGGCAGCGCATTGAAGTTAAGGCGGAGCAAATTACCGTCTTTGGGGGCGCGGACGAAACCTACCCGCTGCAAAAGAAGCGCCACAGCTTTGAGTTTTTGCGCACACTGGGCCATTTGCGATCGCGCACCAATACGCTGGGGGCAGTGTTTCGCGTCCGTAATGTGGCAGCTCAGGCGGTGCATCAGTTTTTTCGCGATCGCGCGTTTATGTGGGTCAACACGCCCATCTTGACGGCAAGCGACTGCGAAGGCGCGGGGGAGATGTTCACCGTCACCAATCTGAACCTGAATCAGCCGCCGCTGGTCGATAATCAGGCGGTTGACCTAGCACAAGACTTCTTTGGCAAACCGGCGTATTTAACCGTTAGCGGCCAGTTGGAAGCCGAAATTATGGCGATGGCCTTCACCAACGTCTACACCTTTGGCCCCACCTTCCGAGCTGAAAACTCCAATACGTCCCGCCACCTGGCAGAGTTTTGGATGATTGAGCCCGAGATGGCTTTTTGTGATCTGCTCGGCAATATGGAGCTAGCCGAGGAATTTCTCAAATACATCTTTCAAACGGTGCTCGAGCAGTGCGCAGACGACATGGCTTTCTTCAACCAGCGCATTGATGATTCGGTGCTAGCGACGGCAGACAACATTATCAATAATGAATTTGCCCGCATCACCTACACCGAAGCGGTTGATCAGCTGTTGAAAGCGGACAAGAAATTTGAATTTCCGGTGGAATGGGGCATTGACTTGCAGTCAGAGCATGAAAGATATCTGGCGGAAGCGCTGTTTCAAAAGCCGGTGATTGTGACCGATTACCCGGCGGCGATCAAAGCCTTTTATATGCGGCTGAATGACGATCAAAAAACCGTGGCGGCGATGGATGTGCTCGCGCCCAAGGTCGGCGAGATCATCGGCGGATCTCAGCGCGAGGAGCGCCTGGATGTATTGGAAACGCGCATCGGTGAGGCGGGTTTGCCCCTGGATGCCTACTGGTGGTATCTCGATTTGCGACGCTACGGCACAGTGCCCCATGCTGGATTTGGCTTGGGGTTTGAGCGACTGATTCAATTTATGACGGGGATGACCAACATCCGCGATGTGATTCCGTTTCCGCGCACGCCGGACAATATTGAATTTTGACCGTGCCCGCTCCGTAACATTAGCTAGCGGCTGAACTGCTGTCAGCATCAGGACTCAGCTGCTAGATGATGACCGCCGCTAGAACTCGGCGCGGCGGCTCAGCAGTTCACCAATGGTCAAACCGGGCTGCATTTGGCCATCAAAGACGGTGCCCACCTTGCCGCGATAAAACTGGGTGAGGGCCACTTCGTATCCCTCTTGCGGTAGGGGCACGTAGCCGACCGTTTCAACGGTGGTGGGGGCATTCTCCAGGTAAAACTGCACGAACGCTTGCAGGGGCGGATGCTCTTGTGCCGCTTGAGCGTTGACATAGATAAACAGCGGTCGTGACAGGGGCTGATATTCGCCGTTCTCAACCGTTTCTTGGGTCGGGATGACCCCGTCGACCGCCAGGGCGTTGAGATTGCCTGCGTGGGCTTCAAAGTAGGCAAAGCCAAAATATCCCATCGCATTGGGATTCGCTTCGACGCCTTGGGCCAGCAGCTCATCGTCTTCACTGGCGATATAGTCGCTGCGGCTGGAGGTGTCTTCTCCCAAAATCACTTCTGAAAAGTAATCGTAGGTGCCGGAGGCAGTCCCAGGGCCGTAGAGGGCGATCGGTTCGCTGGGCCAACTGCTGCGAATATCTTGCCAATTGGTGACGTCGCGCTGACCAGACTCGGCCCAGGCCGTTTTGAGTTCTTCAACGGTGATGTCTGCCGCCCAAGTATTTTCGGGGTGAACGACAATGGTGATGGCGTCAAACGCCACAGGAAGCTCAAAATAGCGAACTTTGGCATCGCCGCAGGCCTGCATCTCCTCGTTGCTGATCGGACGAGACGCATTGTTGATCATCGTTTCACCGGCGCAGAACTTGTCGAAGCCGTCACCGGTGCCCGAAAACGAAACGGCAATCTCGACATCGGGGGATTCTGTGCTGGCATACTGCTCAGCGATCGCGGTGGTAATCGGATAAACCGTACTAGAGCCATCAATGGTGATGGGCTGATCGGTTGGACTGAGGGAATTGGGGGAAGAAGAGCAGCCTACGGCAGTCACTCCGGCACCGACCAATGCGAGAAAAAACGAGCCTTTTGAAGTCTTCATCGTCTTAAACCGGATGGTTGAGTATCGACACGATTATGATTCCAGACGTAAGTCGTGAGTGAGTCGGAATCCTCAAAAGAATTTATGTTTCAGCAAGTGCAAATAAAAATATTTTAAGATTCATGCTGCTACGATTTTTACGGCTGATTTTAGCAAGGTTTTTCTCGAAGTTAAAAGTAATTTCTCGTTATGTGCAATGCCCAGAGTTTGGAAATGTCTAGACATTTCCAAACTCTGGAGTGAGGACTACATACATAGCAAAAAGGGTGCGAATTAGAGATGCCTTGAGCAATTGTCGCCGATTTCTTATGTCCGATTAGAGGGACGGGCTCTATACTCTGGTGGGTTTTTGCCCTCCTCAGCTAAGGTCTTAATCTTCTCTTCATCTGTTCTTTACCCTGACCCCCTAATCTAGTATTTTTGAGATGCTATATCTCAGATAAAGGTGTCTACCGACTTCAATTTTTCAGGTGTATCTTTGAAGCGTCTCGGTGTGATATAGATATCCCTGAGTTGTTTTGGAATCCTGCTTTAATAGTGGCTGAGGTTTAGGTCTCTAGCCGCTGACAAAGTCAGAGGTTTGATATTCAGTAGAGCGTGATCTCTTGCGGTGATTATCTTGCTCAGGAGCATCGAACGAACGTTCATATACTTTGACCAAAAAGAACAGAGTGGAATTGGCTATGCTTCAGAAATTTGCGACGCAGATTGATTTGAGAAAGGCAGCTGCTTTGGCCCTAGTGGTGGGCTTGGCGGCTTGTGGCGGTGGTACGACCACGACGACCGATGCGGGTGAAGGCACCGAAACGGCTGCAACCGGAGAAGAGGCCGCTGGTGAGAAAATCTTTGATAGCAACGTTTCTTTGACGGGAGCTGGGGCGTCTTTCCCAGCGCCGTTGTACCAAAACTGGTTCGTCGAACTCAACAAAAAGGTACCTGAGCTGCAGGTCAACTATCAGTCTGTGGGTAGTGGGGCTGGCGTTGAGCAGTTTACGGCAGAAACTGTGAACTTCGGGGCTAGCGATGTGGCCATGGAAGATGAGGAAATGGCTGCCGTTGAAGATGGCACCATCTTGCTGCCGATGGCGGCTGGGGCCATTGTGTTGGCTTATAACCTGCCCGGTGTGGGTGAGTTAAACCTGCCCCGTGAGGTTTACACCAACATCTTGCTCGGCAACATCACTAGCTGGAGCGACCCGGCGATCGTCGAGGCTAACCCTGACGCTGAGCTTCCCGATTCTGATATCACTGTGGTTCATCGTTCTGACGGCAGTGGCACAACGGGTGTCTTTACCAAGCACCTCAGCGCTATCAGCCCTGACTTTGAGAGCCAAATTGGCGAAGGCAAAACCGTTGAGTGGCCCACCACGGGTAGCTTCATCGGCGGCAAAGGGAATGAGGGTGTTACCGCTCAAGTTCAGCAAACCGAAGGCGCGATTGGCTACGTTGAGTATGGCTATGCCACCAACAATGGCCTCGCAGTTGCCGCCTTGGAAAATTCCTCGGGCAACTTTGTGACGCCCACCGGTGAGTCAGCTTCCGCGACTTTGGATGCGGTTGAGCTGCCTGAGAACCTCCGTGCGTTCATCACTGACCCTGAGGGTGAGAACTCTTATCCCATCGTCACCTACACTTGGATGTTGGTGTACGAAACCTATGAAGATCCCATGCAGGCGAAAGCGGTTGAGGTGATGGTTGAGTACGGTCTCAACGAAGGCCAGGATATTTCTCCTGAGCTGGGTTACGTGGCGCTGCCCCCCAGCGTGCGCGAGAAGGTCGCGGCTGCCGCTGATGGCATCAGCCCTGACTACGAAATCACCGTTGAGTAAATAGTCTGACAAAAGGGGGGCAGCGCCCCCTTTTTTATGAGAATCGCGCTAGCTGCTCACAGGGTGGCTGGCGCGATTCCAGAAAGTTGATGCCGTTTGGCTTAGTCCTTTGAAGCGGGCAGACAGCTTTCTGAATTGCAGCGATTTTATTGGTTTGTCGAGGAGAAGATAGCACTGTGACCGCCTCAGATGTTCCCAACACCCGTAGTCGGACTGCCGGAGAGAAGAAATTCGATGGCTTTTTCGTCGGTCTGACCACAGCCTTTGCCATTGGCACCGGTCTGCTGCTGCTGGCGATCTCCTTCATTATTTTGATGGCAGCGATTCCGGCGATTCGAGAATTTGGCTTGCAGTTTGTGATCGCGAGTACCTGGAACCCGGTGCAAGATGCCTACGGGGCATTGCCGATGATCTACGGTACGTTGGTGAGTGCTTTTATCGCCCTGTTGATCGCGGTGCCGTTAGGTCTAGGTGTAGCGATTTTTCTCAGCGAAAACTTTATTCCGCTCAAAATCCGCACCGTCCTGGTGTTCATGATCGAACTGCTGGCAGCAATTCCCAGTGTGGTCTACGGCCTGTGGGGCATTTTTGTCTTGATTCCCGCGATGAAGTGGTTCTTTGGCTTATTCGGCCTGCAGTTCATTGGGCCGAGTATGCTGACTGCGGCGCTGATTTTGTCGATTATGATTTTGCCGATCATCATTGCGATTTCGCGAGATTCTCTCGCGTCGCTGCCGCCTGACCTGCGACAGGCTTCATTGGGCATTGGCGCCACGCGCTGGGGCACGATCTTCCGGGTACTCATTCCGGCGGCGGTTTCTGGTATTGTCGGCGGCATCATGCTGGCCTTGGGCCGGGCGATGGGCGAGACGATGGCGGCCACCATGGTGATTGGTAACTCTAACCAAATTAGTTTGTCACTGCTCGAACCGGGCAACACGATTGCCTCGCTGCTCGCTAACCAGTTTGCGGAAGCGAAGGGGCTACAAGTGTCGGCTCTGATGTACGCCGCGTTTGTGTTGGTGATTATGACGCTGGTGGTCAACATTTTGGCCCAGGTCATCGTGAGTAATGTCAAAGCTAAATATGACTAACCGGCACCTTTTGAGTAGTTGCATTGGATCGCAAAACCTATGACGAGCTTTCGCGGAACCTCCCCAGAATCGCCCTCGCTAGCGGGCCTACGCAAGAATTCTTCTCGCCCTCGCGACGTTTTCAACATCATCATGACGGGGCTTTCAGTACTCTGCGTGGTGATCACGCTGATTCCTTTGGTACTGGTGTTGGCGTTTGTGACGATTCAAGGGGCCGGTAGTATTACGCCAGCCCTCTTTACTGAGCTGCCCCCCCCGCCTGGTTTAGAGGGTGGGGGCATTGCCAACGCGATTATTGGCACGCTGATTGTGGTGGCGATCGCCACGCTCATTTCAGTCCCTTTCGGCGTGATGGCGGCCGTCTATCTTTCCGAATTTAGTAAAGATGGTCAGGTGGCCCGATGGGTGCGCTTCTTTACGAACGTGTTGAGCGGCGTGCCTTCGATTATTTCGGGTGTGTTTGTTTACGCGTTGTTGGTGCGTACGGGCCTGACGGGGTACTCGGCGGTGGCCGGGGGGGTGGCGCTGGCGGTGTTGATGCTGCCGACGATCATTCGCACCACTGACGAAGCGCTCAACATCATTCCCCAAGAGATTCGGTGGGCTTCGATTGGGGTGGGGGCTTCGCGCTATCAAACAGTGCTGCAAATTGTGTTGCCCGCTGCAATTCCCTCAATTTTGACTGGGGTGACGCTGGCGATCGCGCGCGCGGCGGGTGAAACGGCGCCGCTGATTTTTACCGCGCTCTTTTCTTCGTTCTGGCCCAACGGTATCCTACAGCCGATTGCCACCTTGTCAGTACTGGTCTACAACTTCGCGATTGTGCCGTTTGAGCCTCAGCAAGAGTTAGCGTGGGCCGGGTCTTTGATTCTGGTACTTTTGGTCTTATTGACCAGCATCATTGCACGGGTGGTGACCCGTCAAAAAACCTACTAACGCGGGCATCTTTGATACAGGTGATACAGGGAGTGAATTCTCATGGTGGAACAAGTGGCTGCTCAGACCAATCAGACCAAGACGAGTACCGTCTTTAAAATTGAAGACTGTGACATCTACTACGGCAGTTACAAAGCCGTGCGCGACGTGTCGATGGAGATCCCGCCCAATCAAATCACGTCCTTCATTGGTCCCTCCGGGTGTGGTAAAAGTACTATTCTGCGCTGTCTGAACCGACTCAACGACCTGATTGAGATCTTTCACCTCACGGGCAAAATTCTGTATCATGGTCAAAATCTCTATGACTCTGACATCGACCCGGTAGAAGTGCGTCGTCGCATTGGCATGGTGTTTCAGCGACCGAACCCGTTTCCTAAAACGATTTACGACAACATTGCCTATGGGCCAAGAATTAATGGCTTTAAGGGTGATACCGATGAGATGGATGCCCTCGTCGAGCGATCGCTCAAGCGAGCCGTGCTGTGGGATGAGGTGAAAGATAAGCTGCAGGAAAGCGGCTTCTCCTTATCCGGTGGTCAGCAGCAGCGTCTCTGTATTGCGCGGGCCGTCGCAGTAGATCCTGAAGTGGTGTTGATGGATGAACCCTGCTCCGCCCTTGACCCCATCTCGACCCTCAAGATTGAGGAGTTGATGATGGAGCTGCGTGAGAAGTACACCATCGTTATCGTGACGCACAATATGCAGCAGGCGACCCGCGTGGCTGACAAGACGGCGTTCTTTAATGCGGTGCCGACTGAGTCAGGCGGTAAGGTGGGCTATCTCGCTGAGTTCAACGATACCCAAGAGATTTTTGGGAATCCGAAGGAAACGGCTACGCGCGATTACGTCACGGGCCGGTTTGGCTAACTCTAATCGCTGACCGTTGATTGAGTGACCAACCACTGCCAAAGGGGAGACAGTGCGACCACGCTGGCTCCCCTTTGTTGTGTGAGCCAGTTGCCCGCCATGAGCTGGCTGCCCGGCGCCTTTCTGGGTCTGCCGTTTATCTCTGCTGCTGCAATCAGTTGAGGTAATTGAGGATGGCCGGTAAAAGGTGCCGGGTAAAGGGGTAAAGCAGATCTCGGTAACGTGTTTTTGGGCCTGGGTCAGTCGGTAGCCATCAATAAACATTGCTGGTGTGTGGTGACGACAGCCCAACGCACTGCCAGGGTGGGCTTTGGTGCGTCACGCTAGGCGATGACACCCCCGACGATAATGAGGGCTTTCTCCTGATTAATACCAGTTCTACGAATTACAGCTACACATACAAGTCGGCTTTCTCCCTCGGGGAGACGCGATGCGAACGACTCCGCTCAGCCTACGTTCCTTGAGCGGAGTCGAAAGGAAGATCTGTAGCCCAGTTTCAGAGAATTGGTATAACTGTTGGACGCTTTGCCGATAATGCTGGAAACTGCAGAGGTCTTTAATACTGATTCTCTGGGAATGGACTTTTTGCTCAGTTTGACTCTGTTGGTTCAACCTCTCCCTGCGGATGTGCCGTCTCTGCTGCTGGATCGCCCCGCCGAGACTGAAATCGCTGCGGCGGGGCTGGTCGTCCTCAGTGATGCCGAAATTCGACAGCGTCTGAACGCTTTGCCCCTGTGGACAACGGATGGGGAAACCCTGTTTTATGAACAGACGTTTGTTGATTTTGAGGGGGCGATCGCCTTTGTTAATGCGCTGGTTGCTCCGGCTGAGGCGCTGGGCCATCACCCTGACATTGTGATCACCTACAACCGGGTAGCGCTGACCCTGACCACCCATGATGCCGGTGGTCTGACCGAACTGGATTTTCAACTGGCTGAGGCGATCTCGCAATTGTTGGTCGATCAGCCGGAGTCGGCGATCGAGCCCCATCCCAGACAGTGAGTGGCTCGGCCAGTCTGGTTCACTGAGGATACGCCAGTTCGGGTTAAGCCAAACCCCGTTTCTTTTCCCTCTGGGGAGGGGCGAATGGGGTGGGTTGAACCACTCTCAGCGGGAGGATCGACACCCACCCCGCCTTGGGCACCCCTCCCCAGAGGGGATTGTCACTTCAAAAGGCTGGTAAGCATGCCTCATGCCCTTATGCCGAACTCAGGTTGAGGATGATTAGCGACTACGCCGCCAGTTATGCCAATTTTCGGCCCAGTCGTATCGCCAGCCGCCGGGCTGCCAGCGATCGCGCTCCCACTGTTGAGTCGCTTGCCGCAAGATCTCAGTGAAGCTATCGGGCAGGGCTGCAAAGTTAGCCAACCGCCACCACGGAGTCTTTTGCGCCATGAGTAGGGCCACCGTTTGCATCCATTCCGTGGCTTCGGGGCCGATGCCGTGAGCGCCGATTAATTGACCGTCGCGGTGGGCCAGCAGTTTGCAAAATCCCCCCGTGGCGGCTCGCCATTGCGCTTTCGGGTTTTGATCGAGGGACTGCCGGGCAACCAGCAGTTGACTGTCGCTGTAGCGCTGCCGCGCCTGCGGTTCGGTCAGGCCGACCTGAGCCACGGTGGGTTGGGTCGGTAACGCATAGGGAATCGTGCTGTAGTCAATACGTTGGCGATGCCAGAACAAGGCGTTGTGAAGGGCGCAGTGGGCCTCTTGGCGCGCAATCGCGGGCAAGTCGTCGCCGCCAAGCACGGCCCCGCAGGCATAGATACGAGGATGCTCAGTTTGCAAAAAGGCATTGACCGTCAGGGGGCGATCGCTCTGGAAAACAGTCTGCAAGTCCAGGTTCCTCAGATTAGCCCCCGGCTGAGCCGCGACGACCAGAGACGCGGCAGTGATGGGAGCATCGGCCAGTTTAGCAGTGATGCCCTCTGGCTGGGCGGTGACTGCTAACAGGTCTGCATTTAACCTTAAGTCAATGCCCTCGGCCCGCAGCTGTGCTGCCAGCCACTGCGATATTTCGGGGTCGGCGGCGGGCAGCAGGCGAGGTTTCGGGGTGATCAGGGTGACTGCCACGCCCCACCGCCGCAAGTTTTGAGCCAGCGCTAACCCCAAGGGCGCACTGCCCCAAATGATGACTGATGCCGGTAGGGTCTGCCGCTGCAAAAAGCTCTGTGGCGTATCGTAGGCAACGGCTGATAAGCCTGGCAGCGCTGGGACTGATGGCGTATGGCCGGTGGCTAGCAGTAAGGCGCGGGTGGTGAGTTGGCGGGCCGGAGTCGTCAGGGTGAGGGGGCGATCGCCGCTAATCTGACCGCTGGCGGCAATGACGTCAACACCTTGCACCATCAGTCGCTGCCAGTCATCTTGGGTAAGCGTGTCGGCAATCAGGGTGGCGCGTTGAACCGCCCATTGCCAGGGCGAGATCGGACTATCGGTCGGTGGGGGGAGAGGGTCGTTAGGGTTGGTTTGCAGCAGCCCCTGCATCTGTAGGGGCGATCGCCGACCATCGAGTCCTTGGCGAATCAGAGCCACTCTGGCCCCTAAGCGAGCCGCCTGAGCCGCTGCGTCGAGACCCTCGGGAGTGCCTCCCAAAATGACCAAATCATAGTCAACCGCCATGGGCGCTTCATGTTCTCAATGCAGGCCGCCCTTGAGTGTAACGCTTATGGTCATCAGCAAGAAAGGCTGCAGACGCTCTGCTTAAATCACCTTCCCTCAGAACCGATAACCTCCTGTCACGGTTTGGCAAGGCTAACACCGGCGATCGGGGCGTGATTTTGGCGCAATTCCTCTAGCGATGCTCGGCTAGGGTGCTATTGACAGGTGTGGATGCTGGCTTGGGGGGAGGAGTCATCGTGGGCAAGGGCGAGGTCGCTGGCTGCGCCGCTTGTCGTTTGAGTTCTTTGACTTTGAGCACGATCAGATACTCATAAAAGCCTTGCAGGGTACACCAGGCAAAACCGGCTTCGCCATCGCGCCAGCCACCGAGGATGAAATACATGTAAAACCACCGGACGAGGGGCCGTAGCGGCAGTCGCAGTGATAAATCTTTCAGCGCGTGTCGTCGCTCAATTTCCGTTTTACCAAACAAGAGCTGCTGCCAATTAACGCTACCGGTCTGTAGCTGCTGGAGCGTCTCTTTCGCTTCGTCGGTAGAGTAGCGATTATGTTTCTCAATCCACCGGCTCATGCCTTTGCCGCAGGTGTAGTGGGGATAGGTGGCCTGCAACAGGCCCGTTGAGCCGTCACACACTTCGCGTTCGGTGTGGCCGTAGTCGGTAAACCAAACCTTGCCGAGCTGCAGCAGTCGCAACTGATAGCGCGGAAATTGGGTGCTGTGCTTAATCCACCGATCCATAAACATGACGCGCTCGGCGGCGTAGTAACCAACGTGCTCGCCCTGTTGCATCGCGTCGCAGCACTCTTGAAAAAGTTCTGGCGTCATGCGTTCGTCGGCTTCTAAGATGTAGGCCCACTCATGCTTGGCGGGAATGTTTTCCAACATCCAGGTACGTTGTTTGCCATGGCTCTCGAAGGGATGTTCAACGACGCGCACGGGATATTGCGAGGCGATTTCGACGGTGCGATCGCGGCTGCAAGAATCGACCACAATCACGTCGTCAGACAGCATGGCGGACTCAATGCAGGCCGCGATGTCGAGTTCTTCGTTGTAGGTGAGAATGTAAATCGAAAACATGAGCGCTCTAGTCGAAGGGTGAAAATGCCAGCAATATGGCTAAACAGTGGGGGCGCGGTCGCTTCCTCTGGGGTAACCCCCCTCACTATTCCTTTTTCATCTTTCCCAAATCAACCCTGACTTCAGAACAGATGCCTGACTTCCACCAAAATTTATGAAAAAGCCCCGTTTGTGTGAATGTGAGATGTCGCGCTCACGACTGTTGTGGCAATGACTGCGGATCGTCAAAAAGTCTGTGGCTAATTACGTCGATCCTTAACGCTGTCGATGCGAGGGTGACTCAAGCGGATGAAGCCAGTAGGCGTTCTGCATGGCCCGCCCCCTTGCATCCCCCTTCGCGCAGCGTGCCCGGAGGGCGTATTGCTGGGAGAAGTTGCATCCGGTTTCCCCAGAATTGGGGGCTAGGGGGCCAATTCTGGATGCAACTGCATAAGTTCTGAACAGGTTTCAAAATCAGAGGGGGCGGCTCTTATTCAGCCGCCGCTCGTTGCCACTGGGCAATATCCCAGGTGCTGGCATCCCACGGCGTGGGTGCTAACCCCACTAGCTCTTTGCTGACGCCGTTGGTGGTGGCGCGGTGCACGATGGGAATTACCGCCACCTCTGCCGCCAACAGCGCATCCATTTCTTGAAACAGTGCGGCCCGTCTTTCGAGATTCAGCTCTTGCTGGGCGGCATCCCAAAGCGCGTCATAGTCGGTGTTGCAGTAGCGGGCATTGTTCGGCTCTTGCCACTGGTTTGCTTGGGTGGCGATTTGGCTGCAGGTCCACCAGCTGAGATAAATCGTCGGGTCGGGATGATCGTTGCCGGTGGTGTAAGCCTGCAGGTCAGCATAAAAGTGATTAATGCTGTTGGTCTGTTCGGGGTCACCGGAGAAAAAGTCGTCTACGCGCACGCGTTTAATGTCAACGTCGATGCCGAGGGTCTGTAGGTTTTCTTCGATGCGGGTTTGGGTTTTTTGGCGGACGGGGTTGACCGATGTCTGAAACACCACGGTCATATCGACGCCGTCGCGATCGCGAATGCCATCGCCATCGGTATCTTGCCACCCCGCCTCGTCGAGCAGGGCTTCAGCTTTTTCCAGGTTGTATTCGTAGGGCACGGTGCCTGGGTTGGCGTAGGGCCGAGGGGCGACCAGCAGCTGAGCGGTGGGGCGGCCAGTAAAGCCATACAGCTCTTCGGTAATGGAGTCGCGATCGATGGCGTAGGCGATCGCCTGTCGCACCCGCTGATCATTTAGAAAAGGATGCTCAGCGGCGAGGCTGGAGCGCTCACCAGAAGGCGTTTCGGCAAGCGGATTGGTGGGGTTGAGCATGACTCGCTCGACCAGCCCCCCAAAGACCGTATCGACTACCCCTTGGCCGTCTTGTTGCAGGTCTTTGAGCAAGGCCACTTCGACTTGCAAATTGTGAGCAAAATCGGCCTCACCCGTACTCAATACTTCGCGCGCTGCGGCATAGGGTGCCAGACCGCCCACGAGTTCTACGGTTTGAAAAAACGGGGCGCTGTCGCGATAGGTCGGATTCGGCTCAAATACGATCGCCCCTGGCTGACGATCAGCAACCTGGTAAGGGCCAGTACCGATGGGCTGCTGGTTGACCTGGGCTGATCGTGTCGCGGCGTCATCGACGTCGGCCAAGAGATGCTGCGGCAGAATGACGCCCGTTTGTCCCGTAAAGGGAATCTGCCAGGCTGCCGTCACGTTTTTGAAGGTGATTTTGACGGTCAGCTCGTCGATGGCTTCGACTGACTCAACGGCTTCATAATATTGCGCGGTGGCGGCCCCCACCTGGGGATTGCTCACAAAGTCGAAGGTAAACGCCACATCTTCGGCGGTTAGAGGCTCACCATCGGCCCATTGCACATCGGGCTGCAGCTGCCAGGTGACCGATTTGCCATCGGCGGTGACGCTGCCATCTTCAACGGTGGGAATCGCCGCCGCTAAGATGGGCACGAGTTCACCTCGTTCATTCGTCGTGGCTAAGGGCTCATAGACAATGCGACCCGCCTCAAAATCTTGAATGCCGGTGGCCAGATGCGGGTTCAGCGTGAGCGGCACCTGGCTGTAGAGCAGCCTTAGAGTCGTGCGATCGCGGGTTGCGAGGGTAACGGCGGCAGCGTCTGTCTCGGCTGTATCCGAAGCGGTGGGGGGCGTTGGGCTACAGCTACTGATGAGGGTGGCTCCGACCATCAACGCTGCGCCTACGAACCCCGATAGATATCGACACCGACCAACCATTTGCGTATCCATCACTCCGAATTGCGATCCTATCCTAGCGATCGCCGCTACATTTGCGGGGCTGATGTGACACCTTCTGCGAATTGACAGGCCGGGGAAGATGACGCTATCGCCTCGGCCAGGGCATAGTTGGAGCTTAAAGAATCGGGAGCTTGAAGGGCCGAGGAGCCAGATGGGGGCGGGTTTCCGAGAATCGAGATGTCGCGACCTGCCGTGAGGCCAAGACATTTCAGAAGGCTGAAGGGGGTGTTTGACCTGCCTCTCAGGGTTGTATTTCGACCGCTAGCGGTCTTCGGGCTCGGCCCTACTTGAAGGGGATGCTGCAAGCCACCGATGCAGCCATTGATTGCATGGAGGCTGGCTCAACTGGCGGCTGATGGCTGCGGTTTGGCGGCAAGGGGTGGGGCGTCGCTGGCCTGATTAAGTCTGCGATCGCTGCTTTCGTTGGGTGGGGCGGGTGCGATCCCAAGCCTGCGATCTCCGGTGGGGCGGAATCCACGCTTCGCGGCAACCATATACCCCAGGTCGCAGCGCCGTGCTTTGCAGCTCGCTGCCATCTGCTGCATAGGCTTCTTGCGGGTCAGTGGCGGTGGCGGCAGGGGCCTTAACGGCTGGGCGAGCAGTCAATGGTTTACCTTGACGGCGTTGCTGTAGCTTTTGCAGATTGTGTAAGGCCGTATCCCAGGTCAGGTCAGGGTCTTGCATCCACTGTTTCAACATACCGAGGACAGCTCCGGCATTGTCGTCAGCAGCATTAATCGCAAGCGGTTGAGACATCCGAATCGGATCGCTCTGCACTGCGGCAAAGGCTTGGCGCACCGCTGCTGCAATTTCTGACTTGAGGGCTTGCTGGCCCTTTTGTCGTTGATGATGTAAACCTTGTTCGCTAGAGGCGTAGAGCGACGGCAAACGGTTGAGGGCAAACGTTTCAACTTCGGATCGCTTGAGATACTTGAGGAGTCTTTCAGGCAGCCCTGCCATCTGCCGGTCGACTTCTTCAGCGACCAATAATTCCATTACGTTGATATGGGTATTGGGACAATACACCTGTTTTTGGTTGTTCATAGCTCAATCTACCTGATGCTCGCGGGTCAATATTAGGTGAGGTCAGTGCGCACTTTTCCTGATCTACTTAAGTGCAAGATGCACTGGTCTGAGTAATTACTGCTACTAGTAGTATATCGCTTCTATCTTATCCATTGAGAGAATCCACCGAAGCTTAAAACCTTGTGAGAATTGAGAACTGGCTGAAAACCGAGATCATGCGGAAATGTGACAATGTTGTACCAGTGTTGTGCTGCAGATCACCAGGTTTTTTCCATAAGGGTCTCTAGTTGATGACCTCGTGCGGATCTCTCATTGATTGTTCTTGATGAATCGGGTGAGGACGATCGCGCTTTTTTCGCTATGAGTTGAAAATAATTCTGTTTGATGCTGCCCTGGCTGACTAGCTGGCAAGGACGAGCTGCCATGATTATCCCAATGCTGCAAAATAGCGCTGTGGATCGAAGCTCCCCCGCTGTTGCTGCCCCCTCAAAGCCCGGCAGACAATAGCCCTTTGGGCATGGCGATGCTAGGACAAAGGAGCGATTCCCCGCCTGGAGTAAGCTGCCCCTTTTTAAGCTGGGTGGGAGGCGATCGCCACGGCAATTCTATGGGTAGTCCAAACTCAGAGAATGGGGATTACCTGACGTTTATGGCAATATGACGAGCGATGTTAAGGGGCTCGATCAGGTTCTACAGACCTCAGCGTAGAGAGAATTTTAAGAATTGATACAGCAGTCGCCAGTCCGGTGAGGGCAAGACTACGGAGCCACTTTGCTTATGTGTGAAAGATTCAGAGCGCTCTTCGGTGTCTTAAGCAAAGTGGCCAGCGCTACAGTTTAAGGATTGATGACGGCGTCAACAACGGCTTCTAATTCATCCAGGCCACACCCCACAGGACTCTCTGCCCAGTTGAGTAGGGCGGGCACTCGCTGCCCTTGCGCTGCGGCCGCAGGCGGCAACAATGAGAGTGGCACGTTGAGGGCATACACAATCGCGTCAAAGGTCGGGCCGGGGAGGTTCGACAATAGCCGAAACAGCGCTAGCCGCGTTTGCATGGTGCCTTGGGGCGATCGCTGCGATGCGGCATCCATTGCGGGAGTTACTGCTGAGGCGGGCGACGCCGCTGGCCCAGCGTCAGCGGCGACTGTCGCGGTGGCTGCTGTGGGTGGGGTGCCCCAACCGTCGTCTGGGGGCGAGGGCGAGCTATGCAACTTGTTGACAACGCGGGTAATGCCTTGGATGACGTTGTCTAAACCCGCATCAAGGCTGTTCCATTCGGTGACGGGTTTGCCATCGGTGGGTAAGACCTGCAGCTTGGCAAACGGCATTTGTTGCCAAGCGCAGGGCGTCATGATGATCGGCATCACGCGCGCTGTCTGCTGTTCGTGGTGCATGAGCGCCCGGTTCATTTCTTTGCTAAAGCAAAAGTCGGAGCCGATAAACCGCGCCGTAATTAATAAGAGAATGATGTCGGCACTGTCTAGCGCCTGCAGGATTTCAGCATTCCATTCTGACCCAGCGTCGATCGCCCGATCTTGCCAAATGCTCACTTTGCCCAGGTTTTGCAGGGCTTTCAAAAACACTACAAGATCATCTTTGTGGGATTCATCGCGATGAGAATAGGAGACAAAGACTTTGAGCGGGGCGGCGGTGGTCGGTGAGGTCATGGGCGATCGCTCGACATTCAACCATTTACTATAGTCACCTTTGCCCAGAGCGTCGGTGTTCCTTAAGCCGGCTGTAAAAAAGTTGAGGAGCGGGTGTGGCAGGGGAGCTAGGGATTCAATTCTGGTGCGATCGCTCGCTATTGCATGAATGGGGAGCTAGGGAGCCGAGGGGCCAAGGGCGTAGCCAGCTCGATGGGGTTTAGTGCTGCCGGGGGGGCTGGGTTGGCTGGGTTGCGGTCATATTGGGGCTCGCTGATGTTGGTTATGCTGGTGACGGTTGGCGGTTGGATGGCTAACGATTCTCTGATACAGGGCAACCAACTCTGTCTGCCCCGCCCCCGGTGCTCCCCTGCCCCTAGTTTTCCCTTCTGTCTATGCAATTTGTCAATTCTGTTCAAGCGCTGACCTACAACAAAGTGGCTGACTATCTCAAAGGGGCAACGCTGTTTCAAAATGCGCTGCGGGTCGATGGCGATCGCCCCCAGTTTGACATTCTCTACGGCTCTGCCCTGGTTGAGGTTGAGGTGTTGCCGTGGGAGGTGCACCCCTGGCAAGCGGGGGATCTGGCGACGGTGCGGGCCACCAGCTGTGTGACAATTGGCAGCACTCTGGACTGCGAATTGATGCAGTTTTTGCTGACGGAAAATCGCCGGATGCGGTTTGGCTCCTTCCACCTGGATGAGGCCGGCCAGGTGGTGTTTTCAGAAAGCGTGCTGGGCGGTGAAGAGATGTCGCTGATGGAGTTGCAGACGTGCATTCTCTCGGTGGTGACGATCTCCGATACCTATGACGATATTATTGCTCAGCAATTTGGCGGGCAGCGGGCCCGCGATCGCCGGTCGCCAGGCCCGTTATTTGAGCGTCCGACGGTCTAGGAAGTGATTTGAAAATAGTGTTCTTGATCGCAGGGCTTTGGCATTGCCAAAGCCCTACAGAAAGTCATCTGTTCTGAGAATATGTTTGCAACGCAGATACCTGAAGATCTTGCCGAGGCTATTCGACTCGGACGGTGACGCTAGCGTCACCGTTGGGCGCTGGCGTAAAGGTGAGGGTATTGCCCGAGATTGTAATCTCGCCATCGTAGCCACCCCCGAGCACAAACTCACCGCGTCGGGTCATAAGCAAGCGCGAGCGGGCTTCGCCGTCATGAATTTCCGTATCGCTGTCGAAGCTGATCAGCATCAAAAATGGAAACACCCCCGAACCGCCGGTATTGACCCAGGTGCGTAGGGCATGGGTGCCGTTGTCCAATACCCCGACGGACTGATAGCCGACAAACCGGCGCTCATCACCGGTCGTCCACTCGGCGATCACGCGCCCGTCGCTAAACTCCGACAGTTCACCATAAAACTGATTGGTGGTCGGCGTCGTGCCCTCGACATCCACCGCGATCGCCCCCGGCAGCGTGTCAGATAGCCAGGGAATCAACGCGGCGACGGCTCGTGGATTAAGCGGTTCGTCTTGCAACCTCAGGGTGGTTTGCAGCTCAGTCAGGGCGACAGCATAGTCAAGGCTGGGCGCGTCAGCGAGGGCTTGAGTCGGCGGTTCTAGAGGGGCGATTGCGGTCGGCGGCGGCGCGATGATGGCGGTCTGGCTACCCAGCAAGGGTTGACCCCACAGTAAAAGCCCGGTGCCCAGCATGAGTGCCACAAAGCTGATGATACGGCGACAACTCAAGGTGATTTTGTTCATGAGAAAATTCTTTTTCCTGAGGGCGAATAGGGCGTGAATGGGCTGACTGAATACATCAAGTAATCTGTGAAATATGATTGATGATTCTCTATATTTGCCGGAGAATTTAGGCTTAATGAATTTTTTTCAACAAAGAAATCTCACAGTTTATGGAAGGGTTATTGTAGGGCTAAGGCCAGCGCCACAACTGGCTTAAGATACCCAAACAGCACCCGTCGCTACAGGGCTTTTGGGTAAAGCTGTTTCACCCGCAGGGAAAGGGGAAAATATGACTCAGAAAGAAGGCCCGGGACCGCGCAATGTTGCCATTGTGGGTCCCTACTCTAGTGGTAAGACCACTTTGCTGGAAAGCTTGCTCTACGTTAGTCAAACCATTACGCGTAAAGGGAGCGTTGATGAGGGTTCGACGCTTGGGGATGCCACGCCAGAAGCCCGCGATCGCACCATGACCGTTGAGTTAAATGCCGCCACTGCTGAGTATGGCGGCATTTGTTTTAACTTTCTTGATTGTCCGGGATCGGTGGAGCTGCAGCTCGAAACGGATAATGCTCTGATGGGGGTAGATGCCGCGATCGTCGTGTGTGAGGCGGATCCGCATCGCGTGCTGACGCTCGCGCCCCTGCTGCAATTTTTAGACAGTTGGGAGATTCCGCATCTGATCTGGATTAATAAGATGGATCGGGCGGCCGCCTCTTTTCAAGAAGTATTAGAAGCCTTGAAAACTGTTTCAACTCGACCAATTTTGCCGCAGCAATATCCCATTCGAGAAGATCAAAATCTGGTAGGCTTCATCGACCTGATTACGGAACAGGCCTATCACTATCACCCAGGTGCGCCGGCCGATGCGGTGCCGATTCCTGCTGAACTCAAAGCGCCGGAGCAGGCGGCTCGCGACGAAATGCTGGAGGCCCTGGCTGATTTTGACGATCACTTGTTGGAGGAGCTGTTAGAGGACATCGACCCACCCCAAGCAGAAATCGTGGGCGACTTGCAACAAGACCTCGGCGCGGACCTGATTGTCCCAGTTTTGTTTGGCATCGCCACCACCGATTTTGGGACGCGGCCGCTTTGGCAGGCGCTGGTCAAAGAAGCGCCCGCCGCCGCCGTCACTGCGGCAAAACGCGGCTTAGAGGAGACCGCTGACGGGGCGCTGGCCCAGGTGCTCAAAACGTTTTATACCCCGCAGGGGGGCAAGCTATCGCTGGTGCGAGTTTGGCAAGGCAGCCTGGCCGATGGTGACAGTTTGCAGGGCGATCGCATGGGTGGGCTCTATCGCCTGATGGGCCAGCAGACCACTAGCCTCTCGTGGGCCGAGGCGGGTGACATTGTGGCGGTGGCCCGGCTGACCCAGGCGCAAACCGGTGACACCCTCACATCGCAGGCCACCCAGAGTCTGACGCTGCCGACGGCTGAGCGGTTAGAGCCGGTGTATGCGTTGGCGATCGTGCCAGAGCACCGCAGCGATGAAGTGAAGCTGACTGAGGCCTTGAATAAACTCAAGGACGAAGATCCCTCGCTACGGTGGGAACAGCATGGCGATACCCATGAGGTGATTCTGTGGGGCCAAGGGGAGGTGCATCTCAAGCTGGCGTTAGACCGGCTGCGCCGTAAGTATGGCCTGCCGATGACCACTCATCTGCCCCAGGTGCCCTATAAAGAAACTATTCGCAAGCCCGCGCAGGAACTGCGGGGGCGCTACAAGCACCAAACGGGCGGACACGGTCAATTTGGCGATGTGTTTTTAGAGGTACGCCCCTTAGCTCGCGGTACCGGCTTTAGTTTTGACCAAAAAATTGTCGGCGGTGTGGTGCCGCGTCAATATATTCCCAGTGTTGAAACGGGCGTGCGTGAATCTCTGGTGCAAGGGCCGTTGGGTTTTCCGGTGGTGGATGTGGCGGTCACGCTGACGCACGGCTCCTACCACGCGGTCGATAGCTCTGACCAAGCCTTTAAGCAGGCGGCGCGGCTGGCGATGCAGGAAGGCTTGCCGCAGTGTGAGCCGGTCTTGCTCGAACCGGTGGACTCGGTGGAAATCTCTGTGCCCAATAGCTTTACGGCTAACGTGCTGCGGCTGATTGGCACCCATCGCGGGCAGATCTTGGGCTACGAGGCCAAAACGGATTGGCGCGGCTGGGATGTGGTGACAGCCTACCTGCCGGAGTCTGAAATGCAGACGCTGATTTTAGAATTGCGATCGCTGTCTATGGGCGTCGGTACCTTCCGGTGGCAATACGATCACCTCGATCCGGTTCCCGATGGCTTGCGCGATCGCCTGCTGGCTAAGACTAATGGCGATTAATGTGGGCTGACATCGCCATCGAGCCCTTGCTAGCTTGAGCCACTGTGGCAATTGGGCAAGACGTAGACGCACCTTAGGCTCACGAGTGCAGTAGGCCGAATCTACACTCGTGAGCCTTGGAACGTTGGAGAAATGTGCTCAAACCGTCACAGAACTTAGGCTACGAATTGGTAGTTTGTGTAACAACCTGTGTCAAGATGGTAAAGCTGTAAAACCGCCGTGTCGCTTGGTAGGCAAAGGGCCGCGACCGGCAGTTGATAGGAGGATAGGTTAGCAATGCAGGTTGGCGATCGCGTTCGCATTAAAGATTCGGTTATTTTTTACCACCATCCCCTGCATCGCGGCGTCGCGTTTGAAGCGAAAGGTATGGAAGGCGAAATCACTGCGGTATTGCAAGAATGGCGAGGTCGCCCCATCAGCGCTAATTTCCCCATCGTGGTGTCGTTCGAAGTTGAAGGCGCCAAGCGACCTTTCAAAGCGCACATGAGAGATTACGAGCTCGAAGCTGTCTAGACTCGAATATTCCTCTACACAAGAGATTTCTCTAAAAAACGATACCCGCAGAAACGAGTTTTGTGGATGTCTTGTCGCCACAAAATCAATATTTCTAGCTAAACTCGCCCTTACGGTAACAGTATATTCTTTCTCGGAAATCTCCTAAGAAGTATACGATACTGGGTTTTTCATGGCTAAACTCGGATCAAAAATGTTTCTGTTTTAAGGCGATCGCACAGGGCCGCAATTGAAAGATGCCACCACACGCGTCTTTCTACGCTTGTGGGCGATTTCTGCAAAAGAGCGCGAATAGATTGGGTTCGTCTTGCATGGCGGCGTGGTCGTGTTGGTGCTGCCGAGCCATGGCGTTGTATTGCTGACAGTAGGTTGCTAGCGCTTCTCGGTAGTGCTGTTCTTGCTTGAAATCGAGCGTGAGCTGGTGCAGTTCCAAGACTTCTAGCACTTCCTGGGGAGTGGGTTCATACCGCCGCAGCAGTTGTTCGAACACAGGCGCATCCTAGTTAACTATGCCTAGCGTAGATCAGGTTGGCGATCGCCGGGTAGCAGAGGCTACGAGAGCAACCGCTAACGGGTGTGGCCGTTCGGGATCTGCAGGTTAGTCAGATAACGGTATCTGACAGGAAGAGTGGGAGTATGCAAGCGTTTTGAGTACCCGACGGGAAGGGCAGAGCCCTACGGAATCCAGAGTTGGGAATTCGGCGTTGGGAGGCCCCTGCGGGAAGGTCACTAGACGCACCGCTGCTTCTCGGAGAGTCGCCCTACGAACTTGGAGGTTTTAATTCCGCATGCCACATTTACCCTTCCGTATTCCACACTTGCCTATCTCTCTTGTCGGACTCACGGCGTTTGACCGAGTACATCCTTGAGTCCGGCAACCAAACGCTGATTCTCTTCTGGCGTGCGGATAGCGACGCGGATGTAGCGATCGCCCAACTCGGCAAAGCTGAGGCAGTCGCGCACCAGAATGCGATGACGGCGGAGCAGCGCTAGCTGAATTTGGGAGCCCGGGCGATCGCACCGCATTAATAGATAGTTTGCCTCGCCAGGGAGGGGATGCAGGCCAGGAATGGTCTGGAGTTGGGAAAACAGAGCAGGACGGGCGGCGTTGAGCCACTGCCAGGTGCGTTGGGCATAGTCGTGGTCTGTGAGCACGGCTTCGGCGGCGGTGACGGCAAGGGCATTGACGGGCCACGGGTCGCGCCAAGTTTGCCAACGCTGTAGTCGATTGGGGTGGGCAATGGCATAGCCGAGGCGCAGCCCAGGCAGGCTATAGAACTTTGTCAGAGATCGCACCACCACCAGGTTGGGCCAGTGCTCAATCTCGTTGATTAGACTCTGCTGGCGATCGGGCGGCACAAAATCCATAAAGGCTTCATCGACTATCACGAGCGCAAACTGCTCTAGCAAGGCGGTCAGGGCAGAGCGGGGAATCATCAGGCCCGTCGGGTTATGGGGCGTATTGAGCAGCAGTCCACAGCGCTTAGGTGAATGCTGCAGCGGCTGGGTTACTGTAGTCGTCCAATCGACCGTCGCTTGCTCGGCTGCCGTCAGCGAGAGCGGACAAGGGATGGGCGTCGCGTTAAAGGCGGTCAGCGCTCTTCCATAGTCGCCAAAGGCCGGCGTGATCAGATAGGTGGCTGTTTGGGCAGCGAGGTCGCGTCCGGCCCAGGTCAGCAGCTCGGCAGCGCCATTGCCGGGCAAAATCCAGTCAGGGTCAAGGTGATGGTGTTGCGCTAGCGCCTGGCGCAAGGTGTCGTAGCGCGGATTGGGATATCGAGTCAGCTGATCGAGACTAGTGTGGAGAGCAGCGATCGCCGATGCCGGTGGCCCCAAAGGGCTGATGCTGGCAGAAAAATCAAGCAAAGCAAAGGGGGAACAGTTAGCTACCTGAGCAGCCCACTCAATGTTCCCCCCGTGACGTGGTCGAGTATTAAACAGAATTTCTTCCAATCGAATCGACTAGGGTTATTTGCTCACCATTTCTTTGAACTGCTTGCCAGCCGAGAATGCGGGCACTTTCGTTGCAGGAATCACCATGGTCTCACCCGTTTTGGGGTTCCGACCTTCCCGCTCTTTGCGGTCACGACGCTCAAAGGAACCAAAGCCTACCAGGGTGACTTTGTCACCTTCGGAGACAGTTTCCATAATCGCCTCGATCGCCGCTGAGAGCACGGAGTCGGCCTGTTTTTTAGTCACGCCTGACTTCTCAGCAACCTTATCAACCAATTCACCTTTGTTCATATCTGTGAGTCTCCTCTTTGGGGGAATACGAATCCCAGGGCAGCGACGCTAGACAACCAAGCTGTCTATGGAAAGGTGAACCTTCCTAAATCGCTGAAACCCCTGACATCCCGGAATTTCACTGCCCTATTCTAAGGGCAACTTCCCGAATATGGATCGTTGAAGGCTTTAATTTATATCGATTGCGGCGTTTTTTAACGAAAGGTAACGCAATTAGGGCGTTTGAGGCGCTTTGAAGCGATCAAAAAAATGGCTAGATCCCTTGCCTTGAGAGGGATCTAGCCATTACACCAGAACGTGAGAAGGTTAAACGGAAAATTTGGGGCCAATTGCTAGCGCTACTGCGATCGCTCTAGCAATTCCTGCACCTCGTCGCTCGGGGTGTAGCTATAGCCAAAGGCCGACTGGTCAGAATCATCCAAAATTTCGGGCGTGACGAGAATAATCAGTTCTTGCCGCTGATTGTCTCGGCTGGTGTTGCGAAATAATGCGCCGATCAGCGGCAAATCGCCCAAGATCGGTACCTTCGTGATCGTTGTCCGATCTGACTCTTGAATGATGCCTGACAACAGTAGCGTCTGACCATCTCTGACTCGAACGATACCCGACTGTAGCTGCCGATCGGAGAGCAGAGTGATACTACCTTCCCCAGTATCAAAAGTGCTGACCGGCGCAGTCAACGAAGGGGCAACAGATAGAGACACAAACCCGTTGTCATCAATCCGCTGAACGTCAACGCCTAATACTAGACCAGCCGGTGTAAGTTCGAATTCCTGGGTTTGTCGGGATCCTCCATCAGTATCCGTAAAGGTCGTCGTAATATTCGTGACAACGTCTTCAGTTAATTGAATCGCGGCTTGCTGCCCTTCTTGAATGATCAAGGTTGGATCAGTCAAGATTTTACCGTTACCCTCTTGAACTGTCGCAATCAATTGGAGCAGAAAGTTACTCGACCCTCCTATTGAAGGTCCCGCACCAATAGAAGACGGAACATTCGACGTTTCCGGAACATTCGGTGCAGACTCGCCAAAATTGATAATTCCAACACCAGCGTCGCTTAAGAAGTTAATATCGCCTAGCGAGAAAGAAAAACTAGTCCCAAAAGCATCAATTGCGTTGAGATTGATGTCAATTACCTTGACATTGATGGCAACTTGACGGCGTCTAAGGTCTAGACGCGTTAATTGTTGGGTAGCGAAGGCAACAAGCTCCGGCGTCCCAGAAAGCGTAATTGAATTAGTTCTTTCTTCTGAGAGGACAATTAGCCCTCTCAAGATCGGGTTAGTGTCTTGAAACTCAGTTCTGAGTGCTTCAGTCGCTTCAACAGACTCAGTCTGCTCTTGAAATTCTTCGGTTTCGAACTCATCAGAGAGGTTAGTGTCTTCGTCTAAGGCAATGGTCTCGACAGTTCTGCGTCTTCTTTCAAACGTAACTTGACTCTCAGCCCCTAAACCCACTAAGAAGCTAGCGGCTACATCAGCATCGATCTGATTAAGTCTCAGGGTGCGAACAATTGTGTTTTGGGCTGATGCTGGCAGGTTAGGGCCGACATAAATGGTGCGACCTACTCGGTTGGCTTGCAGACCGGTGACTCGCAAAACGCTGTTAAAAACGCTCTGAACCGATTCGTTTTCAATATCCAGGGTGATTGGGGGGCCTTCGCCAGTGGCTGCGGCGCCTTCTGTTTCTTCCCCATTGGCGTCGATAAAGACAAGGTTGAGGTCAGCGGCGCGCGCTAAGAGGTTTAAGACTTCACGAGAGGGGGCATCGCGGAGCACTAGACGAGGCACGCGTTCCCCAGTTCCTAGATCGATGCCCCCAAAGTCAGGCACCGTTTCTGAAACGGCAATATCGCCGACTGGCGGCGCGACCGCTGAGGGTAAGAAGGGGGGGGCGGCTTGAACCTCAGGTGCGGGAACGGGGACACCATCAATCACTACTTCGGGATTGGGTACCAGCACATCGGGCTGAGGACCAGTTGGCTCAGGCAGCGGCTCGGTTTCGGGCTCGGCTTGAGCCACGGTTGCATCAGGCGTACCAGGGGTGGCCTCCAGCGGGTCGATCTCTGGTTCGCCAGGTACAGTTTCTATCTCGTCGGGGACGTTGCCTGTGGCTTGGGGGACGGTGCCTGCGGCTTGAGCTTCGACATCAATAATGATGCCGCCATTGCTCGATGAGCCCACGGTACCCATGGGAATGCGATCGCTGCCATCGACGGTGAGGCGAACGCTGTTCCCATCAAGGGGATTGAGGGTGATTGAGGCAATGCCAGGGGCAGGATCTTGTTGGGTAAACGGCCCCCCGTCGGCTAGCTGCAGCTGCGTGCGCACGATGTCGGCTCGCAGGGTGTTGCCCTGGTTAACGGCAAACACCTGAGGCACATCACCGGCCTCAGTTTCTAAGACAATTTGGGCACCGCCATCCGTCGGAATGACCTGGATGCCCGTAATCATGGTCGTTGTGGCCAGGGCCGGTTGGGCCACAAGGGCTAGCAAGGTACTCCCTGCCAGACAGCTGCCATATCCTAATAATCGTTTCACGGTCACTCCTTCCTCACAAAGGTTCTGGATTCTGATGATTGCTCGACACCGCTGAAGATACTCGCTTGCTTGAGACCTGGGAGTTTAACCTTCCTCAGGAGGCGCTTCTTCAGCCCCTTCTTCACCTTCGGCTGGGGGTTCCGGCTCGGGCAGGGCGGGTGGTTCGCGCGGATCACCCAATGGCACTAAGACTTCCATCGTGAAAGACGTTTGCAGGGGGCGAATGCCAAGCCGGTTGAAGTCTTCCTCGGTCGTATCGCCCGGCACGTCGGCAAACGACTGGTTAAAGTCCCGAATAATTAGCAGGGGCTCTAGCCGCTCAAGGTTCAAGAGAATATTTTGGGTCTGGTTAAACAGTCCTCGGAAGCTCACTTGCACCAGCTGGCGCTCTAGCTTGCCGTTCAGCTCTGGCCCGTATTCATCGGCGATGGGACCGGAGAGGCCCAAGGGGTCAAATCCAAACAGCTCTGAGGTGAAGGCCGATCGCTGGGCGATGGGATCTTCGGCAAATTCTTGAATCACCCGATTTACCTGCTGCTGCGTCAAGCCGATGGAGGTCAGGGTTGCGGCTTGTGCTTGGGTCAGGTCACCGGCGATCGCCCCGGCAATGGAAGCATTACTATTCTCAATTTGCTGATTCGTGTCAAGCAGGAGGGTATCGAGGCTATTGGGGTCGCCTAACAGGCTATAGATGCCTTCTCGCTGGGTCAGCACGCGATCCAGCTCGGCCTGCACCTCTTCAATCTGCCGCAGACTCTCCGCCTGGTTGGCCAGGGTGTTTTCTTTCTCTTCGATCCGCAGATTGATTTCAGCAATTTCCGTCTGTACCGGGCTGACGATGCGGGTAAACAAAAAGATCGCGCCGCCAATACCCAGCACTGCCAGGGCAATACCCTGCACTTTGGGCGAGAGCGGAATGCCGAAGGCCGTAGGATATTCCGGCTGGCTTAGAGTATCGTCCTCAACGGGGACAAAATCATCAGTAAACGTCATGGTGTCTCGATTACTCCTGAATCTCTAAGGGCTCGAATCCGAGTGGCCAGGCCGACGGCACCTTGGCGCTCCAAGATGTCTAACAAGTCAGCAGCAGGCACATCCGAAAAATTGCCGCCGATGGTAAAGTCAACCAGCACTTCGGGGCGATTGGGGGGCGAGTCGGGGCAAACGCCATCTACCGCTGGATCAAGGAGCTCGTCACGCTTTTGCGAAACGTCGATCGCCACACTGGTGGCATCCAAGAGCGGTGATCGCTGCATGGTCAACATAAAATCGTTGACATCATCAAAGGAACAGGCGACCCCGACCATATTGACGCCCCCGGCGACCGGCGGTACGGCCTCTTCGCCTTCGACCCCAGTAGGGATCGGGGTGCCCGCCGTCTGGGTCACTGAGACGATTTGAATGCGAGCCGGGGTGCGATCGCGGAGCTCTTTCAAGAAGGCTGACCAGGGGCGAATCTGGTTAAATACATTGACGAAAGCCTGGTTCTCTTGCTTCACCAATTCAATCTGCGCCTGCACCGTCTCAATTTGCTGCAGCTGACTTTGAATCTCGGCAATTTCGGAATCCAGCTCTGTTTCCCGGGCTTCGAGTCGCTGCATCCGATTTTGCAGCAATAACCAATAGCCGCCGACTAGGCCCAGGGCTGCTACCGCCGCTAATAACCCTAAAAACAAAGGCGTCCGACTGCCGGTGGGGGTGGCGGCGGCCCGTGGCGCGCTACCGACCTCAACGGGGCGAATCTCGCGATCCTTTAAAAAGTTGACATCTAAACCGTACATCGATTAAACCTCCCTCAGCCCAAGACCAATTACCGTTGCGAGCCCCGGTCGATCTTCGAGATCTATCTCATCGGCGGCCTCCAAAGACAGGGCCGCGACGGGGTCAACTTGACTGGCCGGTAGGCTCAACCGTTGAGCAAAAAACTCATCGAGCTGGCCAATGGCGGCTCCTGGCCCGGCCAACAACAGTTGGGCGACTTCCATGTCTTCGGCCTGGTTCAGATAAAAGTCAATTGACCGCCTGAGCTCGTCTGATAGCTCACCCAAAATCCGCAACATGGCGGCCGTGCCCGGATTGGAAGACCCGCCCGTAATCGGCTGCGGCGAGCCGACGGTATCCATTGGGGTCGTGGGCACGGTCATGCCGCGCAGCAGATCCGTATTGCGCGATGGCGGCAGGTTCATGGCTCGACTTAAAGACCCTTGAATCTGAAAGGTGCCAATGGGAACTGAGCGAGAAAAATGCGGAATGCCATCGACGACGATGGAGATTTCGGTGCTTTCAAAGCCGATATCGACGATCGCCGCGGCCTCTTGGGGGGTGAACTGTCGCAGCTGATCTCGAATGGTTCTAATCAGGGCAAAACTGGTGGTTTCTAAAACCGCTAAGTTAATGCCCGCCTGTTGAAAGGTATCAATATAGGAGTCAGTGATTTCTTTCCTGACTGCCACTAAGAGAACTTGAACTTTCTCGATGCCATCCTCATCGACAAAAAAGCCGAGCTTCTGATAATCGACGTCGGCTTCTTCTCTAGGAAACGGCAGATAAAGGCTGGCTTCTTGATTTAAGACCATCTCCCTCAGTTCGTTTTCATCGAGCTCAGAGGGCACGGGAATCACCCGTGTAATGGCCCGACCCGGAATGCCCGTGGCCGCATATTTAACTTTAATGCGACTGTCGGCTAAGCCATCTCGAATGGCTTCTGCTACCGCCGGAGAGTCTAATATTTGACCTTCTTGAAAGGCTCCTTCCGGTAATTCAACCGAGGATCTCGTCTCAAGCTTGAGCTTTTGCCCCTGTTTTCGCACCTGAGCGATATTGACTCGCTCAGGTGTCAGCTCGATGCCGACACTCTGTCGCTTAGATGAAAATAGGGACTGAATGATGTTCACCGCCGTCTCCGTTTAAACCTTTCGTTAGCAAGAACGAATGTCTAGCACTGCTCCATTAAGACTGCGCTTAAAATTCAGAGCTTTGCAAAAATTGTGCTGATGTATGGTACACAATTTAAGTCAGAATTACCACAGCGGCTAACAAGATACAAACCTTAAGGAAGTTGACTTTCCCCTGCCGCGATCGCGGTTTGATACTAAGCACTACCTGACCTGACCACCCCAACGCGACCGCTCATTTTTATATGAAAACAAAGCGCGATCTTTCCTGCAGATCATCGCATCGACTTTATTTGATCTATTCACGCCCAAAGTGAATAGAGACCCTGCACCTGATGCAGAAATTGCTAACAACACCCGCTGCCAGAAGTCGAGTCTTTTGGCCGGTCAGTAAACTGCGCTTTTTCTGCCAATCATTTGCCCGTAATTACAAACAGACTGATGGATTCACCTGAGATGTTACACACAATTCAGAAAAGTGAACCAACTAATATAAGAAAAATCCTAAAAAAACTTTGGATTTGCCCTCATTTGGTATGACGTTATGATTCAAACCGCTGCTCAACCGGATTCGCTCGCCTGGGGAACACCGTTGCTTGCCGATGCCAAACGCTTGCTGCTCCTCGGGTCGGGGGAGTTAGGCCGGGAAGTCGCGATCGAGGCCCTGCGCCTGGGCCTGGAAGTGATTGCAGTGGATGCCTATGCTAACGCGCCGGCCATGCAAGTAGCTCATCATGCCCGCGTGATCAACATGCTCGATGGCCACCAGGTGCGGCAGGTGATTGAGCAAGCGCAGCCCCATCTGATCGTGCCGGAAGTTGAGGCGATCGCCACCGATACCCTCGTGGCCTTAGAAGCCGAAGGCTGGACGGTGATTCCTACCGCTCAGGCGACTCGCCTGACGATGAATCGCGAAGGCATTCGGCGGTTAGCGGCGGAAACGCTGCAGTTACCGACGTCGCCTTACCAGTTTGCGGGCAATTTGGATGACTATCGGGCGGCGGTGGCCAAAATTGGCCTGCCCTGTGTCGTGAAGCCGATTATGAGTTCGTCGGGCAAGGGGCAAAGCCTGGTGCGATCGCCCGAAGCCATTGACGCTGCTTGGGTCTATGCCTACAGCGCTGGTCGGGGCCAGGCGGAGCGCGTCATTGTCGAAGGCTTTATCGACTTTGATACCGAGATTACGCTGCTCACGGTGCGCGCTCAAGATGGCACCTTTTTTTGTCCGCCGATTGGCCATCGTCAGGAAGATGGCGACTACCGCGAATCTTGGCAGCCCTGTGCGCTGCATCCCGACACTCTGGGGGAATGCCAGTGGCTGGCCGGTGAGGTGACGGCGGCGCTGGGGGGCTGGGGCCTGTTTGGGGTTGAACTGTTTATCGCAGGGTCGGCGGCGGCGCCGCAAAAGGTCTATTTCAGCGAAGTCAGCCCGCGCCCCCATGACACCGGCATGGTGACCATGGTCAGTCAAAATATGTCAGAGTTTGAGCTGCATGTGCGGGCGATCACGGGCCTGCCCATTGGCGATATTACCCTGCTGCAGTCGGGCGCTTCTGCGGTGATTTTGGCGACGGGCGAGAGCGAGCAGCCGCGCTATGCCGGAGTGGCTGACGCGCTCTCGGTGCCCACCAGCAAGCTACGATTGTTTGGCAAACCCCGCTGCCGTCTGAATCGGCGCATGGGGGTAGCGCTCGCCGTCGGCGATACGGTGGTGCAAGCCAAGGAAAGAGCGATCGCCTGTGCGAGTAAAGTGCAAGTTTTGCTTTAGGCTTTTATGTACCGAAATGCTCTGCATTCTGCATTTCGCCTTTTGTGTTGACTCTTCTCCTCCCTACTCGCCATGTTTCATCGCACGCGCTTTTGGAAACGTTTCAGTCTATTAATGATGTTGGGCCTGCTCATGAGCTGGCTGATCAGCTGTGGCAATCCCAACCCGACGAGCGAGGTGGGGGCTGAGGGCACTCAAGAGATTGAGTTTTGGACGATGCAGCTGCAGCCTGATTTCACTGACTACTTCAATACTTTGATTGCCGAGTTTGAAGCGGAAAATCCCGACATTACGGTGCGTTGGGTGGATGTGCCCTGGGGCGATATGCAGAGCAAAATTCTCACGGCGGTGTCAGCAGGGACGGCTCCTGACGTGGTGAATCTGAACCCGGATTTTGCCTCGCAGCTGGCCGGTAAACAGGCTTGGTTACCGCTGGGCGATCGCGTGCCCGAGGCGGACAAATCGCTATATCTCGACAAAATTTGGCAGGCTAATACGCTCAACGACGACAGTTTTGGCCTGCCCTGGTATCTCACCACGCGGGTGACGCTGTATAACCAATCGCTGTTTGAGTCGGCGGGCCTGACGGAGCCCCCGGCGACCTATGCCGAACTGGCTGTCGCAGCGGAGAAAATCAGAGCGGCGACGGGCAAGTACGCCTTCTTTATTTCGTTTGTGCCGGAAGATGCTGCCGATGTGCTGCAGTCGTTTGTGCAAATGGGCGTGCCCTTGGTGGATGCAAACGGCGATGCGGCCTTTGATACGCCGGAGGGGCGGGCGGTATTTCAATACTGGACCGATCTGTATCAACAGGAACTGTTGCCCCGCGAAGTGCTGACCCAGGGCCACCGCCGCGCGGTCGAACTGTATCAGGCGGGCGAAACGGCGATTTTGGCGTCGGGGGCGGAGTTTCTCAGCACGATTGAGAAAAATGCGCCAGATATCGCGGCGGACACGGCCAGCGCGGCGCAAATTACCGGCGATACGGGCAAAAAGAACGTGGCGGTGATGAATCTGGTGATTCCGCGCTCGACAGATGCCCCGGAAGCGGCGTTGAAGTTTGCTCTCTATGTGACTAATGACGACAATCAGCTGTCCTTTGCCAAGGCGGCGAATGTGCTGCCCTCCACCGCGGCGGCGCTGACGGACAGCTACTTTACCGAGCCCCCGGCGGATGCGGAACCGGTGACGCTGGCGCGATCGGTCAGTGCGGGCCAAATGGCGGATGCGGAGGTGCTGATTCCCGCGATGGAGGATGTCAAAACGCTGCAAAAGGCCATCTACACCAATTTGCAGGCGGCAATGCTGGGCCAAAAAACGGTGGATGAAGCGGTGACTGATGCCGCCGCTGAGTGGAATGCCCGCTAGAGGAGTGTCTGGGTAGAGAGTAGCGGGTGAATCGTGGGAAAACGAGTGAGGCCGTATTGGCAAGCGAAGCCCGAAAGGTCTGACCCAACTGGCAGCGCTGGCGATCGCGGTTGGGTTGGTGAGATCTGACCGCGATCGCTCATGCTTATTCTCCATCGTCATTATTTTGGGGGCGCAGGCTGAGTATGCCGACTAGCGCTGCAGTGCCCGTAGTCCAGGTGGCGATCGCGCTCATTACAATAGGGGTGATTGCGATCGCTAAATCTGCCAGAGAGTCTCTGCCATGCCCTCGCCGCTGCCTGGAATGGATCCCTACTTAGAGCAACCAGCATTCTGGTCGTCGTTCCACAGTCGGTTCATTGTGGCCTTGGCAGATGCGATTGAAGCCGAGTTGTCTGCTGATTATTACGTTGAAGTCGAAGCCCATACCTACCTGGATGACTCTGCGGGCGGAGTGCTCATCGGGATTCCCGATGTCGTGGTGGCTGCTCAGTCTGAAGTCGATCAGCTGCCGACTGCGATCGCTGGGCCAATTGCCGTTCAGGTGAAACCGCAGCCGGTAGAAGTGCCTGTGCCGGAAGCAATCACTGAGCGCTATGTGGAAATTCGGGACGTGGCGACGGGGGCAGTGATTACGGCGATTGAGTTACTGTCACCGAAAAATAAGCGAGCTGGCAGTGGGCGAACTAGCTATGTCGAGAAGCGGGTGCAGGTGTTGGGCAGTGCCACCCATTTAGTCGAGGTTGAGCTGCTACGGACCGGCGAAGCCATGCGGGTGTTGGGCGCTGCGGAGCCACTGCTCTATCGAATTTTGGTGAGTCCCAGCGATCGCCGTCCCCAGGCGGATCTCTATGGGTTTGGTCTACAGCAGCCCTTGCCAGACATTGTGTTGCCGCTGAAGCCCGGAGATACCCCGATCGCGATCGCCCTGCAACCAATTTTCGACGGGGTCTATGATCGCGGGCGTTATCACGCGCGCATTGATTACACCCAACTGCCCCCGCCCCCTGCGCTGGCTGAGGCCGACCAACGGTGGTTGGCGGAGCATTTGCAGCGTCAAGGGGATGCTTGAGTCTTCTGGAAAACCGCGATCGCTGATCTGAGTTAGTCCTCTTCATCGTGATTACCCAGGCGACTGCCGAGCAGTCCCACGACGGCAGCAGTGCCGGTCGTCCACGTGGCGATCGCGCTATCAAAGAGGCGGGTTTGGGCGTCGGTCATCGTGGGTTGTCCTGCCAGATGTAGAGCAGTGCCACCGGAGCTTAACGTCAGGGCAATGACAGTAGCGAAAACGTATTTGAAGGTGTCTTGTTTCATGGAATTCAGTCCTTGTTGAATCGACTGAATCCACTGTCGCAAGCCAGGTTTGGAGATTTCTCCCTAACTTTGGCTGACTTAGCCTGATTTACCCTGACTTAACCCCAATCTTTGTAAAAGCACGCAGCACTGTTAGAGCAGTCCCCCATCATGACCGCTCCTTTGTCCTATTCCAATTGCTGCATGTGTAGCAGGGCCACCGATAACGTGCTACGTCCAATCACGATGTGTGGGTTACGCTGGGCGTTATCCAGCGTTTTGCCGACTTAACCTATGCAGCCACTGCCGACTGATTTTTTAGCAACCGTTGCCAAGCAATATGAATTGTCGCCTGAGCAAACAGAAGCGCTCATCAAGCGACTGGGTGACACCCAAACCGAACAGGCGGATGCCGCAGCTTTGCACATTAGCGTCAATGCTTTGCGCAATCGGATGAGTGGCGTGTATGTCAAATTTAGCATTGGCGGCAGTGGACCAGGAAAGTTGCGCCAATTGCATGACTTCTTGTTTGAGCAGGATCGCAAACCTAATCCAAGAGTTCTTGAAATAAATGAGGCTAACCCCAATATTGACGCCCTTGTCGAAGCCATTCGCCAAAAAGTTCACGCCGACATTCGCCATCGCTGTGGCACCATGCGCGTGCTTGATATGGAGCAACCCATCGACATCGGCGATATCTATACTCGCGTCAACATCTTAGAAAAGCTCTCTGGTGCGAGACGCCTGGGCCTTGACGAACTGCTGCAAGACTGCGATTTGGAAAACTTTGATCGCTTTTTACTTGGTCAAGTACGTCAAGAGCGCGTGCCTGGCCTGGAAGCGGTAGAGCGCTACGCTAAACTGCTAATTCTTGGGAAACCAGGATCAGGCAAAACCACCTTTATGAAGCGGTTGGCAACGCTGTGTAACGAGGGCCAATTTCAGCCCCACCGCGTCCCCTTATTTGTCACGTTAAAAGAATTTTCTGAAGCAAAGGGGCAACCAGGACTACAGACCTTTATCGCCAAGCAGTGGCGGGCTTGCAGCGTGAAAGATGCCCAATCATTGACGGCGGTGCTAGAGCAGGGACGGACACTAGTGTTGCTGGATGGTCTGGACGAAGTGCAGGAAGCCGATCATGACCGCATTCTGAGAGAAATCGAAAACTTCACGTATCAATACCGCGACTGCCAGTTCGTGATGACCTGCCGCATTGCCGCACGGGAATATACTTTCGAACAATTTACCGAAGTGGAAGTGGCTGATTTTAATCAGGAGCAGATTGCTGAATTTGTGACGAAATGGTTTGCCACCAAGCAAGACTCTGGAAAGAGCCAGACTTTTATCCAGCGGCTAGAAGACAACGAACCTATACAAGAGTTGGCGACGAACCCGCTGCTGCTGACGCTGCTATGTCTGGTATTTGGGGAAGCGGCGGATTTCCCGGCCAACCGCTCAGAACTGTATAAGGAAGGGCTAGACGTACTACTAAAAAAGTGGGATGTCAAGCGCAACATTGAGCGCGATGAAGTGTACAAGAATCTGTCGCTGAAGCGCAAGGAAGACATGCTGAGTCAACTGGCCTTTGGCACCTTTGAGCGGGGTGATTACTTCTTTAAACAGTCAGTAGTTGAGCAGCAGATTACCGACTACATCCGCAATTTGCTAGGTGCTCACGAAGACGAACAATTGCTACAGCTCGATAGTGAAGTGGTGTTGAAATCGGTTGAAGCGCAGCATGGCTTGTTGGTAGAACGAGCAAGAGGCATTTACTCTTTCTCTCACCTCACTTTTCAAGAGTATTTCACGGCAAAGCAGATTATCCGCCCGACAGCTCAGCTGGCCTTTGCGTTGAATAATTTAGCTACTCACCTGACGGAAAAACGCTATCGCGAAATATTTTTGCTGACGGTCGGCATGCTACCCGCAGCCGATGATCTACTTATCCGGATGAAGCAGCAGATTGATTTGCTCGTAGCTGACGACTCAGACCTCCAAACGTTTCTAGCTTGGGTTGATGAAAAATCGACATCGGTTGAGGTTCCCTACAAAACTGTTGCGGTTCGCGCCTTTTACCTCGACCTCTCTAGTAACCTTTCCAACGCCCTCTCCCTAGCCCGCGACCTCTCCAGCGACCTCTCCAGCGACCTCTCCCGTGACCTCTTCCTCGCCCGCGACCTCGCTCGTGACCTCGACCTCGACTTTTCTCTCGACTACTCCCTGGATCTCTCCCGCGACCTCGCTCGTGTCCTCGCACTTTCCTTATCCCGCGCGGCTGAACGGGCCGCCGCAAGTGATCCTGAATTGAAACTTAAGATTGAGACTTTGAAGGCTCAATTGCCCGATCGCGAAGACCATGACGTCTTTGAGCAGTGGTGGCGTGAACAGGGGCAAGATTGGGTTGCTCAGTTGCGCGCTGCAATGGTAGAGCATCGCAACATCGGTCACGATTGGCAGTTTGCCGACGCCCAAAAAGCAAAGCTACGGCAGTACTACGACGCTAATAAGCTACTGGTTGATTGCCTCAACAGCGATTGTTATGTCACTAAGGCAACCCGGCAACACATTGAGGAGACGCTGTTGCTGCCGATGAGTGAAATCGAAAAGCGGAATACCCTACGGGAAGGGCAGAGCCCTAGGGTGTGAGGCGTGTGGCGAGTAGCTGGGGATTGGTTCGGTTAAGCGATCGTGGCCATCCAGTAATAGGTCAACACCATAATCGCTGCCGTGCCCGCGATCGCCTCGCGCTGCTGCCCCACAAACACTTGCAAGGTGACCCAAAAATCCTTAAACGCCTGACGCCGTGCTGCGCCTAGTTCAGCCATCAGCTGCTTCACCTCAGCATCCACCGCCTGAAGCGATAGCTCACCGCTCTGATAGGCTGCTTCAACGGCATCGAGCTTGCGCCAATAGTCGCGGGTGGCACTGGTCAGGTCAGTCAACATCGTCAGCAGCTCTCTCGTAAACTTTTGTTTCCTCTTGTTGACATGGTAGCGTCAATTCAAGGTGAGGTTTTCCGCACGTGTTGAAGTCATGGTTGAGGCGGCAGCTTCTCGGTTCCGAACCCCTTGGGGGCAGGCCCCCAAACCCCCGATGTGGGGACCTGACTTCCCTATTTCCCTCGTAAGATGTTGTTGAATTTCGTGGGTTCGGTGGTGTGCCGCGATCGCTTGGCAGGGATTAGATTCTGGCAGGAACTGTTCGCTGTTTAAGGGCGATCGCCCACAATGCGTCCCTCCGGACGATGAAAAGGTTCGATTGTGTATGGGCTGAAGCGGCGGGGCGTAAAGGTCTCTGGTCAGCAGCTTTGAGATCTTATGAGCGTTGATCACCCTACGCGAGTCTAATTCTCGGAGTTTTATCCTGGGTTCCCAAACCGCTCTCCTTGAGCTGCAAGCAGCTTAAGTTCGCCTTCTAAGCCCCCCGGCTCCCCAGCCCCCTGGCCCCTCTACCGTTTCTCCACCCTCCACCCTCTACTCCTCCCTCACGACTGCCGCAACCGATCCAGTTCAGCTTGCAAATCAGCCAGCTCGCGTCGCAGGCGATCGACGTCATTGCGACTGCTTGTGGCCTGCGTTGGCACAGTGCCATCGGTAGCCGATCGCTGATAATTGCCTGCCTTGATCTGCTCGTACTCCTCCGAGCTGGCCCAGGTCTTGAGATAGCTGAGGCGATCGACCGGAAAGGGGTGGCTCAGCATCGGGCCTTGGCCGGTGCCGTTGTAGAGCAAAAACTTGTAGACCTGGCTGAGGCCGTCTTCATCCAGGTTTTTATAGTCTTCTGCCTGGGCTTCAAAAGCGGCGAAATTTAGCTCGTGGGCAAAGCGGTTGCTGCCGCCGCCGACTTGCATCATGGTGCGGCCCACCAGTTGCCAATCGTCCGTGACCAGCAGCGCGGCGCGATCGCACGACAGTTCGGCCATGCGCCGCCATTCGTAAAAGGCATAAATCAGCCCAGTGCTGATCACGTTGCCAATGCCAAAGGTGAGTTCACCAATGATCGTGGCCGTATTCATGGCCCAAATCGCCATCTGCGTCAGAGTCGTGTGGCCGCATTTCACATGACCGAGTTCGTGGGCCATCACTGTGCGAATTTCGTCATCGCTGAGCAAATCCAGCAGACCAGTGTTGATGACAATGCAGGGATGCTCTTCGCCGATCGCATAGCTGTTGACCTGGGGATTTTGTGCGACGAATAGGGTCGGCTCTGGCTGCACGTCGAGGACCTGCACACAGGCGCGAAACCACTGATAGAGCGTGGCATACTGCTGTGGCCCTACCTGCACGTTGTTGCCCATGAGCGACACAAACTGGGGGCGCTCGTACATAAATTCGACAAACTTGCGCGCCACCAAGTCAAACCCCGGCACTGCTCTGAGGGCCGCTTCGGCCTGCTGGTCGAGAGGATGACGAAAGGCGTCGCGGCTGATTCCGGGATAGTCAGGCATGGGTTTTTACGGCGGCGAAGTGACAGGACTCCCCCAGTCTAAACAACTCATTCGCGAGTCGCGGTGTCTTGCCTCCAGAGCGCGTCATCAATAAATAATCACCCAACACTTTGGCGACCGGCCTTGGTTGCGCCCGCTCCACCAACTCAGCTAGGGGCTGAACTCGTTGCGGTATCGGCCTTGAGTTGCTGACAAATGACAACGCCTGGAGGTCAAGATTTCGCAGCTTTGAAAATGACCGATAGGTTGTTGGCGGGCATGGCAATTACCTCCACCAGCTCAAAACCATGCTTGCGAGCGAGTTCCGTTACTGCGCCCAAGTCTCGCACGCCCCAGGCCGGATTTTGCGATCGCAGCGAGCGGTCAAAGGCTTCGTTGCTGGGGGCCGTATGCTGGCCCTGCTGCTTAAAAGGGCCGTAGAGATAGACGATGCCGTCGGTTGGCAGCAACGAGGCGGCCCCGGCAAACAGGCCGTTGCAGGCCGCCCATGGGGAAATGTGAATCATGTTGATATTAACGATGGCGGCGAGCGGCGGCACCGTCGATAAGGATTTTTGCCAGGTGCTCACCTGGGTGGGCCAGCGGGGTTGGGTGACGTCTAGCGCTAGCGGTTCATACAGCGTTTCGCTGGGGGCAGTGGCCAGCCAGCCGCGAATGCTCTCCCGCGCGGTGGGGTCGGGGTCGCTGGGTAGCCAATGTCGGGGGGCCAACTGCGGGGCCAAAAAGGTGGCATGTTGGCCGGTACCGCTGGCGATTTCGAGCACCGTCCCTGAGGTGGGGAGGTGGGCAGCGAGGACCGCCCCAATGGCGGTTCGATTGCGCTCAGTGGCGGGAGCGTAGCGCCGTTGGTCGAGAGACTGGGGCATCGGGTTAGACATGAGGCATGGAGTTAGGCATGAGCGTGTCTTACTTGTACCATCCTGCTGCTGGGCCCACCGTTCTCTGCGTACCCTCTGAGGGGTAATCTGCCAGCCTGAACAAATCTTTCTGAGTGGGGCGATCGCGCTTAGAGATTCGTCACTGAGCGGGTGAAAATCGCCCGGAATACCGGCAGACCTTTGCTCAGCGTCAACACCTCGCGATCGGTCTGGGCGACGAAAGGACTTGCAGGCAGCCAGTCGGGATGAGAGCGTTGAAAGGCGGCATGTTCGGCAAAGCGATCGCACATTTCTTGGGCTACTGCTTCTACATCTGACTGCAGCACCACCCGACCGCCGATGGGCAAATGCTGCGCTAACGACTGCACTAACTCTGGCTGCACCACTCGCCGTTTTTGATGCCGCTTTTTAAACCAAGGGTCAGGAAATTGAATACTCACCTGCTGCAGTCTGCCGGCGGGCAAAGACTGCAACACTTCAGCGAGTGATGTGTTGGCATTGCAAAACAAAAAATGCAGGTTCCGCAAGGCAGCGCGATCGCGCTGCTGCAGGGCTTGCTCAACCAGCGGTGCCCGAATCTCTAAGCCTAAAAAGTTCCAATCGGGCTGTTGCGTCGCCATTTGACTGACAAAATGCCCTTTGGCACAGCCAATATCAAGATGCAGCGGTTGAGTGGGTACCGGATAAAAGCTGGCCCAGTCGATGGGCTCGACGGTGGTCTGATATTTATTGCTGAGGGGATTGACATGCTGTCGAACTCGAACCGCCACCGTTTGCCCAACTCCTCAATTAATCCTTGCCTTAGCCCAGTCTATTATCCTATCGCCAAGGAGCGGTACGATCAGCGGTGAGGTTGACCCGCCGCCAATGGAGCCAGCCGAGCGCCAACTGGTTGAACTGGTGGGTTCAAAAACTTTCCTTCAGCGTTTCCCTCAGTTCAAAAGCGACGTCGTCATTATTGCTCGACACCATGATCATCACCGTCGTTGTGACAGTCGTCGTGTCGAGACTTTCTAAACAGACAAAGACGGCGGTAGAGTCAGCGGTGGTGCCCGCGACGCTGTTGCCTTCTACCTGAATATTGTCTAATTCTTGACTCGTCAGAGCCGCTGTCGACCGGTTGAGACAAGCGGTAAGGTCGCCATTAATTGATCGCCAAGCGTAATACAGGCCAGGTGCTTGAGCCTGCGCCGCTAAGCCCCAAAACGTAGCGCTTGCGCCGATCGCGAGCACAGACCAAACCCGAGATATCGTCATGGTGTCTCCTTGCCGGTGTCGCTGAGCGGCCAAAAAACGTTTACAGCTTGTAGTCTAGCGGTCGGTTTGGGCCTTCCTCAAACTTTTCTAGGACGCATCGTCAATCAATGGCTAATACCGACTCCTTAGCACAAAGCTACCAGTCTGGCCTCCTTGCCCTTCTGCTCCTCTGCGTTTTTAAGCTTGTATGGGAGTTCGATCGCCTCGCACGATGGGTTAAATAATGGCCCAATGGCCGTCAATTTTTAAAAGGGGCGAGCTATGCTGATTAACGTCACGTTTGGGGGAGCCAATCTATGACTGGGGTCATCCAAAAAATTGGGCTAGGACTGGCAGCTAGCCTCTGTTTGGGCGCGATTGCGGCCTGTCAACCCACCTCGCCAACGGCGACACCACCAGAGCCGGCCCCTGAGCCCGAGGCGCCAGACCCTGCCGAGACGGAAGATCAGGCGGTTGAACCGACTGAACCGACGGCTCCTGCTGCGCCCCCCACAGCAGCTTCACCTGATACGACGACAGCGGTCGCGCCTGAACCCCAGCCGATTCCCCCCTTACCGCCAGAGTGCAACAGTCCCGATACGCAACTGGCGATGAATCTCTGCGCCCAAGCCGAGTACGACCAGGCCGATACCGAACTCAACAACGCTTATCAATCAGTGAAAGCGCCGCTCGGAGGCCAAAAGACCGACCAGCTCATTACCGCTGAGCAAGCCTGGATCGACTACCGCGATACCTATTGTGACTTTGTGCAAGCGCAGTTTGCCGGGGGCTCGATTCAACCGACGGTGTACTACGGCTGTTTGACCCAGCTCACCGATAACCGCACGGCTGTGCTGCAGCAGAGTAAAAGCGCTTCGATGGGCTATGACGCTGCTGATCAGGCGCTCAACTCGGTCTATCAAAGTTTGCAAGGCTATTTGTCCCCGGCTGAACAAGAGCAACTCACCAACGCCCAGCTTGCTTGGATCGACTATCGCGATGCGCACTGTGCCTTTGAGGCGGGCGATCAGAATGACTGTTTGGCCCTGGTGACCGAGTCGCAAATGAGTCAGCTCGAAGAACAGCTCGATACGCGATCGCTGTAAAGGGGTGAGCTAGAAAACCTGACGATCAAGACTGTCTCAATGCCGTAGCGCTAGTCATGGGCCGCGTCGGCATGCCTGATCGGCTAATGGTGCTGGAAAGAGATTGATCGCAAGAACGATTTCTGTCGGGGCGGGTTTTTATGGGTGCCTGGTGGCGATGAGGTTAAGGTCTCTGGCTAAATCCGCCCTGACGGTATCGGCATATTTTTTCTCAGAAAATACCTAAGTCGCTTGGAGATCGACCAGTTGGCTAACGACGATATCTCGGGACGCAAAGTGATATTCGCCATAATCTGCGATGTCATCCATGCCGATAGAAGTCAAAACCACTTCGGCCAACAGCCACAGACAGGATTGGAGTAGGAGTCTTTGCCAGCGAATGTCCATGGTTATGACCTCCACAACAGCCGAATGGTTAGACGGTTCTAGCTGTGTTCGACGGGTTAATGTAAACCACCGGGCGATCACTGGACATTACGGAACTTCTGCCAGAATTGTCTCAAACTGGCAGCTGCAACTGATTGGCTGACAGGCGTTGCTGCCGGAGCTGGCAAGGCGGGAAAAGGAGCCTGCTCAGCAACTGTGTTTGGCCGTCTGAGTGCGATCGCACTGGCCAAAGACCACGCCGACCCCCCAACCCGCCACGGGAAAGATGGCCCAAGTTAGCGTGCCTGCAGTCGCGACGTTGATGCCGATGAGCAAGGCACTGCCAAGGGCATAGTTGAGCCACTGCTCTTGGCGATCGCGGCGGCGTTTGGCGATCGCGGCTTGGGTCTGGGCGTTCTGGGTTTGCTGGTGTTGCCAGTCGGTGACTGCCGTTTCCAACTGTTGTGGCGAAACGTTTAGCTCGACCGCCATTTCTTGCAGCTGTTCGGCGGAATAAGCGTCTGCGGCCCGGAGTTCTAGCGCTTTGCTGAGAATGGTTTGCACCGCCTCAGCCGAAAAAGTGGGGCGAGTCTGAGACGAAGATGAGGTTAGGGGAGCCATCGAAATCACCTATTCAACTTGTTGCATACATCATAGATCTCTCATAATGAATATGCAACTTATTGCACTTGATGCTGCGATCACTCTGAGCATTCCTCAGGTAGGTTTAATGAGACTTTAAAAAGGTCTTTATATAATGGTTTGGGAATGTCCTCGCCCACTCAAAGGAAAGCGATATGGCCAAAAATTTGCTAGAGCAGCTCCGCGAGATGACGGTCGTCGTGGCTGACACCGGAGACTTGCAGGCGATCGAAAAATTCACGCCCCGAGATGCGACGACGAATCCTTCATTGATTACCGCTGCGGCCCAAATGCCTCAATATCACGGCATTGTTGATGAGACGTTACTCAAAGCCCGACAAGAGGCTGGAGACGATGCTTCAGATCAAGAAGTGGCTAACATCGCTTTCAACCGCTTGGCGGTGGCGTTTGGCCTCAAAATTTTAGAAATCGTGCCAGGGCGCGTTTCGACCGAGGTTGATGCGCGACTGTCTTATGATACGGAGGCGACGATTGCCACTGCCCACGACCTGATTGCTCAGTACGAGGCGGCAGGCATGACGCGCGATCGCGTCTTGATCAAAATTGCCTCCACTTGGGAAGGCATTAAAGCCGCTGAAGTCCTCGAAAAAGAAGGCATTCACTGCAACCTGACGCTGCTGTTTGGCGTCCATCAGGCGATCGCCTGTGCCGAAGCCGGAGCGACGCTGATTTCTCCCTTTGTCGGACGGATTCTCGATTGGCACAAAAAGGAAACCGGCAAAGAGTATACGCCAACTGAAGATCCCGGCGTGCAGTCGGTGACGACCATCTACAACTACTACAAAAAGTTTGGCTACTCCACTGAGGTAATGGGTGCGAGCTTTCGCAACATTGGTGAAATTTGTGAGCTCGCCGGCTGTGATCTACTGACGATTTCCCCCAAACTGCTGGCTCAGCTGCAGGAGCAAGCAGAGACCCTAGAGCGCAAGCTTGACCCAGCCAAAGCCGCCGATCTGGAAATCGAGAAAATTTCTATCGATAAGGCGACCTTTGACGATATGCATCAGGCCGATCGCATGGCTTCTGACAAGCTTGATGAAGGGATCAAGGGCTTCAGCAAAGCGCTGGAATCGTTAGAAAAACTGCTGGCCGATCGCCTGACACAACTTAGCCAGGGTGAGCAACTGGCTAACCACGCCACTCAAGACCTCTTTTCTGCCTACGATCTCGATGGCGATGGGCTGATCACCCGCGAAGAATGGATGGGCACTGATGCGGTCTTTGATGCGCTGGATCTAGATCATGATGGCAAAGTTACAGTGCAAGAACTCAGCTGTGGTCTAGGCGGTGCCTGTCAGCTGGTCTAGCATTGCTTGAGTGTGAAACTGCTAAAGCCGGATGTCTCCTCGCGTGGCCCTGAGCATTGGAGGCATCCGGCTTATATCTGTTTTTTAAGTTTGCCCTGTGGATGTAGAGATCGCCCCAGGACTGCCGCGATGAGTCAATCTCGTGTGGTGGCTGCGGGCAAGGGATAATAGATTGCGCACGTCAATCGATTATGCAAGATGACCCAAACGCTTAATCAGAGTCCTCAAAGCCTCTTGAGGGAGGCCGCTCATGGATTTTTAGAATCCGGTAAACCGCTTCCGAGCGGCAAAGAACTTACTACGGGGCTGTTAGAACTAGAGCGCACGGCTAAGCAAACAAAACAAAACCTGCCGGTAGAGGCACTGTTGGGAACTTGGCGGTTGTGCTTTAGTGCGGGGAAAAAGGCGAAATTTCAGTCAGGGCTGCCGGTGGGGAGTGGCTTTTATGTGCCGAAGTTGGCGATCGCGCGCATCACCTTTGCTACGGATGATACGGGTGAAAGTCAGCTCAAAGTGACAAACGAACTCAACATCGGCCCGTTGACAATTCGCTTTACAGGGCCTGCTCGCTACCCCGGCAAGAAAAATCTGCTCGCATTTGACTTTACCCATTTGCAAGTTTCCTGCTTTGGCCTGGCTGTCTACCAAGGCAAAGTGCAGAATAAAAAGCGAGCCGACAACCCGTTTGAGGCAATGGCGATCGCTCAGTTGCCCTTCTTCGCCTTTTTTGCCGCGACAGACGATTACATTGCCGCTCGGGGACGCGGGGGCGGCCTCGCGGTTTGGGTCAAGGCGTAACGTTCGACTCTGCTTGGTGGCTGTGAGAACCAGCGCAGAGCGATTCCCGATAGCCTTTACAATAAGTCCGTCCTCGTCAACAGCGCGATCGCCCCATGAGTGCAGACACGATCTTTGGCAAAATCATTCGCCGCGAAATTCCCGCAGACATTGTCTATGAAGACGATCTCTGTCTAGCGTTTCGCGACATTACCCCCCAAGCCCCGACCCATGTGTTGGTCATTCCCAAAAAGCCGATCCCCAAGCTGGCAGATGCGGTGGCAGCAGACAAAGAGCTGTTGGGTCACATGCTGCTAACGGTGAGATCCTTGGCTGAGCAGTTGGGAATTGCCGAGGAGGGCTATCGGGTGGTGATCAATACCGGCACCGATGGCGGTCAAACAGTGTTCCATCTACATATACATTTACTGGGTGGGCGATCGCTGCAATGGCCGCCAGGTTAATTGACGAGCGCTCTCAGCAAGTCCTGTCCGTCGGTCTCTGAAAGATTAACTATCTGTTTGGTGATCGCCCCACTACTCATGTCATAGACGATAAGTCCTTCCTGGGTGCTATTGAGTTGGTTTAATTGCTTTCCTGCAGGGTTCCAAACGGCGCTCCCGCCAGCGCTTTCAACGTTATCTGCGGGGCCAACGCAGTTCGCCATCAATACTGGAGTGGCATATTCCCTCGCAATCGCCGCTAACCGTTGACTGGCGCGATTGACACCGTCCAAGGTCTTCGCGACGCTGGCCACATAGAGCTGTGCGCCGTGTTCATAGGCGGCTGCAGCATGTTCTGGGATGGATAGTTCATAGCAAATCGCCAGGCCGACAGAGATATGGTTGATGGTCAAAACGGGAAAGTTGGGGCCGCTGACAAAAAAGGCCATTTCGTCCGGGTGCAAATATTTTTTGGAGTAGGTGCGTCGCGGCTGGTGGGGTTGAAAGAGCACCAGGCTAATGCATAGACCGCGATCGCTCTGGGTGGGCAGGCCCGCGCCAATCGTGAGCTGATGGTCGTTGCTGAGGCTTTGGAGCGCGTCAAGGCGGCGGTCGTTGAGATGTGTCGCTAGGTCTTTAGCTAATGTGGGCTCATAGCCGGTGAGCGACAGCTCTGGAAAGATGATGGCGTCTGCATCGTTGGCGGCAGCGAGCTGAATCAACTGGGTGTGTCGCTTGAGGTTGGCGGACAGCTCACCTTTGACGGGCCGCGTTTGTGCGATCGCGATTTTCATAACGATGTCCTTAGGATTCAGAATTTTCTTCTTTTCAACGCTTGTCGATTAGGTATCTTGTTTGACTGTAGATAGCTGAAACGACTATCCCGTATTTGATTTCCGTTCCTGAGAGCATGATAAAACGATTGCGAGCTTGATCAGACTGATCAATTGGGAGGCATTTTGCCATGAATCGATCAGCCGATGTATCTGTTTAGCGTGCTCGTTGGATCCCCCGCTGTCGCTGCCCCCTTTTTAAGGCTATCCTTTAGGCAAAAGTCGGTCAAAGCTATGGCAGTAAAGGACTTGAGACTACGCTTGAGCGGGCAAACCTCACCGCCTGTGGCACCTCTCCTTCACAAGGAGAGGTTTATGACCTCTGACCAATGATTGGGCCTCAATGAAGCAGGATTCCGGTTCCTCTCCTTCATAAGGCTAGGTGAGGTTATGCCGCCCGACAGCCATCACAACTGACCTCTGAAAGTCTTGCTGTGGAAAGCGTAGAGGAACTTGTGTGTAAGGGATAGCTTTTTAAGGGGGATTGAGGGGGATCGACAGTAGCTGGACGCTAAACAGATACCAGTCGATTCATCAGAGAAATATTCTCACGGTAAGAATTACGGAATATGTCATAAAACGAAGATTGATATACACCTACGCACAAACCAAATACGAATCTTTACGCTGTTTTGTACGGATGGGTGCCTGCGCCTAGTGCAGTGCCCTGTCTATTTTGCTGTATATATTTGGCAATCATCACTATGACTTCTACACTCCAAACCCGCGAAAATGCGGGCTTATGGGAGCGGTATTGTCAGTGGGTCACCAGCACCGAGAACCGTCTCTACGTCGGTTGGTTCGGTACGCTGATGATCCCCACTTTGATCACTGCGACCATTTGCTTCACTATCGCTTTCATCGCGGCCCCTCCCGTCGATATCGACGGCATCCGTGAGCCCGTGGCTGGCTCCTTGATGTATGGCAACAACATCATCTCTGGTGCGGTTGTGCCCTCTTCCAACGCCATTGGCCTGCACTTCTACCCCATCTGGGAAGCTGCTTCTCTTGATGAGTGGTTGTACAACGGTGGCCCTTACCAGCTCATCGTGTTCCACTTCCTGATTGGCTGTTTTGCTTATCTGGGTCGTCAGTGGGAACTGAGCTACCGCCTGGGCATGCGTCCTTGGATTTGTGTGGCTTACTCCGCACCCTTGGCGTCTGCGACTGCTGTGTTCTTGATCTACCCGTTGGGTCAAGGTTCCTTCTCTGACGGCATGCCTTTGGGGATTTCGGGTACCTTCAACTTCATGATCGTGTTCCAGGCTGAGCACAACATCTTGATGCACCCCTTCCACATGTTGGGTGTGGCCGCTGTCTTCGGCGGTTCGTTGTTCTCCGCGATGCACGGTTCGCTCGTCACCTCCTCGTTGGTGCGTGAGACGACTGAAAACGAGTCTCAGAACTACGGCTACAAGTTTGGTCAAGAAGAAGAGACCTACAACATCGTGGCGGCTCACGGCTACTTCGGTCGTTTGATCTTCCAATATGCTTCGTTCAACAACAGCCGTTCTTTGCACTTTTTCTTGGGTGCGTGGCCAGTCATCGGCATCTGGTTCACCGCCTTGGGCATCAGCACCATGGCGTTCAACCTGAATGGCTTTAACTTCAACCAGTCGGTGTTGGATTCTCAAGGTCGCGTGATTGCGACTTGGGCAGACATCATCAACCGGGCAAACCTGGGTATGGAAGTCATGCATGAGCGTAATGCTCACAACTTCCCCCTCGATCTGGCCATCCTTGAGGCGCCTGAAATTGTCGGCTAATTACTAGCCCACAATTGAAGCAACTTCAAAAGCGCCGCTGATAGAAATATCAGCGGCGCTTTTGATTTTTGGCACCGAGGGGCCGTTGCTCAATCCGCCAAGCTAGGATTAGCGGCACCTAAGTGTTTTTGTTTGAGGGCAAACTCTAAAAGATGGGACGCGACGCGATCGCATACGCCCGGCTTGCCCATGGCGGCGCGTAGCTCAGCGTAACTATCCAGCATGGTTTGTCGAGCGGCGGTATCGGTGAGCAGCTTCAGGGCTGTGGCTGTCACGTCTTCTACGGTGGCTTCCCATTGAATAAACTCGGGCACGATCGCCTGATTTAAAAACAGATTCACTGGTGAGACATACTCAATTCGCAGTCGCAGCAGATAGTAGCCGATGCGAGCCGTGATGGGGTTTAAGCGATATACGACGACCTGGGGCACGTTCAGTAGAGCCACTTCTAGGTTGGCGGTGCCCGATTTATTGAGCACGAGGTCAGCTGCAGCGATCGCGGGCAGGCTGTCTCCTTCGATTAGGCGGGCCTTGACGCCAGAGCGGGCGATCGCCGTCTCAATAGCCGGGCGTAACTTACCCATTGATATCGGCACTAAAAATTCGACGGTGGGCTGAGTTGCCTGTATCTTCTCCGCGACTGCCAATAAAAGTGGCAGCACATATTTCACTTCTTGCTGACGAGAGGCTGGCAGCAACGTGATGACTGGGGCTGTTTCCGAGAGTCCCAAGTGTTGGCGGGCTGCCAGTCGATTTGGCGACTGGGCTAGTTTGTCCACTAAGGGATGGCCAAAATAGCTGACTTTGGCACCATAGTCGCGATAAAACTTCGCTTCCTGCGGAAACACTGCCACCATCTGGTCGGCGATGCGCACCACCTGCTCAGTATCTTTCTCACTAAAAGCCCAGACCCACTGCTGCGGCGCAATGTAGTAGGCGGTGGGCAAGTCAGGAAAGCGATCGAGCAAAAACGTGCCCAGGCCTAAATTTGGCCCCATGTAGTCCAAAAAGATCGTGAGGTCGATCGCCTCTTGCTGAAAGAATCTTTGCACTCGCCGCTGAATTTTCCAGTTGGGCAGCAGGTAGGGCAGCGCCTCCAAAATCCCCACCGAACCGATGGGGGTGGTGTCACCCACTAAGTTAGCCCCAGCGGCGATCATTCGCGGCCCCCCCAGCCCAGAGACGCGCAACGATAGGCCCAGAGTTTGGGCTTGGCGACGCAAAGCCTGGATTAAGTAGCTGCCCTGCAAATCGCCCGAGACTTCTCCCGTGCTGATAAAAATATGTAGCGCCTTATCTGCAGCAGCGGCTTCGTGCTGAGCCACGATCATTCTCCGTCAGCGCTCGTTTTCTTGCTGCCTCCCACCATCGGACCGCGTCGCTTCGGTTCGCTCGATGAGGTGTGCAAAAAGGTTTGCAGATGTTTGACATGGTCATTGTTGGCTGACCAAGCGGCGAGATCAACCAGCGCTGCTTTGAGCGGGCGATTGGAACGGTAGAGCGCGCGATAGGCCTCTTTGAGTTCGCGATAGAGGCGTCCCTCTTCGAGATCGGTCAGGCCTGATCGCCGCAGCCCTACGGTGTTTAAGCCCCGCACGCGGCACGGGTTGCCTTCGACCACCATATACGGCGGCACATCGCGATCAATACGACTCATTCCCCCCAGCATGGCAAATCGCCCGATATGCACAAACTGGTGAATGCCTAAGACGCCGCCGATGACCGCGTTGGATTCGATTTCGACATGCCCGGCTAAGGCCACAGCATTGGCGATAATGACTTGATTGGCGATGATGCAGTTGTGGGCGACATGCACGTAAGCCATCAAAAGATTGTCGTCGCCAATCACGGTGGCTTCCCCTGCATGGGTGGCCCGGTTGATTGTCACATATTCTCGAATGCGGTTGTTGTCGCCAATCTTGACCAGACTAATCGAGCCGTCATACTTCAAATCCTGCGGTTCGATACCAATCACCGCGCCTGGAAAAATCTGGTTGTTAGCGCCAATTTCCGTATGGCCATCAATCACCACATGGGCCCCAATGTCGGTGTTGGGGCCAATAGTAACTTTTTCGCCGATGACAGCATAAGGACCAACTTTAACTGTGGGATGAAGCGTTGCCCCCCCATGAATCACAGCTGTTGGATGGATAAGCCTAGTCAAGGACATGCCTCCGGAACCCCGAATATCAGTAAGACGCACAGTCATTATTCAAAAATTATGGGCGAGTTCAATCAACCACAGAGAACATCAGTTCCCCTTCACACACTAGCTGACCGTCAACTTCTGCGCGTGCTCGCATTTTGCCAAATCGCTGTCGTTTGACTGTGAGCAGGTTTACAGTCATCACGAGTTGATCACCGGGCACCACGGGTCGACGAAAGCGCACTTTATCGATGCCCGCAAACATACATAGGCCATCAATGCCCGGTAGCTGAGTCAAGACGATGCCCCCCACTTGAGCCATCGCTTCGACGATTAAGACGCCTGGCATAATCGGCCGTCCGGGAAAATGACCTTGAAATTGGGGCTCATTAAACGTGACGTTTTTAATCCCGGTAGCTTGCTCCCCAGGCACGTAATCGATTATCCGATCAACTAGCGCAAACGGATAGCGATGGGGTAAGAGTTGCTGAATTTCTTCAGTCGTAAAGGTGGTTTTTTCAGAACTCGCTGCCTCTACTGCCAGCGGCGTCGAAGCGGTGTTTTGAGTTGAGTTGGTGCTGACTACTGTTGTCATCGGTTCCTTCGCAATCGACTTTGACAGCCGAATCCTGTTGATTGCCTAAAATCTTTGTTAATTCTCCCACCTGAGGTGCATCCTAACCAGGCTGGGTGCTGTCTAAAAGTGCTTTAGCCAGTTGCACATGCAAATGATGGCTGGCTTTGTAAGCCATGATGTGGGCCGTCGGTAGCGTCCCCAGCAGGCTGAGGTCACCTAGCAAGTCCAGCAGCTTGTGGCGAACGGGTTCGTTTTCAAATCGCAGGGGGGGGTTAACCCAGCCGTCGCGATCGCACACCAGGGCGTTCTCCAAACTGCCGCCTTTGATCAGGCCCTGCGTTCTCAGGTATTCAATTTGATGCGCTAAGCCAAAGGTGCGAGCGGGGGCAACTTCCTGGGCAAACGATGAGGTCGCAGGTGACCAGCTATACCACTGGTTGCCGATCGCCGGTAACTCAAAATCAATGCCGTAGGTGAGTCGGGGGGTGTCGGCTGGCATGGCGACCACAAACGCATCCTGATCGCGCACCCAGATCGGGTGGGTGATTTTCCAGACGGGCCGGTCTGCCGACTGGGTTTGTTGACCCATCGCTTGCAGCGCGCTGACCCAAACTTGGGCAGAACCATCCATCAGGGGCACTTCCGGGCCGTTAATTTCAATCCGCGCATTATCGATACCCAGCCCGATGAGGGCGGCTAGCAAATGTTCAACGGTGCGCACAGTGGCATCCTGAGCCGCCAACTCCGTTGACAGTAACGTTTGCTTAACCGCATTAACCTGGGCTGGCACGGTGGGGCTACCGGGTAGATCAGTCCGCACAAAAAACCGACCCGTGTTGGCGGCTGCGGGTAAAACCTGCACTTGGGTTTCGGCACCCGAGTGCAACCCCACGCCCGCTTGGCTCACAGCGGCCCTTAACGTACATTGCTGTGACCGGGGGTGATCTGGTTTGACCATTCCTGACGAAATTGCCTGGGTCATGGCTTAAAACCGCTCGCCGATACCAAAGTGTAGTCGGCCATCGCCTTGATCGCTAAAGCCATAGTCAACTCGAATGGGGCCCAGCGGCGTTTGCACCCGGACCCCAGCGCCGTAGCCAAAACCACTGCCGGGCTTGCCGCGATCCGGCCCTGGTGAGCCTGGCACGTTGTCCCCCGTACCCAGATCGGTGCCCGCATCCAAAAACAGCGCCCCGCCTAAGAAAGAAAAGAGGGGAAAGCGATATTCAATCGAGGCCTGCAGGTAGCTCTGGCCGGTGCCGACATCCCCTTCTTCATAGCCGCGAACGGAGTTGGTGCCGCCGATCGAGAAAGCTTCGTAAGGGGGGAAATCGCCGATGATACTGCCGCCTTGCACATTAATGGCGATCGCCTGGGGGCCTTCACCGAAATTCAAGAACGAGACTGGCACGTAGTAGCTATAGCTGGCGCGCAGCCGGTTGAAGAAGATGCTGCCGCTGCCGAGGGGAATCGACTGCTCGGTGCCCAATCGCAAGACCGAGCCACTCGTGGGCGCAAAGGGATCATTGCGTAAATCTTGTACCACCCCAAACTGCACTGTCCACAAGTCATCAGCGCCTGAGTCGCTGGCCGTGAGCGGATTGTTGGCGGCATCTTCGGTAACGGTATTGCCATCGGCGTCTGTTGTGCGGACGCGCTGATACAGCGTGCCTAGCGAAGCATCCCAGCCGTTGCCCAAGGGTCGCCGGAAGGTCACCCCCGTGCCAAATCGCAGCACTCGGACGCGATCGCCGTTGTCCAAATCAATTTCGTTGTCGCCGCCATCAAACACGAGGGAAACGGAGCGGCGCCCAAACCCGCTCACGGTGTAAGAGGTGCCATAGGGGTCACCCCCAATCCAAGGATCGGTAAAGCTGACATCAAACAAAATATCGCGGAAGCTGAGCTGGGCCTCTGCCGAAAACTTTTGGTTGTTGCCGCCAAAGTTGTCTTGGCGGTAGCTGAGGGTGCCAAACAAGTCGCCCGTAAAGTTGAAACCCACACCGGCAGCTACCGAGCCGGTATTCCGCTCGATGACGTTGACGGTGACATCGACATTGCGCGGATCTTTTTGACCGGGGTTGAGCGTCAGCGTCACGTCGTCAAAAATTCCGAGGCCAAATACCTGCTGCAGGTCTGATTGAATCTGATTTTGTTGGAAGACGTCACCTGGCTCAGTCTGAAATTCCCTCAAAACGATGAAATCTCGAGTTTTACCCTGGATGGGGTTGCCGTCTTCATCAACGACGAGTCCTTCCTCGTTCATAAACTGAACGGTGATGTCTTCAATCACCCCTTCGGCGACCTGTAGGGTGACTACGCCATCTTCACCTACTTGCGGGGCGGCAATGACTTGCGCCAGCACATAACCGTTTTCCTGGTACCAGTTGTTGAGCTCTAAAATGCCATCTTGAAAATCTAAAAGGTTGATGATTTCGCCGTATTGAGGCGAAAAGATATCGTCGACTACCTCCGTCGGCAAGACTTCGCTACCCTCGACCTCGACCTGACTGAGCACTGGGTTGGGATCAACGACGAAGGTGACGCGTACCCCCAAGGGTGTATCCAAAGGTACAGCGCGCACATTGGCAAAGAAACCAGTAGCGAACACATTATTAATGTCTTGCTGAATTTGCGATCGCGTTGTGGTTTCCCCCGGTCGCGTATCAATCGCGTTGTAAACCGTATCTTCTAATTCAGGGTCAATCGGCTCGCCATCCGATGCGGTCACGGCGACTTCTCCCACGAGCACCTGAGTTTCGGTAGCTGCCTCCGGCTCCGACTCCTCGGCGTCTTCGTCACTGTCCTCCGCTTCCTCGTCATCTGGCGCTGCCGGGTCGGTCTCGGCTGGGGTATCGTCCTCTGCCTGGGCAATTTCTGTAAGCTCGCTTTCGAGCCCTTGGCTAGACTCGGTGGCGGACTCTTCCGTTAGCAAGAGCTGCTGGTTTAGCTGATGAATCGTAGCGCTGGTCGCAGAGGCTTTGATCGGCGACAGTGGCAAAGCTCCCGCCCCGGCTTCCCGCTGCTCAGACTGCCGATCTGCGGCCTCATCAGTGGCCCGGTTCTCCGGACTGCTCTCTGAGTCGCTCAGCTGCGGCTGCGACTCAAAATATTCGATCACGGTTGAAGTGATGGCCGTGTTGTTCGGTCTCTCTCGGGCGGCCAATTCGTCAGCGCTAGCCGCGTCTGTGACCAACTCAGCGACTCCCACGGCGCGAACATTGGCCTCATTGGCCGGGGGCGACAGCGTTTCGCCATGCGCTTGAGAAGCAATTCCCAAGGTTGCCGAAAGGGTCAGGAGAGCGACGAGGCTAGGGGTTTGGCGCATGTGTGCAACAGCTAGAGTGAATAAGAGAACACGGGTAAAGCTTAAAAGCTGCGAAAGTCATCGGGTTTCGATTGCTTTTTGCTAACCTTGGCCACAAACGGAAAGATTTTACCGCATCGGGTGAACTAGGATAAGCTTCCTTGGGCCAAAATTCTTTGAAGCACTTTTTGGTAGGCTTCGGCCACTTGACCTAAATCTTTTCGAAATCGATCTTTGTCTAAAATGCGATCAGAAAGGCTGGTTTCAGATTGATCCCAAAGGCGACAGGTATCTGGACTGATTTCGTCGGCCAAAATAATTTGATTTTGATGATTCAAACCAAATTCGAGTTTGAAATCAACCAGGGTGATTTGACACTGTTGAAAAAAGTCTTGCAAAACTTGGTTGATTTGCTCCGCTAGACGAACCAACGTTTCGATTTGTGCCTCGTCTGCGAGATTCATCGCTTTGATGCGATCGCGGGTCAGTAACGGATCGCCCAAGTCATCATTTTTGTAATAGAACTCTACTAAAGGAGGCTCTAGCGGTGTTCCTAAATCGAGTCCGGTTTGTTGGCAAAGACTGCCCGCCGCAAGATTTCTAACTACGACTTCGAGGGGGATAATCTTGATCGCCTGCACTCGCATTTCGCGCTCGTTCGGCGTTTCGAGCCAATGAGTTGGAATACCCGCCGCTGCGAGTACTTTAAATAGATGAGTAGCGATCGCGCAGTTCAGCTTCCCTTTATCAGTAATTTGGCCCCGCTTTTGAGCATTAAACGCGGTGGCATCATCCTTAAAATAGCTGATCAAAACCTCGGGATTGTCAGTCGCATAGAGGATTTTAGCCTTCCCTTCGTACAGCTTTTGACGGTCAACCACGTGATTACCTCCAGGCAAACAGCCTCCCCATCTTACTGGCAGGTGGATGCTTACTCTGAACTGTCTGAAAGCCTACTAGCAATTCTCAATTCTCGTTTTAGATTTGCAGTACCGCGTTGAGGCGAAAAAAAGTTTTTCCAGCATTCCATCTCCCTGAGCCTGCCGGTGCCGGACTCGCTGAGTGATGGGCAACTTCCCGTCAAAATTGACCAGTGACGTCCCAACTGATTGAAGACAATATCTGAAGGGGATAAATGTTTGCCTGAGGACTGCCCTATTGACGACCTGGGATCGCATAGACAGAGGCTTCTAAAACCGCTTGAATTTCTACTGGCACCAAAGACAGTAGATCATAGCCAGTTGCCAGTTCTAAGCGATCAGCGGTGGTTTGATAAGCTCGCCAGTCAGTCCCCATCACATCGCCATTGGGCATATCGACCACAATCACGGGTGTGCTCAAATCAACATCAGCTAGGCTTTGACCCGGATCTAAAACGACGATTACTTTCCACAAGCGTGACGGTACGGTGACTCGTCCTTCCGCCAGCCGCGCCTGTACACCGTACCCCCCGGCGATGATAAATAATTCCTGATCAAACTGATCGACGAGGTCACGGCTATATTCCTCTAGCTCACGCCAAACTCCTCGATTGTTTTCCGGTACCTGCGGCAAAATGTTTGTCATCAAAAAGGTGACTGAGTTATCTTGCGGGCTCCGGGTGCGATCGCCAGAGGGCACGATATGGCCTCGGTCATATCCGGTATTGCGATAGTCATTGGGCGTCACCTGATAGACGCCAGTGGGTAAGCCGCCATCTTGCCGAAAGTTGTCTTGTCGCTCAGTACTGCCCAACCAATCGGCGCTGAGGTGCCAGCTTACCCAATTCGCCACACCGCGATCACCGTTGTAAGACAGCGCATATTGCGCCCTCTCTAGTAAGTAGTTGTTTAAATTCTCCCCGCCAGCGTTGCTCGGATTACCCAACGTGAGATGTACATTCTCAGACGTTTGTGTGGCCGGTTCCAGCCCTGCTGAAACCGGTGGTAATGCTTCACAGGCCACCCCATTACCATCCCGATCAAGCACAAACGGATCGTCTGCAAATGATTCCAACACGAGTTGTGCCAGCGGCTGATCGCGAAAATCACCGCAGTTGCAATCATCATCAACGCAGGGGGGCAAGCGTGTAGGCTCTACGCTGGTAGGCAAGGGCAGATTGTCTATTCCAGGCAATACACATCCAGAGATCGCTAAAATTCCCAGGCCAACTAGCGATCGGCAAAACCCTCTCATCAGCATTCTCCCTGCCAGGCAATACACTATTCTGACAAATGTACTATCTTCAGCCACTGCCGGAACCAGCTACCGGGCGGTACTCCCTCCGGCAGACATTTTTTGCGGCCTTGGTAGCCTTGACCGCACGTCTCTAAAAATGTTTACTATGTGAGAGTGTGATCCACCTGCTATCGTTCAAGCCAAAGGCATTCAGAGCCGTAGCTTCGAATGGCAGTTGGTTGGTCGTTACATCACCTAATGTATTGCTACGCGCTTGAAAACCAACACAAAGCAAGGCACATGCTGAAGCAAATTATTTCTAAATTCCAAGGTCAGTTTCCTGCGCCCATAGTGAGCGCCCACTGCGACGGTCCCTGTGGTGTTTATGACCCTTCCTCGGCTCGTGTCGCGGCTGAAGCCGTCGTTAGCATGACCAAAAAGCTGCTCGACCTTGAGGCTAAGCCAGGTGACCCCGCGTACGAAAACACCTTTTCTCGCTACGTTGCCATCAAAGAAGAGCAGGCTCAGATTACCAAAGATGAGCTGTTGATCTTGTGGACAGACTACTTCAAGCCTCAACACCTTGAGCAATTTCCCGATTTGCATGACACTTTTTGGAAAGCTACCAAGCTCTGCTCCGCTTGTAAGGTGGAAGTGAGTGCTCAACATACTCAAGAGTTGATGGCAGCGGTCGAAAAGATTCACAACATGTTTTGGGCCACTAAGAGCCGTGATGTCACCTGGTATACCGCTAGCTAGCATCCATTAACTTTTCTCTTAGAAGCGATCGTTGTGGAGGCGATCGCTTTTTTTATGCCTAATTCTGAATCAATGAAAAACTCTCTTCGTCACTCGACCATGGTGGATGTGCTGCTTTGGCTGTTGCGCCGCTATCGTCGCTATCGTATTACCGGCAATTCCATGATGCCTCTGCTACACCCTCCCCAAGAGGTGTTGATCAACCCATCCGCTTATCAGCAGCAGTTACCTCTGCCCAATGAAATTGTCATCGCCTCTCATCCCTACGAGCCAGACCTTCGCATCATCAAACGTGTCCTGTTTGTGGAAACTGATGGTCGTTGCTATTTGCAGGGAGACAACGCTGACGAGAGCCAAGACAGCAAACAGTTTGGCCTGTTGCCTTTGACCCAAATACAGGGCAAAGTCCTGTGCCTATTTCCCTAGAAACGACTGGAGCCCATTCGCGGCGGCTCCAGTATCAGTACGCGTTCAAATGCTCCGGTAGACAGGTAACTATGACGTCTGAGGATTCTTCGCAAGCGAAGGTATCAGCCGATCCAGGGTGACTATCTATGACCGGCTTCAGTAAGGAGAGAACAGCCGGAGTAATAACCAAATCTAACTGCATTCAGCAACTCTACCGAGCTAGCCACTCAACTGAAGAGCGAAATAATTTTGAGATGTGGCAATGCTAGACCCCTAATCTTTAGATCTCCCTTTCCCTCTTCCTTTCCCCCTGGGTCTTTCGAGCGAACCGGCTCAAATCCCG